>NZ_NEDO01000002.1:0-821157 GCF_002127155.1 Cellulosimicrobium sp. KWT-B | reverse complement strand
AGGTGTTGCAGCAGGTGATGTTCGACGTGCCGTCGCGTGATGACGTGGAGCGGGTCGTGATCACGCGTGAGGTCGTGCTGGACAACGTCAATCCCACGATCGTGCCGCGCACCACGACCGCGCGCGCACGCACCCCGCGCGAGAAGTCCGCCTGACCCCGACGACGACGCCCCCCCGGGTCCGCCCGGGTAATGCCCGGGGCCGCCGAGGTAGCGCCCGGGTCAGCTCAGGGAGGGCCCCGGTCCGCTCAGGGAGAGCCCGGGTTCATCCCGGCGGAGCCGCAGCCCCACGCGCGCCCCGGTCGCGCGCGGCGACGTCACGCCGTGCGCAGCCAGTCGCGCGCCGCGGCGACGAGGAGCGCGACGCCCAGGTCGAGCGTCGGCTCGGGCACGGGCGCGAAGTACGGGGAGTGGTTCGGGGCGACGCCGTCGGGCAGGTTGCCCATGCCCGTCGCGGTGGACAGGTCGAACGCGGCGAAGAGGGCGGGGTCGAACCCGCCGAGGTTCCAGTAGACGAGCGGCACGCCGGCGGCGGTGGCGAGGTCGCCGACGTCCTCGGAGCCGGGCAGCGGCGGCAGCGACACGACGGCGGCCCGCCCGCCCGCGGCCGTGATGCGGTCGTGCTGCTCGTCGAGCGTGCGGGCGAGGACGGCCCGGGTGCGCTCGGCGGCGGCGGGGTCGTTGACCATGAGGTCGAACGTCGAGACCTCCTCGTACTCCGGGGCCTGGGGCGCCCCGGACGCCGCGGCCTCGGCGTCGACGATGCGGTGGATCGCGTCGAGCACGCGACGGCGCACCTGGGGCGTGAAGGACCGGACGTTGACGAGCAGCTCCGCCGACCCCGGGATGATGTTCGCCTGCGTCCCCGCGCGCAGGGCCCCGACGGTCACGACCGCGGACTCCCGCGCCCCGACCTCCCGCGACACCACGCCCTGCAGCCGCATGACCGTCGCGGCCGCCATGACGACGGGGTCGACGGTCGACTCGGGACTGGAGCCGTGGCCGCCCTTGCCGTGCAGGGTGACGCGGAACGAGTCGGTCGCGGCCATCGCCGGCCCGGCCGTGAGGTTGACGACGCCCACGGGCAGGGGCATGACGTGCTGCCCCAGGACGACGTCGGGACGGCCGCCGGTCCGGTCGAACAGGCCGTCCGCGACCATCGCCCGCGCTCCCCCGCCGACCTCCTCGGCAGGCTGGAAGACGACGACGAGCGTGCCCGACCACGTGTCGCGGTGCGCGGCCAGCTCGGCCGCGGCGCCGAGCAGGCACGTCACGTGCACGTCGTGGCCGCACGCGTGCATGGTGCCGGACTCGTGGCCGTCGGGCGTGGTCGCGGTGTCCGTGGAGGCGTAGGGCAGGCCGGTGAGCTCGGTGACGGGGAGCCCGTCCATGTCGGCGCGCAGCAGCACGCGCGGCCCGTCGCCGTTCGCGAGGACGCCCGCGACGCCGGTCCCGCCGATCCCCTCGTGCACGTCGTACCCCCAGCCGCGCAGCCGCTCGGCGACGATCCCGGCGGTCCGGTGCTCGGCGAACGCGAGCTCGGGGTGCCGGTGGAGGTCGGTGTAGACGTCGGTGAGCTCGGCGGTGGTCAGCGGGGTCGCGGTCATGCACGCATGATCCCGCGCCCGGCGACGGGCGGCGACCGCGCGCGTCAGCCCACGAAGAGGCAGAACGGGTGACCGGACGGGTCGGCGTAGACGCGCAGCGGCTCGTCCGGGTCGTCGGACCGGTCGAGCAGCAGCCGCGCCCCGAGCGCGAGGGCGCGGTCGTGCTGCCGGTCGAGCTCCGCGACGTCGGGCACGGTGCAGTCGAGGTGCAGCTGCTGGGGCACTCCGTCGTCGGGCCACGTCGAGGGCGGGAGCGTCCCGACCTGCTGGAACGCGAGCTGGACCCCGCCCGGGGCGGCGCGCAGCACGAGCCAGTCCGCACCGTCGGGGTCGGGCTCGCCTGCGGCGGGCGGCTCGTCGCCCGCGCGGTACTCGAGCCCGAACAGGCCGCGGTAGAACTCCGCGAGCGCGCGGGCGTCGGTCGTGTCGAGCACGACCTGGGCGATCCGGGGGAACGTGTCGGCCACGGTGACCACCTCCGCACGCCACCGTCGCGCCGCGCCCGCGCGCTCGCAAGCAGGTGCGGTCACGGCACGCGAGGATGGGACCGGACGACGGCACACCACCCACCGGGAGACGACGTGACGGACCAGGACGGGCGCCTCGCGCGGCACGTCGCGGAGGCGGCCGACGCGTGGCTGCGCGACCCGCTCGACGCGGGGGTGTACCGGCGCCTCGTCGACGCGACGCTCGCCTGGCGGGCCGGCGGCGGTCGCGTGGTGCAAGGGCTCCCGGAGCCGGGGGCCGTGCCCGGCGCCCCGCCGGGGGACGGGCCGACGGCGCCACCTCGCCCGGCCGTGGGCACCCCGGACGACGACGAGCGCTACCTGCGGCCCGACCGCGCCCCGCGGGCCGTGGGCAGCACGCTCGCCGACGTGGCGAGCCTGCTCCGGGCGCGCGCCGGCGCGGCGGACGCGGAGGGCACGGCGGACGTGGCGGACACGGCGGACGACGAGCGCTCCTGACAGCCGTCGGCCGCCGTCCGCCCGCGCCACGGCACGCGGCGACGCCGACGCGTCAGCCGGTGGCGCAGGTGGGCGTCGGCGGCTCGCCCGCGAGCCGCGCCTCCGTCCAGCGCACGAGGTCGGAGGCGAGCGGCGAGTCCGCCTGGACGAGGCCGACGTGGTCCCGCCCCTCGTACGTGCGGTAGTCGACCGGCTGCCCGGCCGCGCACCGCTCCCCCACGTACGCGTCCTGCGTGCTCGGGAGGACCAGCGGGTCCGACGCCCCCTGCGCGACGAGCAGCGGCGCCTCGACCGCCCCGGTCGGCACGTTCTCGGCGAGCCGCTCCCCCAGGGCGCCGTCCGTGGGGTCGGTCGTCCACAGCGGCTGGTCCATGGACAGCGCCTCGGCGACGGAGACGAGCGCGCCCGGCTCGGACAGGCAGCGGGACGCCATCTCGTGCACGACGAGGCGCGCCCCCGGGCGCACGGCCTCGATCGCGTCCGCGTCGGGGTAGGCCGCGTCGTACGCCGCGACAACGTAGGACGCGAACACGCTGCCCCCTGGCACGTTCTCCAGGTGGGACACCATGGCCGTGAGGTCGCTCGCGGGAGCGAGCGCGGCGACGCCCGCGAGCGGCACGTCGGGGGCGTACGCGGGCGCGACGGCGCCCGTCCACAGGGCGGCGTGCCCGCCCTGCGAGTGACCCCAGACGACGGTCTGCTCACCGAGCGTCGCGTCGTCGAGCGCGCGGGCGGCGCGCACCGCGTCGAGCACGGAGCGGGCCTCGCCCTGGCCGACGAGGTACGGGTGCGGTCCCGCGGTGCCGAGCCCGGCGTAGTCGGTGGCGACGAGGGCCCAGCCGCGCGCGAGCACGTCGTCGAGCAGGAAGAACGCGCCGGACTCGAACGGCTCGTCGAGCACCGAGGGCGCGCACCCGCGCGCATAGCCGGTGGTGCCGTGCGACCACGCGACGACGGGCGGCGGCGCTCCCCCGTCCCTCCCGACGCCGTCGGGCACGACGACGAGGCCGCTCGCGACGGTGGGCTCTCCCTCGTCGAGCGTCGTCGTGTAGAGGATGCGCCAGGCCGTCGCCCCGTCCGGGATCTGCCGCGTGAACGGCTCGGCCCGCAGCAGGCTCCCGGGCTCGTCCGGGGGCGCGTCGGGCGCGTCGTAGAACGCGTCGGCGTGCGGCGCGGCGCGCTGCACGGCGACGCTCACGCCCGTGAGCCCCGCGGCCGCGACGAACGCGAGCACGGCCCCGACGAGCGCGGCCGGGCCGCGGCGCGCCGACCGGGACCGGCGCGACGGCGAAGCGACGGGGTCGGGCGGACGGCGCGCGGCGCGCGCACGGCGCACCCCGGCGACGAGCAGCCGCACGCCGAGCAGCACGAGGCGCACCCCCAGCACCACGGCGACGACGAGCACGGTCACGTCCGGCCAGGCGAGCGCGAGCCCGCCGAGCAGCACGGACGCTGCGCCCACCGCCACGCGGGCCCAGCGGTCCGTGCCCGACGACCGGACGCCGTCGACCACGTCGAGGACCCCGGCGACGACCAGGCCGACGCCCACGAGCAGCGCGACGACCCCGATCGTCGGCGCGGGCCACACGAGCACGGCGACCGCGAGCGCGAGGAACAGCAGCCCGCGCACGACGCGCAGGGCACGGGGACCGCGCGCGTCCGGGGACGTGCCGCCGTCGCCGACGAGCTCGACGACGCCGAGGACGACGAACGCCGCGACGACCGCGACGACGAGGACCGCGAGCGAGGCGAACGGCCGCAGCACGACGGCGGCGCCGAGCGCGGTGGCGGCGGCGCCGAGCACGACGGCGGCCCAGGGCGGCAGGCGGTCCCCGAGGTCGCGCAGCGCGCGGCGCGCCCGGGCGGTGGTTCGGCTCACGTCGCGACCGTAGCCACGCGTCCCGCAGGGCGCGCGCGGAGCGCGTGGCGGAGGCCGGGAGGGCCGGCGGTCAGACCGCCTCGGGCGCCACCTGGCGCGCGAGCTCCTCGACGATGCGCACGTCGGCGTCGAGCCACGGCACGTCGAGCCAGCTCCCGGCGTCGAGCCAGGTCAGCTCGTCGTGCTCGACGAGCGGCTGGGGCTCTCCCGCGGTGACCCGCGCGAACCACAGGCGCATCACGTGGCGGTCGGTGATGATCCAGGTCCCGTGGTCGGGACCCACGATCTCGTCACCGAGCTCCACGGCCACGCCGAGCTCCTCGCGGAGCTCGCGGTGCAGCGCCTCCGTCGGGGTCTCGCCGGGGTCGACCTTGCCCCCGGGGAACTCCCAGCGGCCCGCGAGGTGCGACGGACGGGACCGGCGCGCGCTGAGCAGGAGCCGCGGGGCGACGAGATCGTCGACGATCGCCGCGGCCACCACCAGTCTGCGCAGAGTCATACGCGGAGTGTCGCACGGCGTCGTGACGTGCGGGTGACGCGACCGTGACCGCGGCCTGCGGGGGCCGCGGAGCCGTTCGTCAGCGCAGGCCGGCCGCCCGGGCCCAGGCCACGGCCTCGGCACGGGTCGAGACGCCGAGCTTGCGGTAGAGGCTGCGGACCTGCGACTTGACCGTGTTGCGCGTGACGAAGAGCTTGGTGGCGATCTGCTCGAGCGTGACGTCCTCAGACAGGTTCGACAGGACGACCCGCTCCCGGCGGGTCAGCGGAGCGATCGGGGTGGCGATCCGCTCCGACGGGGCCGCCATGGGGCGGACCAGCTCGATGGTGCTCATGTTCTCCTCCAGATGCTCTCCGGTCACGTCATCCCCACGTGGCGAGTTCCGGTTGGTGCTACTTGAAGGGATGGGACGGGAGTCGTTTCATGACGCGACTTCTCGCGACGAGTTTCAGGACGTTCGTCCAGACCCGGACGAACCAGCCGCCGGAGCGGCGTCGGTGCAGGTCAGACGAGGTGCTGGTACGAGAGCAGCAGCAGCGCGACGGCCGTGTAGTCCTCGACGGAACCCGTCGAACGGGTCACGACGCTCACGCTCATCTGCTCGACCGTCGGGAGCATTCCCTGGGCGAGGTCCTCCTGCAGCGTGCGCTCGACGGTGTCGCTCAGCGCTGCCATGGCGGCGTCGATGCTCGCCTGCGGGCCCGACGTGAGATAGGTCGGCGTCGGGACGCGGGGCCCGTGGCTCGCGCCGGTCTCGCGCCGGGTCGGGCTGTCGGGCGACGTCACGGTGTCGATCATGGGAGTACCCCCCTGCCAGTCCGGGGGACCGTCCCCTCGGCACCCACCACCCTGGTGCGCGGTCCTTGGGGGAATCCCACGTCCGCCGCAGGAGAACCTCAAGATTTGCTCAAGACTCGGGGTTCGTGCCCTCCCGGGCGCCGTCGGTCAGCGTGCGCAGGCGCTGGAGACGTGCCGGCACCGCAGCGAGGTCGCCCCCGCGGAGCGCCGCCTCCAGCTCGCGCGCGGCCGCGGTCGTGTCGTCGTCGCCGAACGTCCCGGCGGACCCGGCGACGGCGTGGCACAGCGCCGCCGCCTCGAGGACGGCCTCGGCCGAGGGCTCCGCGTCGTCCGCCCCGTGCCCCAGGAGGCGGGCCGCCTCCTCGACCCGGGCCGCGTTCCGGGCCCGCGCCCGCTGCCGCAGCACGACGAGCGCGGCGTCGAGCCGGTCGTCCGCACGACCGTCGGGCCCGGCCGTCACGGCTCCCACCCGAGGAGCGCGCCGAGCCGGGCCGCGAGGTCGAGAGCGTCGAACGGCTTCGTGATGACGCCGGCCGCGCCCAGGCCGTCGAGGCGCGAGATCTCCCCCGCGCCGACCTTGGCGGTGAGGAAGACGACCGGCACGTCACGCAGCGCGGGGCGCGTCCGCAGGCGCGCGAGCACGGTGGGCCCGTCCACGACGGGCATCATCACGTCGAGCACGATCGCGTCGGGCCGCACGCGCTCGGCGAGCGCCGCGCCCTCGTCGCCGTCGGCGGCGACGTGCACCTCGTAGCCGCCCACCACGTCGAGCGCGAGCTCGACGACCTCGCGGATCGACGGGTCGTCGTCGATGACGACCACGCGCCGCCTGCTCTGCCCTTCCGCGTCCATCGTCCCGACGCTAGCCGAGAAGCCCGTGCCCGGCAGCGCGCGCCGACGGGCGGTCCCCTACGCTCGACGCATGGTGGGGCAGCGGGGACCGGCGGAGCGGACGCACGACCCCTTCGTCCTCTGGTGCTGGGTGGTCGGCGTCGTCCTCGTGCTCCTCGTCGTCGTCCTCGCGAGCCCGCTCGACGCCGAGACCCGACGCACGGTCTCGCAGGCCTCGATCGTGAGCGCCGGGGCGATCGCCGCGGCGAGCTGCGGGTGGCGCGCGGCACGCTCGACGGGCCGACGGCGTCGGGCGTGGAGCCTGCTCGCGCTCGGCGGGGTGGTCGGTCTCGTCGGCAACGTCTACGCGGGCCTGGTCGACAACCCCTCGACGGGCGACTACGCCTACATCGCCGCGCTGCTCCTGGGCATCGTCGGGCTCGCGTTCTTCCCCACCGTGCGCCCGCGCGGCAAGGAGATCGGGCGGATGCTGCTCGACAGCGTCGTCGTCGGCGGCTCGGTGCTGTACATCGCGCTCTACGCGGTGACGCTCCGCTCGGCCGAGGCCCCGCCGACCGGCTCGACGGTCGTCACGGCGTACACGCTCCCGGTGGTGGACGCGCTGCTCGCGACCTTCGCGGTGCTCGTGATGACCCGCTCGACCGCCTCCGAGCGGGTGCCCCTCGTGCTCGTGGGCAGCGGGTTCGTGCTCTACGCCGTGGCCGACGTCGCGTTCGCCCTGCTCTCGGCCGACGGCACGTTCACGTTCGGCAGCCCGATCGACGTCGGCTGGGTCGGCGGGTACCTCATGATCGCGCTCGCCGCGCGGCACCGGGCGGCGAGCGGCAGCCCGGTGGCCGACGAGCGGGCGCAGGGCTCCGCGGTCCTCGGCACGACCGTGACCTTCTGCCTGTTCCTCGCGGCCGCCCTGATCCGGGTCGTGCAGTCCTCGACAGGCTTCACGTGGGCCCCGAACGCGCTGTGGGTCGTCGTGCTGCTCGCCGTCGTCGCCCGGCAGATCCTCGTCGTCGCCGACAACGAGTCGCTGCTGCACGGCCTGGAGCGACGCGTCGAGGAGCGCACGTCCCAGCTCCGCGCGCTCGCCGGCGAGCGCGCGCGGACGCTCGAGTCCGTGGCGGACGGCATCTACGGCGTCGACCCCGACGGCCGCGTCACCTTCGTCAACGCGGCGGCGTCCCGCACGCTCGGCGCGAGCCAGGACTCGCTCATCGGCCGGGACGCGCACGCGCTCTTCCACGCGCCGGACGCGGACGGCAACCCCTACCCCGCGGAGTCCTGCTACATCCGGGAGGCCGTGCGCGACGGCATCACCGCGGTCGCCGAGCAGGACGTCTACCTCCGCGAGGACGGCTCCGAGGTGGCCGTCGAGGTCACGGCGAGCCCGCTCAAGGACGACGGCCGCACGCTGGGCGCGGTCGTCGTGTTCCGCGACATCACGGACCGGCGGGAGGTCGAGCGGCTCAAGGACGAGTTCGTGTCCGTCGTGAGCCACGAGCTGCGCACGCCCCTCACCGCGATCCGCGGCGCGCTCGGCCTGCTCGACAGCGGGGCCCTGGGCACGCTCCCCGAGCGCTCGGCGCGCATGGTGCACGTCGCGCGGTCCAGCAGCGACCGCCTCAACCGGATCGTGGACGACATCCTCGACATCGAGCGCATGGACTCCGGCACGACGCCGCTCGAGCGGGCCGACCACCGCGTCGCCGACCTCGTCTCGACGGCCGCGGAGCCGGTCGGGCTGCTCGCGCGCGACGCCGGCGTCGAGATCGTGCAGGAGGACACCGACGAGGTCGTCGCCGTCGACGGGGACCGCGTCGTGCAGATGCTGACCAACCTGCTGAGCAACGCCGTGAAGTTCTCCCCGCCGGGCGGGACGGTCCGCGTGTCCGCGCGCTCCGCCGGGGAGATGGTCGAGCTCCGCGTCGAGGACGAGGGGCGCGGCATCCCGCCGGACAAGCTCGAGGCGGTGTTCCGGCGCTTCGAGCAGGTCGACGCGTCGGACTCGCGCGAGCGGGGCGGCAGCGGGCTCGGCCTCGCGATCTCGCAGAGCATCGTGGAGCGCCACGGGGGCCGCATCTGGGCCGAGAGCCGCGGCGAGGGCATGGGCGCGACCTTCCGCGCGACCCTCCCCCGGCCGGAGCCGGTCCTCGACCCGGCCGACGACGTGCCCGCGACGGCGCCCGGCGACCAGCGCCCCCGGGTCGTGGTGGTCGACGACGACGCGTACGTCGTGGACGTGCTGCGCGCGGTGCTGGAGTCGCGCGGGTACGACGTCGTCGGGGTGACCGACGGCACGCTCGCCTTCGCGGCCATCGAGGCCGCCCGGCCCGCCGCCGTCGTGCTCGACCTCGCGATGCCGGGGCGCGACGGGCAGGACGTGCTCGACCGGGTGCGCCGGAGCGCCGCGACGGCGAACGTGCCCGTCGTCATCGTCTCGGGCTCGCAGCCCTCGAAGGCCGTGGCGACGGCGTCCCTCGCCGACCGCTGGCTCGTCAAGCCGGTCGCGCCCGCGGAGCTCGAGCGCACCGTCAAGGAGGCCGTGAGCCTGCGCCCGCACCACGAGCACGTGCTCGTCGTCGAGGACGACCCGGAGGTCGGCGAGGTGGTCCGGGCCGTCCTGCAGGGCGCGGGTCTCGTCGTCACGCTGGCGCGCAGCGTCCACGAGGCGCTGGAGGTGCTCGCGGGCGGCGACGACCCGGCGCTCGTCGTGCTCGACCTCACGCTGCCCGACGGCGCGGGCCGCGAGGTCGTCGACGCGCTCCGCCAGGACGGCCGCCTGAGCCGGGTCCCGCTCGTCATCTACAGCGGGGCGCGCCTCGACGCGCACCAGCGTGCGGACCTCCGGCTGGGAGATACCGTCTACCTGCGCAAGGGGAGCACCGCCCCCGAGAAGCTGCTGGAACCCGTGCTCGACCTCCTGGACACGGCCGCGGGCCGCTGGGGCACGGCGCACGACGACGGGGCGAGAGCCTCGAGGACGGAGAACACATGACCGCGGGACCCATCATCTACGTGAGCCACGGGACGGGCACGGGGAGGACCGAGCTGTCCGCGTTCGACGCGGCGCTCACGGACGCCGGCGTCGGCGACTTCAACCTCGTCCGGCTGAGCTCCGTCGTGCCGCCCGGGTCCCGCGTGGTCGAGGTGGACCGCCTCGAGGAGGGGTACGGCGGGCACGGCGACCTCCTGTACTGCGTGTACGCCGAGGCGCACGCCGTGATGCCCGGCCACGAGGCGTGGGCGGGCGTGGCGTGGTCGCTGCGCGACGACGACAGCGGTGCCGGTCTGTTCGTGGAGCACGAGGCGCCGTCGCACGAGCAGCTCGAGCTGGACCTCACGCTCAGCCTGGAGGACCTGGCCGCGACGCGCGGCAACCGGTTCCACCCGGCCGGGCGCCGGGTCGCCGGGGTGCGCTGCGAGTCGCTGCCCGTGTGCTCCGTCGTCGTCGCCGCGTACCGCCGCGAGGGCTGGGACGGGGAGACCCGGTGACGGCGCCGGCGCGCGCGGGCGCGGGGCGCGCCGCGGTGACGTTCGAGCAGACCGTGGACGGCGAGCTCGCCGACCGGTTCTGGGAGCTCTACCTCGAGGCGTTCGAGCCGCTGCGGACCCGTGCGGCCGCCCGGCACGTGCTGCACCGCGAGGAGTTCGACGAGGAGATGAGCGACCCGCGGGTGCTCAAGCTCCTCGCGCACGACGACGACGGCGCGGCCGTCGGGCTGACGACGCTCGCGACCGACCTCGCGGCCGTCCCGTGGGTGAGCCCGGAGTTCTTCGCGGCGCGCTACCCCGAGCACGCGGCGCGCGGCGCCGTCTGGTACATCGGCTTCACGCTCGCGCACCCGGGCCGTCGTGCGAGCCGGACGTTCATGGACATGATCGACGCGCTCGTCGCGCACCTCGCGGAGAACCGCGTCGTGTGCGCCTACGACGTGTCGCGGTTCAACGACGACTCGCTGCGGTTCGCGGACAACCTGCGCCGCCACCTCGAGCGGACGCAGGACGTCGAGGTCGAGACCGTCGACCAGCAGACGTACTACGCGACGACGTTCCGCTGACCGTCGCGCCGACCCTGTGCCGGGGCGGTCCGCACCGCCCCGGCACGGACGTCAGCCGCCGACGTGCGCCGCGTACTGGTCGGCGGTGAGCAGGTCGCCCGTGTCGACGACGTCGACCTTGAACAGCCAGCCGTCGGTGTAGGGGTCCGAGTTCACGACGGCCGGGTCGTCGACCGCCGCCTGGTTCACCTCGACGACCGTGCCCGTCACGGGCGAGAAGAGCTCCGACACGGACTTGGTCGACTCGACCTCGCCGATGACGCTCCCGGCCGTCACCTCGGCGCCCACCTCGGGCAGCTCCAGGTAGACGATGTCGCCGAGGGCCTCGGCGGCCGTCGCGGTGATCCCGACGACGGCGGGCGTCGAGCCGTCGATCCACTCGTGCTCGGCCGTGTACTGCAGGTGCGCCGGGAACTGGGCCTCGGTCATGGGGTTCTCCTTCGGGACGACGGGGCGGTCAGGACTGCTGGGGACGACGGTAGAACGGGAGCGGCACGACGACCACGGGCTCGGCCCGGCCGCGCACGTCGACGGCGAGCTCGGTGCCCTCCGCCGACAGCTCGGGCGTGACGTACGCGAGGGCGATCGGGTGGCCGAGCGTCGGGGACGGCGCGCCGGACGTCACCGTGCCCACGCGGCGGGCGGACTCCCCCACCGCTCCCCCGGCGTCGACGCCGTCACCCGGCAGCACGACGGCGTAGCCCGCCCGTGCGGGCCGCCGCCCCAGGCCCCGGAGCCCGACGAGCACGCGCGCGGGCGGCGACTCCCGGCGCGCGGCGAGCGCGGCGCGGCCGACGAACTCGAGCGGTGCGCCGTCGGCGTCGACCTTGTCGAGCTTCACGACGCGCCCGAGCCCTGCCTCGTACGGCGTGGTCGTGGTGTCGAGCTCGTGCCCGTACAGCGGCATCCCCGCCTCCAGGCGCAGCGAGTCGCGCGCGGACAGGCCCGCCGGGACCAGGCCGAGCGGCGCACCCGCGGCGAGCACCGTGCGCCACAGGTCGGCGGCGCGGTCGGCAGGCACGAACAGCTCGAACCCGTCCTCCCCCGTGTACCCGGTGCGGGCCACGAGCGCGTCGACCGGGCCGTCGTCGGTCCGCAGCACGAGCGGCGCGGCCGCGTAGTACCGGAGGTCGCGCACGGTCTCGGCGGCGACCGGGTCGGCCGGGTCCGTGAGGCCCGCGACGATCTCCTCCGCACGCGGCCCCTGGACCGCGACGAGCGCCGTGCTCGCGCCCTGGTCGGTGACCGTCGCGTCGAAGCCCGCGGCCCGCTCCACGAGCTCGCGCGCGACGAGGTCCGCGTTCCCCGCGTTCGCGACCACGAGGAACCGCTCGTCCGCGAGGCGGTACACCACGAGGTCGTCGAGGACCGCGCCGTCCTCCTGGCCGATCATCGTGTAGCGCGCCCGGCCCGGCGCGACCGCGGAGAGGTTCCCGACGAGCGCGTGGTCCAGCGCGGCCGCGGCCTGCGGTCCCGCGACCTCGATCTCGCCCATGTGGGAGAGGTCGAACAGGCCGGCCGCCTCGCGGACGGCGCGGTGCTCCGCGAGGTCGGACGTGTACCGCAGCGGCATGAGCCACCCGCCGAAGCTCGTGAGGTTCGCGCCGAGCGCGACGTGCTCGTCGTGCAGCGGGCTGCGGCGCTCCGCGCTCTCGGTCGTCCCGGTCTGCTGCTCGGTCATGCGAGATCTCCCGTCACGTAGGACTCCAGGGGCGGGCACGAGCACACGAGGTTGCGGTCGCCCCGCGCACCGTCGATGCGGCGCACCGGCGGCCAGTACTTCCCGGCGCGCAGGCTCGCGACCGGGTAGGCCGCGAGCTCGCGCGAGTAGGGCTTGTCCCAGTCCTCCGCCACGAGCGCCGCCGCGGTGTGCGGCGCGCCGCGCAGCGGCGACTCCTCGACCGCCCAGCGGCCCGACGCGACCGCGTCGATCTCGCCGCGGATGGCGACGAGCGCGTCGACGAACCGGTCGAGCTCCGCGAGGTCCTCGCTCTCCGTCGGCTCCACCATGAGCGTGCCCGCCACGGGGAACGAGAGCGTCGGGGCGTGGAACCCGTAGTCCATGAGCCGCTTCGCCACGTCCTCCGCCGTCACGCCCGTCTCCGCGGTGATGGGGCGCAGGTCGAGGATGCACTCGTGCGCGACGAGGCCGTTCGGCCCCGTGTACAGCACCGGGTAGTGGTCGGCGAGACGGCTCGCGACGTAGTTCGCGGTGAGCACCGCCGTCTTCGTCGCCTCCGTGAGCCCGTCCGGGCCCATGAGCGCGACGTACGCGTAGGAGATCGGCAGGATCCCGGCCGAGCCGTACCGCGTCGCCGAGACGGGCGTCGCGGCGGACGCGCCCGGGGCGAGCGGGTCGCCCGGGAGGAACGGCACGAGGTGCTCGCCGACCGCGACCGGTCCGACCCCGGGCCCTCCCCCGCCGTGCGGGATGCAGAACGTCTTGTGCAGGTTCAGGTGCGAGACGTCGCCGCCGAACTCCCCCGGGCGCGCGAGCCCGACGAGCGCGTTGAGGTTCGCCCCGTCGATGTACACCTGGCCACCTGCCTCGTGTACGAGGTCGCACACCTCGCGGACATGCTCCTCGAAGACGCCGTGCGTCGAGGGGTAGGTGATCATGATCGCCGCGACCCGCGGCCCGTGGTCGGCCAGCTTCGCGCGCAGGTCGGCGAGGTCCACCTCGCCGCTCTCCGCGGTCCGCACGACCTCGACCTTCAGGCCCGCCAGCGCCGCCGACGCCGCGTTGGTGCCGTGCGCCGAGGCGGGGATCAGACACACGTCGCGCTCCACGTCGCCGCGGGACACGTGGTACTCGCGGATCGCCAGCAGGCCCGCGAACTCGCCCTGCGAGCCCGCGTTCGGCTGCACCGAGACGCCCGCGTAGCCCGTGATCTCGGCCAGCGCCGACTCCAGGCCGCCGATCAGCTCCTCGTAGCCGCGCGCCTGGTCGGCGGGGACGAACGGGTGCAGGTCCGCGAACCCCGGCCAGGAGATCGCCTCCATCTCCGCCGTCGCGTTGAGCTTCATCGTGCACGAGCCCAGGGGGATCATCGTCCGGTCCAGGGCGAGGTCCTTGTCCGCGAGGCGGCGCAGGTAGCGCAGCATCGACGTCTCGGAGCGGTGCAGGCGGAAGATCGGGTGCTGGAGGTACGGCGTCGTGCGGGTCGCCCAGGCCGGGAGGTCGTGGCCGGGCGATGCGGCAGCGGCGGCGTCTTCGCTCTGCCCGGTCGCGAGGTCGATCCCGAACGCCCGCACGACCGTGGCGAGGATCGCCGGCGTGGTGGTCTCGTCGCAGGCGATCTGTACATGGTCTGCATCGGGGTTGTACAGGTTGACGCCGGCCGCCGCGGCGGCCTCGACGACGGCGGCGGCGCGGCCCGGGACCACGGCGCGGACGGTGTCGAAGAAGGTGTCGTGCTCGACCGTGACGCCGCCCGCGCGGAGGTGCTCGGCGAGGGTCGTGGCGTGGGCATGGGTCCGTTCGGCGATCGCGCGGAGGCCGTCGGGGCCGTGGTAGACCGCGTACATCGAGGCGACGATCGCGAGGAGCGCCTGCGCCGTGCAGATGTTGCTCGTCGCCTTCTCGCGCCGGATGTGCTGCTCGCGCGTCTGGAGGGCGAGGCGGTAGGCGGTGTCGCCGTCGGCGTCGATCGAGACGCCCACGAGACGGCCGGGCAGGGACCGCTCGAGGCCCTTGCGGACCGCCATGAACGCGGCGTGCGGGCCACCGTAGAACAGCGGGACGCCGAACCGCTGGGCGGAGCCCACCGCCACGTCGGCGCCGAGCTCGCCGGGGGAGACCAGCAGCGTCAGCGCGAGGAGGTCGCTCGCCACGGTGACGAGCGCGCCCGCGTCCTTGGCCTCCGCGACCACGGGCCGCCAGTCCACGACGCGACCCGACGCGCCCGACTGCTGGACGACGACGCCCACGAGGTGCGCGCCGTCGTCCGCATCGGTGGGGAACGCGCCCGCCGCGCGGGCGGCGGCGAGCCCGGCCGCCAGGCCGCCCGACAGGTCGGCGACCACCACGGGCAGGCCGACGGCCTGCGCACGACCGAGCGTCACCGCGAGCGTCTGCGGGAAGAGGTCGGCGTCGAGCACCACGTAGCCGCTCTTCGCACGCGACGCCCGCCACATGAGGGCGACGGCCTCCGCGACCGCGGTCGCCTCGTCGAGCAGCGACGCGTTCGCGACGTCGAGGCCCGTGAGGTCCTCGACGACCTGCTGGAAGTTCAGCAGCGCCTCCAGCCGGCCCTGCGAGATCTCGGGCTGGTACGGCGTGTACGCCGTGTACCAGGCGGGGGACTCGAGGACGTTGCGACGGATCACCGGGGGAGTGACAGTGCCGTAGTAGCCGAGCCCGATCATCTGCGTCTTGACGACGTTCTTCGCGGCGAGCGCGCGCAGGTGGTCGAGCACCTCCGTCTCGGTGCGCGCCGCCGGCAGGTCGAGCGGGCGCTCGGTGCGGATCGCCGCGGGCACGGCGGCGTCGACGAGCGCGTCGAGCGAGGCGTAGCCGAGCTGGTCGAGCATGACCTGCACCTCACGGCCGCGCGGGCCGAGGTGGCGCGGCGCGAACGCGCCGGAGGCGGCGTCGGGCGGCGAGGTGCGGTCGAGGGACGGCTGGGTCACGGGGACCTCCGGGGGAGGGGACGACGGCGGGTCCCTCCCCGCTCTGTCATCGGACGCACGCGTCGACCTGAGAGTTTTGCCGGTCCGCCGTGCCGCGAGGGCCGGGGCGCGCCGACTTGCACCGTCGGTGGGCCGAGGTCGCCGGGAGTCCGACGAGCGCACGACCGCTTTCCAGAGTTGCCTCGCCTCGACGGTACGTGGGCCTGAGAGATTCCCGGGGAGGACTTGCTCCTTCGGCGCCGGCGCCCGGTCCGAGGACCGTGCTGCCGAGCTCTCCCGTCGAGGTTCGGGCGGCAGTACTGCAGTTGTGCGCACGATCCTACCGGGGTCGTGCCGCCCGGGCGGGCCGTGGCAGGCGCCACGGTCGCGCTCGCGGCGGACCGTGCGCGGAGATGTCCGCGCTCCAGGCGCACGCCTACCGGTAGCCCGGCACGGGCGCGCGCCGCCGTGACAGGGTGGGGCACGTGCACCCCGACACCGTCGCCGATCTCGTGCTCCTGCTCGTCCTCGCCGGAGCGGGTCTCCTGCTCGTCTGGTGCGCCCGCGCCACGGCCTCCGGACGGATCGGCCGCAACCAGGTCGCGGGCATCCGCACCGCGACGACTCTGGCGAGCGACGACGCCTGGCGCACGGCACACCGCGCGGCCCGGCCGCTGAGCGAGGCGGCGGGCTGGGTGCTCGTCGCGGCCGCCCCGGTGCTCCTGGTGGTCGACGACGCCGCGGGCCTCGTCGTCGTGCTGGTCGCGACCGGTCTGGCGCTCGCCCTCACGGTGGGAGGGCTCGTCGTCGGGACGCGGGCGGTGCGCCGCGAGGTGGGTCCTCGCCGCTGACCCGGCGGCGGCTCGCGCACGGTCGGCCCCGCGAGCCCGGCCGTCGCTCAGCCCGGCGTGCCGTGCCGGGAGGAGTCGCCCGCGGGCTCCACGACGACGGAGCGCACCGTCGCGAGGCGCCGGACCGCGCGCTCCAGGGCGCGCGTGCGGCGGGGGGTCGCACGGAACGACACGACGATCCGCCCGGCTCGACCGTCGCCGTCGACCGGCCCGGTCGCGAGCGAGTCGAAGCTCACGCCGCGCGTCGAGAAGACCCCGGTGAGCGCGGTGAGCGTGCCGGGCTGGTCGAGGCCGTGCACGGTCGCGACCCAGTCGCGCTCCGCGCCGACCGGGGCCGGCGCACGCACCGCGCCCGCCGCACCGGTCGTGCCGGGGACGACTGCCGCCCCGCCCGGCGAGCCCGTCCCGCCCTGCGGACCCGCCGCGCCCGCCGCACGGCCCGCGTCCGGCACCGCGCTCGCCGAGACCAGGCGATCGATCCCCTCGGCCGCCTGCACGAGCCGGCGCGCCTCGTCGTCGGGCAGCTCGTCGAGCAGCACGCGCGTCCACCCGCCGGGGCCGAGCACGACCGGGACGCCGAGGACGCCGCGCGACGGCACGCCGTCCGCCGGGGCGAGGCGTCCGTCGAGCTCGCCGTCGAGCGCGACCTGCCCCGCGACGACGATCTCGCGGCCGTCGAGGATCACCTCGAGGAGGTCGACGGTCGCGCTCGCGGTGCCCGCGGGGGTCTTGGCGCCGGACTGGTGCGTCATCCAGGGCCGCGTGACGAGCCGCAGGTCGGCGGGCCAGGTGTCGATGAGCTCGAACGCGGCACCCATGTCCTGGCTCGCGACGCGCGCGAGCTCGTCCTTCGCCGCGGCGATCTCGCCCGGCAGCGCGTCGAGCGTGCGGCCGCGGCGCAGCGCGGCGACGGCGCGCGCCCGCTCGTCGGCGTCGAGCCCGCTCACCCGGACGGTCGACCAGAGCGGGACGGCGTCCTCGCCGTGCTGGCCCCCCACGAACCCGCCGACGCGGTGCCGCCGCACGCCCAGCTCGACCGCGAGCTCGCGCCGGAACCGCAGCGTGTCGAGCCAGGCCCCCATGCCGAGCACGCGGTGCCGCCCGAGCCGTTCCGCCATGACCGCGACGCCGAGCTCGACGGGGTTCGTCACGACGATCACGACCTCGTGCCCCGAGCCGTGCCGCGCGATCGCGTCCGCGTACTCGGCGAGCACCGCGCCGTTCGTCGCAGCCAGCACGCGCCGGTCGGGGTCGGCGCCCGTGCGGGCCGGGGGAGTGAGGCCGGCGGCAACCACG
This sequence comes from Cellulosimicrobium sp. KWT-B, assembly GCF_002127155.1. Classification (NCBI taxonomy): domain Bacteria; kingdom Bacillati; phylum Actinomycetota; class Actinomycetes; order Micrococcales; family Promicromonosporaceae; genus Cellulosimicrobium; species Cellulosimicrobium sp. KWT-B. The sequence goes on along the minus strand of NZ_NEDO01000002.1, from coordinate 803,748 downwards.
ATGACGTCGGCGGTGACGTCGTCGGGAGAGTGCGCGACGTCGAGGAGCGGCGCGTGCTCGTCGTACGCGTCGACGAGGTCGGCGCGCAGCCCGTGCACGGCCCGCCCCGACGCGCCGCCGGCCCGGCCGACGAGCTGGAGCCGCGCCGTCGGCGGGAGCACCCGCCGCTCGACGATCTGCGTGCACACCTGTCGGCCGACGTCGCCCGTCGCCCCCACCACCCCTACGTCCACCCCGGCAGGCTACGACGCCCCGAGACGACGCGGACCCCCCAGCGGCCCCCGGGTTCGCCCGGGACCCCGGCGTCAGGCGAACGCGATGTCGCCCGCGGCGGCGACCATCTCGTCGAGCACGGCAGAGACCACGGGGCGCGGCTCGTGCCGGGTCGCGCGGTGGCGCGCGACGAGGCGGCGCGAGCCGAGGCCGGGCAGCCCGACGACCGTGACGCCGTCGGGCACCTCGTCCGACGCGCCGCCCTCCACGGCGAGCGCCGGGAGCATCGCGACACCGAGCCCGGCGGCGACGAGCGAGAGCGCGACGTCGAAGTCGTAGTAGTTGTGCCGCGTGCGCAGGGTCCCGCCGAGCCCGCGGGCCAGCCGCCGGAGCGCACGGGCGGCGGCGGTGCCCGGCTCCGGTCCCAGCCAGACGGCGTCGCGCACGTCGTCGACGCGCGTGGGCGTCGGCATGCCCGCGGGGACGACGAGCCGCCACGGCTCGTCGAGCAGGACGATCTCGCGCGTGCCGCGCGGGGCGGGGGAGTCGGCCTCGTAGTCGCGCTCGAGCAGCACGACGTCGAGCTCGCCCGCGCGCAGCAGCCGCAGGGCCTCGGTGGGCTCGCGCTCCTGCACGTCGAGCTCAATCCCCGGCGCGGTCTCGGCGAGCCTCCCGGCGACGGGTGCGACGACGGCGCGGATCGCCGTCTGGAAGGAGCCGACGGCGACGCGCCCGCTCACCTCGTCGCCGAGCGCGGCCAGCGCCTTGCGCGCCTCGACGAGCTCGGTCTCGATGCGCTCGGCGGTCTCGGCGAGCACGCGACCGGCCGGGGTGAGGGTCACGCCGCGCGGTCCGCGGTCGAGCACGACGAGCCCCTCCTCGGCCTCGAGCCGCTGGATCTGCTGGGAGACCGCGGACGGGGTGACGTGCAGGAGATCCGCTGCCGCGAGGATGCCTCCGCCCCGGTGCACGGCAAGGAGGAAACCAAGTCTGCGTGGGTCCGTCGCCATGTAGAGATGCTAAACGCCCGGTGCAGAATCCTTCGATTGTGCTGAACCTCGGAAGGCCTCACACTTGTCGTGGCGCCGGTCGGTTACCTCCTCCTCCTTACGGGTCGGCGCCCGAGCTTCGCACCACCCGCGCCACCAGCCATCGGCCCGGAGCGCACAGCCACCGCAGCGTCGCGGTACCCCCCTCCACCCCTTCTTCGTCACCGGAGTACCGCTGTGCCTGTCACCCTCGACGCGATCGTCATGTTCCTCGGCTGGATCGGTGCCGCCGCCGGCGTCGTCGCCTACGCGATGGTCAGCCGTGGCCGCTGGGCGCCGTCGTCCGCCCCGTTCCAGCTCACCAACCTCACCGCCGCAGGCCTCATGGGCATGGTCGCCGCCGCGAACGGCGTGTGGCCGTCCGTCGCCGCGAACCTCGTGTGGGTCCTCATCGGCGCCCAGGCGATCGTCGTCATCGTGCGGGCGCGCCGTGCGCGTCGTCGCACGCTCGCCGAGGCCGCCGAAATCACGGCGGCCGCCTCCGCACCGGCCGCCGTGCGCGCCGACGGCGACCCCGCACCCCAGGAGGTCGGGCTCGCCGCCTGACGACGACCGGCCCGGCTCAGCGCGAGGCGCCCGGCGCGGCCTCCAGGACGACGTCCACGACGACCGCGCGGTGGTCGGACAGCCCCGTGTCGACGGCCGTGGCGGGCCCGAGGGCCCGGACGGTCGGGCCGCCGGGCAGGCCGTCGGCCAGCACGTGGTCGATCTGCCGCACGGGCCGGTCCACGGGGTGCGTGAGCACGTCGGCGAGCGACGTGAACCCGGTGATCTCCGCAGGCTCGGGCGCGCGCAGGTTGAGGTCGCCCAGCAGCACGAGCGGGCGGGGGAGCGGCGCGCAGGCCCCCGCGAAGGACCGGAGCTGGTCCGCGGTGAACTCGGGGCGCGACGTCGTGTGCGCCGTCACGACGGTGAGCGGCCCCCACGGCGTGCGGACGGCGGCGGCGAGCGCGGCGCGCGGCTCGTCGGGCACCACCCGGAACGGGAGCAGGCGGGCGGCCCCCGTCGCGGCACCTGGCCGTCGCCGTCGGACGCGCGACCGCCACGGCATCCGGTCGAGCTCGAGGCGCGCCCACCGCTCGACGGGGAACCTGCTGACGAGCCCGATCCCGTACGACGCGACGCCGGGAACGCGCCGCACGCCCGACCCCGGCCGGCCCGCGCGCACCCACGCACCGGAGACGCCGCGCAGCGTGGGGGACAGGTGCCGGTGCTCGGCGTGCAGCGCCTCCGCCGCGACGGCCACGAGGTCGGCGCGGTGCGAGCGGGGCGAGTCGCGCTCGACCTCCTGGAGCGCGAGCACGTCGGCGTCGAGGTACGCGACGGCGCGCGCGAACCGCTCGACGTCGACGGTCCCGTCGAGCGCGGCGCCGTGCAGCGTGTTGAAGGTCGCGAGGCGCAGGGCTCCCTCGGGTCGCGGGGGCAGCGGTCCGTCGGTCAGGTCACGGGAGTCGTGGGGCACCGCACGATCCTCGCGCGGGCCGCGGACCGTCGCGACCAGGGCGGGTTCCCCGCCCGGCCCCGGGGACGCCGCAGGGGCGGCGCGCCCCGGGCTCGTCAGAGGGTGCGGCGCCAGGCGGCGATCCGCTCGACCGCCTCCGCGACCGTGCTCGGGGCCGCGGCGAACGACAGCCGGACCCAGTCCCCGCCCCGGACGCCGTCGAAGTCCGTGCCGGGGGTGAGCGCGACGCCCGCCTCGGCGAGCAGGCGCGCGCACCACGTCACGGAGTCCAGGCCGTCCCCGGACACGTCGGCGTAGACGTAGAACGCGCCGTCGGCGGGCGCGACGCGCGACCACCCGAGGTCGTCGAGCCGCGACAGCACGAGCTCGCGCGACGCCGCGTACCGCGCGACGTTCTCGGCCGCGGCGGCGTACCCCTCGGGGGAGAACGCGGCGACGCCCGCGTGCTGCGCGAGCGCGGGCGGCGACAGCGCGACGTTCCCGGCGAGCGCGTCGACCGGCCCGACGAGCTCGTCCGGCAGCACGAGCCACCCGAGGCGCCACCCGGTCATCGCCCAGTACTTCGAGAACGAGTTGACGACGACGGCGCCGTCGGGCACGTACCGCGCCGCAGTGGGCAACGCCGCGGCCCGACGGTCCGCGCCGTCGCCGTAGACGATGCCGTGGTAGATCTCGTCGCTCACGAGCCGCACGTCGTGGTCGGTGCACCACGCCGCGACGGCGTCGAGCTCGGCGGGCAGGATCATCGTCCCCGTCGGGTTCGCGGGGCTGGCGACGACGAGCCCGTCGAGGCCGCCGTCGTAGTACGCCTCCATGAGCTGCGACACCGTGGGCTGGTAGCGCGTCTCCGGGCCGCAGTCGAGCTCGACGACCTCGCAGCCCAGCGCGCGGAGGATGTTCTTGTACGCGGGGTAGCCGGGGCGGGCGAGCGCGACACGGTCGCCGACGTCGAACGCCGCGAGGAACGCGAGGAGGAACCCGCCGGACGACCCGGTGGTCACCGCGACCCGCGCCGGGTCGATCTCGACGCCGTACCAGCGGTCGTAGTGCTCGGCGATCGCGCGCCGCAGCGCGGGGACCCCGAGCGACTCGGTGTAGCCGAGGTCGCCGTGCTCGAGCAGCTCGATCGCCCGGCGCCGCACGACGTCCGACGCCCCGGTCGACGGCTCGCCCGCGCAGAGGTTGAGCACGGACGCGCCCGCGTCGCGCAGCCGGTTCGCCTCGGCGAGGACCTCCATCACCGCGAACGGCGGCACGTGGGAGCGGCGTGAGACCTTCATCGACCCGGGCATGAGCCCATCATGCCCGGGTCATCCGTTCGGCGGACGCCGGCCGGCCGCGCGCGGAGGTGTCGGTCGTCCGGGCGACGCGCCGCACCCCGCGCCCGCGGTCGGATGGTGCCATGACGACCGACGACGCCTGGCGCGACGGCCCCGACGACCGGGAGGACGACGACCGCGGCGACCGACGCGACGGCGTCGCGACCTTCCGCCCCGTCCGCGGGTGGGCCGTGCTGTGGCGCAGCGCGTTCGGGCTCCGGCACGGCGGCCACGAGTACGTCGTGGCCGTGGACTTCCTCGACTGGGACGAGCGCATCCGGCTGTACCGGGACGGCCGGCTCGTCGACGAGCAGCGCTCGCGCGCCCGGTTCGACCTCGGGGGCGCGACGCTGGAGGCGAGGATGAGCACCTACGGGATGCGGTACGTGCGCGTCGTGGACGCGGTCGGCACCGTGCACGACGTCCCGCCGCTGCCCGGGACCGCCGAGGCGTGGCGCGACCGCATGGACCGCGAGCGCCCGACGGCGAGCCGCGCCGTGGGCGTGACGGCGTGGGTCGTGCTCGCGGTCGCGGTCGTGACGCAGGTGCCGCAGCTGCTCGAGGTGGCGTCGCAGTTCACCGGGTGGACGCCGCCGTTCGTGCCGGACCTCCCGGGCCCGGTGAACACGGTCCTCACGGTGGGCGGCGTGCTGGCCGCCCTCGACCGGGCCCTGCGCCGTCGGTACCACCCGCTCCTCGACGGCTGAGCTCTCCGCTCGTCCGGGCGGACCGGGGCTGCCTACGCTGGGCGGAGACGACGAGGAGGTGCTCGTGTTCCGACGACGTTCCCGCACCCCGGACGACGACCCGGTCCGGCGGGCCGCGCAGTACCGGGTCGAGCGGGAGGCCGCGCGCGAGGCCGCGGAGCGGGAGGCGCCCGACGACGACCCCGCGCGCCGGGAGCCGGTGGGCGCGGCGGGCGAGGCAGGCGCGCGCGGCGCGGCCGAGGCGCGCGAGGACGACCTCCCGGCTGGGGGTCCACGCCGTGTACGACCCGAGGACCGTGCGATGTACGTCGACACGGTGATCGACCAGGCGGTCCGACGCGGCGAGTTCGACGACCTCCCGCTCGCGGGCAAGCCGATCCCCGGGCTCACGGGCACGCACGACCCGGACTGGTGGCTCAAGGCGGTGATCGAGCGCGAGCAGCTCACCGGTCTCGGGCCGCCGGCGATGCTCCTCAAGACCGAGGACCGCGAGCTCGACGACCGCCTCGACCGCGAGCTCGACGAGCAGGCCGTGCGCGAGATCCTCGCGGACTTCAACGCGCGCGTCGTCGACGCCCGTCGTCAGCTGCTCGGCGGGCCGCCCGTCGTGACTCCGACGCGCGACGTCGAGCACGAGGTCGCGCGCTGGCGCGCCCGTCGCACCGCCCGCTGACCACCGGAACCGGCTCGACCGGACCCGACCCCGGCCGACCGGTTCGCGACCCGCCGGGCGGGCGGCCGTCGTCGGGCCCGCCTAGGGTCGGCGGCATGGCGGACTGGCAGCCCGACGTCCTGGGCGACGACTACGAGCAGCTCACGCTGCCGCTCGCGCCCGACGAGGAGGGCGACGTCGTCGCGACGCTCGTGCGGCGCCGGCGCCCGGGGCCCGACCCGTACCTCGACGTGCTGTACCTGCACGGCTGGTCCGACTACTTCTTCCAGACCGAGCTCGCCGACTTCTGGGAGGCGCACGGCGCGCGGTTCCACGCGCTCGACCTGCGCAAGTACGGCCGCAGCCTGCGGCCCGGCCAGACGCCCGGGTTCGTCGCCGACCTCGCGACGTACGACGAGGACATCGAGGCCGCGCTCGTCGCGATGGGCCACCGGGGCGACGGGCGGTCCCCGCGCGAGGTCGTGCTCATGGGCCACTCGACCGGCGGCCTCACGCTGAGCCTGTGGCTCGCGCGCCACCCCGGGCGCGCGGCGGCGCTCGTCCTCAACAGCCCGTGGCTGGAGTTCCAGACGCGCGAGGTCGGCCGCCTCCTGCTCGAGCCCGTGATCGGCGCGCGCGCCCGGCTCACGCCCACGCGCCCGCTGCCGAACGTCGACCTCGGCTTCTACACGCGCTCCGTGAGCAAGGAGTTCGACGGCGAGTGGTCGTACGACCTCACGTGGCGTCCCCAGCACGGCTTCCGGACGACGCCCGCGTGGCTGTCCGCCGTCTTCCACGGCCAGCAGACGGTCGCGCGCGGCCTCGGGATCGGCGCCCCGGTGCTCGTCCTGCTCTCGGCCCGGAGCACGCTGCTGCCCCGCTGGTCGCCCGAGATGATGCGCACGGACACCGCGATCGACGTCGACGGCGTCGCGCAGCGCTCGGTCCAGCTCGGCGACCTCGTCACGGTCGCGCGCCTCGACGGCGCCCTGCACGACGTCGTCCTCTCCTCCCGGCCCGTGCGCGCGCTCGCGTACGGACGCATCGCGCAGTGGGTCGGGGCGTACCTGCCGCGGCCCGCGCCCGTCACCCCGCCCGTGCCCGACGCCGTCGCCCCCTCTCCCCGCGGCGCGCCGCGCGCGACGGGCGGCGTGGGCCGCGCGCTCGGCCGGCTCGGTGCCACGGTGCGTCACGCGGGACGGTCCGTCGCGCGGTCCGTGGGCACCGCCGTCGGGACGCTGCGCGGGCGGACCCGCCGCCGGTGACGCTCGACGACGACCTGCCTCTCGCCGACCGCACGACACATCGGAGTGACGCATGACGCTGCCCCCCGCCCCGCCCACGACCCCGGGCGGCGTGGCCCCCGTCGCCCGTCCCGCCCGTCGGCGGCCGCCGTGGCTGGTCCCGCTCGTCGTCGTGCTCGCGCTGGCCTTCGTCGCCGCGGTCGCGCTCGTCGCCACCCTCGTGCTGCGACCCGGCCTCGAGCGCCGGGCGAACATCGCCGCGGTGTCAACGGCGTTCGACGAGTGCGCCCTCGGCGGCACGGGGGCGACCGTCGACCGCGAGAACGGCTTCGTCGACCTCCGCCGCGTGGGGTCCTCGTACGGCCCGAGCTGGACCGACGTCGAGTGCCTCACGGACGCGCTCGCGATGCCGCCGGAGCACCTCGCGGCGCTGCAGGAGCCCGGGGGCACGGACTCCGAAGAGGTGCGCTGGGACGCCTACATGGCGCAGCGGCTGGAGGGCGACGGCGAGACGTACGTCTTCCTTTACCACGACTGGTCGGCGCCGATCTACGGGGACTGACCGCTCCTCGCGGTCGGAAGGGCCGACGCACCGCGGGTCGTGCACGGTCCGGTCCACCCGCAGGGGGAGGGCGCCGCGGCCGGGGTCGCACCGTCGGGGGATCTCCCGGGTGGCGGGGCACCGCTACCGTCGGCGACGTCGTGCGTGGCGTCGTCAGCTGAAGGAGCGGTTCGAGTGTTTCGCGAGGTTCCCGTCCTCCCCGTCGTCGTCCCGCTGGGGGCGGTGGTCCTCGGGCTGCTGCTGTGGCGCCTGCACCGGTCCGGTCGTCTCACGCTGCCGCGGGCCGCCGTCGCGCTCGCGCTCGCCGTCTACGCGGCCGGAGTCGTGGCGAACACGGTGTTCCCGATCTTCCTCGACAAGCCGGCGAGCAGCGCCGCGTGGGACGCCCACCTGGTCCTCGTGCCCCTCGTGGACTACGAGGTCGCCGACGCGGTGACGAACGTCCTCGTGTTCCTGCCGCTGGGCGTGCTCCTGCCGCTCCTCCTGGCGCGGCCGTCGTGGTGGCGCGTCGTGCTCATGGCGGCGGCCTTCAGCCTCGCGATCGAGGTCACCCAGTACGTCACCTCGCACCTGCTGGGTGGCGGTCACATCGCGGACGCCAGCGACCTGCTCTTCAACGTCGTGGGCGGCGCGCTCGGCCTCGGACTGTTCACCGTGCTGTGCCGCGTCCCCGCGCTCGACGCGTTCTTCGACCGCTTCCGCTGGTCCACGGCGTCGCGGCCGCGCAGGTCGCGCGCCGACAGGACGGACGCCCGTCGCGCGCGCTCAGCCGTCGAGCTCTGAGCGCACGAGGTCCACGATCCCGTCGGCCGCGGCCTCGACCTCGGCGAGGCAGTCCTCGAAGTCCTGCTGCCCGCCGTACCAGGGGTCGGCGATGTCGAGCACGTGCTCGGACCCGCCCGGCTCGACGCGCGGCGCCGCCGGGTCGAACGAGCGGTACAGGCGCACCGGCGCCGACGCGTCGAGGCGCCGCAGCGCCCGCGCGTGCTGGGCGGTCATCGCGAGCACGAGGTCGCGCGCGGCGAGGTCGCCCGCGCGCACCTGGCGCGCCCGGTGCGTCCCGTCGACGACGTACCCGTGCTCGGCCAGGACGGCCCGGGCGCGGCGGTCGATCGGGTTCCCCCGCTCCTCGTCGCTGATCCCGGTCGAGTCCACCACGACGCGGTCGCCGAGACCGGCCGCCTCGAAGCGGTCGCGCAGCACCACCTCGGCCATGGGGGAGCGGCAGATGTTGCCGGTGCAGACGGTCATGACGCGGTAGGGCCCGGGGCGGGTCTCGGCACTGGACATGGCCCCATTCTGCGCGAGGAGGGCGTTCCCCTCGCGTCCAGGTCGGTCGTCGGGCGGCCCGTGACCAGGGCGCCTACCGTGAGGAGATGATGATCGGGGCGGGGTCGGGACGGGTCGCCGTGACGGGCGCGAGCGGTCTCCTGGGGTCGAAGCTCGCGTTCCGGCTCGCCGCCGAGGGCGCGCCGCAACGCCTCGTGGTGCGCGACGCTGCTCGCGCGCCCAGCCTGGGCGACGACCCGCTGCCGGAGTCGGACGTCGCCGTCGTCGCCGGGTACACGGACACGCGCGGCATGGTCGAGGCGTTCACGGGGGTGGACACGGTCCTGCTCGTGTCCGCGCGCGAGGACGTCGACCGCGTCGCGCAGCACCGCGCAGCCGTGGACGCGGCCGTCGCGGCGGGCGTCCACCGCATCGTCTACGTGTCGTTCGTGGGCGCCGCCGCCGACGCCGTGTTCACGTTCGCGCGCGACCACTGGCGCACCGAGGAGTACATCCGCGCGACGGGCGTGCGGCACACGTTCCTGCGCGACAACCTCTACCACCGCGGGCTCGCGCTCATGGTGGGCGACGACGGCGTGATCCGCGGCCCCGCGGGCGACGGGCGCGTCGCGTCGGTCTCGCACGACGACATCGCCGACGTCGCGACCGTCGTGCTGCTCGACGCCGACGCGCACCGTCACGACGGCGTCACCTACGACGTCACGGGCCCCGAGGCGCTCACGCTCGCCGAGGTCGCGGCCGAGCTGTCGTCGGCCACGGGCCGCGACATCACGTACCACCCGGAGACCGTCGACGAGGCGTACGCGTCGCGCGACCGGTACGGGGCGCCGCGGTTCGAGGTGGACGGCTGGGTGTCGTCGTACACGGCGATCGCCGCGGGCGAGCTCGCGCACGTGAGCGACACGGTCCCGCGGCTCGTCGAGCGGCCCGCGCAGTCGTTCGCCGCGTGGCTCGACGACTACCCCGAGGAGTGGGCGCACCTGCGCCCCGCCTGACCCCCGTCGAGCGCGCGACGACGGCCTGCGCGTCGCCTGGTCGCCCCTCGCAGGACCGACCGGGCGACCCGGCGGGTCGCTCCACGGCGGTTCCACGCCGTGGGCGAAAACCCCTGGCGTGGCCGCGGGAGGCGGACGTACCGTCGTCGTACACGCGAAAGGAGGTGGTCCTGGAAGTGAAGATTCTTCGGACTCGTGAGGTGGTTGCGCGCTAGTCGTCGCGCAACCGATCCAGCAACGGACCGGATGCGGTGAGCCCGTGAACCGGGCGGGGTCTCCCGAGGGGAGCCCCCGGCGGCGAGCGAGTACCACGCAACCACCGGAGCCCGCGGGTGTCGTGCCCTCGTCCAGCACGACAGGAGGAACCCTCCAGCCCGCGGGCTTCTTGCTGCCCGCACCGTGCACTCACCGGACGGCGGGGGCGGGAGTCGCGGTGTCGGCGGCGTCGGGAGCGGCCGGCCCGACGGCGGCCCGGCGGCGCGGCGCCCCCATCGCCACGGCCGCGAGGGCGAACGCCGCGACGGGGACCCACAGCGCGGTGTGGAAGGCGGCGAGGCCCGCGTCCGGGCCCGTCGCGTCCCCGAGGGCGAGGACGCTGACCGCCGTCGCAGCCGAGATGCCGATCGCCGCACCGAGCTGGAACGACGTGTTGAGCACCCCGCCCGCGACGCCCTGCTCGGCGTCGGTCACGCCCGTCGTCGCGGCGATCGCGATCGGCCCGTAGACCAGCGCGAACGCCACCCCGACGAGTGCCAGCGACGGCACCATGACGGCGTACGCCCAGTCGAGCCCCGACCCGAGGAACCACGCCGCGGCGAGCGTGCCGGCGACCAGGCCCCCGACGATGACGCGCGGCACCCCGAACCGCTCCACGAGGCGCGGCGTGAGGACGGGGGCGAGCACGACGTCGATCGCCATGAGGAGCATCGCGAGCCCGGTCTGGAGCGGCGTCCACCCGCGGAGCTCCTGGAGGTACAGCGTGAGGAGCACCTGGAACCCGTAGAACCCGCCCGCGAAGAGCACGGCCGTGACGTTCGCCCGGACGAGCTCCACCGACCGGAAGAGCCGCAGCGGCAGCAGCGGGTGCGGGGCACGACGCTGCCGGCCGACGAACCCCGCCAGCAGCGCCGCGCCGCCCCCGAGCGCGGCGATCGTCCACGCGAGCCCGTCGCCCGGGTGCTCGAGGCGCACGATGCCGACGGCGAGCAGGACCATGGCGGTCGTCGCAAGGACGGCACCGAGGACGTCGAGCGCACCGCGGACGCGCGTCGTCGTGTCGCGCGGGACCGTGACCAGAGCGAGCGCGAGCAGCACGACGGCGACGAGCACCGGGGCGAAGAAGACCCACCGCCAGTGGACGGCCGCCAGCAGGCCACCGACGACGAGCCCGAGCGAGAAGCCCGCCGCCCCCGCGGCCCCGTAGACGACGAGCGCGCGGTTGCGGCGCGGCCCCTCGGCGAACGACGTCGTGATGAGCGACATCCCCGCGGGCGTGAGGAAGCCGGCCGCCACGCCCGTGACGAAGCGCGACAGGAGGAGCATCCAGCCGTCGGTCGCGAACCCGCCGAGCCCGGAGAACACGAGGAAGACGAGCAGCCAGACGACGAACATGCGGCGTCGGCCGTAGAGGTCGGCCGCGCGTCCGCCGAGGAGCATGAACCCGCCGTACCCGACGACGTAGGCGGTCACGACCCCGCCGAGCTCGCCGGTCGCGAGGCCGAGGTCGGCGCGGATGCCCGGGAGCGCGACGGAGAGCATCGCGATGTCGCTGCCCTCGAGGAAGATCGCCCCGCACAGCACGAGGAGCAGACCCCAGTCCCGGAGGCTGAACCGTGCGGCCTCCCGCGCGGCCTCGCGGCCGGCCTCCCGGCTGCTCTCGCGGCTGCGGCTCGTCGTCCCGTCGCCCATGGACGCCCCCTGTCGTCGTGAGCACCCTTCGGCACCCGGTTACCTCTTGATACCGAACCCATCGTGGGCCAGGATCAGGAGGCATGGAAGACGGCACATCACGCCCACCTGGTATCAACGCGGATACCGAGGCGGCGCGCCCTCGACCGGCGGGCGCGGCCGACCACGCCGCGACGGAGGAGGCGTGCGACCCGCGACCGCCCTCGCGCTGGGAGAGCGACGCCGACGTCTGGCAGTGGGACGCGCGCGAGGACTGCGAGGTGCGGCAGATCCTCGACCGCATCGCCGACAAGTGGTCGCTGCTCGCCATCGCGCTGCTCGACCGCCGCGTCATGCGCTTCACCGAGCTGAAGCGCGAGATCGACGGGATCAGCCAGCGGATGCTGTCGCGCACGCTGCGCCAGCTCGAGCGCGACGGCATCGTCGAGCGCACGGTCTACCCGACCGTCCCGCCACGCGTCGACTACGCCCTCACCGAGATGGGGCGCTCGCTCCACGCGACGACCAAGGCGCTCGTCGTCTGGACCGAGGCGCACCAGGAACGCATCGCGGCCGCCCGCAGCGCCTACGACGAGCGCGAGGCGGAGCTCCGGGACCTGTGACCCGCCCCGAGACGCCACCCCGCCCCTGGGCGCAGGAGACAGTCGCGTCCGGCAGGTCCCGGCGCGCGACTGTCTCCCGCACTCACGGGGTGGTGAGGTGGGGCTCCACGAGCTCGACGTAGCGGCGCGCGAGCGTGGCGACGACGTCGGCACCGGGAGCGGCCCAGACGTCGGCGTGGAAGATCTCGACCTCCACGTCGCCCGCGTACCCGGCGGCCGCGACGGACCGCGTGAAGGCCGCGAAGTCGACGTGGCCGTCGCCCATCATGCCGCGGCCCAGCAGCGTGTCCGCGGGCAGGGGCGTGATCCAGTCGCACACCTGGTAGCTGACGATCCGCCCCGCCGCACCGGCGCGCGCCACCTGCTCGTGGACCTTCGGCTCCCACCACAGGTGGTACGTGTCGACGACGACGCCCACCTCCGCGGGCGCGAACGGCTCGGCCAGGTCGAGCGCCTGCTCGAGCGTCGACACGACGCCGCGGTCGGCGGCGAAGATCGGGTTCATGGGCTCGATCCCCAGCGTCACGCCCGCGTCGCGCGCGGCCGGGACGAGCGCTGCGATCGCGTCCGCCGCCCGGGCGCGCGCCCCGACGAGGTCGCGGTCGCCCGCGGGCAGGCCGCCCGGCACGAGCACGAGCGTGCGCGCCCCGAGCGCGGCCGCCTCCGCGATCGCGGCGAGGTTGCTCGCGTGGGCGGCGGCGCGCGCGTCGGGGTCGCTCGCGGTGAAGAACCCGCCGCGGCACACGGACGAGACGCGCAGCCCGGCGTCGCGCACCCACCGCACGGCGGTGTCGAGCCCGACGTCGGCGACGGGCTCGCGCCACACCCCGATCGCCGGGAGCCCTGCCGCGACGCAGCCGTCGATCGCCTCACGCAGCGACCAGCCCGCCGTCGTGCGCTGGTTGAGCGAGAGCCGCGCGAGCCGCGGGTCGCCGACCGACGGCGTCGCCACACGAGCCGGCACCATCGACGGCACGTCTACGCTCCCCCGGCCCCCGCCGAGCAGGTGGTCCTGGTCCGTCCCACCGCCCGGACGAGCCGGGACGGCCTGCTCGCCTGACAGGATCGACCTGCTCGAACCCGACGGGAACTCCGAGATCTCGAGGCTCATGCGACCTCCTGCCCGACGACGGCCGGCACGTCCGCGCCCACCTCGACGCCGGCCGCCGCGAGGACGAGGCCGAGGCGGTGCGCAGCGAGGTCCGGGTCCGGCAGGAGGCGCGCCTCGTTGGCGAGCTCGAACGCGCGCGCGAGGTGCACGACGCTCCGGGCCGACTGCAGACCGCCGACCATCGTGAAGCCCGGCTGGTGGCCCGCGAGCCAGGCGAGGAACGCGATGCCGGTCTTGTAGTAGTACGTCGGCGCCTCGAACACGTGCCGCGAGAGCGCGAGCGTCGGCGCCATCTCGGCGTCGTAGCGGTCGAGGTCGCCGTCGTCGAGCGCGGCCAGCGCGGCCGAGGCGGCGGGCGCGACGGCCGCGAACGCGCCGAGCAGCGCGTCGGAGTGCCGTTCGCCGTCGCCCCGGATCAGCTCGGGGTAGTGGAAGTCGTCGCCCGTGTACAACCGCACTCCCTCGGGGAGTACAGCGCGCAGGCCCACCTCGTGCGCGGCCGAGAGCAGCGATACCTTGACCCCGTCGACCTTCGCGGCGTGCGCGCGCACGAGGTCGACGAAGGTCGCCGTCGCGACGTCGACGTCGCCCGACCCCCAGTAGCTCCGGAGGTTCGGGTCGAACGCCTCGCCCAGCCAGTGCAGCACCACCGGCTCGCGCACCTGGGACAGGATCGCGTCGTAGACGCGCACGTAGTCGTCCGCGGACGTCGCGACGCGCGCGAGGTGCCGCGACGCCATGAGGATCACCTGCGACCCGGTGCCCTCGACGAACTCGACCTGCTCCGCGTAGGCCCCGATCACGTCGTCGACGGTCCGCAGCTCGTCGGGCGCACGGTGGTCCGTGCCGGCGCCGGACGCGATGCGCCCGCCCAGCTCCTTCGCCTGCGCTGCGCTGCGCGACACGAGCTCCTGCACCGCGGGCCAGTCGAGCCCCATGTTGCGCTGCGCGGTGTCCATCGCCTCGGCGACCCCGAGCCCGTACCGGAACAGGTGCCGCCGGAAGGCGAGCGTCGAGTCCCAGTCGACGACGGCCGGGGCGCCCGGCACGTTCTCGCCCCGCGGGTCCGCCACGACGTGCGCCGCCGCGAACGCGACGCGCGAGCGGTACGGGCCGGGGTGGTCGGTCCACTCCCGGGGCGCACGGAGCTCGACGCGGCGCGTGCCGCCGTCGGCCAGCGGGACCCGCACCGCGTCCCCGGCCGTCACGCGCCCGCCTCGACGGCAGGCGCGACGAGGCCCGACGGGTCGGAGCCCGCCCCGAGCTCGACCCGACGACCCTCGCGCGACGACGCGTAGCCGGCGTCGACCAGGCGCAGCCCGCGGACTCCGGCGTCGAAGTCGTACGGGTGCGGCCGGCCGGCGTGGACGTCGCGCAGGAACTCCTCCCACTGGGCGCGGAACCCGTTGACGAACTCTTGGTTGTCCGGGACCTGCTCCCACTGGGCGCGGAAGTCCTGGTCGGTCGGCAGGTCCGGGTTCCACACGGGCTTGGGCGTGCGGGCCCGCGGCTGGACGCGGCACCCGAAGAGCCCTGCCACGGCGGACCCGAGCGTCCCGTCCACCTGGAACTCGACGAGCTCGCCCCGGTCGACGCGCACGGCCCACGACGAGTTCACCTGGGCCACGACCGGGCCGTCCGGCCCGGCGAGCTCGAAGATCCCGTACGCCGCGTCGTCGGCCGTGGCCCGGTAGGGCTCGCCGCGCTCGTCCCAGCGCTCCGGGATGTGCGTCACGGCCTTCGCCATGACCGCCTCGACCGGGCCGAACAGGTTCTCCAGCACGTAGTTCCAGTGGCAGAACATGTCGAGGACCATCCCGCCGCCGTCCTCGGCGCGGTAGTTCCAGCTCGGACGCTGCGCGGGCTGCCAGTCGCCCTCGAACACCCAGTACCCGAACTCGCCGCGCACCGACAGGATGCGGCCGAAGAACCCGCCGTCGATGAGGCGCTTGAGCTTGATCAGCCCCGGCAGGTACAGCTTGTCGTGCACGACGCCGTGGATCACCCCCGCGGCGCGCGCCGCGTCCGCGAGCTCCTCGCCGTCGGCGACGGACTCCGCGATGGGCTTCTCCGTGTACACGTGCTTGCCGGCCGCGAGCGCCGACAGCAGCGCCTTCTTGCGCTCGGACGTCACCTGGGCGTCGAAGTAGACGGTCGCCGTCGGGTCCGCGAGCGCCGCGTCGAGGTCGGTCGTGAACTCGGCGACGCCGTGCCGCTCGGCGAGCTCCGCGAGCTTCGTGCGGTTGCGGCCCACGAGGACGGGCTCCACCTGGAGGCGCGTGCCGTCGTCGAGCTCGACGCCGCCGTCGTCGCGGATCGCGAGGATCGAGCGGACGAGGTGCTGGCGGTATCCCATGCGGCCCGTGACGCCGTTCATGACGATGCGGACGGTGCGGTCGGGCGTCGTCGCGCCCGTGGTCTGGCTGGTCATCCTGCGGGTCATCCGTTCTGCGAGAGCGAGCGCTCGGCGGGGCGTCCGCCGAGGTAGAGCTCGGAGAGCTGGGGGTCGGCGAGGAGCTCGGGCGCGGGGCCGGTGATGTGGACGCGGCCCAGGTCGAGCACGCACCCGATGTCGGCGGTCTCGAGCGCGCGGCGCGCGTTCTGCTCGACGAGCAGCACCGCGACCCCGGCGTCGCGCATGCGCACGACCTGCTCGAAGACCGTCGACGTCGTCTTGGGGTCGAGGCCCATCGAGGGCTCGTCGAGGAGCACGACCTGCGGGCTCACCATGAGCGAGCGGGCGAACTCCACCTGCTTCTGCTGCCCTCCGGACAGCAGGCCGGCGAGCTGCTTCCACCGCTCGCCCACGACGGGGAAGAGGTTCTGCACGAACGCCACGCGCTCCGCGACCTTCTCCTTGTCGCGCAGCGTGTACGCGCCGAGGAGCACGTTCTCCGCGACGGTCATCTCGCGGAACACGCTGTGCCCCTGGAGCACGTGGGCCAGGCCGGAGGAGAGCATCTCCTGCGGCCCCTGGCCCGTGACGTCGCGCCCGCCGACGAGGATGCGTCCCGAGCGCGGCTTGAGCAGCCCGCTCGCGACCTTGAGCACCGTCGACTTGCCCGCGCCGTTCGGTCCGACGAGGCACACGACCGTCGACGCGGGGACCTTGATGGTCAGCCCGCGCAGCACCATCGCGGCGCGCCCGTACCCGGCCTGGACGTCGTCCAGCTCGAGGAGGTACTCCTGCTTCGCCCCCGTCCCGGGGGTCGGGTCAGACACCAAGGTAGGCCTCCAGCACTCGCGGGTCGGCTTGCACGACGGCGGGGGTCCCCTCGGCGATGGGCCGGCCCCGGTCGAACACGATGACGTGGTGGGACAGGCTCATGACCATGTCCATGTTGTGCTCGACGACGAGGAACGTCTTGCCCTCGGCGTTGAGCTCCTGCACGAGCGTCCCGATGCGCCCGATGAGCGCCGGGTTCACGCCGCCCGCCGGCTCGTCGAGCATGATCGTGTCCGGGTCGCCCATGAGGACGCCCGCGAGCTCGAGGAGCTTCTGCTGCCCGTAGGACAGGTTGCGCGCCTCGACGTCCTCCAGGTGGTCGATGCCGACGCGCACGAGCAGCGCGCGCGCCTTGTCGATCTCCTCCGGGTTGCGCGCCCCGGCGAGCAGCTCGCGCACCTTCGTGCGCCGCACCGCGACGAGCATGTTCTCCAGGACGGTCATGCGGGGGAACACGCGGCAGAGCTGGAAGCTGCGCCCGATCCCGGCGCGCGCGATCTTGTGCGGCGCACGCCGCGTGATGTCCTCGCCGCGGAACGTGACCGTGCCGGAGTCCGGCTTGATCATGCCCGTCACGCAGTTGAAGAACGTCGTCTTGCCCGAGCCGTTGGGCCCGATGAGTGCGTTGATCCTGCCGTGGTGGAACGTGACCGTGGCGTCGCGCACGGCGTGGACGCCCCCGAACGACTTGGTGAGGCCGACGGTCTCGAGGTTGCGGGTCGTCGGCGGGGTGGTGGTCGTGGTCATCGGTCCTTCTCCTCTCCCGTGCCCTCTGCCCTCGGCTCGCCGTCCCCGTGCCGCCCGTCCTGCCCGACGGCGGTGGCCGGCCCGGCGGTCGCGGCGCCCGCGGACGTGGTGGGGTCGGCTGCGGCACGGTTGCGCTCGAGGAGCTCGGCGGCCGTCATCTCGCGGATCGAGGAGTCCTGCGGGCCGAAGCGCTTCACGAGCGCCTGGGCGGCGGGGATGATCCCGTCGGGCATGAAGAGCACGACGACGCCGAGCAGCAGGGCCGTGGCGACGAGGTGGAACTGGGTGTCGCCGAACTCGAGCTTGAAGTACTCCAGGCCGGTGCCCACGACGACGGCACCGAGGAGCGGGCCGAAGAGGTGCCGGACGCCTCCGAACAGGGCCATCAGGACCATGTAGGAGCCGAGCATGATGGAGAACTGGAAGATCGGGTCGAGGTCGCCGAACCACAGGGCGTACATGCCGCCCGCGAGGCCGGTGAACGTCGCCGAGACGACGTACGCGACGAGCTTGTAGTTGCGCGTCGGGACGCCGAGCGCCTGGGCCTTGTCCTCGTCCTCGCGGATCGCCTTGAGCCCGGTGCCGAAGCGCGAGCGGTCGATCGCCCACCACGCGACGAGCATGACGGCGAGCAGCGCCGCGAACAGGTAGAAGAACGTGCGGTGGTGCTCGGGCCGCAGCAGGTCGGGGAACGGGCGCGGGACGACGAGGCCGTCGGACCCGCCCGTGAAGGACCCCCACGCCTGGAAGACGAGCAGCAGGATGAGCACGAACGAGATCGACACGATGACGAACGACGCGCCGCGCACGCGCAGCGCCGCGATCCCCACGGGGATGGTGACGAGCAGGACGAGCGCGCCTGCGACGAGCCAGGCGACGAAGCTCGGGAGGCCGACGTCGCGGATGAGCAGACCGGTCCCGTAGGCGCCGAGCCCGAAGAACGCGGCGTGCCCGAGCGAGACGTAGCCGGTGAACCCGCCCATGAAGTTCCAGGCGGTGGCGGTGCACGCGTAGCTCGCGACGACGATGCCGGCGGAGAGGATGTAGGCGTTGGGGGCCAGAGCCGGGAAGGCGAGGACGAGCACGACGCCGACGGCGAGCGCCGCGAGGCGGGCCACGCGGGCCCACGGGCGCCGAGCGGCAGGTGCGCCGGGGGCGGAGGGAGCAGCCGCGCCGTCGGGCACCGGGCGGGCGGCGGCGGCACCGCGGCGGCTCGCGGGACGGGTGTCAGAAGCGTTGGGCAAGGCGACCTCCGAAGAATCCCTGGGGCCGCAGCATCAGCGTCGCGAAGAGCGCGACGTAGAAGATGGTCTGCGCCCACGTGGTGCCGAGCGGCACCTGGAGCAGGCTCTGGCCGATGCCGAGGACCATGGCGGCGATCGCGGCGCCCGGGATGGACCCCAGGCCGCCGACGACGATGATCGCCATGAGCGGGCCGATCCAGTGCCAGTGCAGCGACGGGTAGATCGTCGCGTCGAGCGACAGCGCGGTCCCGCCGATGGCGGCGGTCGCGAGGCCGAGGCCGAAGCCGTAGCCGGCGACGCGGTCGGTCTTGATGCCGACGAGCTGCGCGGCCTCGCGGTGCTGGATCGTCGCGCGCAGCGCCTGGCCGAACCGGCTGTGCTTCATGAGCAGGTAGAGCAGCGCGAGGGACAGCGCCGCGAGCGCGAAGGCCACGAGCTTCACGACGGCGATCCGCGCGCCGAAGAACTCGATGCTCGCGCCCGAGTACGGGAGCTGGATGCGCCGCTGCGTGCCGCTCCAGACGAAGCCGATCATGCCCTCGATGAAGAGCGCGACGGCGAACGTGAGGAGGACCGACATCATCGTGAGCGTCGCGGGCCGCAGGCGCGTGATGAGCAGGCGCTGCATCCCGACACCGACGAGGAAGAACAGCGGCACGGTGACCACGAGCGACAGCAGGGGGTCCATGCCGGTCTGCTGGTTGAAGAACCAGGCGAGGTACGCGGCGAGGATGAGGAACGCCGAGTGGGCGATCATCACGACGCGCATCACGCCGAAGTACAGGGTGAGGCCCGCTGCCAGGAGGGCGTAGAGCCCTCCCAGCAGCACGCCGAGCACGAGGCTCTGGAAGAGCAGGGTTCCCGTCACGAGGCGATCACCAGGCCGGCTTGGGAAAGACGAAGTCGGCTTCCTTCGCGTCCTGCGGGAGAACGATCTGGATCTCGCCGCCGACGTACTGCTGGATGAGGTGGGCGCCCTGCGGCTTGCCCGTCTCGTCCCACGTCAGCGGCCCGACCACGGTCTCGACCTCGTTGTCCCGGAGCCACGAGACGAGCTCCTGCTGGCACTCGCCCTGCTCGGCGCACCCGACGGCCTCGACCGCGGCGGCGACGACCTGGCCGGTCGTGTACGCGTTGGCCTCGTCCTCGCCGGGCGGGTTGCCGTGCAGCTCCGTGTACCGCTCGACGAAGTCGACGTTCGAGGGCCAGCTCGCGGTCTCCGTGTAGCCCGTGGGCGAGAGGATGCCCTCGGTCTTCGCGCCGATCGCGGCGGAGAACTCGGGGTTGGTCGGCGCGGTCGAGAACGCGGCGAGCATCGGCTGATAGTTGAGCTGCTGCAGCGCGACGATGAGGTTCACCGCGTCCTGGTACTGCGTGCCGCCGATGACCATGTCCGCGCCGGAGTCGTTGATCTTCGCGGCGATCGAGGAGAAGTCCGTCGTGTTGGGCGGGTAGACCTCGTCCACCACGATGTCGAGCCCGGCGTCGGCGAGCTTGTCGCGCAGGCCGTACGCCGTGCCCTGGGCGAACGGGTCGTCCATCGCGGCGACGGCGACCGTCTGCGGCCGCTCGGCCTCGGGCATGTCGAGGATGTGGTCGGCGAGGTAGTTGTAGTGGTCGTCCGCGACGGCCGGGGCGGCGTAGAAGAGGTTCTCGAAGCCCTGCTCGAACACCTCGTTCGCGGCGCCGGCCGGCTCGACGAAGAGCATCCCGTACTCCTCGGCGACGCGGGCGCTCGGCACCACGAGTCGCGTGGAGAACGGGCCGAAGACGAGGTCGACCTCGTCCTGCGCGATGAGCGCCTCGTAGTCCTGCACGACGCGGTCCGCGTTGGACTGGTCGTCGAGGATCTTCAGCTCGACCTGACGACCGAGGAGGCCGCCGTCCTCGTTGACGAACCGGGCCCAGGCCTCGTAGCCGCGCTGGACCCCCTTGCCGGGCTCGGAGAAGTCGCCGGTGAGGGGGAGGGAGATGCCGACGACGATCGGGTCGTCCGCGCCACCGCCTCCGCCCCCGCCGTCGGACCCGCCGGAGCACGCCGTGAGGACGAGCGCCGCTGCGGACGCCCCGGCCACGAGGGCGAGCGCACGGCGTGCGCGGGGGCGGGTGGACATCCGTGGAGTCGACCGAGAATGCATGGACGTGACTCTCCCTACTTCGTCGTAGTGAAGACCTGAGGCCGTATTGCTCCGTACGAGACCGCTGCATTGCGAAAGCGCTTTCGTAAGCGCTTCCGCTAGAGTACGGTGCGGACAGCGGATGTGGCAAGCGTCACGTCGGGGAGGGCCCTCGGGTCGCCGACCGGGCGACGCACGGACGAGCGGAGCAGGGGTGCGTCGAGAGGGTCGGGCCACGAAGGGCCGGAGCGCGCTGCGGCTGGTGGACGTCGCCGAGCGGGCAGGCGTGTCCCTCGCGACCGCGTCGCGCGCGCTGTCCGGCAGCGACGGCGTGTCGGAGGTGCTGGCCGAGCACGTCCGCGAGGTGGCCACGCAGATGGGCTACATCGCCAACCCGCACGCCCGCACGCTCGCGGGGGGCACGACGTCGGTCGCGGGCCTGCTCGTCTACGAGATCGGCGACCCCTACTTCTCCGAGATCGCGAGCGGCGTCGTGCGCGTCGCGACCGAGCACGGCTGGAGCGTGCAGATCAGCCACACCGAGCGCGAGCCCAGCGCCGAGGTCACGCAGATCCGTCTCATGCGCGCGCACCGCGTGGGCGCGATCCTCGTCGCCGGGTCCGGGTACGTCGAGCCCGCGATGGAGGCCGACGCCGCGCGCGAGCTCGAGGCGTTCGAGGAGGCCGGGGGGCGCGTCGTCGTCATCGGGCGGCACCACCTGCCCAGCGACGCCGTGCTGCCCGACAGCGAGGCGGCCGCCGCGACCCTCACCGAGCACGTGCTCGGCCTCGGCCACCGGCGCCTCGCGATCGCCGCCGGGCCCGAGCGCCTGACGACCGTCACCGACCGCACCGCCGGCATCCGGGCCGCCGTCGCGGCGCACGGCCTCGACCCGGACGACCTGGTCGTCGTGCACGCGCCGTTCACGCGCGAGGGCGGCCGGGACGCCACCGCGCGCATCCTCGACGAGGCCCCCGGCACGACGGCGATCCTCGCGCTCAACGACGCGATGGCCACGGGCGTGCTGTCGCTCTTGCGCGAGCGCGGCGTCGTCGTGCCGCGCGACATGTCGGTCACCGGGTTCGACGACATCCAGGTCGCGCAGGACCTCGCGCCCGCGCTGACGACCGTGCGCCTGCCGATGAGCGAAATGGGTGCCGCCGCGTTCGAGATGGCGCTGCGGCCGCCGTCGGCCCGGCCCCGCCGCAAGCGCACCGACCACGTGCTCGTCGTGCGCGACTCCACGGCCCCACCCCGCCCGGGCCCGCCCCCGTGACCCGGGCCCTCGCCACCACCGCGCCAACAACGCGCCACCCGTGAGGCGGCGCGGGCGTCAGAAGGGCTTGCGCGCGACGACGAGGAAGCGCGGCGCCTCGTCGACGAACTCGTGGCCTGCGGCGAGGTGCAGGTGCAGGGCGCGCAGGGGCGCCTCGTAGCGCGCGACCGCCTCGGGCGAGAGCGACGCGAGCTCCGGCACCTGCCAGGCCATGAGCCGCAGGTACCAGAGCAGGGCGGACAGGTCGCGGAACCGGCGCAGGCCCTCGTGCTCGCGCGCGGCGTCGACCACGAACCCGGCCTCGCGGAGCACCTCGACCGCGGCGTCGAGCGTGACCGAGTCCGGGTCCCACGCCGGCTCGGCGCCGAGCGCGGTGCTCAGGCGCACGCCGTCGCGCGAGTCGGCCTGCTGCGTGAGGAAGACGCCGCCCGGCTCCAGCACGCGGAGCACCTCGTCCGGGTCGAACTCCTCGTGCCGGTCGAGGACGACCGCGAACTGGCCGTCGAAGAACGGCAGGAGCTGCTCGTCGTCGCCCTCCACGGGCCGCACCTCGACGCCGAGGGGCTCGAGCCGCCGTCGGGCCACCGGGAGGTTCGGGGCCCAGCCCTCGGTGGCCGCGGAGCCCACGGGGAACGGGCCGAGCGTGGAGAGGAGCTCGCCGCCGCCCGTGCCGAGGTCGAGCACCGGCCCGCGCCCGCTCGCGACGAGCTCGCGCGCGAGCGCGACGTAGTCCCACGGCAGCGGGTCCTCGACGACGCGGCCCGCCACGGGGGAGAGGTCGAACCCGACGACCGGGACCGCGCGGGCCCACGCGACGTGCTCCTCGAACGAGGCGTCCCGGGCGGGCACCGGCGCCTCGCTCGCGCGGTCGGGGGTGGCGGGGGTGTCGGGTACCGCGTCAGGCATGGGTCGATTGTCACCCGCCCGGGCGCCGGAGCCGAACGCGAGCGGTGCGCGGGCGCGGGCGCGCCACGACCCGACGGGGAGGACTCCCCATCGCCCGCACGACGGCGGGCACGGTAGCCTCCCCGGTGCCCGCCTCGCGCGTCCCGGACACCGGGTGCCGGCGGGCCGGACGACCGACGAGGGGACGAGGACGACGTGAGCGGTATGTGGGGCGCGGACGTCAACGAGCTGCGGAGGCTGGCGCAGTCGCTGCGGTCCGCCTCCGACCAGCTCGTGAGCACGACGTCCGAGGTCAGCGGCCTCGTCGAGGCGGCGGGCCGCTGGCAGGGCGGCGACGCCGACCAGTTCCGCAGCGAGTGGACCGGCACGTCCGTCGCGCTGCTGCGCGGCGTGAGCCAGACGCTCTCCGAGGCGTCGCAGGCCGTCCTGCGCCACGCCGACCAGCAGTTCGCGACGAGCACCGAGGGCGGGTCCATCCCGTCCCCGGGCGTCCCCGGGCCCGGCGTGCCGACCGGCCCCGGCGGCGGTCCTCCCGGCGCGGGCGACCCGCTCGACGGCTCGATCTGGGACGTCGGCGACACCGCGCTGTCCGCGTGGGGGGCGGGGAGCGGCGCGTGGATCGCGTACCGCACGTTCCTCGCCGCGCGCGGCTTCCTCGACGCGAGCCGGCTCGCGGCGCTGTCGCCCGCGGCCGCGAGCGCCCTGCAGCTCACGCGCGGGATGGCGGTCGGGGACGCGCTGAGCGTGCTCGGGCGCGCCACGACGTTCTCCCGGTTCATGGGCTTCGCGGGCGGCGCGGCCGGCGTGGTCGGCGGCATCAACCAGATCGTCAACACCCAGTACGACGGCGTGCGCGGCGGCGTCGACCGCGGCATGGGCGTCCTGTCCGTGATCGGCGGCGCGGGCACCATGGCGATCGCGGCGGGGCTCCTCACCAACCCGGTCGGCATCGCGGTCGTCGCGGGCGCGGCGGCGGTCGCGGGCGTCTGGGCGCTCGGCAACCTCGTCTACGACAACTGGGACTCGATCACGGGGTTCTTCTCGGACCCGGGCCCGTACCTCGCGGACGGCTGGAACGACGTCACGAGCTTCGTCGGGGACGCGGCCGATACCATCGGCGACGTCGCGTCCGACGTCGGTGACGCGATCGGCGACGGGCTCTCCGCCGCCGGCGACTTCATCGGAGGCCTCTTCTCGTGACCCAGCAGCCGACCATGCAGTGGTCCGCGGCCGACATCGCGGCCGCCGAGCAGACGCTCGCGCGCGCGGCCTCGGGCGAGGTGACGCACGTCGTCACGCTCACGGACGAGGAGGTCGCGATCCTCGACGGCCTCCAGAACCCGCAGCTCGTCCCGCTGCCCTGGCTCGACGCGCAGGAGGGCGCGGACCGCACGCTGGTCGGGCGCGTGGCCCTGCGGTCGCTGCTCGCGCGGGGTCTCGTGGTGCCGTCGGACGAGGAACGCCCGCCTGGGCCGGGCGGCGAGCCGCAGGTCGGGATCGACGCGGTCCCCGAGGTGACGGGCCCGCTCGTGCTGCGCCGCACGGCGTCGGCGATCCTGTCCGCGGACCGCACGACGGCGCTCGGCAAGCACTGGGTGTACGTCTACCTGCACGACGAGGACCGGGTGCTCGAGGAGGAGGTCGGGCCGAGCGGCCACCACTCCTTCAGCGTCTACCCGCTCGCCGAGCTCGCGGGGCGCCTCGCGGTGTTCCTCGACCCCGCGGCGAAGGCCGTGCTCGACGGCCGCGCCCGCACCTTCACGACCGAGCAGTTCGCCGCGGAGGCCCGCACGTCGCCCGAGCTCTCCGGAGCGGTCGCCGTCACGGTGCTCGGCGCGGTGCGCGCAGGCTCGGACACCCTCGTCCGGGTGAGCGTCTACGCGACGCCGGACGGCGTGTACGTCGTGCGCGGCGGCGAGCACGGCCCCGACGGCGCGCCCGTCACGCTCGAGCTGTCGGAGGTCGGGCCCGCGACGCTGCGCCGCCTCCCCGCCGAGCTGCTCGGCCGATGACGGCCGCACCGACCGGCGACCGCGCGACGCGCAAGGTGCGCCACTGGGCCGACGCGTCGCGCCTCGGCCGCCTCCGGCACGTCGAGGCCGCGACGCCGAACGGCCCCGCGTGGGCCGTGGTCCTCGTGCTCGTGCTGCTCGCGCCGGTCGCCAGCCTGGCCGACGGCGAGGTCGTCGCCGCGGCCGCCCTCCTCGTGGCCGTCGCCGCGGTGCTCGGCGTCCTGCTGTGGTTCCTCGGCTCGGAGAAGCTGCTCGTGCTCGACGGCGGCATCGTCGTGGGCTCGTTCGCGCCGTTCCTGCGCCCCACGGTGATCCCGTGGTCGGGGATCGACCCCCGCACGGTGTCCGCCGTCGTGGGCAACCAGCGCACGATCGGGCTCCTCCTGGCCGACCGCGGCGTGAGCGGCGCGTCCCGCACGGTGCTCTGGTCGCGCCGGCCGGTCACGTTCCTGGCGGTGTCGCCGGTCGTCGCGCGGCACGCGTGGGCGCAGGGCCAGCCCGTCGACCTCGCGACCGCCCCCGGCTTCGACCTGTGGGTCTTCTCGACGCGGCGGCCGTCCCGGCAGGCGCCCCTGGTGCACGCACTCGCCGCCGCGATGCACGACGCGCGGGTCCCCGGCGCCGACGCGGTCCTCCCGCACGCGCTCCCGCCGCGGCGGCTGCGCTCGACCGCCGAGGACGCCGACCACCTGGGCATCCCCGAGCGGTTCCGCCGCGCGCAGCTCCGGCGCGTCTGACTCCCCGGCGCGGTCAGGCGGAGGCGGGACCGAAGGCCGCGGCGAGGGGCGCCGTCGGGCCGTCGCCGGCCGTGCTCGCGCCGCCCAGCGCCCCGACCTGGAGCACCATCCACGGGCTGAACGCCCACGGCGTGGCGGCGACCCCGCGCGCGACGTCCCGCGGGTCGGCCCAGGCGAGCTCCATCACCTCGTCGGGGTTCGCCTCGACCGGGCCGGCGGCACGGGCGGCGTAGACGGGGCAGATCTCGTTCTCCACGACGCCCGACGCGTCGACGGCCCGGTAGCGGAAGCCGGGGACCGCGACCTCCAGGTCCGCGATCTCGAGCCCGAGCTCGTGCCGCGCGTGGCGGACGATGGACTCCTCGGTCGACTCCGTCCAGCGCGGGTGCCCGCAGAACGAGTTGGTCCACACGCCGGGCCACGTGCGCTTCGCGAGGGCGCGCCGCGTGAGGAGCAGGCGGCCCGCGTCGTCGAGCACGTAGCAGGAGAAGGCGAGGTGCAGGGGCGTCTCGGTCGTGTGGACCGCGGCGCGCTCGAAGGTGCCGGTCCGGCGGCCCTGGTCGTCGACGGTGACGACGTGGTCGGCGGCGACGGGGACGTGCGAGGTCATGCGGCCACTCTCGCACACGCCGCTCGCGGACCGGCAACCCCCTCCGGCACCGACGGTGAGCGGGGTCACTCCACCGGGTTCGCGGACGATCTTGCCGGACCCTCCGGGGCGTGAATTAAGGTGAGGGTAACCTCACTAGTGATGACCCGCCGGGCCGAGCGCCCCCGAGCAGATCCGAGCACCATGACCTCGCCCGCGACCGCCGCCACGACGGCCGACGTCCCCGGCGGCACGGCACCGGCCGGGACCGACCCCGCCGACCGTCCGGCCGGGGTCGCCCGCACGAACGCGGGGCGCAGCGTCGGGCTCGTCGTCGCCCTCGCGGTCCTCGTGCTCGCGATCGTGCTGAGCCTCGTCGTCGGCTCGAAGCCGGTCCCGCTCGGCACGGTCTGGGACGCCCTCACCGGCTACGACGGCTCGGGCGACCACGTGATCATCCGCGACCTGCGCCTCCCGCGGACGGTCGTCGGGCTGCTCGTCGGCACCGCGCTCGGCGTCTCGGGCGCCCTCATCCAGGCCATGACGCGCAACCCCCTGGCCGACCCGGGCATCCTCGGGGTCAACGCGGGCGCCGCGTTCGCCGTCGTGCTCGCCGTCGCGTTCCTCGGGCTCACGGACATCGGGTCGTTCATCTGGTTCGCGTTCGCGGGCGCCGTCGTCGCGACCGTCGCGGTGTACGCCATCGGGTCGCAGGGCCGCGGGGGAGCGACGCCCGTGCGCCTGACGCTCGCGGGCGTCGCGCTGGGCGCGGTGCTCGGCGGTGTCTCGCAGGGCATCACCCTGCTCGACCCGGCGGCGTTCGACCGCATGCGCTTCTGGGGCGCCGGCTCGCTCGCGGGCCGCACGATGGAGATGGCGGGGACGATCGCGCCGTTCGTCGTGATCGGGCTCGTCATCGCGCTCGTCGTCGCGCGCCCGCTCAACACCGTCGCGCTCGGCGACGACCTCGCGAGCTCGCTCGGCGCGCACGTGGGGCGCACACGCGTGCTCGTCGGCGTCGCGGTCATGCTCCTGTGCGGCGCGGCGACGGCCGCGGCCGGGCCCATCGCGTTCGTCGGCCTCATGGTGCCGCACGTCGCGCGGTGGACGGTCGGCCCGGACCAGCGCTGGATCCTCCCGTACTCGGCGGTGCTCGCGCCCGTCCTGCTGCTCGTGTCCGACGTCGTCGGCCGGGTCGTCGTCATGCCGGGCGAGCTCCAGGTCGGGATCGTCACGGCCTTCGTCGGTGCCCCGGTCCTCATCGCGCTCGTGCGCCGCTCGAAGGCGAGCGGGCTGTGAGCGCCCCGGTGCAGGACCGCCTCCCGGCCGAGGCGCCCGGTCCGGACCGGCGCGTCGACTTCGGCCGCCCGACGCGCGTCGTGCGCGGCCGGGGCGTGAGCCTGCGGCTCGACCTGCGCACGCTAGCGACGTGCGGGGCGCTCCTGCTCGTCGCGCTGGCCGTCGGCGTGGTCGCGCTCACCACCGGCGACTACCCGCTCACCGTGCCGCAGGTGCTCCAGGCGCTCGTCGGCGCGGCCGACGGCCCGGTGCACATGGTCGTCGTCGAGTGGCGCCTCCCGCGCGCGCTCATGGCGCTCGTGCTCGGCGCGGCGCTCGGCGCGAGCGGTGCCATCTTCCAGTCGCTCACGCGCAACCCGCTCGGCAGCCCCGACGTCATCGGCTTCAACACGGGCGCGTACACCGGGGCCCTCGTCGTCATCATGCTGCTCGGCGGCGGGTACGTCGGGGTCGCGGCGGGCGCGCTCGTCGGCGGGGTCGTCACCGCAGGCGTCGTGTACGTCCTCGCCTACCGGCGCGGCGTGCAGGGGTTCCGCCTCATCATCGTCGGCATCGCGGTGTCGGCGATGCTCGCGTCCGCCAACCAGTGGCTCATCGTCAAGGCCGACCTCGAGACGGCGATGGCCGCCGCCGTGTGGGGCGCGGGGTCGCTCAACGGCATGACGTGGGCGCAGGCGGTCCCCGCGTGCGTGCTGGCCGTGCTCCTGGCCCTGCCGCTCGTGTGGCTCGCCCCGCGCATGGGCCTGCTCGAGCTCGGGGACGACGCCGCGGCCGCCCTGGGCCTGCGCAGCGAGCGGGTGCGGCTCGCGCTCGTCGTCCTCGGTGTCGCACTCACCGCGCTCGTCACCGCGGCGGCCGGCCCGATCGCGTTCGTCGCGCTCGCCGCACCCCAGCTCGCGCGCCGCCTCACGGGCAGCGCGGGCGTGCGCATCCTGCCCGCCGCGTGCATGGGCGCGGTGCTCCTGGCCGCGAGCGACCTCGTCGCGCAGCGCGCGTTCGCGCCGACCCAGCTGCCCGTCGGCGTCGTCACCGTGAGCGTCGGCGGCGCCTACCTCGTCTGGCTCCTCGTCCGCGAGGCCCGCAAGTGACCCCGACCCCGCAGACCGGAAGGACCCCGGTGGCACCCACCCAGCTCGCGGACGCCCCTCACGACGCGGCCGCACCCGGCACCGCCGACCGTGCTTCGGCCCCCGCCGCCGACCGCCTGCACGCCGACGGCATCACCGTCGGCTACGACGACCGCGTCATCTCCTCCGGGCTCGACGTGACGATCCCCGACGGCTCGTTCACGGTGATCGTCGGGCCGAACGCGTGCGGGAAGTCGACGCTGCTGCGGGCGCTGTCGCGCCTGCTCAAGCCGTCGCAGGGCGAGGTCGTGCTCGACGGCCGCTCCATCTCGTCCATCGCCGCCAAGGAGGTCGCGCGCCGCCTCGGCCTCCTGCCGCAGTCGTCGATCGCGCCCGAGGGGATCACCGTCGCGGACCTCGTCGCGCGCGGGCGCTACCCGCACCAGAAGCTCCTGCGCCAGTGGTCCCGCGAGGACGAGGCGGCCGTGGTCGCCGCGCTCGCCGCGACCGGCACCACGGACCTCTCGGGCCGGCTCGTCGACGAGCTGTCCGGCGGCCAGCGCCAGCGCGTGTGGGTCGCGATGGTCCTCGCGCAGGAGACGCCCCTCCTCCTGCTCGACGAGCCGACGACGTTCCTCGACATCGCCCACCAGATCGAGCTGCTCGAGCTGTGCGCCGACCTCAACCGGGACCGCGGGCACACGCTCGTCGCCGTCCTGCACGACCTCAACCACGCGTGCCGCTACGCGACCCACCTCATCGCCATGAAGGACGGCGCGATCGTCGCCGAGGGCGCGCCGGGCGAGGTCGTCACGGCCGAGCTCGTGGAGGACGTGTTCGGCCTCCCGTGCCGCATCATCGCCGACCCCGTGACGGGCACCCCGCTCGTCGTGCCCGAGGGCCGGCCCCGCCGCGCCTGACGCGGCCCCGTTCTCCCGGTCGGACCACCCGCCCGACCGGCCCCCCACCGTCCTGCGCTCGCCCGCACCGCCTCGTCGGAGGAGCACCGCATGACCCGCACGACCCGTCTCTCGTCCACCCTGCCCGGCGCGCCCCGTGCGCGGCGCCGGCCCGCGCGCACGGTCGCGGCGGCCACGCTCGCGCTCGGTCTCACGGCCGTCGTCGCGGCGTGCTCCCCGGGCACCGACGCGGGCTCCGACGGCGCCGGGGACGACCAGCCGTCCGCGAGCGCTGACGGCTGGTCGTGGACGTCCTCGGGCCACGGCACGACGTACGAGCTCGACGAGGCGCCGGACCGCCTCGTCGTCGACGGCTACTCGGCCGCCGCGCTGTGGGACTACGGCGTGCGGCCCGACGGCGTGTTCGGGTACGGCTTCTCGGACACCGGGGCGCTGTCGATCGGCAACGCGCGGGTCGACGAGATGGAGGTCGTCGGCACCGACGCCGAGCTCAACCTGGAGAAGCTGCTCGCGCTCGACCCCGACCTCGTGATCGGGTTCGGCACGGAGGACGGCACGGCGTGGCGGTGGTGGGACGACAAGATCACCGAGGAGGCGACCGCCGTCGCGCCGTTCGTCGGGATGAAGTTCTCCGGCCGGCCCGTCGTCGAGGTGATCGAGGACTACGCGTCGCTCGCGGAGGCGCTCGGCGGCGACGCGGACACCCCGGAGGTCGCGGAGGCGCGCGCCGCGTTCGACGAGCGCCTCGACACCCTGCGGGCGATCGCCGCGGAGAAGCCGCTGACGATCCTGCCGCTCAACGGGGCCGAGGAGCTGTGGGTCGGGCAGCGGACCCTGGGCCAGCTCGCGCTGCTGGAGGAGCTGGGCTTCACGATCGGCGGCCCGCAGGACCAGCAGGCCTGGGCGGAGCTGAGCTGGGAGCGCGTGCCGGACTACCCGGCGGACGTCGTGCTCAGCTACACCGGCTCCGACGAGGCCATGGCGGCGAACCCCGTGTACGCGGGCCTGCCCGCGGTCCAGGCGGGGCAGGTCGTGGGCTGGGACGACAAGCGCCCGTTCACGTGGGCGAGCTACGTCGAGTGGTTCGACGAGCTCATCGCGGTGCTCGACGGCGCCGAGGTCGTCTCGGGGCCGCCCGCGTCCTGACCGTCCCACCAGTCGAGGACGACGGTCGCGTGGTACGTGAGCCAGCGGGACGGCTCGCCCGCGGGGGCGTCGACCTCGAACCACACGCGGCCCGGGTGGCGCCGGCCCTGGAGCCAGGTGCCGTCCGGGCGCCGCGCGCGGCGGACGTGCTCGACCGCGTCCGCCGCGCGCGGGTCCGGCGGCGTGCCGTCGAGCAGCGACGCGGCGCGCAGGTAGACCAGCGCGTTGAGCACGCTGTAGTACCAGCGGAACGGGTAGGCGAGGCGGAACGCCCAGTCCCCGACGGGCTCGCCGGTGCCGAGCCGGCGGAACAGGCCGCGGCGGAGCAGGTACTCCTCGCCGGCGCGGCGCGCGGCGCGCAGCTCGTCCGTGGCCCCGGCGTGCTCCTGGTAGGCGAGGAGGCCCTTGAGCGCGTTGAGCGTCGAGTGGTACGACGACACGGTCGCGCCCTCGACCCACGCGCAGTTCCACCCGCCGTCGGGCAGCCGACCGTCGAGGACGGTGCGGAGCAGCCTCGTCACGTCGACGCCGAGCCACGCGCCCGCGGCGAGCGTGTACCCGTTGATGCACCAGTCGACCTCGCCGCCCCAGTAGGGCAGGTCGTCGTACTCCCAGCGGCAGTGCTCGGCCAACAGCTCGGGCGTGCGGCGCGCGCGGAGCACCTCGGGGTCGAGGCCCCACTCGCGCAGCGCGACGAGCGACCAGGTGGTCGCGGTCCAGGGCTGGCCCTCCTCGGGCCTGCCCTCGGCGTCCGGCGCGGCCGCGCCGTCCACGCCGACGTCCGCGGGGAAGTACGCGCCGCCCGCCCACTGCCCGTCGGGGTCCTGGAGCGCGAGGAGCCGGGCGCCGAAGCCCTCGGTCGCGACGCGCGCCCGCGTCGCCCGCCACACGGAGGGCGGGGCGTGCACGACGTCGCGCTCCACCTGCCAGCGCAGCGCCGGGTCGGCGTCGAGCAGCCAGCCGACGACGTCGTCGTCGACCGGCCCGCCGGACGGTCGGTCGGCCATCCCGTCACGCTACGCCCGGGGACGGCCGACCGCCGTCGGTCAGACGAAGCCGAACACGGGCGGGAACACGAGGGCGACGACCGCCGCCCACGCCGCGTAGACGGGGAGGAAGCGCGTCTGCCACGCGACGAGGTCGGCGAACGGCCGGCGCCCGCGGAGGAACGCCGTCGCGAGCACGGCCGACCACGCGAGGTGGACGAGCAGCAGGAGGTTGAGCCCGAGCGCCGCCGCCTTGTTGGGGCTCACGCCGAACTCGGCGATGCGCGTGAGCATCGCGGTGAGCGCGACGGCGTCGACGGCGAGCGCCGCGCCGACGAGGACCACCAGGAGCCCGTCGAAGAACGAGCCGGGCGCGAGCGGGTCGCGCGCGGAGACGGAGTAGAGGAGCAGGCACAGGACGAGCACGAGGATCGCGTCCATGAGGATGAGCAGCTCACGGTCCACGGCCGCGAGGTTCCCCGCGGTCGCGAGGACGACGAACGCGGCGAGGAGCATGACGAGCGTCAGGGGCGTGAACACGCGCGTGAGCACGGGCGCGATGTTCTCGACGACGTTCTGCTTGGCCTCGACGAGCCAGGCGGCCACGATGAGCGCCGCCGGGACGCACAGGGTGAGGATCCAGGTGTCGAGGTAGGGCTCGAGGTCGACGCCGGCGAGCGAGAAGACCCCGATCGTCAGGCCGAGCAGCACCCCGCCCCCGAGCGCGATGAGCGTGTAGTA
Organism: Cellulosimicrobium sp. KWT-B; assembly: GCF_002127155.1. Lineage (NCBI taxonomy): Bacteria > Bacillati > Actinomycetota > Actinomycetes > Micrococcales > Promicromonosporaceae > Cellulosimicrobium > Cellulosimicrobium sp. KWT-B. The sequence continues at coordinate 771,621 of NZ_NEDO01000002.1, read as the reverse complement.
CACGGCGAGCTCGCCCGTGAACCGCACGAAGTCCATGCGACGCGCGTCCGAGCGCCACCGCCCGCCCACGTAGGCGAGCCCGACGACGGACCACAGCGTCACCGGGGCGGCGAGCGCCGCGAGGACGAACGTCGCGTCCGTGGGCGCGAACGGGTACACGTTGAGCACGACGCCCAGCACGACGAACGGCACGACGAGCGCGCCGACGACACGCAGCGTGACCTGGCGCTTCCACGCGAGGTAGGCCGTGAGGAACGGCAGCACGAGGAGCCCGACGTTGAGGCCGACCGTCTCCCAGGGCAGGAGCACGGTCGCCACCTTGACCGTGACGCCCACCGCGACGGCGAGCCCGAGCACGACCGCGAGCTCGCGCCACGAGCGGGTGCGGCCCGGCTGCTGGCCCACGAGGACGAGCTGCTTCCACAGGCGCTCGGAGTGCTCCTGCGCGAACTCGCGCGACAGGTCGTCGAGCGTGCCCATGCGCTTCACGGCGACGAGGAAGGCCTCGTCGTCGTCGAGGCCCGTCGCGCGCAGGTCCTCGACCCGCTCGCGCAGGTGGTCCTCCATCTCGTCGACGTCCGCCGCGGAGATCGCCTCCCGGCGCCGGACGTACCCGCGCCACTGGTCGATCTGCGCCTCGAGCGCGGCGTGCGGGCCGGGGCTCGCGGCGCCGGCCGGCGCGGTCGCGGCGCCCATCAGGCCCACCCCTCCGCGACGCGCGGCGGGCTCTGCAGCCCGTCCTGGGCGGAGCGCCACACCTGCTGGAGCGCGTGCGCGACGACGTCCCACTGCGCCTGGCGCTCGACGAGCGCCTCGCGCCCCGCGGCCGTGATCGCGTAGTGCTTGCGACGCCGGCCGACGTCGGACGTGCCCCACGACGCCTCGACGAGCCCGAGGCGCTCCAGCCGGTGCAGCAGCGGGTAGAGCATGCCGTCGGTCCACTGCATCCGGCCGCCCGAGAGCTCGTCCACGCGCTTGAGGATCGCGTAGCCGTAGGACTCGCCGTCGGCGAGGATCCCGAGCACGAGCGGGGTGGCCGAGGCGGCCACGAGGTCCTTGTCGATACGCATAACGCTCCTATGCCTAGTTGTTCTAGGGGTTACGACCCTAGCAGATCTAGGGTTGGCCTCGGCGGCCTCTCCCGGCGCTACGGTGACGCGATGGACGCCGCGACCCACGCCCGCCTCGTGCGAGGCCACCTCGACGCCGCGACGCCGGAGGCCGTGCGCCGCCTGCGCGCCGTCGTCGACGCGCTCCCGGACCGCGCGGAGGAGATCGTCGTCACCGTCTTCCCCGACCAGGACGGCGAGGGCACGTTCGACGTCGTCGTGTCGCTCGACGGCCCCGACGCCGTCGTGCTCGACCGCGCGATCGCGCCGCACCGCACGCTGTTCGAGGTCGTGCACGGCGAGGACGGCCCCGTCCCGGACGTGCCGCTCGTGGCGCCCGGCCGCGAGCCGTACGACGCGCGCGACGTCGTCGTCGACACCGCCGCCGACTGGGTCGTGGAGGTGTGGGACGCCGCAGCGCGCGACAGGTCGCGCGTGCCGGGCGTGGTGGAGGGGCACGACGGCTACGGCACGTCCGTGCCGCGCGCGCTCGCGCCGTGAGCGGGGGAGCCGGGCCACGCGTGGTCACCGGGGGCGACCCCCGGAGGCGCCGCCTGGAGGAAGAGCACGGGCCGGGAATGCGAAAGTCCCGGTCAGGGAAGACCTGACCGGGACCTCGTCACGTGCGCGAGGGGGGAGTTGAACCCCCACGCCCTTTCGGGCACACGGACCTGAACCGTGCGCGTCTGCCTATTCCGCCACTCGCGCGTGCCGCAGAAGACTAGCACGGCGCGGGCGACCGACCGGCACCGCGCCGTCCTGCGTGACGCCCGCCACCCGGACGCACCGCGGCGTGGCCCCGTCGCCGACCACGACCTTCGTCGCCATCGAGCACGTCGTCGCTCCCGGGAAGAGCGGCGAGACGACGGCAACCTCGTGCTCGGCGGGGGAGCGGACGCCCGACGTTCACACGCTCCACCACGAAAGCGCCACATCCGTCCGGTAATCGTCCGACGAAACGGGCCTGCTGGTCCGACGCGATCGATACGATCTAGGTAGTCTGCCCGGACGCGGGTGCGCGGGGGCCACCGGGGGAGGGCGCCGGCAGAGCAGACGAGATCCGCGCGGCGTGAGCCGCGGCACGAGCGAGCACGAGGGAGGAGGTGGCATGGGAGTCCTGGACCGCTTCGAGAAGGGCGTCGAGCGCGTCGTGAACAACGCGTTCGCGAAGGTCGGGCGCAGCGAGGTCAAGCCCGTCGAGCTCGCGAGCGCGCTGCGGCGCGAGGTCGACGACCGCGCCGCCGTCGTCGACCGCGAGCGCACGGTCGTGCCCAACGAGTTCACCATCGAGCTGTCGGTGGACGACTTCGGCCAGGTCGAGGGGTGGGGCGCGGAGACGCTCGCCGACGAGCTGGCGTCGAACGTCACCCAGTACGCCGCGTCGCAGCACTACGCGTTCGTCGGCCCCGTGAGCGTGAGCTTCGAGCAGAACGACACGCTCGACGTCGGCCGCTTCCAGCTCCGCTCGGCGAGCGTGCGCGGCAACGTCGCCCCCGCCACGACGGCGTCCCCGAGCACGCGCCACCCGCTCGTCGACATCGACGGGCAGCGCTACCTGCTCACCGGTCCGGTCACGGTGATCGGCCGCGGCTCGGAGGCCGACATCGTCGTCGACGACCCGGGCGTCTCGCGGCGCCACCTGGAGATCCGCGTGACCCCGGAGGGCGTGATCGCGACGGACCTCGGCTCCACGAACGGGCTGTTCGTCGAGGGCCACCAGGTACCGGCCGCGACGCTGCTCGACGGGAACTCCCTGACGATCGGCCGGACCCGCATCATGTTCTGGACCGGCGCGTCCGACAACGAGGAGTGGTGATCCGGCCCGCATGACCGATCTCACGTTCACCCTGCTCCGGCTGGGCTACCTGGTGCTGCTCTGGGTGTTCGTGCTCTCCGCGATCGGGGTGCTGCGTCGGGACCTGTACGGCACGAAGATCACGCCGCGCCGCGGCAAGAAGGGCGGCCCCGCCCCGGCCGCCCGCCCGACGTCGGGCCCCACCCCGGCCGCGCCGGAGCCCTCGCGGCCCGCCGCGCCCGCGGGCCCGTCGCGGCTCGTCGTCACCGCCGGCCCGCTGACCGGCACGACGATCCCGCTCACGACGTCGTCGATCCTCATCGGCCGCGCGCCGAGCTGCACGCTCGTCCTCGACGACGACTACTCGTCGTCGCGCCACGCCCGCATCTTCCCGCAGCACGGGTCCTGGTTCGTCGAGGACCTGGGCTCCACGAACGGCACCTACGTCGAGGACCAGCGGATCGCCCAGGTCACCCCCCTGGGCCCGGGGACGCGGGTGCGGATCGGTCAGTCCGTCGTCGAGCTGCAGAGGTAGCCCGCAGTGAACATCGCCCTGCGCTACGCCGCGCGCTCCGACGTCGGGCTCGTGCGCTCCAACAACCAGGACTCCGGCTACGCGGGCCCGCACCTGCTCGTCGTCGCGGACGGCATGGGCGGCCACGCGGGGGGCGACGTCGCGTCGTCCATCGCGATCGCCGCGCTCGCCCCGCTCGACGGCGAGTCGCACGGCCCGGACGACGCGCTGGCCGAGCTCGAGCGCTCGATCGACCACGCCCGCCAGGACCTCGTGGACCGCAGCGTGACCGACCCCGAGCTGGTCGGCATGGGCACCACCGTCACCGCGATCCTGCGCGCGGGCAACAAGCTCGCCATGGCGCACCTCGGCGACTCGCGCGCCTACCTGCTGCGCGACGGCGAGCTGAACCAGGTCACGACCGACCACACGTTCGTCCAGCACCTCGTCGACACGGGGCGCATCTCGGCGGACGAGGCGGAGACCCACCCCCAGCGCAACGTCGTCATGCGCGTGCTGGGCGACTTCGACATCGACCTCACGCCGGACATGTCCGTGCGCGAGGCGAAGCCGGGCGACCGCTGGCTCCTGTGCTCGGACGGCCTGTCCGGGTTCGTCAGCCAGGAGACCATCGCGCAGACGCTCGCCGACACGGACGACGTCGACGCGTGCGCCGACCACCTGCTCCAGCTCGCGCTGCGCGCGGGCAGCACGGACAACGTGACGGTCGTCGTCGCGGACGTCGTGGACGTCGACGCCCTGCCCGACGGCGGGGCCCCCGGCACGGGCGCGCAGGTCGTCGGGTCCGCGGCGATCGACCGCGACGCCCCGACGTCGGCCGCGGACGGCCCGGCGGCCCGCGCGGCCGCGCTCATGGCGAGCACGAAGGCGACCGCCCCGGCCGAGGACCCGGACGCCGACGCGGCGGACGAGGACGGCGCGGAGGGTCGCACCACCCCCGAGGGCTCCGGCGACGACGAGGACGACGTGCGTCCCGGTCGCGCGCCCCGGCGCTGGGTCACCGTGGTCGCGATCCTGCTCGTGGTCGCGGGCCTGGGCGTCGCGGGCTGGGCGGGCTACCGCTGGACGCAGTCGCAGTACTACGTGGGCGTCGCCGACGGCCAGGTCGCGGTGTTCCGCGGCATCCCGGAGAACGCGGGCCCCGTCACGCTGTCGACCCCGATCGAGCTCACGGGGACGCGCGTCGACGAGCTGCCGGGCTACGTCGTCGACCGCCTGGAGACCACGATCCCCGCGCAGTCGCTCGAGGACGCCCGCGCCCGCGCCGAGCGGCTGGTCGCCGAGGCCACGGAGGACACCACCGAGACCCCCGCGACCGACGGCTCGACCGAACCGCCCGCGGACGGGACCGTCGACGGCGCGACGACGGGGACGCCGGACGCCGACGCGCCGGACGTGACCCCCGCGCCCACCGACGGCGCCGGCTCGGGGGCCTGATGGCCACGGTGGAGACCACCGAGGTGCGCCCCGGCCGGGGCGCGGAGCTCGGTCTGCTCGTCCTCGCGCTCGCGCTGGGCATCGGGGCGTACGCGCTCGTGGGCCTGCAGCTCACGGGCGAGCTCCCAGGGCGCTTCTACGTGTACAGCATCGGCACGGTCGTGCTCGCGGGCGCCGCGCACGTGCTGCTGCGGTTCAAGGCGCCGTACGCGGACCCGGTGATCCTGCCGATCGCCGTCGCGCTCAACGGCATCGGCCTGGCCATGATCTTCCGCCTGGACCTGGGCTCGCAGGTCACGGGTGGCACCCAGGACCTCGCGCCGCGCCAGCTCCAGTGGACGGCGCTCGGCATCCTCTGCGCGTTCGCCCTCGTCTGGTTCCTGCGCGACCACCGGACCCTGCGCCGCTACACCTACACCGCGATGATCGCGGGCATCGTGCTCGTCGCACTGCCGCTCGTCCCGGGCCTGGGCACCCGCATCAACGGCGCCCAGATCTGGATCAACCTGTTCGGCTTCTCGCTCCAGCCGGCCGAGTTCGCGAAGGTCGCGTTCGCGATCTTCTTCGCGGGCTACCTCGTGACGAACCGCGACACGCTCGCGCTCGCCGGCCCCCGCGTGCTCGGACTCCAGCTCCCGCGCCTGCGCGACCTCGGGCCGATCATCATCGTCTGGCTCGTCTCGCTCGCGATCCTCGTGTTCGAGCGCGACCTCGGGACCTCGCTCCTGTTCTTCGGCCTGTTCGTCGCGATGCTCTACATCGCGACCGAGCGCGTGAGCTGGGTCGTCATCGGTCTGCTCCTCATCGCGGTCGGCGCGGTGCTCGCGGCGTCGACGTTCGGGCACGTTCAGGCGCGCGTCGACGTGTGGCTGCACCCGTTCGACCCGGAGATCTTCGGCCGCAGCCCGGGTGGCTCGGGCCAGCTCGTTGGCGGCCTGTTCTCGCTCGGCAACGGCGGGCTCTTCGGGACGGGCTGGGGCGCGGGCTACCCGCGCACGGTCCCGTACGCGTTCTCCGACTTCATCTACGCGTCGCTCGGCGAGGAGCTCGGTCTCACGGGGCTCATCGGCATCCTGCTCGCGTACCTCGTCCTCGTGGAGCGCGGCCTGCGCACCGCGATCGGCGTGCGCGACGGGTTCGGCAAGCTGCTCGCGGGCGGTCTCGCGTTCGTCATGGCGTGGCAGCTCTTCGTCGTGGTCGGCGGGATCACGCGGATCATCCCGCTCACGGGCCTGACCATGCCGTTCGTCGCCCAGGGCGGTTCGTCGCTCCTCGCGAACTGGCTCGTCGTCGGGCTGCTCCTGCGCATATCGGACGACGCGCGGCGCCCCTCCTCCCTGCCCGTGCGCGGGCAGGTCGCGCCCGGCGGCGCGCGGAGCCGCACCGACTCCGACCCGGTCGCGGTCGTGGGCGGCGGCGCGGCCGTGGGCGCCCTGCCCGACGACGCCCCCACCACGGTCGGCGCGCCCGCCGTCCCCGGTCCGTCCACGGGCCCCGCGCGCGCGACGACGGGCGTCCAGCCCGCCGTCGGCCGCACCGGGGAGGTCCCCGACCACCCGGACGACCTGCGGACCGAGGTCGTGCAGCGCCCGGACGCGGGTGCCGAGACCGACCGTGACCCCTGGGGAGGAGCCCGGTGAACGTCCCCCTGCGTCGCGTCGCGACCGTCGTCCTCGTGATGTTCCTCGCGCTCATGGTGTCGACGACGTACATCCAGTTCGTCCAGGCCGACTCGCTCAACAACGACTCGCGCAACGCCCGCACGATCTACCGCGAGTACAACAAGTTCCGCGGCCCGATCGTCGTCGCGGGTGACGCCATCGCGTCCTCGACGCCGGTGGACGACGCGTTCGGCTTCCAGCGCCAGTACTCCAACGGCCCGCTCTACGCGCCCGTCTCCGGCTTCCTGTCGCTCACCAACGGGCGCACGGAGATCGAGGACAAGGAGAACGACTACCTCAACGGCGAGGCGAGCTCGCTGTGGCTCGACCGCCTGAGCGCGCTCTTCACGGGGCAGCAGCCGCAGGGCGCGTCCGTCGAGCTGACGATCGACCCGGCGGCCCAGCAGGCCGCGTGGGACGCGCTGGGTGACCAGCGCGGCGCCGTCGTCGCGATCGAGCCGAAGACGGGCCGTGTCCTCGCGCTCGTCTCGAAGCCGAGCTACGACCCGAACGAGCTCGCGACGCACGACACCGCCCTCGCGCGCCAGCGCTACCAGGAGCTGCTCAACGCCGAGGGCAACCCGATGTCGAACCGGGCCATCCGCGGCAACACGTACCCGCCGGGCTCGACGTTCAAGATCGTCACCTCCGCCGCGGCGCTCGAGAGCGGGCAGTACACGCCCGAGACCGTGATCCCGGCCCCGGACGAGCTGCCGTACCCCCAGTCGACGCAGACGATGAAGAACTTCGGCGGCACGCGCTGCTCGCCCACGGGCGAGATGACCCTCGCGGACGCGCTGCGCATCTCGTGCAACACCGCGTTCGGCGACCTGGCGATGACCCTCGGCGAGGACGCGATGCGCGACCAGGCCGAGGACTTCGGCTTCGACGCCTCGCTCGAGATCCCCATGGACGTCACGCCGAGCCGCTTCCCCGCCGAGGGCACGCCGGGCGCCGACGCCGCCGGGATCGCGCGCGCCGGCATCGGCCAGGGCGAGGTCAAGGTCACGCCGCTCCAGATGGCGATGGTCGCCGCCGCGATCGCGAACGACGGCGTGCAGATGGCCCCGTACACCGTCGAGACGATCCGCAACCCCGACCTCGACGTCGTCCGGCAGTCGGAGCCGCGCCGTCTGCGCACCTCGGTCTCCCCGTCGACCGCCGAGCAGCTCACCCAGATGATGGTGGGCGTCGTGCAGAACGGCTCCGGGAAGTCCGCGCAGATCCCGGGCGTGCAGGTCGCGGGCAAGACGGGCACCGCCGAGACGGGCGGCGAAGCCGCGCCGCACGCGTGGTTCACGAGCTTCGCCCCGGCCGACGACCCGCAGGTCGCGGTCGCGGTCATCGTCGAGAACGGCGGCTCGATGGGCAACGAGGCGACGGGCGGCGCGATCGCCGCGCCGATCGCCCGCGCCGTCATGGAGGCGGTGTTGAACGGATGAAGCCGGTCCGGGGGCTGACGCTCGGCAACCGCTACCGCCTCGTGCGGCGCATCGCCGTCGGCGGCATGGGCGAGGTGTGGGTCGCGGCCGACGACGCGCTCGGCCGCGAGGTCGCGGTCAAGGTCCTGCGGAGCGAGTACGCCGGCAACGAGGACTTCCTCAACCGCCTGCGCACCGAGGCCCGCAACAGCGCGGCGCTCTCGCACCCCAACATCGCGCAGATGTACGACTACGGCGAGACCAACGGCTCCGGGTACCTCGTCATGGAGCTCGTCGTGGGCGAGCCCATGGCGGACCTGCTGGAGCGCGAGCCGGTGCTCCCGCCCGCGCGGCTCCTGCCGATCCTCGCGCAGACCGCCCGGGCGCTGCACGCCGCCCACCTGTCCGGCGTCGTGCACCGGGACGTCAAGCCCGGGAACATCCTCATCGACCGCTCCGGCACGGTGAAGATCACCGACTTCGGGGTCTCGCTCGCGGCCAACCAGGTCCCGATGACCGCGACGGGCATGGTCATGGGCACGGCCCAGTACCTCTCGCCCGAGCAGGCCGTCGGCCAGGCCGCCACCGGCGCCTCGGACATCTACGCGCTCGGCATCGTCGCGTACGAGTCCATCGCGGGGAACCGCCCGTTCACGGGGTCCACGCCGGTGGACATCGCGGTCGCGCACGTCAACGAGCCGGTGCCGCCGCTGCCGACGTCGGTCGACCCGGAGCTCGGCGAGCTCGTCATGGTCATGCTCGCCAAGGACCCGCTGGCGCGGCCCCACCCGGCCGACGCGCTCGCACGCGTCTTCGAGGGCATCGCCGCGCGCCTCGCGAGCGACCCCTGGTCGGCACGCACGGGGGCGCCCGCCCCCACGCGCCACGCGCGCCGGGCCCGCACCACCGCCGACGACGTCCCCGCGCCCGAGCCGGACCCGGCACCCGTCATCACGCCGCTCGTCATCCCGGCCGCGGTGCGCGACCCGCACGCGCCCGACCCGGCGAACCCGTGGGTCGCCCCCGAGCCGCGTCGCGCCGCGCACGCCGCGCAGGCGGAGGTGCCGCCGTCGGCCGCGACGCCCCCCGGGCCGCCCGACGACGACGCCACCCGCGTCCGCCCGCTCGGCCGGCACGGCGGGACGGTCCCGGAGACCGCCGAGCCCGTCCCGGCGCCGCCCGCACCGGACGACGCCGCGCCCGGCCCCGCCCTCCCGTGGGAGCGCCCCGTCCCCGCGGCCCCGGCGGACGACCCGGCCGCCCCGCGGTCGTACCCGCCGCGCCGCGAGATGCACGGTCCGACGCGCTCCTCACGACGGCCGCAGCCCACCCGCGCGGGCACGCGCCCGGCCGGCGCGCCCGGGGGCTCGACGCGCGCCGAGCCCGTCGCCCCGGCGACCCGCGCCGAGGCGCGACGTCAGTCGCAGTCGGCACCCGTGCCCTCGCGCTCCGCGGGGCGCCGCACGTCGACCACGACGGGCCGCCGCCTGGGAGGCCTGCCCAACGGCCTGACCTGGCCCCTCGTCGCCCTCCTGGGCCTCCTGCTCGTGCTGGTGATCGCGACGATCGCCACGCTCGGGGACCGGGACGGCGACGGCGGCGACGCCGCCCCCGTGCGGGGCGCGGAGACCTCCGTCGAGGTCGCCGTGCCCGACGCCGAGACGCTCCCCGGACGGGTGACATCGTGACGACATCGTGGTGTTCCCCGCGTGGCCGCAGGGTCGCGGGTGGGATGATTGCGCCAGCTGTGCCGTGGGCGGACGCGCCCACGGCTCCGACGACACCGAAGGACGAATGAGTGGTGGACAACGCTCCCCGAGTGCTTGCCGGGCGCTACCAGGTCGGTGAGCTCATCGGCCGTGGTGGCATGGCCGAGGTGCACATCGGGCACGACAACCGCCTCGGTCGTACCGTCGCGATCAAGATCCTGCGCTCCGACCTCGCGCGCGACCCGTCGTTCCTCGCGCGCTTCCGTCGCGAGGCGCAGGCGGCGGCCTCCCTGAACCACCCGGCCATCGTCGCGGTCTACGACACGGGCGAGGACGTGCACGAGGACGCCACCGGCAACGCGGTGCACGTCCCGTTCATCGTCATGGAGTACGTCGAGGGCCACACCGTGCGGGACATCCTGCGCGACGGCCAGGCCGTGCCCATCGACGAGGCGGTCGAGATCACGGCGGGCGTCCTCGCGGCGCTCGAGTACTCGCACCACGCCGGGATCGTCCACCGCGACATCAAGCCCGCTAACGTGATGATCACGCCGACGGGCGCGGTGAAGGTCATGGACTTCGGCATCGCCCGCGCGGTCGCCGACTCCGCGGCCACCATGACCCAGACGCAGGCCGTCATCGGCACCGCGCAGTACCTCTCCCCGGAGCAGGCGCGCGGCGAGACGGTCGACGCGCGCTCCGACCTGTACTCGACCGGCTGCCTGCTCTACGAGCTGCTCACGGGGCGCCCGCCGTTCATCGGCGACTCGCCCGTCGCGGTGGCCTACCAGCACGTGCGCGAGGCGCCCGCCACGCCGAGCGCGATCGCTCCCGACGTGCCCGAGGTGCTCGACCGCATCACCCTCAAGGCGCTCGCCAAGGACCGCACGGCGCGCTACTCGAGCGCCGCCGAGTTCCGCGCCGACCTGGAGAACGCCGTGCGCGGCGGGTCGATCACGGCCCCGGCGCTCGGGGTCGCGGCCGCCGCCGCCGGCCTCGGTGCCGCCGCCGCGGCCGCCGACCTCCAGCCGACGATGGTCGAGTCCGCGACGCAGGTCATGGCACCGGCCGCCGCGGCGGCGAACCCCTGGGCGACCAGCGCGGCACCCGCCGTCCCGCCGGGGGAGCAGCCGCCCGGCGAGGACGACGAGCAGCCCAAGAGCCGCAAGGGCCTCATGTGGACGCTCATCGCGATCGGCGTGCTCGCGCTCGCCGCGATCATCACGATGATCGTCATCAACAGCCAGGGCGAGGACGAGCCGACGACCGGCACCGTCCCGACGCTGTCGGCGGGCGTCACGCCCGCGGAGGCCGAGCAGAGGATCACCGAGGCGGGCTTCGAGTACGCGCAGGCGATCGACCAGGACTCCACGGAGCCCGAGGGCACGTTCACCCGGACCGACCCCGCCGGCGGCACCACCCAGGAGCTGGGGGTGACCGTCACCGCCTTCTTCTCGGCCGGTCCCGACGCCGTCACCATCCAGGACCTCAAGGGCAAGACGCAGGAGGAGGCCCGGCAGTACCTCTCCGACGCCGGGCTCAACGTCGGCGACGTCAACACCGAGGACTCGCCGGACGTCCCGAAGGGCGCGGTGACGAAGACCGACCCCGGCGCCGGCCAGTCCGTGCCGGCAGGCTCGACGGTCAACCTGTTCGTGTCGAGCGGCCTCGTCGCGCTGCCGGACGTGACGGGCCAGCAGTTCGACGCCGCGAAGTCGACCGTCGAGGCGCTCGGCCTGAAGGTCGACCGCAGCGAGGAGGAGTCCGACGAGCCGGAGAACCAGGTGCTCTCGCAGCAGCCCAACGCGGGCAGCGTCCCGCAGGGGTCGACCGTGACCCTCAAGGTCGCCATCCCGCGCGCGGCGGAGACGACGACGGTGCCGTCGAACCTCGTCGGGATGACCGAGGACCAGGCGAAGGACGCGCTCGGTGGCGCCGAGCTGAACGTCGGCACCCGTCAGACGCAGGAGTCCGACCAGTGGCCGGCCGGCGTCGTGATCGGGTCCGACCCGCGCGGCGGGGCAGAGGTCCCCGTCGGCACCCAGGTGTCGCTCATCGTCTCGACCGGTCCCGGACCGTCCAACGGTGGGAACAACGGCGGCGGGAACAACGGCGGCGGGAACGGGAACGGCGGGGGCAACGGCGGAGACGGCGAGGGCTGACCCACCGCCCCCGGACCCTCCACGACGACAGGCCCTCACCTCGACGGAGGTGAGGGCCTGTCGTCGTGCGGGGCGTCCGAGGGGCCGGCGCCGCGCGGTGCTCGCTACTGGCGCACGAGCGGGGCCATGCCCGCGGAGCGCTCGACGGCGCCCTCCAGGCCGCACGCCTCGAGCCAGTTCGCGAGCAGGCGATGGCCACCCTCGGTGAGCACGGACTCCGGGTGGAACTGGACCCCGTGCAGCGGCAGGTCCTTGTGCTGGAGGCCCATGATGACGCCCCCGGCCGTCGTCGCCGTCACCTCGAGCTCCGCGGGCACGGTGTCGCTCACGACGGCGAGCGAGTGGTACCGCGTCGCGGTGAACGGGAGGGGGAGGCCCGCGAGCACGCCCTCGCCCTCGTGCTCCACGAGGCTCGTCTTGCCGTGCATGAGCTCGGGCGCGTGCGTGACCGTCGCGCCGTACACCTCGGCGAGGGCCTGGTGGCCCAGGCACACGCCGAGCATCGGCGTGCGCGACGCGGCGCACGTGCGGATCACGTGCTCGCTCTGCCCGGCCTCCTTCGGCGTGCCGGGCCCGGGGGAGACGAGGACGCCGTCGAACACGGTGCCGTCGACGTCGCGGAAGCGACCGTCGGCGTCGGGCTCCGGCACCGCGTCGTTGCGCACGACGAGGGTCTGCGCGCCCAGCTGGTCGAGGTAGCCGACGATCGTGTAGACGAACGAGTCGTAGTTGTCCACGACGAGGATGCGGGTCGGGTGGGTCATCGCTGGGCCTCCACGGACGCTGCGCCGGCGGCGTCGGTCTGGATGTTGGGGTCGTTGAACGGCATGTACTCGGACACGAGCGGGAACAGCCACTCGAAGCACGCGAGCACGACGGCGGCCGCGAGGACGAGCAGGATCAGCACCCGCAGCCACGCCGGGCCGGGCAGCACGCGCCACAGCGCCCCGTACATCACGAGCCTCCTTCGGCGGCGGGAGCGGTCTGGCCGACGAGCTCCGGCGGCGTGCCGTCCTCGACGGGCATCCAGTAGTCGAACTTCGCGTTGACGATGTACCGCGCGACGAGCGAGTTGAGGCCGATCGGGTGGCACGTCGTCAGCGTGAGGTACCGCTCGGTGGGCTCGACGCCGGGCTGCCACGGGACGGGCGCGATCGCCTCGACCTGGTCGGGCTTCACGGCCTGCATGTGGTCGACGCGGTAGACGTACCACGTGCCGTCGGCCTCGACGACGATCGGGTCGCCGATCTCGAGCTCCTCGACGTCGTGGAAGATCTTGCCGTACGTCTGCCGGTGCCCGGCGAGGGAGAAGTTCCCGACGGCGCCCGGCATGACGGTCTCGGGGTAGTGCCCGGCCATCGCCTGGTCGAGGATCGACCGCTTGTCGGTGCCCTCGGCGATCGGCATCATCTTGCCGTCCCAGCGCGGCACGTAGAGCGTGCCCCACACCTCGCCGAGCGCGGGCGCGGCGGGGACGGGCGGGTCGTCGCGCAGGATCGTCGTGCCGACGTCCGCGGCGTCCGGGGTCGGCGCCTGGATCTCCTCGAGCACCTGCGCCTGGACGCGGTCCGCCTGGACGTCCGTCCACCAGAGCTGCCAGACGACGTACAGGCCGAGCAGGATCCCCAGCGTGATGAGCAGCTCGCCGAGCACCCCCACGACGGCGGACACCGGCCCGCGACCCGAGCCGCGGTGCCCCGCGTGCCGGGCCGGTGCGGGGCTCGTCGCAGTCACGACGCCACCGCGTCGGACGGGCGCGCGTAGCGGAGCTCGAGCGCCCCCTGGTAGCCCGGCATCTCGATGTCGCTCTCGTCCTCGACCGACCAGCCGAGGTTCACCGCGTCGACGTACTCCTTGTACACCTGGACGCCCGGCGAGCGGTCGAGCGCGTCGCGCAGGGCCTCGGGGTCGCCCACGGCCTCGACGACGTAGGGCGGGGAGTAGACGCGGCCGTGCAGCAGCAGGATGTTGCCCGCGCAGCGGAACGCCGACGTCGCCGTGACGCGCTGCCCCTGGAGCGTCATCGCCTCGGCACCGCCCGCCCACAGCGCGTTGACGACGGACTGGATGTCCTGCTGGTGCACGACGAGGTCGTCGGGACGGATCCCCGCCGGGTAGCTGCCCTCGGGGGGCGCGTCGTCGAGCGTCACGGAGACGCCGGCACCCTGGACGGGCGTCGTCCCCGCGGCGACGGCGGTGCGCGCCGCGAGGTCGGGGTCGACGCCGGTGGGCGCGTCCCCGGTCTGCGACAGGCCCGCGACCTCCGCCGTCAGGGCGTCGACCTGCGTCGCGAGGTCGGCCACGCGGTCGGACTCGCGGTCGACGAGCTGCGCGAGGTTCTCCGGGTGCCGGGACTCGTCGCCGCGCGCCAGGCGCGCGTTCGCCGTGAACATGACCCCGGCGAGCGCGAGGACGAGCGCGACGGTCACGGCGGACCGCACGCGACGCGCGCGCGGCGTGCCGCCCGGGGCGGACGACGGCCCCTCGGCGGGGTCGTCCGGGCCCGTGGCGGCAGGGTCCGTGGTGCTCACGCGACCGTCTCCTTCCTGGGGGCGGACGAGGTCGTCGACCGGGTCTGCGTCGTGCGTCGGCGTGGTGCGTCGGCGTCGTGGACTGCGTGGTGCTGAGGTCGTGCGCGGCACACCTCGCGGCACGTCCTCCGCGCGCGGTGTCCGTGCCTATTGTGTGCGCCCACTACGCTAGTCGACGAACGTCGTCCACGATCGTGACGGACCTGTGCTCCGGCAGAGCCTCGCGGCGCGTCGACGACCTTCGCCCGACCCATGCACGGTTCCTGCACGACGACGGCAGGCGTCCGCTCCCGCGGTGCGTCCCGGCGCCGGCGCAGCGAGCCCCACCAGGACAGGAGCCCACCCTCGTGCCCGAGTCGAAGTCGCGCAAGAAGCCCAAGCCGCAGCGTCCGCCGAGCGTGCCAAAGCCCGAGACGGGCAACCCGCGCTGGCTCGTGCCCACGATGCTCGGGCTCATGCTCGTCGGGCTCGCGTGGATCGTGCTGTTCTACCTCAGCGGTCCGAAGCAGCTCCCCGTCCCGCCGCTCGGCGCGTGGAACCTGGGGGTCGGCTTCGCCTTCATCATCGCGGGCTTCGCGCTCACGACGCGCTGGAAGTAGCCGCACGCCGGGCGGGGCCTGGGCCCCGCCCGGTGCCGTCGGGCCGGGCCTCACACCGGTGTAGTTCCACACCTGTGAGTAACCCTGGGGATAACTCCTGTGGCCGCCTCGTCAGGTGAGATGGCCGAACTGGTCCGCAGCGGCGTAGGTGAGCCAGGAGGCGGCGACCAGCGCCACCACGACGACGACCGTCGCCCCCACGGACACGAGGGTGCGACGCTCGCGCGGCGCGTAGGCGTAGGCGGCGCCGAGCGCGAGCCCCACCACGAGACCGCCCAGGTGGGCCTGCCACGCGATGCCGGGGAAGAACAGCCCGATCGCGAAGTTGATGCCGATGAGCACGACGATCTGCATCGCGTTGCGGCCGGTCCGGCGCAGGACGAGCAGGATCGCCCCGAACAGGCCGAACACCGCGCCCGAGGCGCCGACGACGGGCTGGTACCAGGCCTCCGACGTCGGGCCCCCCGCGAGGAGCAGGTAGCCGACGGAGCCGCCGAGCGCGGAGAGCAGGTAGAGCGCCGTGAAGCGCAGCCGGCCGAGCTGCTGCTCGAGGAACGGGCCCGTGATCCACAGGGCGTACATGTTGAAGAGGATGTGGACGGGGCTCGTCGAGTGCAGGAACGCCGCCGTGAGGAAGCGGTAGGGCTGCAGCTCGCCGACCCAGGGCGCGAACGCGAGCATGTTCGTCCACGTGCCGCCCGTGACGAGCTGGAGGAGCCAGCTCACGACGCACAGGCCGATGATCGTGAACGTCACGACGGGCGGCCCGCCGCGCACCTTCCCACCCAGCGCGGTGCGCTGCGTCGGCGCCTGGCGGGCGGCGTCGCGCACGCAGTCGACGCACTGGACGCCGACCGCGGCCGGTCGCTGGCACTCGGGGCACGCCGGGCGCCCGCACCGCTGGCAGCGCACGTACGACACGCGGTCGGGGTGCCGCGGGCACACCGGCGGGACGGCGGGACCGTCGTGCGGTCCGGCCGTCCCGTACGCCGGCGGGCCGGGTGGCCCGGGAGGTGTCGCCGAGATGGTCAGTCCTCGATGGTGACGGACGTGATGACGATGTCCTCCTGCGGGCGGTCGCCCGGACGCGTGGGCGTCGCGTTGATCGCGTCGACGACGGCGCGGGACTCGTCGTCCGCGACCTCGCCGAAGATCGTGTGCTTGCCGTTGAGCCACGGCGTGGGGACCGTCGAGATGAAGAACTGCGACCCGTTGGTGCCCTCGGCCTCGCCCGTGACCGGGTTGCGGCGCACGCCCGCGTTCGCCATCGCCAGCAGGTACGGGCGGTCGAACTGGAGCTCGGGGTGGATCTCGTCGTTGAACGTGTAGCCGGGGCCGCCGGTGCCGGTCCCGAGCGGGCAGCCGCCCTGGATCATGAAGTCCTGGATCACGCGGTGGAAGATCAGGCCGTCGTAGAAGGGCTCGGTGCGCTCGGCGCCGGTGCGGGGGTCGGACCACGTCGTGGTGCCCTGGGCGAGCCCGACGAAGTTCGCCACCGTCTTCGGGGCGTGGTTCGGCAGGAGCTCGATCCGGATGTCACCTGCGGTCGTGTGGAGGGTTGCGAACATGGGCACCATCTTCCCACGAGACCCGCGCCCGACCCGTCCGGGGCGATGTCTCGCGGCGTGGCCGGGGTGGTGGCAGAGTGGGCGGAAACGCATCGCATCCGCACATTCGTCCCGTCGGACGACGACCCCGGGGAGCACGCATGACCCGTACTCGCTCAGCGAGCGACTCCGTCAAGGACACGCTCGAGTCGATCGACACCGAGAAGCTGAAGGAACAGGCCGCGCAGGCCGCCGCGACCGCGCAGAGCGCCGCGACCCAGCTCGCGGACCAGGCCAAGGACGCCGCGGTGCACGCCAAGGAGTGGGGCACGCCCAAGGTGGAGGCGTTCCTCGAGTGGCTCCAGCCGCGCGTCGAGAAGGCGTGGCAGGACAGCATCCAGGCCGCCGCGCCGCGCGTCGAGAAGGCCGCGACCAAGGCCGCGCCCGCGATCGACACGGCGCACGACCGCCTCGTGGAGGACGTGCTGCCGAAGATCGTCGCGAGCTTCAACGCCGCCGCCGCCAGCGCGGCCGACTCCGCCCAGCGCGCCGCGGACAACGCGGCCGAGGCGACCGCCGCCGCCACGGCCGCGGCAGCCGCCGCGTCGGGCAAGAAGGCGCGCAAGCTCGCGAAGCAGGCCAAGAAGGCGACGACGGAGGCCGCGAAGCAGGCGCAGAAGTCCGCGGGCAAGGCCGGCAAGAAGGCCGCCAAGCACGCCGACAAGACCGCGGAGAAGGCGGCCGCCAAGCTCGCCGCGGCCGCGGACAAGGCGGCGGCCAAGGCCGCCGAGGCGGACTCCTCGAAGGGCAAGGGCCGCACGCTCTGGTGGATCGCCGGTGGCGTGACCGCCGCGGGCGTCGGCTACGTGCTCTACCGCCGCGCGCAGCCCACGACCGACCCCTGGGCCGAGCCGTGGGAGCAGGAGCAGCAGCAGGTCCACTTCGACGACGTCGTCGGCGACGCCAAGCACGCCGTCGGGGATGCCGCCGAGTCGATCGGCGAGGCCGCGGGTGCCGCCGTCGCGAAGGGCCGCGAGGCCACGGACAAGCTGGCCGAGCGCGCCGCCGAGGTCCGCGACGACGTCACCGACCGCGTCACCGAGGCCGTCTCCGACGCGAAGGACGCCGCGAAGAAGGCGACGAGCCGGGCACGCAGCACCACCCGCGGCGGCGCTGCCGGCGCGAAGGACGCGGTGAAGGACACGGCGGAGGACGTCAAGGACGCCGCCGCGGACGCCAAGGACGACCTGGGCGACGCGGGCAAGAAGGCCCGCGAGGCCGCCGAGTCCGCGGCGCAGGACGCCGCCAAGAAGGCCGACGACGCCTGACGCTCCACCCCGCCGTCCTCGGACGGCGACAGACGACGAGGGGCCCGTCCCAGCAGGGACGGGCCCCTCGTCGTCCCCAGGGCGGACACCTCACGAGCACGCGGGCACGGCGGCGGCACGGCGGCGGCACACAGCCTCGGCGGCGGCACACAGCCTCGGCGGCGGGCACGCCGAGGCCGGACGCACGAAGACCCCGTCCGCAGCCGGACGGGGTCTTCGTGGTCGTGACGATGGTGGAGCCAGGGGGACTCGAACCCCCAACCCCCTGCTTGCAAAGCAGGTGCGCTACCAATTGCGCCATGGCCCCGGGTGACGCGGCCGGGGCCGGTCAGCGGCGAGAGGTGCTCACTCGAAGGTGTCGGTGACCTCTGCCCAGAGGTCGCGCTCGGCGTTGTCCTCCGTGTACTTGCGCCACACGAGGTACCCGGCGCCGGCGGCGAGGAGCAGGAGCAGAAGCTTCTTCATGGTGTTCCCCCTCGAGTGGGTTGGCAGTGGGCCTAAGAGGACTTGAACCTCTGACCTCTTCCTTATCAGGGAAGCGCTCTAACCGTCTGAGCTATAGGCCCGCACGCGCCTCGCCGGACAGCCCCAGGAGGGCTGCTCCGCTCGCAGGCAGCGATTGAGGTTACCCCACCGGGAGCCGCAGACCCAAACCGAGGGCCCGTGCCTCCCGGTCGGGGAGCCGGTGCGCGGTCAGTCGTCGGTGAGCGTGAGGTGCACGCCACCCACGAGCGCCGCGACGATGTTGTACAGGAACGCCATGATCGTCGAGAGCGCCGTGATGATGACGACGTTCACCACGCCGAGCAGCGTGGCGATCGAGATCACGCGGCCGAACGCGACGTACTGACGGATGTCGACGTCCGTCTCCGTGCC
The DNA here is from genome assembly GCF_002127155.1 of Cellulosimicrobium sp. KWT-B. NCBI lineage: Bacteria > Bacillati > Actinomycetota > Actinomycetes > Micrococcales > Promicromonosporaceae > Cellulosimicrobium > Cellulosimicrobium sp. KWT-B. The sequence continues at coordinate 752,911 of NZ_NEDO01000002.1, read as the reverse complement.
GACGATCTGCGTGAACAGCTCCTCGATCTTGTAGAAGACCTGCATGCCGTCCAGCACGTACCAGACGACGGCGGTCGCGACGACGGTCATGATCCCGATGGCGACCGCGAGGAGGAAGCCGAGCTTCATCGCGGACCACGGGTCGATGCGCGAGACCGCGAGCCGCACGCGGCGCGGGCCGCCGTCGGGCCGGACGGCGGGCGTCGCGCCCGTCGCGGTCCCCACGGCGGGCGTGGCGCCCGTGAGCGGGCTCGCGGTGCCCGTCACCCCGGCGGCGGAGTAGTGCATGGAGGCCCCGGCGGGAGCGCCGGCGGTCGCCGCGCTCGTGGGGGCCGAGGTGGTCGTGGGCACGCGCCTCACCGTCTCGTCGTCGATCTCGTCGTGCCCGCGCTCGGGCTCCGTCTCTGCGGGTGCGGCGGGGACCGCCGCCGACACCTTCTTCGCGGCCGTCTTCGCCGCCGCGATCGCCGCGGCCGCCGCCTTCACCGCCCCGGCACGCGCGACCGCGACACGGCTCTCGCCCGACGCGCGCTCCATGCCGTCGTCGTCCACCGTGCCCTGCGCGGGCGCCGCCTGGGCGGACGGGCCCGGGGGCGGCGGGGGAGGCGGCGGGACGGCGGCCGACGCCCCGTCACGCGGGGTCGCCGCCGCCGAGGCGCCCTTCGACGAGCCCTTCTTCGACGAGCCGTTCGACGACGTCCCGTCCGCCTCGCCGTGCCGGCTCGGGGACGCGGCCCCGGAGCGTGCCGACGCGTCCGTGTCCGGCCGCGGCACGGTCAGCCGCGGCGTGATGGTCGGCGGTGCGTTGTTCTCGCTGCTCATCTGGTTTCCTCGGTGGTTCCGGGGGCCGGGTCGGTCCCGCCCGCCCCGTCGGACGAGGCGGTCGCGTCGGTGGTCGGTGCGCTGCTCGTGTCGGTGACGCCCGGGGCCGTGCCGGTCCCGTCCTCGCCCTCCACGGTATCCCGATCCTCTCCGAGACGACGCTCGACGTTCCGCGCGACCGCGATGATGCGGTCGCCCTTGTCGGGCTTCGCGAACGTCACCCCCTGCGTGTTCCGACCGGTGAGGTTCACCTCGCCGACCGCGGACCGCACGATCTTCCCGCGCTCCATGATGACCAGGACCTCGTCGTCGGCCTCCGTCACCAGAGCCCCCACGAGATCTCCACGAGCCTCCACCAGGTTGGCGACCTTGATGCCCAGACCGCCGCGGCCCTGGACGCGGTACTCGTCGATCCGCGTGCGCTTCGCGAACCCGCCCTCCGTCACGACGAAGAGGTCGGAGCCCTCCTCGACCACGTCGGCCGAGAGCAGCTCGTCGCCGTCGCGGAACTTCATGCCCGTGACGCCCGACGTCGCGCGGCCGAGCGGCCGCATCGTGTCGTCGTCGGCGGGGAAGCGGATGGACTGGCCCTTGCGCGACACGAGGATGAGGTCGTCGTCGGCGTCCACGAGGAGCGCCGCGACGAGCTCGTCGGGCGTCCCGGACTCGTCCTCGCGCAGGTTGATCGCGATGAGGCCGCCCGAGCGCGGCGAGTCGTACTCCGACAGCCGCGTCTTCTTCACGAGGCCGCGACGCGTCGCGAGCACCAGGTACTGCGCCGCGTCGTAGTCGCGCAGGTCGAGGACCTGGGCGATCTTCTCGCCCGGCTGGAACGCGAGCAGGTTCGCGACGTGCTGGCCCTTGGCGTCGCGCCCGCCCTCGGGGAGCTCGTACGCCTTCGCGCGGTAGACGCGGCCGAGGTTCGTGAAGAACAGCAGCCAGTGGTGCGTCGTCGTCACGAAGAAGTGGTCGACGATGTCGTCCTCGCGCAGCTGCGTGCCGCGCACGCCCTTGCCGCCGCGCTTCTGGGCGCGGTAGCTGTCGCTGCGCGTCCGCTTCACGTACCCGCCGCGCGTGATGGTGACGACCATCTCCTCCTCGGCGATGAGGTCCTCGATGGAGACCTCGCCGTCGAACGGGAGGATCGTCGTCCGACGCTCGTCGCCGTACTTCGCGACGATCTCGCCCATCTCGTCGCCCACGATCGACCGCTGCCGCTCCGGCTTCGCCAGGATGTCCTGGTAGTCGAGGATCTGGCGCTCGAGCGCGTCGTGGTCGTCGAGGATCTTCTGCCGCTCCAGGGCCGCCAGACGGCGCAGCTGGAGGTTGAGGATCGCGGTCGCCTGGACCTCGTCGACGCCCAGCAGCTCCATGAGGCCCGTGCGGGCCTCCTCGACGTCGGGCGAGCGCCGGATCAGCGCGATGACCTCGTCGAGCGCGTCGAGCGCCTTGAGGTACCCGCGCAGGATGTGGATGCTGCGCTCGGCCTCCGCCAGCAGGTACCGCGTGCGGCGCACGACGACGTCGAGCTGGTGCGTCGTCCAGTGCCGGACGAACGCGTCGAGGCTCAGCGTGCGCGGCACGCCGTCGACGAGCGCCAGCATGTTCGCGCCGAACGTGTCCTGGAGCTGGGTGTGCTTGTACAGGTTGTTGAGGACGACCTTCGCCACCGCGTCGCGCTTGAGCACGACGACGAGGCGCTGGCCCGTGCGGCCCGACGTCTCGTCGCGGATGTCCGCGATCCCCTGGACGCGGCCCTCCTTGACGAGGTCCGCGATCTTCGCGGCCAGGTTGTCCGGGTTCACCTGGTAGGGGAGCTCCGTGACGACGAGGCACACGCGGCCCTGGATCTCCTCCACGTTGACCACGGCGCGCATGGTGATCGAGCCGCGGCCCGTGCGGTACGCCTCCTCGATGCCCTTGTGGCCGAGGATCGTGGCGCCCGTGGGGAAGTCCGGGCCCTTGATGCGCTGCAGCAGCGCCGCGAGGAGCTCCTCGCGCGAGGCGTCCGGGTGGTCGAGGTGCCACTGCACGCCCGCCGCGACCTCGCGGAGATTGTGCGGCGGGATGTTGGTCGCCATGCCGACGGCGATGCCCGCCGAGCCGTTGACCAGCAGGTTCGGGAACCGGGCCGGCAGGACCGACGGCTCCTGGGTGCGGCCGTCGTAGTTGTCCTGGAAGTCGACGGTGTCCTTGTCGATGTCCCGGACCATCTCCATGGCGATCGGCGCCATGCGGCACTCGGTGTACCGCGGGGCGGCCGCCGGGTCGTTGCCGGGGGAGCCGAAGTTACCCTGGCCGGCGACGAGCGGGTAGCGCAGCGACCAGTCCTGCACGAGGCGCACGAGCGCGTCGTAGATCGCGCTGTCGCCGTGCGGGTGGAACTTGCCCATGACGTCGCCGACGACGCGCGAGCACTTCGAGTAGGAGCGGTCGGGGCGGTAGCCGCCGTCGTACATCGCGTACAGCACGCGCCGGTGCACGGGCTTGAGGCCGTCGCGCACGTCCGGCAGCGCACGACCCACGATGACGCTCATCGCGTAGTCGAGGTACGACCGCTGCATCTCGAGCTGCAGGTCCACCTGCTCGATGCGCCCGTGGTGCACCGCGACCGCCGTCCCGTCGGCGTGCACGATCTCCTCGGACCCGTCGCCGGGAGCCGTGGGCTCGTTCTCGGGGTTCTGCTCGTCGGTCACGGTCTACCTCGTTCGTTCGTCTCTTCGTGCGTCGTCGTCCTGGAAGACCTCCGGACCCGCCCGGGAGGGCGGGCCGCGCCGGGGCGTCCGGTCCTGCCGCCCCCCGGCTCCGCGAGGAGCGGCTCAGATGTCAAGGAACCGCACGTCCTTCGCGTTGCGCTGGATGAAGCTCCGGCGGGACTCGACGTCCTCGCCCATGAGGACGGAGAAGATCTCGTCGGCCGCCGCGGCGTCGTCGAGGGTCACCTGGTTGAGGGTGCGGTGCTCGGGGTCCATGGTCGTGTCCCACAGCTCCGAGTAGTCCATCTCGCCCAGACCCTTGTAGCGCTGGATCCCGTTCTCCTTGGGGATCCGCTTGCCGGCGGCCTGCCCGGCGGCGAGGAACGCGTCGCGCTCCTTGTCGGAGTACACGTAGTCGTGCGGGGCGTTCGACCACTTGAGCCGGTAGAGCGGCGGCTGCGCGAGGTAGACGTGCCCGTTCTCGATGAGCGGGCGCATGTACCGGAACAGCAGCGTGAGCAGGAGCGTCGCGATGTGCTGGCCGTCGACGTCGGCGTCGGCCATGAGGACGATCTTGTGGTACCGGAGCTTCGTGAGGTCGAAGTCCTCGCCGATGCCGGTGCCGAACGCCGTGATGATCGACTGGACCTCCTGGTTGGACAGGGCCCGGTCGAGGCGCGCGCGCTCGACGTTGAGGATCTTCCCGCGGATCGGCAGGATCGCCTGCGTCCGGGGGTTGCGCCCGCGCACGGCCGAGCCGCCCGCGGAGTCACCCTCGACGATGAAGATCTCGCACTCCTCCGCGCGGTTCGACTGGCAGTCGCGCAGCTTGCCCGGCATGCCGCCGGACTCGAGCAGGCCCTTGCGGCGGGTGGCCTCGCGCGCCTTGCGGGCGGCGAGACGCGCCTGCGACGCCTGGATCGCCTTGCGGATGACGTCGCGACCCTCGTTCGGGTGCGCGTCGAACCAGTCGGTGAGCTGCTCGTGCACGACGCGCTGCACGAAGGTCTTGGCCTCGGTGTTGCCGAGCTTCGTCTTCGTCTGGCCCTCGAACTGCGGCTCGCCGAGCTTCACCGAGATGACCGCCGTCAGGCCCTCGCGGATGTCGTCGCCCGTGAGGTTCTCGTCCTTCTCCTTGAGGATGCCCTTGTCGCGCGCGTAGCGGTTGACCAGCGAGGTCATCGCCGCACGGAAGCCCTCCTCGTGCGTGCCGCCCTCCGTCGTGGAGATCGTGTTCGCGTAGGTGTGGACGGACTCCGAGTACGCGCTCGTCCACTGCATCGCGATCTCGACCGAGATGCGCTTCTCCGTGTCCTCCGACTCGAAGTCGATGACGTCGGGGTGGACGAGCTCGACCTTCTTCGCCGTGTTGAGGTGCTTCACGTAGTCGACGAGGCCGCCGTCGTACTTGTAGGTCACGGTGCGCGCGGGGGACGAGCCGGCCGCCGCGGTGCCGTCGGCCTCCGAGACGCCGTCGGCGTCCGCCACCGCGTCGTCCCCGCCCGTCACCTCGTCGCCGGTGTCGAGGTGGGCCGGACGCTCGTCCGTCAGCGTGATGCGCAGCCCCTTGTTGAGGAACGCCATCTGCTGGAAGCGCGCACGCAGGGTCTCGAAGTCGTAGTCGGTGGTCTCGAAGATCTCCGGGTCGGCCCAGAAGGTCTGCGTCGTGCCCGTCTCCTGCGACGGCTCGAGCCGCTCGACCGGCGCGACCGGCTTCCCGCCCTCGGTGAACTCCTGCCGCCACGCGTACCCGTCGCGCCGGACCTCGGACACCATGCGCGTCGAGAGCGCGTTGACGACCGACATGCCCACGCCGTGCAGACCGCCGGAGACGGCGTACCCGCCGCCGCCGAACTTGCCCCCGGCGTGGAGGATCGTCATGACGACCTCGAGCGTCGGCTTGCCCTCGGTCGGGTGGATCGCCACGGGGATGCCACGGCCGTTGTCGACGACGCGCACGCCGCCGTCGGCCAGGAGCGTCACGTCGATGGTGTCCGCGTGCCCGGCGAGGGCCTCGTCCACAGAGTTATCCACAATCTCGTACACAAGGTGGTGGAGACCGCGCTCACCGGTGGAGCCGATGTACATGCCCGGACGCTTGCGGACCGCCTCGAGGCCCTCGAGGACGGTGATGTTGCTCGCGTCGTAGCCGCCGCCCGCCGAGGGTGCCGCCTCCGCGGACGCCGTCGGGTCGGGGATGGCGGTGTCGGTGTGCTCTGCCACGGGCAGGACTGCTCCTCGTCGTCGTGCGCGCGACCGCCGTGTCCGTGCCGGACCGGCCGCCGCTGCTCAAAGGTTCCGGGCCCGCACCGCCGCCTGCGCCTGCTCCGTGCGAGGAGCGTCCGACCGGCCGCGGACGGCCGGTGGAGGCACCGCGGACGGGTTGCGCGGGCGGGTGGTGACAAGACCCGGAATGACCTCCCCAGTCTACCCGCCACGAGCCGAATTCCGCGGATCTCGGCCGTCCGGAGGACATCTCGCAGGACATTCGCGACGCGATCCGCGCCGTCCCGGCGGAAGTTCTCCACACGGTTGTCCACAGGCTCTGTGCACGACACTCGGGCGACCGTCGACGGTCGTCGAAAAAGTGCCCGCAGCAACCGTCCTGCGCTCCAGGTGGGAGCGCTACCGCAACCGACAAGTCGGGAATCGGTGTTTCACGCGGAAAGTGGTCTAATACCACACACCATCCTGATTCGCGCGTCGTCCGCGCAGCAGCGATATCACGCGGGCGGCTCGACCCCGAAGGGACCCCACTCAGTGAAGAGACTCCTCGCGAGCGCTGCGGCGACGGCGCTCGCGCTCGGCGGCCTGCTCGTGGCCACCGCGGCACCCGCCTCCGCTCACACGCCCGACGTCACCGCCGACTGCACGACGCTCTCGGTGAAGCTCTGGGCCTACTCGAAGAAGAGCAACGAGCTCACCGTCACCGTGGACGGGAAGGAGGTCGAGTCCACGACCTTCGAGCGCCAGCTCACGCGGTCGTACGACCTCGACCCCACGCAGGACCACACCTGGACCGTCTCCGTCGACGCGTCTGACGGCCGCCAGTACGACTACGAGCGGTCCGGCTCGACCCGGGCCTGCGAGACACCCGACGCCCCGGTCCAGGTCGGCGTCTACGTCTACCCCAAGCTGGACAGCACGAAGGACGCGGCCTGGGAGAACTCCGGCCCGCAGAAGATCGTCACGAGCGCCGAGATCACCCCGCCCGAGAAGCCGTGGGACAAGGCGTGGGTCGTGCAGCCCCTCGACCTGGACGACGTGCGCGAGGTCGCCCGGGCGATCCAGCCGGACGTCGACGCGGCCGGGCTGTGCACCGCCTGGGCCGTCCAGCAGGACCTCGTGGACCTGCCCGGCGGTCTCGACGACCTCCCGACGGACATCCGCTACTCGCCCGACGGCAAGCACCTCGGGGAGTTCCCCGAGGGCACGCTCGTCGCGTGGGACCACCAGGACCTCGCCGATCTCCTGCCTGAGGGCGCGTGCGACACCCCGAGGCCCGGTGCGCCCGCCCAGCCGGTCCAGGAGGAGGTCGACGTCCTCGTCACGCCGGCCGTGCCGACCGCCGTCGAGGTCTGCGGCACCGAGCTCACGGAGCAGAACCTCCCCGCCGAGTCGGAGGACGTCCGGTACACCCTCACGGACGAGGGCGTCGTCGCCGAGCCGAAGGACGCCGCGGCGACCTTCTCCCCCCAGACCGAGGAGCTGGGTTACCTCGTGACCGAGGACGGCCGGTTCGCGCTCTTCCCGCTCGAGGACCTCCTGCCGTCCGACGAGGCGTGCGCGCTCGTGCCCGGCGAGATCGGCGCCGTCTGCCAGGGCGACGTCCCGTACCTCGGCTACGAGATCGGGCTGCCCGAGGGCGTGACGGTCGACTCGGAGACCCCGCTGACGATCACCTTCCTGCACCCGAACGGCGGCGAGGACTACGTCGTGACGGACCAGCCGCTCAGCGGGACCCTCCTGTGGCCGGGCGCCTCCGCCGAGGAGCCGAGGCAGTGGCCCGGGTTCGTCCGGAACGAGGACGGCTCGTACACGGAGACCGACGGCAACTACGCCTGGACCCGCGACGGTGCCGAGGTGCTGTTCGAGGTCAACCCGTCGTACTCGACCGTGGTCGAGTACCCGCCGGCGACGAGCGCGTGCGCGAACCCGCCCGTCGCCCCCGTGGCCGTCGAGGACGTCGCCGGACCCGAGGAGCCGACCGGCCCCGCGCTCGCCACGACCGGTGCGACGGTCGCCGGCGCGGCCGCGTTCGCCGCGCTGCTCGTCGGCGGCGGGGCCCTGGTGCTCTGGCTGCGCCGTCGCGCCCAGGCCTGACCCCCCTGACGTGGTGACCAACGCCCCGGTCACCACCCGCGAGGCCCGCCGTGCCCCCTGCACGGCGGGCCTCGTCGTCGGTCCGGACCCTCTCAGCCCCAGGTGTCGCGGGGACCCGGCCCGCGGACGGACTTCTTCCCCCGGCGGAAGCTCGGGCCCGCCGGCCCGAGGACGGTCACCGTCTCGACGACCCCCTCGCCCACCTCGCGCGCGAGCCGCTCGAGCAGCTGCGGCGTGAGGAGCCGCACCTGCGTCGCCCACGCCGTCGAGTCGGCCCGCACGACGAGCACCTTGTCCTCGAACGTCTCGGGCTCGCAGTGGTCGGCGACCTGGTCGCCCACGACCTCGCGCCACCGCCCGACGACGCCCCCCACCGACACGTCCGCGACCCAGTCCCGCTCGCGCAGCAGGCGCGCGACGACGTCGCCCAGGAGCTGCGGGTCGCGGCCGCCCGGGCGCGCGCCCGACGTCGGCGGGTCCGCGAGGATGCGTCGGCGAGGCTCCTGCCCGGGCCGCAGCCCTTTCGCGCGCGCCGCCGCCTTGGCGCGGTTCAGGGCCTGTCGCGCCACCTCCGCCGGCGGGGTCAGCTCCACGACGTGGCCGACGGGCAGCCCCGTGGCGCGTCGCTCCGGGAGGTCGTCGGCCGTGCCGGGGCGCGCGTCGTCGTCCTGGCGGTCCGCCGGATCCCGGTCCGCGGGCTCAGTCCTCGACACGGTGCACCGTCCCGTCGTGCACGGCGAACCGCGCGCCGTCGAGCCGGCTCGGGACGTCGTCGGGCACGGCCGCGGTGATGATCACCTGGCCCGCGTCGGCCACGAGCTCGGCGAGCCGCTCGCGCCGCCGGACGTCGAGCTCGGCGAACACGTCGTCGAGCACGAGGATCGGCTCGCCGTCGGGCCCCCACTGGTCCGCCCACAGGAGCGAGTCGAGGCCCGCGGGGGCGCCGTCGCGCAGCAGCCGGTACGACGCGAGCCGCAGCGCGAGCGCGAACGACCACGACTCGCCGTGGCTCGCGTAGCCCTTCGCCGGGAGGCCGCCCAGGGTGAGGACGAGGTCGTCGCGATGGGGACCGACGAGGTTCACCCCGCGGTCGACCTCCTTCGCGCGCACGGCCTCCATGGCCTCCAGCATGCGCCTCTCGAGCGTCGCCACGTCGGGGATGCCCGACGCCGGTGCGTCGCCCGGGTCCGCGGCGTCACCTGTGGCGGGCGGCCCCACGGGACCGTCGTCCGCGTCGAGCGCCTCGTCCACGGACGAGCGGTACGCGATGCGCGCCTCGCCCTGCCCCGCGCTGACCTGCTCGTACGCCTCCGCGACGTAGGGCGTGAGCGCGGCCACGAGCTGCAGGCGCAGCGCCGTGATCTCCGCGCCGAGGCTCGCGAGACGCGCGTCCCACACCTCGAGCGTCGCGAGCGGCGAGGCCGCGGTCTCGGGTGCGTCGTCGTCGGGCGGCGGCTCGACGGCGGACGGCCTCCGCCGGCCGCGCCCGCGCAGCGCCGTCGCCGACTTGAGCAGCGCGCCGCGCTGGCGCAGCACCCGGTCGTAGTCCGCGAGGAGCGCCGCCACGCGCGGCACCAGGAGCACCGCGAGCTGGTCGAGGAAGCGGCGCCGTCCGTCCGGGTCGCCCTTGACGAGCGCGAGGTCCTCCGGCGCGAAGAGCACGGTCCGCACGATGCCGAGCACGTCGCGCGGCCGCTGGGCCGGGGAACGGTTGATCCGCGCCCGGTTGGCCCGTCCCGACGCGATCTCGAGCTCCACGGTGCTCGCCCGGTCGCCCCGCACGACGCGGGTCCGCACGACGGCGCGCGGAGCCCCCGCACGGACGAGCGCGGCGTCGCCCGCGACGCGGTGGCTCGCGAGCGTCGCGACGTACCCGATCGCCTCGACGAGGTTCGTCTTGCCCTGCCCGTTCTGCCCGACGAGCGCGTTCACGCCGGGGACGAGCTCGACGTCGACGGACTCGTACGAGCGGAAGTCGACGAGGGAGAGGTGCGAGACGTACATCGGTGCGGCGAAGGTCGAGGAGGTCGGAGGGGACCGGTCAGGCCGGGGGTTCGAGCGGCCCGGCTCCCGGGGAGGCCGGACCGGCCGCCTTGACCGCGTGCCCGCCGAACTGCTGGCGCAGCGCGGCGACGGCCTTGAGCGCGGGCGACTGCTCCTGGCGCGAGGCGAAGCGCGCGAAGAGGGCGGCGGAGATGACCGGCAGCGGGACGGCGTTGTCGATCGCCTCGTCGACCGTCCAGCGGCCCTCGCCGGAGTCGTCGACCCAGTCGTCGATCGCGGCGAGCTGCGGGTCCTCCTCGAGCGCCTTGACGAAGAGGTCGAGGAGCCACGAGCGCACGACCGTGCCACGGGTCCACGCCTTCATCGTGCCGTGCACGTCCTTGACGAGCTCGCTCTTCGCGGCGAGGAGCTCGTAGCCCTCGGCGTACGCCTGCATGAGCCCGTACTCGATGCCGTTGTGGACCATCTTCGCGAAGTGCCCGGCACCGACCTCGCCCGCGTGGACGAAGCCCTCCTCGCGCGGGCCGTCGGGACGCAGGGCGTCGAAGACCGGCATGGCCGCCTCGACGTACGTCCGGTCCCCGCCGACCATGAGCCCGTAGCCGTTCTCGAGGCCCCAGACGCCGCCCGAGACGCCGACGTCGAGGTAGCCGACGCCCTTCTCGGCCAGCTCCGCCGCCCGCGCCTGGTCCTCGGCGTAGTAGGAGTTCCCGCCCTCGATGACGAAGTCGCCCTCGCCGAGCAGGCCGCCGAGCTCGGTGACCACGCCGCGGGTCGCGTCGCCCGCCGGGACCATGACCCACACGATGCGCGGGCCGTCGTCGGGCAGCGCGGCCACGAGGTCGGCGAGCGTCGCGACATCGGACACCTCCGGACGAGGGTCGTAGCCGACGACCTCGATGCCGGCGGCGCGGACGCGCGCCCGCATGTTGTTGCCCATCTTGCCGAGGCCGACGAGGCCGATGCGCGTGACCATACGAGTCCTCCGGGGTGCGGTGGTGCGGTGCGAGCCGTCCGGCTCCGTCGGGGTCAGCCGGCGAAGCGGATCGGCACCAGCAGGTAGCGGTAGTGGGACGAGTCCTCGCCGTCCAGGGAGTCCTGACCCGTGAACTCGACCGGCTTGTTCGGGTGCGTGAAGCTCAGGCGCACGAAGTCGGTGCCGAGCGCGCCGAGGCCGTCGAGGAGGAACTGCGGGTTGAACGCCACCGAGATGTCCTCGCCGACGAGCACCGCCTCCAGCGCCTCGGACGCCTGCGCGTCGTCGCCCTGCCCGGCGTCCAGGACGACCTGCCCGTCCGTGAAGGACAGACGGATCGGCGTGTTGCGCTCGGCGACGAGCGACACGCGCTTGGCGGCGTCGATGAGCGGGGCGGTGGGGACGACGGCGTGGATGGGCGTCTCGTCCGGGAAGAGCCGGCGGACCGCGGGGTAGTCGCCGTCGACGAGCTGCGACGTCGTGTGACGGCCCCCGGCCTCGAAGCCGATGAGGTCCACGCCTGCGCCCGTGTTGAGCCCGATGTTGACGAGACCCGAGCCGCCGAGGGACTTCGCCACGTCGTTGAGGGTGCGCGCGCGCACGAGGGCCACGGCGGAGTAGCTCGGGGTCACAGGCGTCCAGGTGAGCTCGCGCAGGGCGAGGCGGTACCGGTCCGTCGCGAGGAGCGTGATCTTCTCGCCCTCGATCTCGACGCGCACGCCCGTGAGGAGGGGGAGCGTGTCGTCGCGGCTCGCCGCCACCGTGACCTGCGCGACGGCGTTCGTCAGCTCGTCGCCCGAGACGGTCCCGGAGAGCTCGGGCATCGCGGGCAGCGCCGGGTACTCGTCCACCGGCATGGTGAGGAGCGTGAACCGGCTCGCGCCGCACGTCACCGTGACCTTGTTGCCCTCGAGAACGACGTCCACGGGCTTCGCGGGCAGCGCCCGGGAGATCTCGGCGAGCAGCCGGCCGGAGACGAGGACCGTGCCGGGCTCGCTGACCTCGGCGGGGATCTCGGAGCGGGCCGAGACCTCGTAGTCGAAGCTCGACAGCCCGATGGTCCCCGACGCGTCGGCCTCGAGCCGGACCCCGGCGAGGACGGGCGCGGGCGGGCGGGTCGGCAGGGTTCGCGCCGTCCAGGTCACCGCGTCGGCCAGGACATCACGCTCAACCCGGAACTTCATCCCACACCCTCTCGTCCCCACGTCTCGGTCGGACCCGATCTTCACATGTGCCGCCCTGCTTCGCCGCGACGCCGGGCTCGCCGTCGGGGCCGCTCGTCCTCGCTCGTCCACCGGACAGGTCTGCCGCTGTGGACACGAGGTGCCGGGTCGCAGGTCCGCGCACACGTGTCGTGCATGAACCCTACGCGAGGAGGCGGGTGGGAGGAACTGGAACGGCAGGCCTGGGGACGGAGGCCCGACGGCGGTCTCCGCCGACGTCGCGCCCTCGCCGCGGCTCGACGAGGATCGGGAGCAGGCTCGTGGAGCACAGGTCGCACCGTCGGCCGCCGGAGCCTGATGAAGGCGTGTGGAATTTCCCCTCTGAGAACACTTTCGTCGTCGTCATAGGGGTTGTGGATCTCGTGGAAAACCGGTGTCCGCCCAGGTCAGAGGGCACAAATGCGTGTGGACGAACCGGTGAGCCCAGTGTGGGAAAGTCGCGGCGCCTGTGGGCGGCCGATCTGTCCCCACACGTCGTCCACCGATCGAGGGTGCCCCGTCCACACCGAGAGGGCCTTCGTCCACAGCTGTCCACAGAACTGTGCACATCCCCGGTGCGGGTGGGCCGTCCACAGGGTGTGTACGAGGATCTCCGTCCACAGGTTTCGGGGGGAAAACCATGATGTTGTCAGGATTTGTCGCGACACACGAGACCCTGTGGTCCACCGTCGTCGTCTGTATTCCGCGGATGTGAATACCCACAGGAGTCCTGTGGATGACTGTGGACAACTCCACCCACATGCTGTGTACGAGTGTCGTTCACGACCGTGGCTGGGTAGTCGCGTGGGCGCGTGGAGCCGATATCCACAGAATATGGCACCGCAGTGGGCAACCCTGTGGACAGCACGCGAGACCGGTGAGGAAGGGTCTTCGGGAGCTGGTGAGACCCTCCAGCGGCGGTGGACGACCCCGATGACACGTCGCTCGGGGAGGGGCGCGTCCGGTCCGCCCGGGGTCGTCGGACGGCGTCGCGTCGCGACGAGGCTCGACAGCCGGAAGAAGATCGGCCTGGTCGCCGAGGGATCTCGGTGATCTCGGACCCGCTCCGCGGGGGGTGACGAGAATCTCCGGGCAGAGACCTGGAACGTGATGGACGTGGATCGTCCGAGCTCGACGCAGGGCGAGGAGGGCCACCGGGGCGCGTGACGAGGAGGGCCACCGGGGGCGTGCGGTGCGACGCGAGAGAGCCCGGCCGCGACGCCCGACCGCGACGTGTGCCAGAGCAGCACCGTCCGGGCACGGTCGCGCCGCCTCAGCCGCGGTGCTGCTGCTTGATCCGGCTCGTGAGCTCCGTGACCTGGTTGTACGTGGAGCGGCGCTCGGCCATCTGCTCGGTGATCTTGCGGTTCGCGTGCATGACCGTCGTGTGGTCGCGGCCCCCGAACTGCTGCCCGATCTTCGGGAGCGACAGGTCGGTGAGCTCGCGGCACAGGTACATCGCGATCTGGCGAGCGGTGACGAGGACGCGCGATCGCGAGCTGCCGCAGAGGTCGTCGATCGTCAGGCCGAAGTACGCGGCCGTCTGCGCGATGATCGCGGCGGGGGTGATCTCCGCGCTGTCCTCGTCGGTGATGAGGTCCTTCAGCACGATCTCCGCGAGCGGGAGGTCGACCTGCTGGCGGTTGAGGTTCGCGAACGCGGTGACACGGATCAGCGCGCCCTCGAGCTCCCGGATGTTCGTCGAGATGCGCGACCCGATGTAGGACAGCACGTCGTCCGGAGCGGCGAGGCGTTCGCTCGACGCCTTCTTGCGGAGGATCGCGATGCGCGTCTCGAGGTCCGGCGGCTGGACGTCGGTGATGAGGCCCCACTCGAACCGGGAGCGCAGGCGGTCCTCGAACCCGTTGAGCTGCTTGGGGGGCAGGTCGGACGTGATGACGACCTGCTTGTTGGCGTTGTGCAGCGCGTTGAAGGTGTGGAAGAACTCCTCCATCGTCTGCTCCTTGCCCTGCAGGAACTGGATGTCGTCGATGAGGAGCACGTCGACGTCGCGGTAGCGCCGCTGGAACGCCCCGGCCTTGCCCTCGCCGATGGAGTTGATGAAGTCGTTCGTGAACTCCTCCGAGTTCACGTAGCGCACGCGCACGTTGGGGTACAGGTTGTGGGCGTAGTGCCCGATCGCGTGCAGGAGGTGCGTCTTGCCGAGGCCGGAGTCCCCGTAGATGAACAGCGGGTTGTAGGCCTTGGCGGGTGCCTCGGCGACCGCGACCGCGGCCGCGTGCGCGAACCTGTTCGAGGAGCCGATGACGAACGTCTCGAAGACGTACTTGGGGTTCAGCCGGCTCGGCTCGGCCTGGGGACGCGGCGGGGGAGGTGCCGGCAGGTCCGGGAGGAGCACGTCGTCGGGCTCGATGTAGGGGCGCTCCACCGCCGGCCGCGACGCGGGCGCGAGGACGGGGTCGGAGCTGAGCTCCGGGTCGACGGTGATGCCGAACCGGACGTCGCGCCCGAGGCAGGAGGACATCGCGGTCACCAGCTCGTCGCGGACGCGCGTCTCGAGGTACGTGCGGGTCTGCTCGTGGGGGACCGCGATGAAGACGGTGTCGTCCAGGATCGCGAGCGGCTTGGCCAGCCGGATGAACGCGATCTGCCGCGGGGTGATGTCCGGGCTCGCCTCGAGGATGCTCAGGGTCTGTGCCCAGACGTCGGCGATGTTCTCGTCCGGGTTGGCCACGGGCAGTTCCTCACGGGGGTCGACAGCGTGCGCCGGGCAGAGCTCCGGCCGTCGAGCACGCTGACGGGCCGGGCGGGGCTGCGCCGACGAGGAGTAAGGTCACGGATGGGGTGATGCTGGGGTCGATCGTGCCACGGGAACCCCTCATCCACATAGTTGTCCACAGGCTGTGGGTTGTAGGGTGAGGATGCTCTCACCGGCAGGATGCCGGGATCCGGGACGACGCCGCGCCATCGTCGCACGCGGCGAAGGTCACCCGTCGTGGTTTGACCCGGAGGGGTCGCGCAGCGTAACGTCAGACAGCCGTTCCAGGTGTTCTTGGCGCGCCCGCGTGGAGGAAACTCGACGCGAGGCCTCACGTCAGGAACTCCCTGCGAGGACCCGGTGCCCCCAGCAATGGCCATCCGGTCCGCGCGCCTGAGCGGTGACCGGGCGGGGGACCGCCCGGCGCACGACCCGAACCACCGGCAGGAGCCAACCGGAGCCTGTCACTGCATCGTCGAGGACATAGACGGTGTACCTCCCCGACGTTCTTGGAGTACCTCGTGAGCAAGCGGACCTTCCAGCCGAACAACCGGCGCCGGGCGAAGACCCACGGCTTCCGGCTGCGCATGCGGACCCGCGCCGGCCGCGCCATCCTGGCTGCCCGCCGCCGCAAGGGCCGCACCGAGCTCTCTGCCTGATCGCACGTGCTCCCCGCGGCGCACCGACTGCGCCGTTCCGTCGATTTCGAGCGGGCGGTGCGCCGCGGCGTGCGTGCTGGTAGGTCGACCGTGGTCGTGCACCTCTCGGAGGATCCCGAGGGCGCTGCTCAGCCGCAGGTCGGCTTCGTCGTCTCCAAGGCAGTGGGGAACGCGGTGCACCGCAACCTCGTGAAGCGCCGACTGCGCGCCGCCACGGCGTCGCGCCTCTCCGTGCTGCCCGCGCACGGGCGCGCCGTCGTCCGCGCGCTTCCCGGCGCGGCGCTCGCCTCCTTCGAGGAGCTCAGCGCCGACCTCGACAGCGGTCTCGTGCGTGCGACCCGTCGGCTCGACGAGCGAGCGGGCGAGCGTCGATGACGACGACCCACCCGCCGCGCGTCCCTGCGCCGTCCTCGCCCGAGGAGCCGGGGACCGACGAGCGCGGCATCGTCCGCCGGGTCGTCGACCTGCTGCGCCGGGTCCCCGCCCTCACGCTGATCGGCATGATCAGGGCCTACCAGTCGGTGATCTCCCCGATGACCGGGCCCACGTGCAAGTACTACCCGTCCTGCTCCCAGTACGCCCTCACGGCGGTGCGTCGTCACGGCGCCCTGCGCGGAACGGGCCTCGCCCTCTGGCGGCTGCTGCGCTGCAACCCCTGGAGCCTCGGTGGGGTCGACGATGTTCCGCCGGCACGACACACGCACTAGCCCGCTGCCCGGGAAACGGGCTTTCACACGCTTTGTCTGAAGTTGAGGGAGCAGTCACGGATGGACTTCTTCGCGTTTCTCTACCCGATCGAGTGGGTAGTCGCTTGGATCATGTACTTCTGCCACCAGGGGCTGACGTTCCTGGGGTTCTCCGATGGTCCGGGGCCCGCCTGGGTGTTGTCGATCGTCGGCCTGGTCATCATCATCCGCATCCTGCTGATCCCGCTGTTCTTCAAGCAGATCAAGGCCTCGCGCGGCATGCAGCTGCTGCAGCCCGAGATGCAGGCGATCCAGAAGAAGTACAAGGGCAAGACGGACCCCGCGTCTCGTGAGGCCATGAGCCGCGAGACGATGGAGCTCTACCGCAAGCACGGGACGAACCCCTTCGCCTCGTGCATGCCGATCCTGCTCCAGTCGCCGATCTTCTTCGCACTCTTCCGGGTGCTGAACTCGCTGAAGCCGATCTCGGACGGTACGTACTCGCGCGACAGCATCGGACCGATCGACGCTTCGGTGGCGAGCGACATCGAGAGCTCGTCGGTCTTCGGCGCCAAGCTCTCCGACGTCTTCCTCCAGACGGACGACCTGCAGACCCGCATCGTCATCGCCGTGCTCATCCTGGCGATGTGCGCGACGACGTTCTTCACGCAGCGACAGCTGACGATGAAGAACATGCCGAAGGCCGCTCTCGAGGGCCCGATGGCCTCGACGCAGAAGATGATGCTCTACGTCTTCCCCTTCATCTTCGCCGTCTCCGGCGTGAACTTCCCCGTCGGTGTCCTCGTCTACTGGACCACGACGAACCTCTGGTCGATGGGGCAGCAGTTCTACACGATCCGACGTATGCCGGCCCCCGGTTCTGAGGCGGAGCGCCTCCTCAAGGAGCGTCAGGCGCGCAAGCGTGCGGCGAAGGGCGTCGTCGAGGACGCGACGCCGGTCATCGAGCAGCCTCGCGGCCAGCGTCAGCAGCCCAAGCGCAAGGACCGCCAGAAGAGCGCCCCTCGTCCCGTCGGGACGGTGTCCGCGACCACCCCGGAGGATGCCCCGGTGGAGGACGCCCCGGCGGACAAGCCGACACCGGGCGGTGCCGCGAAGGGCGGGTCGGGTACCGGCGCGTCGAAGCCCGCGCCCAAGAAGAAGAAGCAGAAGTAGACCTGCGCCCGAGCGCGCACGTGCCGTGAGGAGCAACGCATGACGCCTACCGAGACGCCCGCGCCCGACGCGACGTCCACCGAGGAATCCGCCCCGGAGACCACCCGACTCGAGGAAGAAGGGGAGATCGCGGCGGACTACCTCGAGGAGCTCCTCGACATCGCGGACCTCGACGGTGACATCGACATCGACGTCGAGCACGACCGGGCCGCTGTCGAGATCGTCGCGGACGACCCCGCCGCTCTGAGCTCTCTCGTCGGCGACGACGGCGAGGTGCTCGATGCGCTGCAGGAGCTGACGCGCCTCGCCGTGCAGGCCAGGACGGGGGAGCGGAGCCGCCTCATGCTCGATGTCGCCGGTTTCCGTGCGGGCCGCCGTCGTGAGCTCACGGCGCAGGCCGCAGAGGCGATCGAGCGCGTGCGTGCCGAGGGCGCCAAGGTCTCGCTCGAACCGCTCAACGCGTTCGAGCGCAAGGTCATCCACGACGCCGTGGCCGCAGCCGGGCTGCGGAGCGACTCGGAGGGTGTCGAGCCGCAGCGCTACGTCGTCATCTACCCGGCAGACTGACACCGCCGGACGACTCCACCGCTTCTTCGCCCCGCGTTTCACGTGAAACGCGGGGCGAAGTGCGTTCCTGAGGGTGTGCAACTGCCCACGAGGTGCGAGTGATTCTGGGTGCGTAGCTGCTGACGATCCCGCCGGCAGGGGAGCCGCACAGGAGATGCGGGGCGCGGCGAGCGCCGGTGGCGGGGCGTGTGCGGTCCCGGGCCGATGCCCTGATAGACGGCGTTCGCTACGTCGCGACGACCGCCGTTCCTCGGGTCGGCGAGGAGAAGCGTGACGACGATCCTCGGAACGTGCGGGACCGTGGTCGGAGCGCGTCTTACCTCGCTCCGCACTCGGTGGGCCGCGCACGCTCCACGTCGTTTCACGTGAAACGATGAGGCGTTCGCACACGAGGAGGCAGACGACCCGATGCAGCACGAGGCCGCAGGCAACGAGGAGCCGGACATCCCCCGGGAGGCGTTGATCGAGTACTTCGGTGACTCGTTCGTCGTCGTCGAGAAGTTCGCCGAACGGTTGCGGAACGAAGGCGAGCTGCGCGGTCTCATCGGTCCGCGGGAGGTTCCGCGCATCTGGGATCGTCACATCCTGAACTCGGCCGCCGTCGTGCCCTTCCTGCCCAGGACCGGGCTGATCGCTGACGTGGGATCGGGCGCCGGCCTGCCGGGCGTCGTGATCGCCGCCATGCGGCCGGACGCCACCGTCTACCTCATCGAACCGATGGAGCGACGCTGCGCCTGGCTGACGGAGATCGCCGAGGACCTCTCCTTGCCGAACATCGAGGTCAAGCGAGGACGGGCCGAGGAGTATCACGGGGCGTTCGAGTGCGACGCGGTGACGTCACGAGCTGTCGCTGCACTCGACAAGCTCGCGCGACTGTCGCTCCCGCTGGTTCGACCCGGCGGAGAGATGATCGTTCTCAAGGGTCGCAACGTGAGTCGCGAGATCGATCCGGCGCGGAAGGTCCTGCGGAAGCTCAAGGGGTCGGAGCCGGAGATCATCGAGGCACCGACGCTCCCCGGCGTGGAGACCACGACGGTCGTTCGTATCGTGCGGCAGACTGGATCACGCTGATCTGGGGACGGGTGCCGAGGGCGTGAGCGACACGCCCGATCTCGGCCCCGAGATCCGTCGAAAGCCATGGCGCACGGCGGATGCTGAGAGGCGACGACGGAGAGGATGAGACGCGTGACGCAGAGCCCTGTGGGCCCCGACGGCTCCGAGGAGCAGGTGACGCTCTCCCACGACGGGGAGGGCGATCGGAGCATGGGAACCGAGGACGACCGCCGGGCAGCGCTGATGGCGAGTCTTCCCGTCGCCGACGAGTCGACGCCGTTGGCGGCCCAGCTCGCGGAGGACGCTCGCCGTCGGATCGACCTGCACGGGCGTCGCTTCCCCCGACCGGTGACCACCCGGATCATCACCGTCGCGAACCAGAAGGGCGGCGTCGGGAAGACCACGACGACGGTGAACCTCGCCGCCGGGCTGGCGATGGCCGGGCTCAACGTCCTGGTGATCGACAACGATCCCCAGGGAAACGCGTCGACCGCTCTCGGCGTCGAGCATCGTGCAGGGACGCCGTCGGTCTACGAGGTTCTCGTCGATGGCGACCCGTTGGCGAGTGCGGTGCAGCAGTGTCCCGACATCCCCACCCTCTGGTGCGTCCCGGCGACCATCGATCTCTCGGGTGCAGAGATCGAGCTCGTGTCGCTCGTTTCACGTGAAACACGGCTTCGTCGTGCGCTCGACGAGTATCTCGCCCAGCGTGAGCGCGACGGCCTCGAACCCATCGACTACGTCCTGGTGGACTGTCCCCCGAGCCTTGGCCTCCTGACGGTGAATGCCTTCGTGGTCGGTCGGGAAGTGCTCATCCCGATCCAGTGCGAGTACTACGCCCTGGAAGGCCTGAGCCAGCTCCTCAAGACGATCGAACTGATCAAGGCGCACCTCAACCCGGGGCTCCATGTCTCGACGATCCTGCTCACCATGTACGACGGTAGGACGAACCTGGCGCAGCAGGTCGCCAGCGAAGTCCGCGAGCACTTCCCGGAGCAGACGCTGCGCACGACGGTCCCGCGCTCCGTGCGCATCTCGGAGGCCCCGAGCCATGGGCAGACGGTCATGACCTATGACCCGGGCTCGACGGGGGCTCTCGCGTACCTCGAAGCGGCCCGCGAGCTCACGCAGCGAACGGAGAACCGCAGCGACGAGGGGGCGAGCGAGGACCGTCAACGGAACGCCGACTTGCGGCCACCCCAGGACCCTCCGGGGTCAGCACATTCCGGTTCCACGTCTCACCACGATCATGAGTTCGCCGGCACCATCGGTGGTCCCGGCCTGCGGCAGGAGGAACAGCGATGAGCGAGAAGCGCCGAGGGCTCGGTCGAGGACTAGGTGCCCTGATCCCGACGAGCTCCGAGGGCAGGCGGCCCGTCGACGTCTTCTTCCCGAGCCCTGCCACGGACGAGGCGAAGCACCACGAGACGGCCGGCGCCGCAGAGAGTTCTGTCGACCAGCAGGCCAAGGAGGGGGCAGCCACGTCGAGTCTGACGACTCTGGTGGCGGACGCGGACGCCGGGCCCGCTGACCTCGCGTCCCTCACCTCGCTCTCGGACGCGGACCTCGCTGAGCTGGATGCTGTGGCGGCGGGGGACACCGCCGACTCGAGCGCGAGCCTGGCGCGGACTCGCGACTCGTCGACGGCAGACCAGGCGACGACAGACCAGGCGACGATCGACTCGGTGACGACGGGCACGGTTTCACGTGAAACGATGTCGGGCTCCAGCCCGAAGGCGGGCGATGAGCAGATCTCCGAAACGGAGACTGGTGCCTCTTCACCTGCGGGATCGACCAGCGTGGAGGAGTGGGCAGGTGGGGCCGCCGACGACCTGGTGCCCGTTCCGGGCGCGCGGTTCGCCGAGCTCCCGACCTCGTCCATCCGACCCAACCCGCGGCAGCCGCGCACCGTTTTCGACGAGGGCGAGCTCGACGAGCTCATCGGTTCCATCCGGGAGATCGGCGTGCTCCAGCCGATCGTCGTGCGCCCGGTGCCGGGGGAGTCCGGCGCGTATGAGCTGATCATGGGCGAGCGCCGTTGGCGCGCGACGCAGGCAGCGGGTCTTGATGTCATCCCGGCTATCGTCCGTGAGACCGACGATGCCGACCTGCTGCGCGACGCGCTCCTGGAGAACCTGCACCGCAGTGCTCTCAATCCCCTCGAAGAGGCGGCCGCGTACCGGCAGCTTCTGGACGACTTCGGCTGCACCCACGAGGAGCTGGCGGACCGCATCTCGCGAAGCCGTCCGCAGATCTCGAACACCCTGCGTCTGCTGCGCTTGCCTCCGCTGGTACAGCGTCGGGTTGCTGCCGGAGTGCTGTCGGCAGGACACGCCCGGGCGCTCCTGGGGCTCACGGACGGTGCGGAGATCGAGCGCCTGGCGCAGCGCATCGTCGCCGAAGGCCTTTCCGTGAGGGCGACGGAGGAGATCGTCGCGATGGGCGGTCTGGACGGGGAGCGTCGCCCGCCGCGAACTCCTCGGGCCGGACAGCGGTCCGCGGCGATCGACGAGCTCGCGCATCGGTTGTCCGACCGCTTCGAGACGCGCGTCAAGGTGGACCTGGGCAAGAACAAGGGCCGTCTCACCGTGGAGTTCGCCTCCGTCGAGGACCTCAACCGCATCCTCGATGTCATGGCGCCCGACGATCCGGGTCTGTTGCGGAAGTAGACGACGATCGCGCCGGTGTTGTGGGCGCGGCTGCGTCGACCAGCGTCGGCTCGCGGGATCACCTAGCGGGGCGGGTGCGCACGCCATACGGCGAGTGCACCCGCCCCGTTGGCCTGTCGGGAGGACGGGCCGCACCTCGTCTGCTCCGCATTCTTACGGTGAGACGCCCGAGCCGGCCTCACGGGCGCGCGTCTCTGAGTCACATTGCCCGCAACCCCTGTCGGCCGGTCGCCACAACGCGCTGTGCCCGTGGTGCGTGGTGGGAACTGCGCATCTAGAGCCCACCCGCCTGGAGAAGGGGGGAGGGAAGACCGCCGTGTGAAGCACGAGGTTGTTCGGCGTGTGCTGGAACGCCTCGCTGCCGAGGACGGCCGTGTCTCGATGGCCGGCCTTCGGTCACTCCCTTCGAGCATTGTGTGCACGCGACGGTGATGGTTCCCGCCGGGAGGGAAGGGCGGGTGTTTCACGTGAAACGGCAGACCAGCGGCCGCGCGCGGTCGTACGCCGTGGAGCGCTCGCGGCTCGGCGGACCCGGCCTCGCCGAACGCTTCGCCGGGAGCGCCCGCATCGCGTACGCGCGCGAGGTCGTGGCGCCCCGGCTCGGGCCGACGCCGTCGCCGTTCGCCGCGTTCCTCCTCGCGTAGGGAGTCGAGACCCTCACCACGGAGCAGGCTGTGGTCGCGACGTGTTTCACGTGGAACATGTCCGGGACGACGTGGCTGCTGATCCGCTCCACGACGGCGAGCAAGCAGACGGTCGACGCCGAGCTCCTCATACGCTGCAGCGCCGGCTCATCGTCGAGGCAGCGTAGGCCCGCGGCGCTCTCCGCTCGGAGGCGCGCGCGTCGGAGGCGAGGCCAAACCGCCCCGGAGACGTTGGGCAGATCAAGCGCTCCGTGATGTGGCCGCTCTGGCACCCTGCCAACGGGTCGATGTGCGGGGCTGCGCCTCGCTGGTCTTTGCGCCGGAGACCGAGGAGCCCCGACACCGCGCAGATGCTCTGCCAACGGGATGGCCCGTGAGCGGGGCGGCCCTCGGGTCTTCGACGATGGGCCGCAGAGCTGTCGCTCACGGTTCGATGGCCGACGCCGCTCGATGCCGTTGCCATGCACCACGGCCGACCTCGGGCGCCGGTGGACGGTCCGCCGGAGTCCTCTCGTGAGAACACAGCGGCGCCGCGGTTGGTCGGTACGCGCGCGGGCCGGACAACGCGGCGCCCTTCGCTCACGCGCCGTGACTGCTGTTTCACGTGGAACATCGGAAGGTCGTGGCACCGTCCGATGCGGCTGGGCTGGACGCCGCGCACCTACCCGCACCGCGTCGTCCGGCTCCGCAGGTGAAGCGCCAGGGCGCGCGACGCATCGGCGGGGCTGGAGGCCACAGCCCGGCACCGGGGGAGGGGAGGGCTCCCGTGATGCGCCGCCAGGATCACCGGGGTGGACCTGGATGCAGGGGAGGTCAGAAGTGCCTGGGTCGGGAAGCCCGCCGCGTGAGGCTCGCTCTTCCCCCTCGCGACCATCCTGGCCCCGCGGCAGTCGTGGACGGTCAGCGACGTGACGCATCGGGACGGGCGAACCTCCGCCCAGCCGACACCTTCGCCTCCGTGGCTCCGTTGCACCGTGCGCGTCGCCGTGGGTGAGAAAGGTCTCCGTCTTCGGAGAATGAGACGACACAGGTGCGTCCACGCGAGCCAGACGTCTCCTCGCTCCGCAAGCGCGACGCCGTGCGGCGCACAGTCCATGGGCGCGGGTCCGGGAACGCCGGCCGGGGGGACGCGCGGGCGACGCCGGGCCGACTGCTCGTAGAGTGGGTCCGCTCGAAGTCGGCCGGTCTCATCGGGGGTGTTTCACGTGAAACGACGCGCCTGTCGGCGATCCTGACCCGACCTGTCGGAAGGGCGCGTAGTTCTCCGTACGAGGTCATGACGGGAACGCGGGTCGGCCGGGGAACGAGCATCTGCGCCAAGGTCGGGGTGGGGTCGCATCAGTCGGTGCCATCCCGTCAGGCCAACGCACCCGCCAACTCGGCCGCGGCAGGCCGTGGCATCGCCGTGGCTCTCGCTCACCAGTCCCGCCGGAGTGGGCCGAAAACGAACAGCGCCGCTGTTTCACGTGAAACAGCGGCGCCGGTCTCCCAGGCGGAAAGGAATCAGTGCCGGACGTGCGCGTTGACGAGAGACCGGTAGAGGTGCCCGAGATCGAGTCCGGCAGCCCGTGCCGCCTGGGGGAGGAGGGAGGTCTCGGTCATCCCCGGCGCGACATTGACCTCGAGGAACTGCACGACCCCGTCAGCGTCGAGGATGACGTCCGTCCGGGAGAGGTCGCGGAGACCGAGCGCGGAGTGGGCCCGGACGGCGACCTCGCGGACGACGCCGAGGACGTCGTCGTCGAGCCGTGCCGGCGCGAAGTACTCGGTGCGGCCCGGGTTGTAGCGTGCGTCGAAGTCGTACGGGCCCGTCGTGACGATCTCGACCGGCGGCAGGGCCTCCGGACCGCGGCCCAGGTCGACGACGCTCACGGCCAGCTCGACACCGCGGACGGCCTGCTCGATGAGTGCGACCTCGCCGTAGGCGAAGCAGTCCACCATGGCGCGAGGAAGCTGGTCGGCTCGCTCGACGAGCGTGACGCCGAGCGCGGACCCGCCATGCGTCGGCTTCACGACGAGCGGCAGCCCGAGGCGTGCGACGACCGCGTCGAGAACGGGCTGGGCGCCGAGCTCGCGGAACAGGCTCTGGGGGAGGGTGACGTACTCCGGGGTGCACAGGCCGGCCCCGAGGACGACGTTCTTCGCCACGGGCTTGCTCCAGGCCGCACGGCTCTCGCGCGGACCGGTGCCGACGTAGGGCACGCCGACGAGCTCGAGGACGTCGCGGATGGAACCGTCCTCTCCGCTGGCACCGTGGAGGAGCGGCCAGACGACGTCGGGTCGTGCGGACTCGAGGAAGGGGAGGAGGTCGGCGTCGACGTCGTGCACGGTCACCTCGAGACCGGCCGCGCGGAGGCTCTCCGCGACACGGCGCCCGGAGCGGAGCGAGACGTCGCGCTCGTGCGAGAGACCGCCCGCGAGGATGGCGACGTGCCCGCCCGGGGGGACGTCGTCGTCGGGCCGGAGAAGGTGAAGGTGCTGGTCAGGACGCTGCGCGTCCGTCGAGGTCGTGCTGTCGGCTACGCCGCTCGTCGTGGGGCTGCCCGTGGTCGTGTCCACTGGTGACGGACTCCTGTTCGGTGCCGCGGCCGCCCGGTGGGGCGGCCGCGGCGTCGTGTGGTGAGGGGCTTCAGGCCAGGTTCGGCGAGGGGTTCTCGACGTCCGTGACGTCGGGGTCGAGCTCGGCGTTGGTGCCGAAGATCTCGACGAGCTCCTGCTCGGCGTTCACGACGCCCGCGAGGCGACGGACGCCCTCGCGGATCCGCTCCGGGGTCGGGAAGCAGTAGGAGAGGCGCACATGGCTCGCGCCCGTGCCGTCGGCGTAGAACGCGGTCCCGGGGACGTAGGCGACGCGCGCGGTGACCGCGCGGGGGAGCATGGACCGCGCGTCGAGCCCGTCGGGGAGCTGGACCCAGGTGTAGAAGCCGCCGTCGGGCACCGTCCAGCGCGCCGAGGGGAGGTGCTCGGCGAGGGCGCCGATCATGGCGTCGCGACGCTCGCGGTAGAGCTCGCGGAACTGCTTGATCTGGCCCTTCCAGTCGCACGTGTCGAGGTAGGCGGCGATGGCGAGCTGCGACGCGTTCGACGGGCACAGGATCGCGGACTCGCTGGCGAGCACGAGCTTCTCGCGGACGGCGTGCGGCGCGACGACCCAGCCGACGCGGTAGCCCGGGGCGAAGGTCTTCGAGAACGAGCCGAGGTAGAGGACGCCGTCCTCGTCGAGGGATCGCAGCGCGGGGAGCGTCTGGCCGTCGAAGCCGAGCAGCCCGTAGGGGTTGTCCTCGATGACGAGGACGCCGTACCGCTGCGCGATCTCGAGGATGCGAGGGCGGCGCTCGGCGGTGAGGGTCACGCCGGCGGGGTTGTGGAAGTTCGGGACGGTGTAGAGCAGCTTGACGCGACGCCCGTCGGCGGCGAGGCGCGCGAGCGTCTCCTCCAGCGCCTCCGGGACGAGCCCGTGCTCGTCGAGGGGCACGTGCACGACGTCGGCCTGGTACGACCGGAACACGCCCAGCGCCCCGACGTAGCTCGGCGCCTCCGCGACGACCACGTCGCCCGGGTCGACGAAGATCCGCGTGACGAGGTCGAGCGCCTGCTGCGAGCCGGTCGTCACGACGACGTCGTCGGGGTGGCACTCGATGCCCTCGAGCCGTACGACGTCGAGGATCCGCTCGCGCAGGGTCTCGTCGCCCTGACCGGAGCCGTACTGGAGCGCCGTGGCACCGCGCGTCGCGACGAGGCGCTGCATGGTGTCGGCGATCTGGTCGAGGGGGAGGCCTTCGAGGTACGGCATGCCGCCGGCGAGCGACACGACCTCCGGCCGGTTCGCGACCGAGAACAGCGCTCGGATCTCCGACGCTCGCATCCCGTGCGCTCGCTCTGCGTAGGCACCGAACCACGGGTCGAGGCGGGTGCCGCTGGGAGCGGGCTGCTGCGAGGGAGTCGTCGGTCCAGTCACGATCCCCAGTGTGGCACGGAGGATCGGGGGATCGCGTGAAGACGCCGGAGGGCGGACCACCGTGCTGGTGGCCCGCCCTCCGGCGTGCGTGGTGCGAGGTCGCTCCGCAGACCGTGCGGTCGCGGGAGGCGACGGCTCAGACGGTCGTGGCGAGCACGGCGTCGATCTCCTCCGTGAGCGCGCGCTTGGGGCGCGCACCGATGATCGACTTCTGCAGCTCGCCGCCGACGTACACGTTGAGCGTCGGGATCGACACGATGCCGTAGGCGGCGGTCGTCTCCGGGTTCGCGTCGGTGTCGAGCTTGGCGATCTTGATCTTGCCGTCGTACTCCTCGGCGAGCTCCTCGAGGATCGGTGCGACCTGGCGGCACGGGCCGCACCAGGTCGCCCAGAAGTCGACGAGGACGGGGACGTCGGACTCGAGGACCTCAGCGCGGAAGGTGGCGTCGGTGACGGGGACGGTCGACATGGTGAACCTCCTGGGGACGTCGGTGGCTGCGGTGCAGGGTCAGGCCTGGAGCTCGGCGAGCGCCTCGGGCAGCTCGTCGGGGTTCGGCGTCTGCGGGGTGCCGGCGAGGTCCGCGAGGCCCGCCGCGTCCGCGAGCTCGGTGAGGTAGCGCTGCGCGTCGAGGGCGGCGGAGCACCCCGAGCCGGCGGCGGTGATGGCCTGGCGGTAGGTGTGGTCGACGGCGTCGCCGCACGCGAACACGCCCTCGAGGTTGGTCGCGGTGGTGCGCCCGACGACCTGGATGTAGCCCTCGTCGTCCAGGTCGATCTGACCCTTGACGAGCTCGGTGCGGGGCTCGTGGCCGATGGCGACGAACAGTCCCGTCGCGGGGAGCTCGCGCTCCTCGCCGGTCACGGTGTCGCGCAGCGTCACGCCCTCGACCTTCTTGTCGCCCTCGATCCCGGCGACCTCGCTGTTCCAGGCGAACTCGATCTTCGGGTCGTTGAGCGCGCGGTCGGCCATGATCTTCGACGCGCGCAGCTCGTCACGACGGTGCACCAGCGTCACCTTCTCGGCGAAGCGGGTGAGGAACGTGGCCTCCTCCATCGCCGAGTCGCCCCCGCCGACGACCGCGATGTGCTGGTCGCGGAAGAAGAAGCCGTCGCACGTCGCGCACCAGGACACGCCGCGGCCGGACAGGCGCTTCTCGTCGTCCAGGCCGAGCTCGCGGTAGGCGGACCCGGTCGCGAGGATGACGGCGCGGGCGCGGTAGGTGTCACCGTTGCCCGTCACGACGGTCTTGACCGGCCCCTCGAGGTCGAGCAGCGTGGCGTCGTCCCACTCGATGCGCGCGCCGAACCGCTCGGCCTGCTTCTGCATGTGGTCCATGAGCTCGGGGCCCATGATCCCGTCGGGGAACCCGGGGAAGTTCTCGACCTCGGTCGTGTTCATCAGCGCACCGCCGGCGGTCACCGACCCCGCGAGCACCAGCGGGGACAGGCCCGCGCGCGCCGCGTAGATCGCCGCGGTGTACCCGGCGGGACCGGACCCGACGATGATCAGGTTCTGGACGGCTGACTGCTCGGTCACGTGCTGCTCCTCGGATGCTCGGTGCGTGGCGGCCGACCACGCGAGAGTGTGAACGCCGCCGGGGCGGCTTCTGTTCCACGGTACGGGGGTTCGCGGGTCGGCGGGTGCTCGGCTCACCGTGGGTGCGAACCGACCGGCACCCGGCTCGCCGCGGCGATGGTCCCGGCGCCAGCCCGCGGCCGTGCCCGCCGACACGGTGCCGTGGGCGGGCGCTCCACGGCCTCGTGGCGCCAGAGCGACGGGCGGCCGGCGGCGTCGCAGGTGTCCGCGACGAGCACCGCACCGCGGGCACGAGCACAGCGGCAGGCGACGCCGTGGACCGTGGGGGACCCGGCGTCGGGCCCCCCACGACGTCAGGAGACGAGGATCTCGTTGATCTCCGCGCGGTACTCGCCGGCCGGGTTCTGCGGCAGCTCGGTGAACCACAGGACGATGGACTCGGCCTCGACCGGCTGCTCGAAGGTGAACGTCGCACCGGGGGAGAGCGGCCCGGAGGCGAGCACGGTGCCCTCGGTGGGGGTGTCCGGGCTCGTCGCGCGGATCTCGACGTTGCCGCCGTTCGTCGCGGTGTCGATGACGATCGACGAGACGGGAGCCTTCTCCTCCAGGGTGACGGCGAAACCGATCCCCGAGCGCAGCCCGGCGAAGTCCGCCGCGTTGTAGCGCCGCGAGATCCACGTCGTGTCCGGCTGCTGGTCGTGGGCCAGCGACGCCAGCTCAGGGTGCTCGCCGTCGTTGTTGCCGGCGGCGTCGCCCTCGGGGTCGAGCGCGGTGCCGGACGCGATCATCGGGCGGACCTCGGGCGCAGGCGGTGCCTCCTCACCTGCGGAGGCGTCGCCCTCACCGCCCTCGGCCGGTGCCTCCGACCCGCCCGCGGTGGGCTCGTTGGTCTGCACGGCGGGGCCGAAGCCGTCGAACGCCGTGTTGACGGCCCAGACGACACCCCCGACGACGAGGGCCAGCACGAGCACGAGGACGATCGGGGTCGCGTTGAACCGTCGCGGCCCGCGCCGCGACGGGACGGGCTCGCTCCAGGCCTGCGCGGCGTCGGGACCGGCGGGCGGGGGCGGCGGGGACGCCGGGTCGTACGGCAGGGGGACGGTGCCCGCGTCGTAGCCGACGGGCGGCGGCGGGACCGAGTACGCCTCGGCGGTGGGCGGCGGCACGGCGGCGGTGGCCCCGGTCGCCGCCCCGGCGGCGTACGCCGCCGCTCCCGCACCGGCCGAACCCGGCACCGCGCCGACGCGGTGGATGCGTCCGGTCGTCGGACGGCGGACGGGCGGCGCGGGCGGCGGCGTCCCGGGCGGCGCGCTGGCCGCGCCGTCGAACGCCGTCCGCACCGACTGGCGGCTCACACCGGCGGCGGGCTGCACGAAAGCGGGCAGCGCCGCGACGACGGAGACCTCGCCCCAGGGCTCGACCGCACCCACGACGTCGGCGGGCGAGCGCGGGCCCTCTCCCAGGGGCGTCGCGGTCCACTCCGCGGCGGTGCCGTGGGTGCCGGCGAAGGTCTCGGCGCACAGCTCGTCGAGCTCGGCGGGGACGTCGGGACGGACGTCCGAGAGGGCGAGCACGCTGTCGCCCGCGCGCTGCGCCGGCAGCGGGTGGATGGAGTCCGCGGCGATCCAGGGGACGTCGAGGGACGGCCCGGCCCAGCGGGCCGTCATCGCGTAGTAGAGGAGCGCGACGAGCCCGACGGCGTCCGCGCGCGAGGTCTGCTCGGCGTCGTGCTGGTCGTGGCCCGCCACGCCCGCGTCGAGCCCGAGGCCTGTGACGAGCACGCGGCTGCCGTCGACGCGCACCGCGTCCGGGCGCAGCGCGAGATGGTGGACACCGCGGCGCCGGGCGACCTCGAGCGCTGCGGCAGCCTCGCCGACGATGGCGCGCGCCTGCTGCGGGTCGACGATCCCGCCGGCGACGACCTCGCTCAGCGTGATGCCCGTGTAGCGCTCGGTCACGACGTACGCCACGCCGTCCTCGGACCCGACGTCGAGCACCCGCGTGAGGCGCGGGTCGACGACGAGCGCCGCGCGTCGTGCGGAGTCGAGCGCCTCGGCCACGTGTGCGCCGGTGACGACCGAGAGCCGCACCGGTCGGTCGAGGATCTGGTCGTGGGCCGACCATGCCGTGACGTCCGACAGGTCGGACGCGAGCTGCTCGTCGAGCCGGTAGCGCGCGACGAGCAACGTTCCTGGGGCCACGCCGTTCACCGGACCTCCTCCGTGTGGGACTCGTGGTCGAGACCCCATGGTACGCGGGCCCGGATTGCCCCCGTATCACCGGATACCCGCACGTCAGACGTGTCGCGTCACCGGCGGACGAGGCGTCTGACGCGGCCCACGAGCGGTCCCGCGAGCTGGTCGAGCTCGCGCACGCGCATGAGCTTGAGGCCGCCCGCGTAGACGAGGCCCATCACGGTGCCGCCGACCGCCACGACGACGACCGACTGCCACCACGAGAGCCCGTAGATCCCGTCGGCGGGGTCGCCCGAGAGCACGACGAAGGCCCGCAGCACGCCCCACCCGGCGACGGCGCTCACGAGCGCGGCGAGGCCGGCCTTGACGTGCAGGCGGAGGATCCGTGCGCCGTCGAGCCCGTGGAGGGTGCGCCGCAGGCCGACGGTGCGGAGCCCGACCGCCACGAGGTTGGACAGGCTCATCGCGAGGCCGATGCCCACGACCCACAGCTGGGGAGGGAGGACCTGCGTGCCGAGCCACGACACGCCGACGAGCACGAGCGTGCCCGGCACCTGGATCCAGAAGACCGTGCGCCCGTCCTCGAACGCGTAGTAGACCCACTTCATGAGGACCATGCCGCCGAGCGGCACGAGCCCGAGCGCCATCGCGCGCAGCACCATGGACACGGCCTCGCCCGAGGCGGCGTCCACCGAGGGCACGAGCAGCTTGGTGACGGGCAGGGCGAGGACGACGAGGACCGCCGTCGCGAACACCGTGAACACGCCGACGGTGCGCACGCCGCGCGAGAGGTCGTGCCGCACGCGCGCGAGGTCGCCCGCGTGGGCGGCCGCGCTCATGCCCGTGAACAGCGCCGTCGCGATGGAGACGGTCACGAGGGAGTGCGGCAGGAGGTAGATCATCAGCGCCTGCGTGTAGGCCGCGTTGCCCGCGACGGCCAGCGCGTCCGAGAAGGCGCCGGGGGCGCCCGTCACGAGCCCGGTGACGGCGCCCAGGGTCCCGGGGTCGTCGCGGTAGGCCCCGAAGGTCTGCGCGAGCGCCGCACGGGGCGCCTCGCTCGCGAAGCGCGTCGTGAACAGGACGCCGACCTGCTCCAGGAGGACGGCGGCGAACGTCCACAGGGCCACCTGGCCCGCGGACCGCAGGCCGATGCCGTGGAGGCCGAACCGCAGGTGCCAGCGGAAGCCTGCGCGCCACAGCGGGACGACGAGGATGAGCGCCTGGGCGGCGACGCCGAGCGTCGCGGTGCCGGCGAGGAGCGCGATCTTGGTCCCGTCCCACTGCGTGAGGTCGTCGACGTTCCCGGTCGCCGCCGGGCCGTACAGCGCGATGAACGCCGCGAACCCGGCGATCGACACGACGTTGTTGAGCACGGGCGCCCACATGAACGGGCCGAACTGCCCCCGCGCGTTGAGGACCTGCCCGAGCAGCGTGTACAGGCCGTAGAAGAAGAGCTGGGGCGTGCACCAGAACGCGAACGCGACGGCGAGCGACGTCTGCGGTGCCGTCCAGCCCGGTCCTGTGTACAGCGCGACGAGGATGCTCGAACCTGCCGTGAGCAGCGCGGACAGCGCCAGCAGGATCACGCCCGAGAGCGTGAGCAGCTTGTCGAGCCGCTCCTGCGTGTTGCGCGCGCGGTAGGCCCGCACGATCTGGGGGACGAGGACGGCGTTGAGCACGCCGCCCGCGAGGATCGCGAAGAGGACGTTGGGGATCTTGTTGGCGACGTCGAACGCGTCGGCGACGAGGCCCGTCGTGCCGATCGCGGCGACCAGCAGCACGTTGCGCACGAGGCCGAGGCCGCGCGAGACGAAGGTGCCGGACGCCATGAGCGCCGACGACCGGCCGAGACTCCCCGTGCGGGGCGCCGGGGCCTCGGTGGCGCCCGCCTCCGCGGTCTCGTCGGGGGTGCCCGACGCCGCGGGGTCGCCGGGGAGCGCGCCGCGGTCCGGGGCGACGGCACGCGCGGTGCCGGGGCGTGGCCCCCGTCCGGCACCCGCGGGCCGGACGTGCCGCGGCTGGCCGGGGCTCACTCGACGCGCTCCTCGTCGCGGCGGGGCGGTCCGTCGGGCCCGCCCGGCGCAGCGGCCGGCGGGTCCTGCGGTGACGGCTGGTCGAGCGTGGCGCCGGCCAGACGACGGGGCGAGCGGCCACGACGCACGGTGCGCCAGATGCCGGCGAACAGGGCGATGACGAGCAGGACGGCGACGACGACCGTGCCGACGGACTCCCAGTCGGCCCGCACCCGGACCACGAACTGCTGCGGCTCCGCGACCCGAACCTGGGGCTGCGCGGCGCTGACGAGCTCGACCTCGACCGTGACGTTGCCGCTCCCGAAGCCCTCGACCGGCACCCCGACGCTCGCCTCGGTCGGGACGAGGTCGCCGTCCGCGTCGCGCGTCGCCGCCGGGATCGTCACCGTCGTGCGCTCCGGGGCCCGCAGCCGGGGGTCGTCCGGACGGAGGACGACCTGGACCGTCGCGTCCTGCGTGAGGGTGCTGCGCACCCGGACCGGCAGGTCCTCCTGCTCGGCGACGAAGAAGAACGACGAGCGCGTCTCCACCGAGAGCCCGCCCCGCACCGCGGCGGACCGCTGCTCGGCCTGCTGGACGGCGAGCGTGCGCGACGGCGGCGCCGCGCGGTAGGCGACGGCCGTCGGCGTGACGAACGCCGGCTCGAGCGGGCGCGTGAGCGCCGTCGGGTCCGCCGCGACCGTCGCGAACGCGGCGAGCTCCGCGCGCGACCGGTCGAGGGACCGGAGCTCGGCGGCACCGATCTCGCCGTCGGCGGGGGCGTCCTCGGGCAGTGCTGCGCGGTCGACGGCGGGCGGCTCGACCGCGAGGAGCTGGTCCACGGGCGCGAGGTCGACCCAGCCGGAGTCGCGCAGCGCGTCGAGCCGCGCCGTGAACAGGCCGGGCTCGGGCTCCCACGACCGGGGCAGGGCGGCGAGGACGTGCCGCTGGTCGGCGGGGCGCTCGCGCGCGATCACGGCCGTCTCGGCGAGCAGGCGCTGCGTGGCGGAGACGCCGGAGCCGTCGCCGGCGGAGAGCAGCGCGGTGAGCACCGGGTCGGCGACGAGCGCCGTGACCGGTCCCGCGGACGTCGTCACCGTCGCGACGCCCGAGGGCGTGTACGTGAGCGACTCGTCCGGCGCGAGGCCGCCCGGGCCGACGACCGTCGCGGTCGCTCCCGACGCGACGGCGAGCGTCGTGGTCGCGAGGTCGGGGACGGCGTCGGCCGGCCAGGCGAGGTCGGTGCGCCACCCGCTCGTCGGGTCCGGGGGCGCGGGGCTCCCCGTCTCCGCGGCGTCGTCGGCGCCGTCGGTCGTGTCGTCGGCCGCCGTGCCCGACGCCGGGTCGGACGAGGTGCCCGACGACGGCAGCGGCGTCCCCTCGGGCAGTGCGAGGCCCGCGTGCGCGAACGCCGCGACGTCCGGGTCGTAGGCGCGCAGCGCGAACGTGGAGCGCCCGGCGGTCGCCCCGCTCACGGCGTCCGCCCAGGCGTTCACCGCCGGGTCGGCGGCGACGGCGGCGGCCGCGAGCAGCGCCGGGTCGGCGACCCAGCCCACGTCGGACGTCCCGCCCGTCGCGGCGAGCAGGCGGCCGAGCCGTCCTTCGCTGGCGACCGCGGCCGAGAGCGCGTCGTCGTACGCGACCGGGTCGGGGTCGACCGGGGGGCCCGTCACCGCCGCGACCACGCTGAGCCGCACGGGAGACACGTCGTCCGCCGGGGCCCGGAGCGCGAACGTGCGCTGCACGGCGAGGCGCGTACCGCCGTCGGACACGGCGACCGCCAGGCCGCGCGGGCCCGGGTCGTTGCCCGTGCCGAGGCCGAGCTCGGCGGCCGACGCGGAGAGCGTCACGTCGGCGCTCTCCCCGGGGGCGAGCGGCCGCCCGACGTCCTCGGTGGCGACGGTGGCGCCGACACGCCCGTCGAGACCGGTCGTCGTCCAGCTCTCGAGCGCGGACCGCGTGCGCAGCGCGCGGCGGTCGACGCCGAGGGTCACCGCGGGGGAGCCGAGCGTCTGCTCCGTCCCGTTCGTGACGCGCGCGGTGACGGTGAGGGTGCTGTCCTGCGCGAGGACCGTCGGTGCGAGCGACGTGAGCTCGAGCGTCACCGCGTCCTCGCCCTCCGGGACCGTGTCGGCCGCGGCGGGCGGGGCCGCCGTCGTGCCGCCGAGCAGGACGCCGGCCGCGACGACCAGCACCAGGAGCAGGGCGACGAGCAGCCGTGCGGACGGACCGCGGAGCGAGACCGGCGCGGCGCCGGGAGGGCGCGCACCGCTGCGGGAGGAGGGCGTCATGAGTGGTCGGTCGAGCTCCGTGGGGCGGGCGGTGCCGGGCCGCCGCGGCCGTCGTGCGGGTGGCCGTGCGGGCGGACGATCGTCCGGGTCACCCTACTCTCGACCACCCCGTGGAACCGCGTGCGACGGCCCTCGAGGACGCCCTGCGCGACGACGGCGATGCGCCGCTCGTTCGGGTACGCCAGCCGCGCGGGGAGGTCCGCGACCGGGATCCAGGCGACGTCCTCGGCCTCGCCGTCCGGGTCGCCCTCGACCGTGAGGTACCCGCCCGTCGCGCGGAGCAGGAAGTGGTGGACGACCTTGTGCACGCGCCGGTCGTCGCCGGTGAACCAGTAGTCGATGACGCCGAGGGGCTCCTGCACCGCGCCGCGGATGCCCGTCTCCTCGGCGATCTCGCGGACGGCCGCCTGCTCCGGCGTCTCGTCGCCCTCGAGGTGGCCCTTCGGCAGGCACCACTCCAGGCGGCCCCCGCGGTTGCGCCGCGCGATGATCGCCGCGCACGGGTGACCACCGTCGACCGTGATGACGAGCCCGCCCGCGGAGACCTCGTCGACCACCGGGAGAGGCGCCGGCGCGGGGCCCGGTCGCGAGCGCGGGTCGATGCGGAGGGCGTGGCCGCCCGGCGGGGCCGGGACGGGGGCGGGCTGCCCGCGGCCGTCGCCACGCCCGCCCGCCGGATCCCTCCGGGGGTCGTCGGCGTGCGCGGGGGTGGACATGGGTTCAACTTTACCGAGTGGGCACCCACCTCCCCGGGACCGGCTCCCCGGCGCGGGCGCCGCATCTGGCAGGCTTGGGTGTCGTGCCCCAGCCTTCGTCCCCCTCGCCGTCGCCCCAGCCGACACCGCCCGCGACGCCGCACGCGCTCGAGCTGCAGCGCCGGGCCCTCGCGGTGCTCACCGAGATGGCGCCCGCGGCGATCGAGCTCGGCGAGGCGTTCCGCGCCGCGGGCCACGAGCTCGCGCTCGTCGGGGGACCGGTCCGTGACGCCTTCCTCGGGCGGGCGAGCAACGACCTCGACTTCGCCACCTCCGCGTCGCCCGACGAGACCGAGGCGATCCTCGCGCGGTGGGGCGACGCGCACTGGGACATCGGCAAGGAGTTCGGCACGATCGGCGCGAAGCGCTTCGGGCGCGGCGGCCCCGGTGACGACCTCGTCGTCGAGGTGACGACGTACCGGACGGACGAGTACGACCCGACGTCGCGCAAGCCCGTCGTCGCGTTCGGCGACACGCTGGAGGGCGACCTGTCCCGCCGCGACTTCACCGTCAACGCGATGGCCGTGCGCGTGCCCGACATGACGTTCGTCGACCCGTTCGACGGCCTGGGCGACCTCGCCCGCCGCGTCCTGCGCACCCCGATCGCCCCCGAGCGGTCGTTCGACGACGACCCGCTCCGCATGATGCGCGCGGCGCGGTTCGCCGCGCAGCTCGAGTTCGACGTCGACGGCGGCACGCTCGCCGCGCTCGTCCTCATGACCGAGCGCATCGAGATCGTCTCGGCCGAGCGCGTGCGCGACGAGCTGTCGAAGCTGCTGTGCGGCGCCGCGCCGCGGCGCGGGCTCGAGGTCCTCGTGGACACGGGCCTCGCCGACCACGTGCTGCCCGAGCTGCCGGCGCTCAAGCTCGAGATCGACGAGCACCACCGGCACAAGGACGTCTACGAGCACTCGCTCACGGTCCTCGACCAGGCCATCGCGCAGGAGACCGGGCCCGACGGCGCCGTCCCCGCGCCCGACCTCGTGCTCCGCCTCGCGGCGCTCCTGCACGACGTCGGCAAGCCGCCCACGCGCCGGTTCGAGGACGGGGGCGGCGTGAGCTTCCACCACCACGAGGTCGTCGGCGCCAAGATGGTCGCCAAGCGGCTCAAGGCGCTGCGGTACGACAAGCAGGTGGTCAAGGACGTCGCGCGCCTCGTCGAGCTGCACCTGCGGTTCCACGGCTACGGCGACGGCGCGTGGACCGACTCGGCCGTGCGCCGCTACGTGACCGACGCCGGCCCGCTGCTCGAGCGCCTGCACCGCCTCACGCGCGCCGACTGCACGACCCGCAACCGGCGCAAGGCCCAGCGGCTGCGCGAGTCGTACGACGACCTGGAGCGCCGCATCGCCGACCTCCAGGCGAAGGAGGAGCTCGACGCCGTCCGCCCCGACCTCGACGGGCAGCAGATCATGGAGATCCTCGGGATCCGCCCTGGGCCGGTTGTGGGGAAGGCGTACAAGCACCTGCTGGAGCTGCGCCTCGACCGCGGCCCCGTCGACGAGGAGACGGCACGCGCGGACCTCCTGCGGTGGTGGGCCGAGCAGCCGGAGTCGTCGGTGCCCTGAGCGGGGCCCGTCCGCGTGCGCGCGGGTGAGCGCTCGGGGGCGAGAAGGAGCGGAAACACCGAAGGGGTGCCGCTCTCGGGCTGAGAGCGGCACCCCTTGCCGTGCTCGCGGGTGCGACGTCGTGCCGGACGCCTCAGACGTCGTCGGTGGCCAGGGCGGCCTCGACCTTCGCGTCCTCGGTGCGCGAGTCCACGGTGGGGGCGTCCTCGACGGGGGCGTCCTGCGTGCCGGGCTGCGCCGCGCCGTGGCCGTGCGCCGGCGGCGCGCTGCGGCGCAGGAGGAACGACAGGCCGACGGCGACCAGCATGACCGCCGTGCCCCAGACGAACGCGTCGCCGACGCCCTCGGCCAGCGCCACCCGGGGCGACGCGCCCGCCTCGCCGTAGGCGATCGAGCGCGACGTCATGACCGCGACGAACATCGCGGTCCCGGCGGCGCCCGCGAGCTGCTGCACCGTGCCGATCGACGCGGAGCCGTGCGAGTACTGGTGCGGCTCGAGCGACGAGAGCGCGGACGTGAACAGCGGCGTGAACATGAACGCGAGGCCCAGGCTCAGCGTGACGTGCAGCGCGAGGACGAACCACGGCGACGAGTCGGCGTGGATCGTCGTGAAGGCCGCGAGGGCCACCGCGACGACGCTCACGCCCGGGATGACGAGCGGACGCGGTCCCACCCGGTCGTAGAGCCGGCCGACGGTCGGGCCGAGCAGACCCATGAGGAGCCCGCCCGGGAGCACGATGAGCCCGGTCGCGAGCGGCTCGAGGCCCATCGCGTCCTGGAGGAACAGCGGCAGGAGGATGAGCGACCCGAACATCGCGACCATGCCGACGGCCATGATGCCGAGCGGCACGCTGAACCCGCGGTGCGTGAACACGCGCAGGTCGAGCAGGGCGCGGTCCTCGCGCTGGAGGATGATCTGCCGCCACGCGAACGCGGCGAGCGCGAGGACGCCGAGAGCGAGCGGCACGGCGGGCGGGACGACGGGCGTGTGGCGCGCGGCCTCCCCGATGCTCGAGAGCCCGTAGACGAGCCCGCCGAACGCGAACGCCGCGAGGACCAGGGAGAACGGGTCGAGGCGCGAGTGCGTACGGTCCGCGACGTCCCGGATGTACAGGAAGCCGAGGAGGAGGGCGACGAGACCGATGGGCAGCACGATGCCGAAGACCCACCGCCAGCTCAGGGAGTTGAGGATGAGGCCCGAGAGCGACGGCCCGAGCGCGGGCGCGGCGGCCATGACGATAGAGATGTTGCCCATGACCTTGCCGCGGATCGCCGGCGGCACGAGCGTCATGATCGTCGTCATGAGCAGCGGCATCATGATGGCCGTGCCCGACGCCTGGACGACGCGCCCGACGAGCAGCCACGCGAAGCCGGGGGAGAGCGCGGCGAGCAGCGTGCCCGCGCTGAACAGCGACATCGCGAGCAGGTACGCGCCGCGCGTCCCGAGCCGCTGGAGCAGGAACCCGGTCGCGGGGATGACGACGGCCATGGTCAGCATGAACGCCGTCGTGAGCCACTGGCCCGTGCTCGCGGTGATCCCGAGGTCCGCCATGAGCGGCGCGAGCGCCACGCTCATCGTCGTCTCGTTGAGGATCACGACGAACGCCGAGCCGAGCAGCAGCGCGATGACGAGGAAGTCCGCCCGGGGGAGGCGGTCGACGGCGGCCGAGGTGTCGTGGGTGGGGGAGGCTGTCACGGTGTGTCTCCGCTCGCGTCGGTGGCGGCCCGGGCGCAGGGTCGGACCCGGTCGGGGGCAGGGTGCGCTGCAGGGCAGCGCGACGGTCGCGTGCGGGGGCACGCGACGACGGTGTCGGTTCGGTCGGCGGGGCCACGAGCAGGGTGACGCGACCCGGGACGGCCCGCGCGGCGCTCGCCGCGACGATCCGTACCCTGTACGACCATTCACCATCCTGCGTTATTCCCGCCGACGGTGACGACCTCTTTTCCGCCCCGGACTCATCGGTACGCCGAGGGCAGAAGGCGGCCCGCGCGCGTCGCGCAGGCGGTCGAGCGGAGGGCTGCGTCAGGCGGGGGACGTGCGGGGGGAGGTCCCGGCGTCGGGCACGACGGCGTCGCCCGGCTCGGACGGCGTGCGCGCGCCCCGCGTCCACAGGACCAGGGCGGCGACGCAGTAGGCCACCGCCAGCACGGCGAACACGCCGCGCGACCAGCCCGTGTCCGGGAGGGTGAACGCCGCCAGGGCCGCCGCGCCCACGAACGCCGCGTTGTAGAGCACGTCGTAGAACGCGAACGCGCGGCCGCGGAACTCGTCGTCCGTGTCGCGCTGGACGATCGTGTCGACCGCGATCTTCGTGCCCTGGGCGGCCAGGCCCAGCAGCGTCGCGCCCGTGAACACCACCGCGCGCGACGGCGTCGTGACGAGCAGGAGCTGGCTCGCCGCCGCGAGCAGCAGCATGATCGCGATCCACACCTGCGGGCCGGTGCGGCGCGACAGGAACGGGGTGATGACCGCCGCCGCGGCACCCCCCACGCCGGTGAGCCCCACGACGAGCCCGAACGTCACGAAGCCCGCGTCCTGGTCGCCGGGGCTCAGGAGGTTGCGCGCGATGAGGATCGACGCGATGAACACCACGCCGTAGAGGAAGCGGTGCGTCGCCATCGCGAGCAGCGCCTGCCCCGGCGTGCGGCGCGCGACGAGGTACCGGGCGCCGTCGGCCAGACCGCGCGCGACCCGCGCGATCTCCGAGCGGATCGCGGACTCCGCCGGGCGCTCCGGGCCGAGCTGCGTGCGCCCGAGGCGCAGCGCCAGGAGCGACGCGACGCCGAAGACCAGCGCCGCGCACACGAGCGCCGACGAGTCCTTGACCCGGCCCGGCTCGAACGCCAGCCCGAGCACCACGCCGATCCCGCCCCCGACGAACGCCGCACCCGCGCCGAGCGTCGGCGTGAGGGAGTTCGCCGTGAGGAGCAGCGGGCCGTCGACGACCCGCGGCAGGCCCGCCGAGAGCCCCGCGAGCAGGAAGCGGTTCACGGACAGCGCGGCCAGGCCCAGCGCGTAGATCCAGCCGCTCACCCCGCCCGTCAGCATGAGCACCGCCATGCCGAGCGTGATGACGACGCGCACCGCGTTGCCCCACGCGAGGACCTGACGCCGCTGCCAGCGGTCGAGGAACACCCCGGCGAACGGGCCGACGATCGTGAACGGCGCGAGCATCACCGCGAACGCGCCCGCGATGGCCGCCGCCGTGCCCTGCGACTCGGGGGAGAAGAACAGGAGCGACGCCAGGCCGACCTGGAACATGCCGTCCCCGGCCTGCGACACGAGCCGGACGGCGAACAGCTTGCGGAAGCCGTCCAGACGCAGCAGCGCCCGCAGCTCGGAGATCACACCCACGCGGTCACCCTACGTTCGTCGTCGTGCGGTCGGACATGCGGTTGTCCCCCGTGGGGCATCGTGCGGGGGGTCGGAGGGTAGGGGGCCGACGACGTGGGTCGCGCTGGGAGGTCGGGCGGGGAGGCGCGCCGCGTCTACCATCCGCCGCTCGTCCCTCGCGGCTCCCGCCAGACCCGCCACGACGCGGCGCGCCTCCCCGCCCTCCCGGTGCCGTCTCACCTCGAGCGCGGCCGCGGCCGACGACGAACCCAGCCGAGCGAGGTAGAGCCCTGGTCCTCCTGCCGGACGACCAGGGCTCTACCTCGGCGGAGCGCTCAGTTTTCAGGGCTCCAGGTCAGCGCTCGACTCTTCGGTCGCGCTGGCCCTGCGCTCCGCTACGGCCGGGAGCCCGGCGAAAAGCGTGCCGGGCTCTCGACCTTCGCTGCACTCCGGATCAGCGCTCGACCTCACCGGCGATGAAGGCCTCCAGCTGCGCACGGCCCTTCGTGTCCTCCATCTGGACCGGCGGGGACTTCATGAAGTACGTCGAGGCCGAGAGGATCGGGCCGCCGACGCCGCGGTCCTTGGCGATCTTCGCGGCGCGGACGGCGTCGATGATGATGCCGGCGGAGTTGGGGGAGTCCCACACCTCGAGCTTGTACTCCAGGTTCAGCGGGACCTCGCCGAACGCGCGGCCCTCGAGGCGCACGTACGCCCACTTGCGGTCGTCGAGCCACGCGACGTAGTCCGACGGGCCGATGTGGACGTTGCGGTCCTCCTTCTTGCCGCCGAGCGGGCCCTCGAGGTTCGAGGTCACGGCCTGCGTCTTGGAGATCTTCTTGGACTCCAGGCGCTCGCGCTCGAGCATGTTCTTGAAGTCCATGTTGCCGCCGACGTTGAGCTGGTACGTGCGGTCCAGCACGACGCCGCGGTCCTCGAAGAGCTTCGCGAGCACGCGGTGCGTGATCGTCGCGCCGACCTGCGACTTGATGTCGTCGCCGACGATCGGGACGCCGGCCTCCTCGAACTTCGCGGCCCACTCCGGGTCGGACGCGATGAAGACGGGGAGCGCGTTGACGAACGCCACGCCGGCGTCGATCGCGGCCTGCGCGTAGAACTTCGCGGCCTGCTCCGAGCCCACGGGGAGGTAGCAGACGAGCACGTCGACCTGCGCCTCGCGCAGCGCGGCGACGACGTCGACCGGCTCCGCGTCCGACTCCTCGATCGTCTGCGCGTAGTACTTGCCGACGCCGTCGAGGGTCGGGCCGCGCTGGACGGTCACGCCGAGCGGCGGGACGTCGGCGATCTTGATCGTGTTGTTCTCGGAGGCGTTGATCGCCTCGGAGAGGTCGAAGCCGACCTTCTTCGCGTCGACGTCGAACGCCGCCACGAACTCCAGGCTCGACACGTGGTAGTCGCCGAACTGGACGTGCATGAGGCCCGGGACGGTGCTGCTCGGGTCGGCGTCACGGTAGAAGTGCACGCCCTGGACGAGGGACGATGCGCAGTTGCCTACGCCGACGATGGCGACGCGGATGGAGGTCATCCTCGCTCCTTGGTGTTCGTTGTTCCAGGGTCCTCGGGACGCCTCGCGCCGTCGGGCTCCTGCTCGGATGGTTCCGCAGGATGCGGGGTGCTGCTGGACCGCGCGCGGGCGGCGCCCCGGGCGTGCCCGGAGCTCCTGTCGCGCTCGGTGGTGATGAGACCGTCGAGCCAGCGCACCTCGCGCTCGACCTGCTCGAGTCCGTGGCGTTGCAGCTCGAGCGTGTACTCGTCGAGCCGCTCGCGCGTGCGAGCCGCGGACTCCCTGACCGCCTCCAGCCTCTCGGTGAGCCGGGTGCGCCGGCCCTCGAGGATGCGGATGCGGGTCTCGGCGTCGGTCTGCGCGAAGAACGCGAACCGGACGTCGAAGCTCTCGTCCTCCCACGCCGCCGGCCCGGAGGAGGCCAGGACGGTCTGGAGGTGCTCCTTGCCCTCGGCCGTCAGCTCGTAGACGATCCGCGCGCGCTTGCCCGAGAGGGCGGGCGCGAGGGTCGACTGCGCGGCCGACTGCTCCGTGCCGGTGATGAGCCCGCGGGCCACCAGCGACTTGAGGGCGGGGTACAGCGAGCCGTAGGACAGCACGCGGAAGGAGCCGAGCATGATGTTGAGCCGCTTGCGCAACTCGTACCCGTGCAGCGGTGCCTCCTTGAGGAGCCCCAGGATCGCGGTCTCGAGCACAGGTGTCTTGCTCCGCACGATCCCACCTCCTGACGCTCCTCGGCGTGCCCCGGAGGGACCCGCTGGGATCTTGTTCGACCCGATGTATCGAGTCGATACATCGACAGGTTAGGTCGTCCCGATGTGTCGTGCAATCCTGACCGCACTGTGACACGCGTCGTCGGGCATGTGAAGAACTCGCGGAGGCGGCGGGACGCCCGGGCGAATCAATGGCGGACGATCCCGCTCACGGTGCGCTGAACCCTTGTCGGGACAGGGTGACGCCCTATTGTTCAGGGTGGTCCGGCGTGCGCCGACCTCGTGCCCGACGGCGGCCCGCCCCCGAGGCGGGGCCCGTCCCGTCGGTCAGGTGGTCTCCGCACGGCGGCCCACGGGCGGGCCCGCGGTCGACGCGAGCCGGCTCCTCGATGCCCCCCAGAGGAAGGTAGACCGTGGCGCGATCCACGAGGACGAACGGACGGACGACCCCGCGCGGGCGCCGTCGGTTCTTCAACTACCCACGCTCGCACGTCAAGGGCGTCCGCCGCTGGCTGCCGTCGTGGCGCGTGGTCGTCGGGACCATGCTGACGGGCATCGCGCTCGTCGCGGGCGTCGCCGTCGCCGCGTGGTACACGACCGACGTGCCGACGAAGCTGCCCAGCGTCGGCGCCCAGACGTCGACCGTCTACTGGGGCGACGGCACGACCGAGATGGGCAAGTACGCGGTCGAGGACCGCGAGATCGTCGACTACGCGACGCTGCCGGAGTACGTCGGCAACGCGGTCGTCGCGTCCGAGGACCGCACGTTCTGGACGAACTCCGGCGTCGACGTCAAGGGCATCGCGCGCGCCTTCTACAACAACATCAAGGGCGGCGGCCGTCAGGGCGCGTCCACGCTGACGCAGCAGTACGTCGAGCGGTACTACACGAACACCGTGACCGACTACGCGGGCAAGGCGCGCGAGGCGATCCTCGCCGTCAAGATCACCCAGAAGCAGGACAAGCCCGAGATCCTCGGCAACTACCTCAACACCATCTACTTCGGTCGTGGCGCCTACGGCATCCAGGCGGCCGCCAAGAAGTACTACGGCGTGAACGCCGCCGACCTCACGGTGTCGCAGGCCGCGATGATCGCCGGCATCATCCCCAGCCCCACCAACTGGGACCCGGCCGTCAACCACGCCCAGGCCGAGGAGCGGTGGCAGCGGACGCTGCGGAACATGGAGGAGGACGGCCACATCACCGCCGAGGAGCACCAGGCGGCGGTCGCTGCCGGTTTCCCCGAGGCGGTCGAGTACGTCAAGTCCCAGAAGTACGACGGCCCGACGGGCTACCTCCTCGCCATGGTCGAGCAGGAGCTGGCCGGCGAGGGGATCGGCATCAGCGAGGACGCCCTCACGAGCAAGGGCTACAAGGTCACGACGACGATCGACCCGGCCATGCAGCAGGCCGCCGTCGCGACGGCGGACTCGCTCCCCCAGGAGGGTCGCGACGAGAACCCCGTCTCCCCGAACCTCCGGACCGCGATCGTCTCCGTCGACCCGAACGACGGGTCGATCCGCGCCCTCTACGGCGGCAAGAACTTCCTCGAGAACCAGTACAACAACGCGACCCGCGGGGCCGCGCAGGGCGGCTCGACGTTCAAGCCGTTCACGCTCATCGCGGGCCTGGAGAACGGGCACACGCTCGACGAGCGCTTCGACGGCAACTCGCCCAAGACCTTCCCCGGCGCCGACAACGGCGAGGACTGGAAGGTCCGCAACTTCGGCGACCACGACTGGGGGAACGTCGACCTCACCGAGGCGACCGCGCAGTCGGTGAACACCGCGTACGCGGAGCTCAA
The DNA here is from genome assembly GCF_002127155.1 of Cellulosimicrobium sp. KWT-B. Classification (NCBI taxonomy): domain Bacteria; kingdom Bacillati; phylum Actinomycetota; class Actinomycetes; order Micrococcales; family Promicromonosporaceae; genus Cellulosimicrobium; species Cellulosimicrobium sp. KWT-B. The sequence continues at coordinate 709,026 of NZ_NEDO01000002.1, read as the reverse complement.
CCTCGAGGTCGGTCCGGAGAAGACCGCGGACGTCGCGGCTCGCCTGGGCATCAAGGCGGACGTCGGGTCGAACCTGGCGAACGTGCTCGGTGACGCGACGGTGACGCCGCTCGAGCTGACCAACGCGTACGCGACCATCGCGGCCCAGGGTCTGAAGGCGACGCCGCACATCGTGGCGTCCGTGACCGACTCGCGCGGCAACCTCGTCTACCAGGCGCCGGGCGCCGACGACCGGACGCAGGAGTTCGACCCCGAGGTGATGGCCGGGGCGACGTACGCGCTCTCCCAGGTCGTCGAGACGGGGTCGGGCAAGCCCGCGCAGGCGATCGGTCGTCCCGCGGCAGGCAAGACCGGTACGTCGACGGACAACAAGTCCGCGTGGTTCGCCGGCTTCACCCCCGGTCTCGCGACGGTCGTCGGTCTCTACCAGTCCGGCCCCAACGGCGAGCAGGAGCAGATCACGCCGTTCGGCAAGTGGGTCAACAGCGAGATCACCGGTGGCTCGTGGCCGGTCGAGGCCTGGACGTCGTACATGCAGACCGCCGCGGCGAACCTGCCGGCGGGGGAGTTCCCGGACTACACCCCGCCCAAGCCGAAGCCGACGGAGACGCCCACCGAGACCCCGACGGAGACCCCGTCCGAGGAGCCGACGCCGGAGGAGACGGAGGAGCCCCAGCAGCCGGAGAACGTGGCCGTGCCGTCCGTCGTCGGCATGGAGGCGCGCGCCGCGCGCGGCCAGATCGAGGCCGCCGGCCTCAAGGTGCGGATCACCGAGGAGTTCTCCGACCAGCAGCCGCGGGGCTACGTCATCAGCCAGTCCTCGATGGACCAGGTGCCGCCGGGGTCGACCATCGCGCTCGTGGTCTCCAAGGGGACTGATCCGGGCCAGCAACCGCCGCCCGAGACGCCGGATCCGGAGGATCCGGACCCGTCGCCCACCGACACCGGGAACCCGGGTGGTGGAGGCAACCCCGGCGGGGGCAACGGCAACGTCGGCGGCATCATCCCGGGCAGGGGCTGACCGGCCCGTCGCCGCAGATTTCCGGGCGCCCGCGCCGAGCGGGTACCCTGGGGAGCTGCCGTCCGCCCGTCGGACGGCAGCAGCATGAAGCATGAACCCTCCTGTCACGGAGAGACCGTGACCGCGAAGACCAGAGGAGGTGGGTTATCCGCATGCGTCAGTACGAACTGATGATCATCCTCGACCCCGAGATCGAGGAGCGCACCGTCGCCCCGTCGCTCGACAAGTACCTGTCGGTCATCAAGACCGACGGCGGCTCCGTCGACAAGGTGGACATCTGGGGTCGTCGCCGCCTGGCGTACGACATCAACAAGAAGTCCGAGGGCATCTACGCGGTCGTCGACTTCACGTCGACCTCCGACACCGCCAAGGAGCTGGACCGTCAGCTCGGCCTCAACGAGGTCGTCCTGCGGACCAAGATCCTGCGCACGGACGCTCGCTGATCCTCCCCGCTTCCCCCGTTCGACCGTCCTGCACCGGTCTGCTGCACGCCGTAGCGCGTGTGGGCGCCGCGTGGTGGGATGAGCGACGCGAGAACGTTACGAGCGAGGCGCACGGCGCCGTCGACGACACAGACGACACACGAAGGAGCTGGCCATGGCAGGTGACACCGTCATCACGGTGATCGGGAACCTCACGGGAGACCCGGAGCTGCGTTTCACCCCCTCGGGTGCGGCGGTGGCCAACTTCACGGTGGCGTCCACGCCGCGGACCTTCGACCGCCAGTCGAACGAGTGGAAGGACGGGGACACCCTGTTCATGCGCTGCTCGATCTGGCGCGAGGCCGCGGAGAACGTCGCGGAGTCGCTGACGAAGGGCATGCGCGTCATCGTGCAGGGCCGCCTCGTCCAGCGCTCGTACGAGACCCGCGAGGGGGAGAAGCGCACCGTCGTCGAGCTGCAGGTGGACGAGATCGGTCCTTCCCTGCGCTACGCCTCTGCCAAGGTCACCCGCGCCCAGCGCTCGGGTGGCGGTGGTGGCGGCTTCGGCGGCGGTGGCGGCTACGGAGGTGGCGCCAACTCCGGCGGTGCCTCCGGCGGCGGATTCAGCTCCGGCGGCGGTCAGCAGCAGAGCGACGACCCGTGGGCCACGGCTGGTCCCGCGTCGTCCGGTGGCTCGTTCTCCGACGAGCCCCCGTTCTGATCGTCCGCCACTCCCAGAACACACACCCGTCCCCGCGGGTGCCGCGCCGCTCGTCGGCGCGGTCCGCGCGCGGGGATCGCACCTTGTAGAGGAGCAACACCATGGCGAAGCCTGTGGTGCGCAAGCCCAAGAAGAAGTCCAACCCGCTGAAGTCGGCCAAGATCGAGTCGGTCGACTACAAGGACACCGCGCTGCTGCGCAAGTTCATCTCCGACCGCGGCAAGATCCGCGCGCGTCGCGTGACCGGCGTCTCCGTCCAGGAGCAGCGCCAGATCGCCCGTGCGGTGAAGAACGCGCGCGAGATGGCGCTGCTGCCGTACACGTCGACGGCTCGCTGAGCGGGAAGGGAGAGAACTCATGGCCAAGCTGATCCTGACCCACGAGGTCACCGGTCTCGGTGAGCCCGGCGACGTCGTCGAGGTGAAGGACGGGTACGCCCGTAACTTCCTCGTCCCGCGCAAGCTCGCCACGCCGTGGTCCAAGGGCGCCGAGTCGCAGGTGACTGCGATCCGCAAGGCGCGCAAGGCCCGCGAGATCGCGTCGCTCGACGACGCGAAGGCGATCCGCGACTCGCTGCAGTCGAAGCCGGTCGTCGTCGAGGCGAAGGCCGGCGCTGCCGGTCGCCTCTTCGGCGCCGTCACGACGGCGGACATCGCGTCCGCCGTGACGGCCGCCGGTGCGTCGGTCGACAAGCGCAAGATCGAGATCGGTCAGCCGATCAAGGCGACGGGGGACTACACGGTCTCCGTCCGCCTCCACCCGGAGGTCTCCGCGACCCTCGCGGTGAAGGTCGTCGCTGCCTGATCTGCTGCTGAGCAGTCCGCGAAGGTCCGGCCCCTCCTCGGAGGGGCCGGGCCTTCGTCGCGTCCGGCCCCGTCGTGCTCGGCTGCGCGCGCCGAGCCCTCAGGCGGTGCCGGTGACCATCCAGGCGCTCCCGCGCGCACGGAGCCCGGTGGTGACGGCGCGCGCCGCCATGAAGACCCCCGCGAAGGCGAGCCAGAGCCACGCGAGGCCTGCCGCGCCGTCGGGCGCCCAGTGCCGGACGGCGAGCGCGAACGGCGCGTAGACCACGAGTGTCAGCATGCCCGCCCAGGCGAGGAAGCGGCCGTCCCCGGCGCCGATGAGGACGCCGTCGAGCACGAACACCCACCCCGCCATCGGCAGGAGGACGCCGCACACCGCCATGCCGACGGCGACGGCGGTGCGCACCTCGGGGTCGGACGTGAAGAGGAGCGCGAACCACCAGCCGCCCGCGGCCATGACGACGCCCAGGCCTGCCCCGGCGGCGACGCCCCACTGGAGGGTGCGTCGCAGGACGGCGCGGACGCGCGGGACGTCGTCAGCCCCCAGCCCGTGCCCGACGAGCGCCTGCGCCGCGATGGCGAGCGCGTCGAGCGCGAACGCCGCGAGCCCCCAGACGGAGTTCACGACCTGGTAGCCCGCGAGGGCGACCTCCCCGAGCCCGGTCGCGACGAACACGGTGAGGAGGATGGCGAGGCGGAGCGAGAGCGTGCGCACGAAGAGCGGGGCGCCGGCACGCGCGTTGGCCCAGATCCCGCCCGCGGCGGGCCGCAGCGACGCGCCGTGCCGCCGGGCGCCGCGCACCACGACCACGACGAGCACCGCGCCCATGGTGAGCTGGGCGACCGCCGTCCCGATGCCGGACCCGGCGATCCCGAGCCCTGCCCCGTAGACGAGCACGACGTTGAGGACCGCGTTGAACGTCGCGCCGCCCGCGGCGACCCACAGGGGCGTCCGGGTGTCCTGCATGCCGCGCAGCACGCCGGTGGACGCGAGGACGAGGAGCATCCCGGGGAGCCCGAGCGCGGACCAGCGGAGGTACACCACGGCGTGCTCGGCGACCTCACCCGTGCCGCCCATCGCGCCGACGGCCCACGGTGCCGTCGTCCACAGGACGGCCGCGAGGAGCGCACCCAGCCCGACGGCGAGCCAGAGGCCGTCGATCCCGGACTGGAGCGCCTCCCGCGTGTGGCCGGCGCCGATGCGGCGCGCGACGGCGGCCGTGGTGGCGTAGGCGAGGAAGACGCACAGGCCGACGAGGGTCACGAGGAGGGTCGACGCGAGGGAGAGGCCAGCGAGCTGCGCGGTGCCGAGGTGGCCGACGACGGCGCTGTCGACGAGCACGAACAGCGGCTCGGCCACGAGCGCGCCGAGCGCCGGGACGGCGAGGGCGAGGATCTCCCGGTCGAGCCAGGACCGGGCACGGCGACCTGTGGACGACGCATCGGGGCCGGACGACGGCCCGATGTCGTCGGGGTGGCCGGACGGTGTCCGGCGTGTCGTCGGCGTGTCGCCCGACTTTCTTTCTTCCACACCCCTGAGGGTAGTGATGAGGCTGGTCAGAGGCCGCTCACGGCGATGTACACAGGAAGATCGTGAGGTTGTCCACACCGTTTTCCACCGGGTGTGCACAGTGTGGGGGACTGTGTCCACAGGAACGGGGGTCCCTGTCCACCGGGCGTGCACAGGGCCGTTTGCAGGGCGTCCGGTCGCGATCTAGTGTCGCGGGGTCGTGCCTGTCGGAGGCGGGGGGCGCGGCCACCGGGACAGTCGTGTGGGTGGCCCGCGGTAGAACACGTGTACGACGAAGAGTGGTCCCGGTCGTGCGGTCCCGCAAGGGCCGTTCCAGTCCCGGGGGAGCGAGGGGCGCATGTCGATCGAGGAGCTCGAGGAGAGCTACGGGGGACCGGGGCCGTCGGGGTTCGACCGGACGCCGCCCCAGGACGTCGCCGCCGAGATGAGCGTGCTCGGCGGCATGCTGCTGTCGAAGGACGCCATCGCGGACGTCATCGAGCAGATCCGCGGCTCCGACTTCTACCGCCCGGCGCACGAGATCGTCTACGAGTCGATCATCGACCTCTACGGTCGCGGCGAGCCCGCCGACGCCATCACCGTCGTCGCGGAGCTCACCAAGCGCGGCGAGCTCCAGCGCATCGGCGGCGCGCCCTACATCCACGACCTCATGGCCGGCGTGCCGACCGCCGCCAACGCCGGGTACTACGCGCGCATCGTCCGCGAGCGTGCGGTCCTGCGCCGTCTCGTCGAGGCGGGCACGCGCATCGTGCAGCTCGGCTACGCGACCGACGGCGGCGACGTCGACGAGATCGTCAACAACGCCCAGGCCGAGGTCTACGCCGTGACGGAGCGGCGCACCACGGAGGACTACCTCCCGCTCGCCGAGATCCTCGGGCCCACGTTCGACGAGATCGAGGCCGCCCAGGGGCGCGGCGAGGGCATGACCGGCGTCCCCACCGGCTACTCCGACTTCGACCGGCTCACCAACGGCCTGCACCCCGGCCAGATGATCGTCGTCGCGGCGCGGCCGGCCATCGGCAAGGCCCTCGCGCTCGACACGCCCCTGCCCACGCCGTCGGGCTGGACGACGATGGGCGAGGTCGCGGTCGGCGACCTGCTGGTCTCCGCGGACGGGACGCCCACACGCGTCGTCGCCGCGACCGAGGTCATGGTCGACCGCCCCTGCTACGAGGTCGAGCTCGACGACGGCACCGTGATCGTCGCGGACGCGCAGCACCAGTGGGTGACCTCGACCCGTGCCCAGCGACGCGCGGTCCGCGCCGGCGAGACGCCCGAGTCGTCCGTCCGCACGACCGAGGAGCTCGCGGCCACGGTCCGTTGTGTCACGGCGGACAACCGTGCGAACCACTCGATCGCCACGACTGCACCGCTGGACCTTCCTGAGGCCGACCTCCCGATCCACCCCTACGCGCTCGGGGTCTGGCTGGGCGACGGTAGCTCTCGGCGCGCCGAGTTCACGTCCGCCGACCCGGAGATCGCGATGCGGATCGAAGGGCTGGGCTACGTCGCACAGCCGAGCGCGGACGACCTGCTCGCGCTCGGCCTGCCTACGGCCGACGAGATCCCCGTTGCCTACCTGCGCGCGAGCGAGACGCAACGACGCGAGCTTCTCGCGGGTCTGCTCGACACGGACGGGACGGTCACGCCGCAGGGAAGCGTCCAGATCTCGCTGACGAGCGAGCGCCTCGCGCTGCAGACGCGAGAGCTGGTCCTGTCCCTGGGATACCGCACGGGGTGGTCGACGAGGGCCGTCCAGGGTCGGGCCGAGTCCTCGTCCACGGCGTACACGATCACCTTCACGACCGAGGACGACGTTTTCTGGCTGGAGCGCAAGCGGCTCGTCCACAAGGAGCGACGTCGCCCTGGGACGGCGCGGCTCACCTCGCGGTTCGTGGTCGACGTCCGACGCGTCGACCCGGTGCCGGTGCGCTGCGTCGAGGTGGACCACCCGTCGCACCTGTACCTCGCGGGGCGGTCGATGGTGCCGACGCACAACTCCGTCCTCGGCATCAACGTCGCGACGCACGCCGCGGTGCACCACCAGATGGCGGCCGTCATCTTCTCCCTGGAGATGAGCCGCAACGAGATCACGATGCGTCTGCTCGCCGCCGAGGCGAAGGTGCCGCTCACGCGGATGCGCTCCGGGAAGATGGACGAGCAGGACTGGCAGAAGCTCGCCTCCACGATGGGCAAGGTCGCCGAAGCGCCGCTGTTCATCGACGACTCGCCGAACATGTCGCTCATGGAGATCCGGGCCAAGTGTCGACGGCTCAAGCAACGGCACGACCTCAAGCTCGTCGTCATCGACTATCTCCAGCTCATGAGCTCCGGCAAGCGCGTCGAGTCGCGCCAGCAGGAGGTCTCGGAGTTCTCGCGTGCGCTCAAGCTGCTCGCGAAGGAGCTCGAGGTTCCTGTCATCGCGATCTCGCAGCTGAACCGTGGTCCTGAACAGCGTGGCGACAAGAAGCCGCAGATGAGCGACCTGCGTGAGTCGGGCTGCCTCACCGAGGACACGAAGATCCTGCGCGCGGACACCGGCGCGGAGACCAGTCTCGGTGAGCTGTTCGCGCTCAACGCCAAGGACGTCCCCGTGTGGGCGCTCAACGACCGGCTCCAGTACGTGCGCCGTCACCTCACCCACGTGTTCCCCACCGGAGTGAAGCCGGTGTTCAGGATGCGCCTCGCGTCGGGCAAGGAGATCGAGGCGACGGCGAACCACCCGTTCCTCACCTACGACGGCTGGACGGCGCTCGGGGACCTGGAGGTGGGCTCACGCATCGGTGTGCCGCGCCACGTACCGGGGCCGGAGCGGAACCTGGAGTGGGACGACCGCAAGGTCGTCATGCTCGCGCACCTCCTCGGTGACGGGTCGTTCGTGAAGCGCCAGCCGATCCGCTACGCCTCGATCGATGAGCGGAACCTCGCGACCGTCTCCGAGGCTGCAGGCGCTTTCGGCATCACCCCGATCCGCGACGAGTATGCCGCCGCAAGGGTCACGACCCTGCGCCTCCCGGCGCCCTACCGTCTCGCTCGGGGTCGCCGGAACCCCATCGCCGAGTGGCTCGACGACCTGGGCCTGTTCGGGGCGCGCAGCCACGAGAAGTTCATCCCGACGAGCGTCTTCCACCTGCCTAAGCGTCAGATCGCGCTCTTCATCAAGCACATCTGGGCCACGGACGGCTCGGTGACGATCAACAAGAACGGGCGCAGCGGTCGGATCTACTACGCTTCGACGTCCCGTGAGGTTGTCGACGGGCTGTCGCGCCTCCTGCTCCGCTTCGGCATCTCGACGCGCGTGCGCATGGCGACACCTAAGGGGTCGTACCGCCCCGGGTACACGCTCGACGTGAGCGGGGTGGATGACCAGCGCCGCTTCCTCCAGGAGATCGGCGTGCACGGCGACCGCGGCGATGTCGCCGAGAAGCTGCTGACGATCATCCGCGAGACGCGGGCCAACACGAACGTCGACACCGTCCCGCCCCGAGTCTGGGACGACGTCCGCGAGATCCTTGTCGAGCGAGGCATGACGCACCGCGAGTTCGCGGCAGCGATCGGCACCGAGTTCTGCGGCAGCGCGCTGTGGAAGAACTCCCCGTCGAGGCACCGCCTCGGCAAGATCGCGGCTGTGCTCGAGAGCGAGGAGCTGGAGATCATGGCCGTCAACGACCTCCTGTGGGACGAGGTCGTCTCGATCGAGCCGATGGGGGAGAAGCAGGTCTACGACGCCACAGTCCTCGACGGGCACAACTTCGTCGCGAACGGCATCGCGGCACACAACAGCATCGAGCAGGACGCCGACGTCGTGATCCTGCTCCACCGCGAGGACGCCTACGAGAAGGAGTCGCCGCGCGCGGGCGAGGCGGATCTCATCGTCGCCAAGCACCGTAACGGCCCCACCGACACGATCACCGTCGCGTTCCAGGGCCACTACCAGCGCTTCGCCGACATGCAGATGTAGCGACGTGTTCTTGCCGTGTTGGTGTCGAGATGCAGACTGCTTTGACCGATCCTTCGTCTAGTCAATTCGCAAGGGGGTCGGCTGCTCGGAACGCGCTTGGGCGGTGCGCCGCGTCTGGTGGATGTCAGTGGCTCGTCAACGTCCCCCAACCACTGTGACACCACTGTCCGTGCTGACGATGGCTCGCGCGCGACCGAGAACTGGCGTCGCGGGAGGGCTGCCTCGTGCCGCGCGGCGAGGGGATCCCGAGGCCGGATGCGGTCGGTGGATAGTGCTACGGGGGAGTGGGGCGGATGCCCTCGCCGAAGTCGGGTGTTGGGCCGCCTGGGCGAGCGCGGTGGGTCGGCGCGGGGGAGGCGTGCGATCGAGGCCTGGACATTGGCGGCGAAGATGCCCAGAATCTGCCCGGGTCTGTTGAGTACCCGTGTGGCGTCCCGGCTGCCTCGTCCCTCGTTGCGGCTGGGACGTCCGTGTTGATGGTCGGTGTTGACGGTGAGTCCGGCTGCTTGCAGTCAGCGGTTGGGTCCGCTGAGCAGGCCGAGTTGCTGGGCGCGGGCGAGGGCTGCGGCGCGGCGTGAGACGCCGAGCTTGCGGTAGATGCTGCGGATCTGGGTGCGCACGGTGGCCGGGGAGACTTCGAAGCGTGCCGCGGCCTGCTCGGCGGTGTCCCCGGCGGCGAGTGCAGCCAGGACTGCCTTCTCGCGTCGAGACAGTCGCACGACCATGGTTTCTCGGGGGATGTTGACGCGTGGGAGTTTCCGGTTGATGAGCGGGTCGGGGATGCCGGTGAGTTCGGCGAGCTGGTTCAGGTCGTCGGGTTCTGCGGCGAGGAACGGCTTGACGTGGGCGGCGCCGGTCCGCAGTGCCATGGCCTTGCGGAAGGCGGCGGCGGCGTGGTGCTTGTTGCCGGTGCGCAGGTGCGCGACAGCGGCGGCGAGCTGCAGGCTCATCAGGTCAGGCACGGGGATCTGGACCTGTTCGAGAGCCTGTGCCGTGTAGCGGATCGCCTCGTGGGGTTCGCCGGAGACGATGTGTGCCCAGGCGACGTGCTGCTTCAGGGACAGTACGTCTGGGTGGCGGTCAGCGAGGTGGAGGAGCCGGTTGCCTTCCTGGGCGCGCAGCAAGAGCTTGGCCTCAGAGCGCAGGATCAGCTCGCCGGCGAGGGTGGCGGGGTGGGGGTCGAGCGCTCCGTGCAGGGTTCGTACCTCGTCGAGCTTGACGAGGCCGGCGTGCGGATCTCCGAACACGGCGTCGTAGCTGGAGTGGGCGTAGGCGATGAAGGGCCACAGCTCCAGGCTCTGCGTCGGGGGCCCGACCTGGTCGAGCGCCTGGCGGGCCTTCTCGGTGTCGGCTTCCTCGATCGCGATGAGGGCTTGAGCGATCCTGGCTCCGACGGCAGTGAGGTGCTCGATCCAGTCGGGCAGGGGGCCGGAGTTCTCCAGGGTGGTGAGCCAGGTGCGGGCGAGGTCGAGGTGGCCGCGGTAGGCCGCGATGAGTGCGAGGTTGGCTACCGCGTTGGCTCCGGCGTAGTGCCCGTGGGGTGGGGGTCCGGCTTCGGCGTGCGCCCGGGCGTAGAGGTGGGTGGCGTGGTCGAGCCGGCCGGCGAGCATCGCGGTCACGCCGCGCTGGGTGGACAGCCACCCGGGCTTGGCCGCGACATGTCCCGGGGTCCAGGGCATGGCGTGCTTGCCGCCTCGCAGGACGAGCTGCTTGGCCGTCCAGGCGCCGAGCCGTTCGGAGTCCGCGTAAGCCCCTCGTAGGCGGGCAGAGATCACCGCGATCGTGCCTGCGGTCACGAGGTCGGTGGGCTTGGTGAAGGTTGCCAGGCGCCCGGCGTAGCTGCCGCCTTGATCGGCGTAGAGATGCCGGTGCTGGGCATCACACGCCTGGTGAACCCGTACGCCGCTCCGATGGACCTCCGTTGTCGACATGCCATGGAACGCCGGCGTGGCCGACGGCCGGATCTAGGCTCGGATCGGCGGCGCGAGAGCCGTGAGCAGCCGCAGGCGTTCGGCGGTCGCGCTGCCGGGCGCTGCGGTGTAGACGAGCAGCGAGTGCGACTGTTCCGGATCGAGCAGGGTCTGGCAGTTGAGCTCGAGAGGGCCGACGAGCGGGTGGAGGTACCGCTTGACCGGGCGTGGTCGCACGCCCACCTCGTGCCGGCCCCACACCGTGCGGAACTCCTCGCTGCGGTCGAGGAGAAGATGGGCCAGGTGGGCCGCGCGCGACTGCGGTCCCCGCAGGGCGAGCGCGCCACGCAGCCCCGAGGCGTACATCCGGGAGTAGAAGGCGTGGTCCTCCTCCGGGTAGAGGTCTCGCGCCGACGGGTCGGTGAACCAGCGGTACCCGATGCTTCGCGCGGGGCCCGTGTATCGGCGCAGGTCGCCGACGAGCGCGACGCCGGGGGGCGTCTGCCACAGCGTCTCGCCGAGCTCGGTGACGATCTCTGCCGGAGTGTCTTCCAGGCGCTCGATGATTCGCAGGAGCCCGGGGTCCACGTGATCGCCGGCCGCGCCGGGCTCGGGCGGGCGATGCCCGGCGAGCCGGAACAGGTGGTCGCGTTCCGCGCGTGACAGGTGCAGGCCCTGCGCGATCGAAGCGACCATCTGCTCCGAGGGTTGCGGGCCACGTTCTCGCTCGAGCCGGGAGTAGTAGTCCGTGGACATGTGGCACAGGCTCGCGACCTCCTCGCGCCGCAGCCCTTCGGTGCGGCGCCGCGATCCGCGCGGCAGGCCCACGTCCTCGGGCTGGAGTACGGCGCGGCGAGTGCGCAGGAAGTCGGCGAGCCCCGCTCTGTCGATCATGGGTCCATCGTCACGTGCCTGGGGCTGCCGAGCCACGGATCGTCAGGCCGTGGATGGCGTGCTGTACCTGGGTGAACCTGGCATGGGGCCGCACACCGCACGGCCCGACCGCGTCCAGCACCGAGGAGTCTGCATGCCCAGAACGAGCCATGACATCACCGTCCCCGACCTCACGGGTCGGCGCGCCGTCGTCACGGGCGCGAGCGACGGCGTCGGCCTCCAGATCGCGACCCGGCTCGCCGCCGCCGGTGCCGAGGTCGTCATGCCGGTCCGCAACCCGCGCAAGGGAGAGGCCGCGGCGGCGCGCATCCGAGCCGGACACTCCGCAGCCCGCCTGACGATGCGCGAGATGGACCTGTCCTCCCTCGCCTCCGTGTCCTCGTTCTCGCAGACGCTGCTCGACGAGGGCGAGCCGATCCACCTGCTCGTCAACAACGCCGGCGTCATGACACCGCCCGCACGGCAGGTCACCACCGACGGGTTCGAGCTGCAGTTCGGGACCAACCACCTCGGCCACTTCGCCCTCACCGGCCACCTCCTCCCGCTCCTGCGGGCCGGGCGGGCCCGGGTGACCTCGCAGTCGAGCGTTGCCGCACGCCGCGGACGGATCCGCTGGGACGATCTCCAGTGGCAGCAGGCCTACGACGGGATGGGGGCCTACCGGCAGTCGAAGATCTCCGTGGGGCTGTTCTCGCTCGAGCTCGACCGGCGCAGCAGGGCACAGGGCTGGGACGTCACGAGCAACGTCTCCCACCCAGGTGTCGCCCCGACGAGCCTGCTCGCGGCGCGGCCCGAGCTCGCACGTGACTCAGAGGCGCGAGGCCGACGCATGATCGAGTGGCTGTCGTCCCGTAACGTGCTCGTCGGGACCGTGCAGACCGCGTCGCTGCCGGCCCTGCTGGCCGCCACGTCCCCCGGGGCGCGCGGTGGTGCCTTCTACGGACCGCAGTGGCCGGGCAGCGCGGGCGGTCCGCCCGGGGAGCAGAGGCTCTGGTCGCCGTTGCGTGACATCGCGGACGCCGCGCGCCTCTGGTCCGTCTCCCAGGAGCTGACGGGAGTCAGGTTCGGCTGACGGACCGAGGAGCGACTCGCTCGGCGCACGGCGCCCGACCAGCGACGGTTGTCGACCACGCACTGATCCTCGCGTCGCGCCGTCGTTGTATGTAAACGAACGTGCAGTTATTATCGCACCTCATGACGACGTTCCACGCATTTCTCGGTTGCAGTCTCGACGGGTACATCGCCGGACCGAACGGCGAGCTCGACTGGCTGACGTCCTTCGACAACACGGGCTACGAGGACTTCTTCGGCTCGGTCCAGGCGCTGGCGATGGGGCGCGGCACCTACGAGGTGATGCTCGAGTCAGCCCCGGACTACTACCGGGGCATGCCTGTCCACGTCCTGTCCTCCACGCTTGCTCCGGGGACTCGGTCCGACATGGGTCGTTCGCCCGTAGAGGTCCACCCTGACATCCCTTCGTTGCAGGCGAGCCTCGAGGAGGCGGGTATCGAGCGCGTCTACGCCGACGGGGGGCGCACGGTGCAGGCGTTCCTGGGTGCCGGGCGCCTCGCGGACCTGACGGTGACCCGCGTTCCCGTGCTGCTCGGTGACGGTATCCCGCTCTTCGGCCCCCTCGCCGACACCGTGCAGGCGCAGCTGGTCGCCTTGCACGTGACCGACCAGGGTGCCGTGCAGTCCGTCTATCGGTTCCCCACCCGCTGATGCCCCGGCCCAAGGTCATCAGCGACGAGGCGATCCTGGTCGAGGTCCTTCACCTCGTCCAGAGGATCGGCCCCGAGCGCTTCACTCTCGCAGCGGCCGGGAAGCAGACGGGGTTGTCGCCCTCGACGCTGGTGCAACGGTTCGGGTCGAAGCGGGCGCTCCTGCTCGCCGCCGACCGATGGGCCGTGGAGCGCTGGGTCGGCGGCATGGACGCCGTGCCGGGAGGGAGCTCGGCTCTCGATCGGCTGGTCGCCGGGATGTTGTACACGGTGGACCCGGGGACGACGGCCGAGGAGATGGCCAACTCGGTGTCTCTGCTCCAGATCGGCCTGGCGGACAGCGAGTTCCACGCGTCCACGAAGGACGGTGCGTCGCGACTGCGGACCAAGATCCTCGAGCGGCTGCGCGAAGCCGCGGCGAACGCAGAGCTCCAGCCCGCCGTCGACCTGGAGAGCCTGGCCGAACTCATCGAGATCACCTACCACGGGGCGATGATCCGCTGGGCGATCCACCGCGACGGTCAGCTCGTCCGGTCCATGGAGGCAGCGTTCACCCAGCTCCTGCGTCCCTATCGAGCCTGAGCGCCGCGGGAACCGTCGAGAGCGACCTGACGCCGTCGTCCGCGCGACGCTGACCGGCAGCGAGACCGGGCTGCGCCGGGTCCGAGAGGGTGCTCCGTGGAACCAGCGACGGGTGCGCCGACCGGTTCACGGGTTCGCGCGGCCTCCGCCAGCAAGCCGCGCGCGGTACGGCCCGGGCTGCTCCACCGATTCGCCGGCGGACGAGTCATCGGGTCCTTCCTCGCATCCGACACGAGCCGCACGGCGCGCTCATGCAACGTGTCCGGGTACCTCCTCGGTGCTGCCATGACCCTCATCCTCCGTGGATCGAGAGCCTCCATGGGATCCGGGGCGGTTCAGGTCCCCGGCCCCGACGATCCTGCACGACGCCCGAGCCGACTCACGACGCGAGGGTCGCGGATACCGCGACGGCAGTAGATGGCTACGCCGATGAGCTGATCCCGAACCGAGAGGCCGAAGAAGAGCGTGACTACCTCGGCGAGGACGTGGATGCTTGACGCAGCCGGCTTTCGCCGACCACGCGGCGCTCGGCTCGACGACGACGAAGGAGGCAGATGGAGGGCGTCGATCTTGCTTCCCCAGCGGGCCGCACGGACCGCGGCGGGTGGCGCCGCTGCTTCCCGTGGCGGCGGTCCGGCGACGAGGACCGCTGGGACGGTCTTCTGGACGTCGCGCTGATGATCGCGGTGCTCGTCCGCGGGTGGCTGGTGGTCCAGGAAGGGGACGCGGCCGAGGGAGTCGTCCTGGCAGCGGTCGCGGTGGTGCTGGCGTTGCGACGCCGCCACCTTCAGGTCGCGACGGTGGCCGTGTGCGCCCTGACGGTCGTCGTCGCCGCGCTCGGCGCCGACCCGACGATGTATGCGGTGCTCACCTGCGCCGCGCTCTTCAGCGCGGCGATGCATGGTCGATCCCGCTCGGTCCTGATCCTGGCGGCAGGCGTCCTCGTCGTGCTGGCTCTCACCGTCGCCGAGGCCGGTGACGGCCCCACGCTCGTGGTGTCCTTCCTCACGGTCACCACCTGGACGGCGCTGGCGCTCGGGCTCGGCTCCGCGGTGCGCGCGAACCGGGACAACGTCCTGGCGCTGGAGCACGAGGCGACGGCGATCCGAGCCGCCCGGGTGAGCGAGACGGCCCGCCACGTCACCGACGAACGCCTGCGCATCGCGCGGGACCTGCACGATGCGGTCGCCCACTCGATCGCCGCGATCAACGTGCAGGCCGGCGCCGCGGAGCGACATCTTCACACCGACCCCGCTCGGGCCCAGGACTCGTTGAGACAGGTACGCAGCGCCAGCCGGACGGCGCTGCTGGAGCTGCGCGACATCGTCGCCGTGCTCCGGTCGACCCAGCGGTCGGAGGACGACGACGTGGTGAGACGTGTCTCGGCGTCCGGCGTCCCGGCGCTGCTCGCCGAGGCCAGAGCACGAGGTGACGCGGTCCGCGCGGACGTGGACGCCGATCTCGACGGGTTGGACCCTGCGGTGGGTGCGGCGCTCTACCGTGTCCTGCAGGAGTCGCTGACGAACGCTCATCGCCACGGAGACGGAGGCGTCACGGTGACTGTCCGGGACGAGAGCGACGCGGTCGTCGTCGACGTGGTGAACCTCGCGGCGGTCGCGCGAAGCCGACCAGTCGGCGGCTTTGGCCTGGTCGGCATGCGAGAGCGCGTCGAGCAGGCCGGTGGGCGGCTGGAGACTGGTGCCGAGGCCGGCGTGTTCTCCGTGCACGCGTGGCTGCCTCGGACGCGGCGCCCGGTGCGGCAGGGCGGCGAGGCTTCTCCGGACGCGACGTGGTGACGCGCGTCCTGCTGGTGGATGACCAGGTCATGATGCGCACGGGTCTGCGCGCGATCCTGGACGGTGTGGAAGGCATCGTGGTCGTCGGCGAGGCCGCGGACGGTGCTGATGCGATTCGCCAGGCCGTCGACCTGCGCCCCGACGTCGTGCTGATGGACCTGCAGATGCCGGGTGTCCACGGTGTCGAGGCCACGCGCCGGATGCGGAGCGACCCGCGGCTGAGCGCCACCCGCGTCCTCGTCCTGACGACGTTC
Source organism: Cellulosimicrobium sp. KWT-B (assembly GCF_002127155.1). Classification (NCBI taxonomy): domain Bacteria; kingdom Bacillati; phylum Actinomycetota; class Actinomycetes; order Micrococcales; family Promicromonosporaceae; genus Cellulosimicrobium; species Cellulosimicrobium sp. KWT-B. The sequence continues at coordinate 693,410 of NZ_NEDO01000002.1, read as the reverse complement.
GACGGTGACGCCGAGACGGTCGCTGCACTGCGCGCCGGCGCGTCAGGTTTCCTCAGCAAGGGCGCAGGGCCCGAGGAGCTGATCGAGGCCGTCCTCGACGTCGCAGGTGGTCGAGCGTCACTGTCCGCGCACGCGCTGAGCGTCGTGGTCGAAGACGCCTCCCGGCGACAGGCCCGCGACACGCGGGACGAAGACCTCGCGCGCAGGATCTCCACGCTGACGGCACGAGAGCGCGACGTGGTCGCGGCCGCCGCTCAGGGTGCGGACAACGGTCAGATCGCCGCTCGACTGTTCATCTCGCCCTTCACCGTCAAGACGCACCTGAACCGCGCGATGACCAAGCTCGGTGCGAGGGACCGGGCGCAGGTGGTCGTGCTCGCCCACCGGGCAGGGATGGTGTAGCGGCGATCGTGGTGCGGTTCCGTGCTACTGCGGTTGCAGTAGCACGTGCGTTCCACGGGACGACGCGTCGTGCACCGGTGCGCCCACAGACTCGTCCTGCGGGTGGCTCGGCGCAGGGCCGCGCCACCCGACCACAGGCCTGAGCCGCGCTCACCGCAGCGCGTGCAGCACGCGCTCGACGTGGGGCCGCTCGCCCACCCCCAACCCCAAGAGGTTCTTCGCATGGCAACGTTCTTGTACCGGCTCGGGCTGACGGCGGCCAGACGCGCCCGCCTCGTCATCGGCGCCTGGGCAACGGCACTGCTGGTCGCAGTCGGCGCCTTCCTGGCTTTCGGTGGCACTCTCGTGGGGTCCTTCGAGATCTCCGACACCCCGACCACCCAGGTGACCGACGTGCTCCAGGCGCGGTTCACGGGCGCCGGTGGCGCCTCCGGTCAGCTCGTGTTCGCCTCGAGCGACGGATCCGCCCTCGACCAGCAGGACGAGGCCGCGATCGCCGAGCTCGTCCACGACGTGGCCGCGATCGACGGCGTCACGGCCGTGGTCGACCCGTTCGACGCGGCCAGCACCGCGCAGCAGCAGCGTCAACGGCTCGCGGACGGCGAGGTCGAGCTGGCGAACGCGCGCGACCAGCTGGACGCGGGGCAGGCGCAGCTCGACACCGCGCGTGCGCGGGCCGAGGGAGCGGGTCAAGACCCAGCCGTCGCTGCCGACGTCGCCGCGCAGCAGGCAGCGCTCGACGAGGCTCGCGCCAAGCTCGACGCGCAAGAGACCACCCTCGCTGAGGGGATCGCCCTGATCGAGCTGGCCGACGACATCACCCCCGTGTCGGACAGCAGGGAGGCGGCGATCGGGACGATCCAGTTCGACGAAGACCCGGTCGACGGCCAGGTCCTCGACGCCCTCGCCACCGTGATCGAGGACCATGCCATCGACGGCGTGCTGGTCGAGCGCGCCGGCAGCGCGGCAGAACCGCCGCAGATGTCCCTGTTCGGCCCGGGCGAGGCCGTGGGCCTCCTCGTCGCCGCCGTCACGTTGTTCGTCATGCTCGGCACGTTCGTCGGCGCCGGCCTGCCGTTGATCAACGCCCTCGTCGGCATCGGCACGGGACTCGCAGGTTCCCTCGCCTTCTCGGACGTCATCGAGATGAACACGGTCATCCCCGTCCTGGGCCTGATGCTCGGTCTCGCCGTCGGGATCGACTACTCGCTGTTCATCCTGAACCGGCACCGCAACCAGCTGCGCGACGGGCTGGCACTCCAGGAGTCGATCGGTCGCGCGAACGGAACGTCCGGCAACGCCGTGGTGTTCGCCGGCCTCACGGTCGTCATCGCCCTGCTCGCCCTGAACGTCACCGGGGTGGCCTTCCTCGGCCTGATGGGCACGGTCGCCGCGGTCTGCGTGCTGATCGCGATGGCAGTCGCCGTGACCCTCACACCAGCCCTCCTCGGCCTGCTCGGGAACAGGATCACACCGGCGAAGGAACGGCGAGGCTCCCGGGCGATGAAGCGCACGGCGCTGCCGTCGACCCCGATGAGCACTCGCCGCGCGGTCATCACGCTGACCGCGGGGCTGGGTGCGATGCTGGTCATGGCGATCCCCGCGCTGGACATGCGTCTCGGACTGCCGGACGGCGGCTCGGAACCCGTCGACTCCGACGCCTACCGGGCGTACGAGCTCGTGCAGGAGCAGTTCGGCGCAGGAGCCACCAGCCCGCTGCTCGTAGTGGCCGACCTCGGTGCTCCGGTGGACGAGACGGAGCTCGTCGCCACGCAGGTCCGCGTGGGCCAGGCGATCGCCGAGCTCGACGACGTCAGCGGCGTCGCCCCAGCAGGGGTCTCGGAGGACTCGCAGATGCTGGCGTTCCAGGTCGTCCCCACCCAAGGTGCCAACACTCTCGAGACCGAAGCCCTCGTGAACGACCTGCGGGACGGGTCGGACTCCCTCTCGGGCGTGACCTTCGGTGTGGCCGGGACGGCCAGTGCCAACATCGACATCAGCCAGAAGCTGGCTGACGTGCTCCCGCTCTACCTGGCGGTCGTGATCGGCCTGTCCCTGTTGATCCTCGTCGTCGTCTTCCGCTCGATCCTCGTCCCGATCACGGCGACGATCGGGTTCCTCCTGTCCGTGCTGGCGGCGTTCGGGGGCGTGACGGCGATCTTCCAATGGGGATGGTTCAGCGACGTGCTGGGCATCCACAACCCGGGCCCGGTCCTGAGCTTCATGCCGATCCTGCTCGTCGGGATCCTGTTCGGCCTGGCCATGGACTACCAGCTGTTCCTGGTGTCGGGGATGCGCGAGGCCTACGCCCACGGCGTGCCGGCTCGCGTCGCCGTCCAGCACGGGATGCACCACGGGAGGGTCGTGGTCACTGCCGCCGCGATCATCATGATCTCGGTGTTCGGCGGCTTCGTGTTCACCCACTCGGTCATGATCCAGACCATCGGGTTCGGTCTGGCTTTCGGCGTGCTGGTCGACGCGTTCATCGTGCGGATGCTGCTGATCCCCGCGGTCATGCACGTCCTCGGGAAGCACGCCTGGTGGCTCCCGAGCTGGCTGCACCGCATCCTCCCGGACGTCGACGTGGAGGGTGCGAAGCTCGAACGGGCGAGCACAGACGCCACCCCGAGCACCGCGCCGGTCCCGACAGCCTGAGAGTCCGGCACCGGTGGCGGGTGGCGGTCGCGGACGTCGCCCCCCGCACTGCGGGCAGTCGTGATGGAACGTGGCACGAGGCGTGCCACGTTCCATCACGGCTCGGGCATGCTCGAAAGGTCGGCGACGCTCGCAAGGCCCGGGTCCACCCGCTGTGCCTGGGGCCGCAGTCGCCGCCGGGGCGGGTTACGCCCCGGCGCGCCGCCCGACGCCTGCAGATCGACGAGTGCGGCGCAGCGCGTCGCGCCGGCGCGTACCGCCCGTGGCGACCGTGCAGCGAACACGATGCCGATCGCGAGGAGCGCCGCGCGACTGGTTCCGGTGCCATATCAACTTCAGCGTCGACGCCGAAAGTCCGCTGACCAGGCCCGATACGACGAACGTGGGGGCGCCTCTCGACGCGACCCTGCGGGCCTCAGCTGGTGGCACGAGAGCTCGGCGATCCGCGGCCGTGGCGTGCCGTCGCTGGGCTGCCTTTGCACCATGCAGCTCAGGGCTCGACGCGCCATCGACGAGTCGCCCGAGCCCGCGGGAAGAGCGTCACCGACACGAGGGCAAGCATCACCACCCCCGCGTTGGCGGCGAGGGTGCCCGCCCAGGTCGTCGGCGGGATGCCGAGGGTGAAGCTGGCGGCGTTGAACACCGTGTGGGTGAGGATGCACAGGAGCACGCCGTTCGTGCCCGCCACCCGGAAGATCGCGCCGTAGAGGAAGCGGAACGCCATGACCTGGACCGCGAACATCCAGAAGTCGATCTGACCGGACTCGTGGTTGGTGCCGGGGATGAAGAAGAGCGGCACGTGCCAGAGGAGCCAGACGATCCCGACCACCAGCGAGGACGGGACGAACCCCCACCGCCGATCGAGCCCGGGTTGCAGCGCGGTCATCCAGCCGGCCTCCTCCATGCCGCCGATGACGAGGTTGCCCGGCAGGGACAGGAAGAACATGAACCACGGGAGCGCGTGCGCGGAGGGGCCGGAGACCAGCAGGTGGAGCGCGAAGTACAGCGCGAGCGCGGAGAGGGCGAGCAGATACCCCGCGGGGCGGCCACGGACGGCGAAGACGAGGCGCAGCCACTCCCGGAGGCCTGAGACCCTCCGGTTCGCTCGCAGGACGACGTAGGAGGCGATCGCGGGCGAGAGGATGTAGAGCGCGAACGGCACGTTCGCCAGGAGCTCGGGAACCGTGGTGACGACGTTGTTCACCTCGTAGCCGGAGCGGGCCGCCACGATCAGACCGCCGGAGAGCCCGTAGGCGATGAGGAACGTGAGCGTCACGAACTGGCGAGCGATCCGTGCGTCCGTCACCCCGCAACGATAGGGCCGGCACCGAAGGCGGACGCCGCTCGTCCAGGAGCGCGGCACGACGTCGGCGCGAGGGGCCCGGACGGCAGCCGCACGTCGTCGGTGGGCGCGGCCGTCCGGTCGCTGCTGCGGACGAGGTGCGGTCGGGACGGCGGGTCGTCGTCCGCCGTCAGCCCGCGACCGCCATGCGCGCGAGCGCCTGGGCGGCGCGCTCCGTGACGACGGCGAGCGACGCGCCGACGTGGTGGTGCAGGGCGGTGCGGGCCTCGGGGAGCCGGTCGGCGAGCACGAGCTCGAGGATCCGGACGTGCTCGTCGACGGTGCTGCGGACGCGCTCGTCCTCGACGAAGTCGTACCTCCGCACGGCGCGCACCTTCTCGTTGACCTCCACGAGCGCCTCGGTGATGCGCTCGTTCCCGGCCGCGCGGGACAGCGCCGTGTGGAAGCGCTCGTCGAGCAGCACGAAGCCGGGGTCCGGTCGGGGAGGTGCGACGCGGAGCTCGACCCACCGCGCGAGCTCGGTGCGCAGCACGTCCGTGTCGTGGCGCAGCCCCGGGTTCTCGATGACGCGGTCGATCCCTCGGAGCTCGAGGGTCGCGCGCAGCTCGTCGAGGTCGCGCAGCGCGGCGAGGCTCGGCACGACGACGGCGTACCCGAAGTCGGTGCGCTCGACGAGGCCGTCGGACAGCAGGCGGGACAGCGCCTCGCGCACGGGGGTGCGCGACACGCCGAACCGTCGGCCGAGCTTGGGCTCGGTGAGCCGTTCGCGGGGGTCGACGCGCCCGTCGAGGATCTCGCCCCGCAGGCGTGCGTACACGGCGTCGCGCAGCGAGGTGGTGGCCCGTTCCGACGCGGTGACGACGTCCGCGCGGGCGCCCGGGTCGTCGGCCCGGGCCCCGGTCCGTGGTCTCACCGTCCGCACGCGCCGTGCCGTCGGTCGCCGGTGGCCACCCACCGCCCCGCGAGCACGGTGCCTACACCGCCATCGCCGCGCGGACGCTGTGCTCGGCGGCCTCGCCGCCCGCGCCGCGGCTCGTCACGCGCCCGGACTGCAGGACGACGTAGTCGCGCGCCGCGCCGAGCGCGAACCCGACGTGCTGCTCGACGAGCAGCACGGACAGCCCGCCCGCGTCGGTGAGCGTGAGGATCGCGTCCTCGATCTCGGTGACGACGGACGGCTGGATGCCCTCGGTGGGCTCGTCGAGCACGAGCACGCGCGGGCCGGTGAGGAGGGCGCGCGCGATGGCGAGCTGCTGGCGCTGCCCGCCGGACAGGAGCCCCGCCCGCCGGCCGAGCAGCCCGCGCAGGGCGGGGAACAGGTCGAGCGCCTCGTCGAGGCGGCGCGGCCCCTCGCGCGACGTGTCGGCGACGAGCTGGAGGTTCTCCCGCGCCGTGAGGTCGCCGAACGACTGCTGCCCCTGCGGTACGTACGCGAGACCGCGCCGCACGCGCTGGTGGGTCGGGAGGCGGGTGAGGTCCTCGCCGTCGAGCACGACGCTCCCCGACCGGGCCTTGAGCAGCCCGAGCGCGGTGCGCAGGAGCGTCGTCTTGCCGGCGCCGTTGTGCCCGAGCACGGCGGCGACGCCGCCGGCGGGCACGGTGACGTCGACGCCGTGGAGCACCATGGTCCGGCCGTAGCCGGCGTGCAGGCCCGTGAGCTCGAGCATCACGCCTCCTTCTCGTCGGTCGTCGTGGCCGACGACGTCGGCGCAGCGCCCCGTCGTCGGGCGCCGCGGGTCGCGCCCGCGCTGCCGAGGTAGACCTCCTGCACGCGCGGGTCGGCCTGGACCTCGGCGTACGTGCCCTCGGCGAGCACCTGCCCGAGGTGCAGCACGGTCACCGAGGACGCGAACGCCCGCAGGAACTCCATGTCGTGCTCGACGACCACGACGGTCCGCTGGGCGCCGATGCGTCGCAGCAGCTCCCCGGTCTGCTCGCGCTCGGCCTGGCTCATGCCGGCGACGGGCTCGTCGAGGAGCAGCAGCCGCGCGTCCTGGACGAGCAGCATGCCGATCTCGAGCCACTGCTTCTGCCCGTGCGCGAGGATCCCGGCCTGGACGTCGCGCAGGTGGGCGAGCCCGACGGTCTCGAGCGCCTGCTCGACGGCCGCGGGGGTCGAGGACCGGCGGCGCAGCAGCGTGAGCGGGCCGCGGCCGGCGCCGGCCGCGATGTCGAGGTTCTGCAGCACGCTCAGCTCCTCGAAGACGCTCGCGGTCTGGAACGTGCGCCCGACGCCCGCCCGCGCGATGCGGTGCGTCTTCTTCCCGAGGAGCTCGACGCCCCCGAACTGCACCGAGCCGGACGCCGGGGCGAGACCGGTGATCGCGTCGACGATCGTCGTCTTGCCCGCGCCGTTGGGCCCGATGAGGAAGCGCAGGTCGCCCGCGGTGACGGTGAGGTCGACGCCCTGGACGGCGACGAACCCGTCGAACTCGACGCGCAGCCCCCGGACCTGGAGGTAGTCGTGGCGGAAGCGCGAGTCGTCGACGCCGAGGACGGCCTGCGCGGCCTCCAGGTCGAGGCCGTCGCCCGCGACGCCGGTCTCGAGGACGGCGGCGCCGAGCGCCTCCACGTCGGTCGCCGCGTTCGCCGCGTCCGCGGCGGGCTCGGTGGGTCGGGTGGTCATGCGGTCCTCCCGGTGGTCGCGGGGTCGTGGTCGACGGCGGTCGTCCCCGCGGTGGCCGAACCGCCCGCGGTGGTGCCGCCGCCCGGGCGAGCGCCCTCCGAGGCGGCGTCGCCTGCCGGGGTGGGGCCGTCGTCGGGCACGGGGGTGCTGCGCGACCGGCGCCAGCGCGTGAACAGCTCGGCGAGGCCGCCGGGCAGGAACGCGACGACGAGGATGAACAGCGCGCCCTGCGCGTAGATCCAGCCGGACGGGAACGTCTCGGACAGGCTCGTCTGCGCCCAGCTCACGGCGACGGACCCGAGCACCGGCCCGAGCAGGGTGGCCCGGCCGCCGATCGCGACCCCGATGAGGAAGCCGATCGACGGCACGACCCCCACGTCGGCGGGCGAGATGATCCCGACGATCGGCACGAACAGCGCACCGCCCACGGCGGCCATGAAGGCGGCGACGGCGTACGCGACGACCTTGACCTTCGCGGGGTCGTAGCCGAGGAACCGCACGCGGTTCTCCTGGTCGCGCACGGCGACGAGCAGCTCGCCGAACCGCGACACCATGAGCTGGCGCGCGACCGCGACCATGACGAGGAGGGCCCCGGCGGCGAGGAAGAAGAGCATCCGCTTGTTCACGGGGTCGGCGAGGTCGTAGCCGAAGAACGAGCGGAACCCGTTGAGGCCGTTGGTGCCGCCCGTCGTCGCCTGCTGGCCGACGAGGAGGATCGCGAACGCGGCGGCGAGCGCCTGCGAGAGGATCGCGAAGTACGCGCCCCGGACGCGTCGCGTGAAGACGGCGAACCCGAGCAGCGCGGCGAGGCCAGCGGGCACGACCGCGATGGCGAGGATCGTCACGACGGGCGACCGGAACGGCTCCCACCAGCCCGGGACCTCGCCCGAGCCGTAGAGCATCATGAAGTCCGGGACGCCGTCCGGCCCGGCGTCCGCGAGCTTGAGGTGCATCGCCATGAGGTACGCACCGAGGCCGAAGAACACGCCCTGGCCGAGCGTGAGCATCCCGCCGCGGCCCCACGCGAGCCCGATGCCGACGGCGACCATGGCGAGGCACAGGAACTTCCCCAGCAGGCCGAGCCGGAACGTGGACAGCGTCGCGGGCGCGACGGCGAACAGCAGGACCGCGGCGACGGCGAACCCGACGACGACGCGGGCGCGCGACGAGCGGTACAGGGCGGCGAGCCGCGACGGGCTCCCGGTCGTGACGGCGGTCATGCGAGGCTCCTCGTCCGGACCGACACGAGGCCCTGGGGTCGCACCTGGAGGAAGACGACGATGACGACGAACACGAGCACCTTGGCGATGCTCGCCGTCGTCGAGTACTCGAAGGTCGCCTGGAGCAGCCCGAGCGCGAACGCGGCGATGACCGTGCCCTTGATCTGCCCGATGCCGCCGGCCACGACGACGAGGAACGCGTCGACGACGTAGCTCGTCCCGAGCGTGGGCCCGATGGACCCGAGCAGGGTGAGCGCGACGCCCGCGATCCCCGCGAGGCCCGAGCCGACGAAGAACGTGAGGCGGTCCGTCGCGCGGGTGGAGACCCCGCTCGCCTCGGCGAGGTCGCGGTTCTGCACGACGGCGCGGATCCGCCGCCCGAGCGGCGTCACCTTGAGCACGACGGCCAGCGCGACGACCGCAACGACGGCGAGCGCCAGGATGAACACGCGCGTCTTCGGGACGGCGAGGCCGAACAGGTCGACCGCGCCGCTCAGCCAGGCGGGGGCGCGCACGTCGACGTTGGGGGCGCCGAACACGTCGCGCGCGACCTGCTGGAGCACGAGCGCGACGCCCCAGGTCACGAGGAGGGTGTCGAGCGGCCTCTTGTACATGCGGTGGATGAGCGTCGCCTCGAGCAGCAGGCCCAGCAGCCCGCCGACGAGGAAACCGAGCGGCAGCGACACGAGGAGCGAGAGCCCGGCGTTCCCGACGACCCCCTGCACGACGAACGCCGTGTAGGCGCCCGCCATCATGAACTCGCCGTGCGCCATGTTGATGACGCCCATCTGACCGAACGTGAGCGCCAGCCCGAGGGCGGCGAGGAGCAGGACCGAGCCGAGGCTCAGGCCCGCGAAGAGCTGCGAGAACAGCACGTCCATGGGCGGTACGCCTTCCGGTGGGTGCGAGGGGGCAGGGTGCCACGTGCGGCGACGTGACGGGAGAGGTGGGGAGCGGGGTGTGCGCGCCGGGTCGTGGCGGGGCTGGCGGGAGCCCGCGAGGAACGAGCGGGCGGATGGTAGACCCGGCGCGCACACCCCGGTTCCCGCCGGGCTCGAGCCCGACGGGCCTCCCCGCCTACGAGAGGCCCTCGGCCCAGTCGTAGCCCTCGAGGTACGGGTCGGGCTCGATCGGCGCGCCCGAGCTCCACTCGGTGTAGATGAGGCCGTCGGGGCCGATCTTGCCGATGAGCGCGGTCTTGGCGACGTGGTGGTTGTCGCCGTCCACGGTGACGGAGCCCTCCGGCGCGTCGAAGGTCACGCCGTCGGCGGCCTCCTGGACGTCGGCGACGTCGAACGACTCGGCCTTCTCGACCATGCCCTTCCACAGGTAGAGCGACGTGTACGCGGCCTCCATCGGGTCCGACGTCACGCGGTCGGCGCCGTACTTCGCCTGGAACGCCTCGACGAACGTGGTGTTCTCCGGGCTGTCGATGGTCTGGTAGTAGTTCCAGGCCGTGAGCTGGCCCTCGACGTTCTCGATGCCGACGCCGCCGACCTCCTCCTCGGCGATCGACACCGACACGACGGGCATCGTGTCCGGGCCGAGCCCGGCGTTCTTGTACTCCTTGAAGAACGCGACGTTGGAGTCGCCGTTGAGCGTGTTGAACACGGCGTCGGCTCCGGCGGACCTCACCTTGTTGACGATCGTGGAGAAGTCGGTGTGGCCGAGGGGCGCGTACTCCTCGCCGAGGACCTCGATGCCGTGGGCCTCCGCGTAGGCGTTGATGATCTTGTTCGCCGTGCGGGGGAAGACGTAGTCGGAGCCGACGAGGAAGATCGACGTGACGCCCTGCTCCTCGAGGTAGTCGAGCGCGGGGACGATCTGCTGGTTCGTCGTCGCGCCGGTGTAGAAGATGTTCGGCGACGACTCGAGGCCCTCGTACTGGACGGGGTAGAACAGCAGCGAGTCCTGCGCCTCGAACACGGGGAGCATCGCCTTGCGCGACGCGGAGGTCCAGCCGCCGAACACCGCGGCGACGCAGTCGCTCGTGATGAGCTTCTCCGCCTTCTCCGCGAAGACGGTGGGCTCGGACTGGCCGTCCTCCTGGACGATCTCGAGCTGCTTGCCGAGCACGCCGCCGTCGGCGTTGATCTCCTCCGCCGCGAGGGCGAGCGAGTCCGCGACGGTCTGCTCGGAGATCGCCATCGTGCCGGAGAGCGAGTTGAGGAAGCCGATCTTGACGGTGTCGCCGGAGGTGTCGACGCAGCTCTCGGCGGCGCTGGTCGTGGAGCCCCCGCCCTCGCCGGCCTCCGTCCTCGCGCCGCACGCGGTGAGCGTGAGCGCGAGCGCGACGAGGGCGGCGGCCGGGGCGAGACGGGTCGTGGCGCGTGAAGGTGTCACGAGGGTCCTTTCAGCGGGTTCTCACAGCGGGGTTCTCGGCGGGTGCCGACGGCTGCCGGGCGGGCGGCCGCTCCTCGCGGGCTCCGGGTACGAGCGCGTATACGGCCGTGCGCCCTGCGCGGTGCCCACGGTCGTCGACGCTAGTGACGGCGTGTTTCGGGCGTTCTGCCCGGGTTGTTAACGGGGCGTGTCAGGCAGTCACGATCCGGTCACGCCGTCCTGCGCCGTGCGACGGCCGGTGGCGCGCAGGCCCGCGCCCAGCACCCCGACGGTCAGCGCGACGACGAGCGCGAGGCCGACGAGCCCTGCGACGCCGACGAAGATCCCGCCGACCTCGCCGTAGTCCGCGAGGGGTGCGCCCGCGAACGCGTGGTCGCGCGCGGCGTCGGCGAACCCGACCGACTCGGCGGTCGCCTCGAGCCCGTCGGGCGTCGCCGCGGCGAACGACGACACGACGACGGCCGCGAGCAGCGCCCCGGTGCCGAGGGCGAGGACGGCGCGCCGCACCGCGGCGACGGGGGCGGACGGCGCGAGCGCGGGGGCCCGGCGGGCCTCGACGGCCGCGACGCCCGGCGCGACGGCGAGCACGAGGCCGACGACGCCGGCCGTGATGAGCGCCTCGCCGAGCCCGACGAGGAGGTGCACGCCGAGCATCTGGCCGACGAGCTCGCCGACGGGGACCGGCACGGTCCCGCCGACGGCGAAGAGGCCCGCGAACACCGCGGCGGACACCGGGACGCTCACGAGCGCACCGGTGCCGGCGGCGGCCGCGGCGCCCCGGCCGCGCGTCGCGCGGAGCACGCCGCGCGTCACCGCCCAGCCGACGAGCGTCCCGACGACGGCCATGAGGAGCACGTTCGTGCCCAGGGCGGTGAGCCCGCCGTCGGCGAAAACGAGCGCCTGCACGAGCAGCACGGCGGTCACGGACAGGACGCCGAGCCACGGCCCGACGAGCGCCGCCGCGAGCGCCCCGCCCATGAGGTGCCCGCTCGTGCCGGCGGCGACGGGGTAGTTGAGCATCTGCACGGCGAAGACGAACCCGGTCGTCGCGGCCGTGAGCGCGACGCGCCGGGGGGTGAGGTCCTCGCGTGCCCGGTACGCGGCGTACCCGACGGCGGCGAGGGACACGACGGCGGTGGTCGCCGACGTGGGGTCGTCGAGGAAGTGGTCGGGGACGTGCATGTCAGGCTCCTGTCGTCAGCAGTGCGGTGCGGTGGTCGGGGAGGCCGGGGTCGGGGAGGCCGCGCGTGGCGCGCACGGCCGCCGCCCAGGCGGTGACGAGGCCGTCGGTGCCGGCGTCGTGGGTGCTCGCCCCCAGGTGGCGGACGACGGCGCCCGGTCCGTCGAGGTCGAGCCGCAGGGGGCCGGACGGGGCGGCGGCGTGCGCCGCGGGCGGCCGGGCGCCCAGGCACAGCACCGAGTCGACGACGCGGGCGTCGCCGAGGATCCCGGGCAGCGCCCGGTCGTCGTCGAGGTCGAGGTCCTCGACGAAGAGCTCGCGCGCCGCCCGGGGCGTGCCCCCCGCGGGTGATGACTCTCGCGGGGCCCCGGTCTCGTCGGTGGCTCGGGTGCGCGAGCGCAGGCGCCCACCCCGCTCGCCCGTCCGGCCGAGCACGAGCGTCTCGCGGAGCAGCGCGACGGCGCCCGTGCCGAGGCGCACGTCGGTGCGCCGGTCGACGTCTGCGCCGTCCGCGACGACGAAGGGCAGCGCGTCCCAGACGAGGAGGCCGTCGTCGTCCACCTGGACCGCGACGTCCCAGGACGCGGACCGGCCGCGCCCGGCGTACGCGACGGTGCCCGACACCTCGACCAGCTCGACCTCGACGCCGCGCCCGACGTGCACCTCGACCCGGACGCGGTCGCCGCCCAGGAGCAGCGCGCGCGTCGCGACGAGCGCGATGCGCACCGTCCCGGGGCTCGTGGACAGCACGCGCGGGCTCAGCGCGCCGGGGCGCAGGTCGCAGCGCACGCGGCCGCCCTCCCGGTACGCCCCGACGCGCGTCACGTCGTCCACGTGCGGCCCGTCGCCCGGGGTCAGCCGCGCCCGGGCGCGGTCGCCGGCTCCGCGGCTGCGGCGTCGTGCTCGTGGGCGGGGGAGCGGTCGTGGGCGCGCGAGTGGTCGTGCGCGGCGTCGCCCTCGCCGTGGGTGTGGAGGAAGCCGCCGCCGTCCTCGTCGGCGTGGAAGTGGGGCGCCATCGGACCCGGGTCCTGCGGCACGTGCGCGCCGGCCCGGTGCGCCGCGAGCAGCGTCTGCACCCACGTCGTGAGCGTGTCGATCGACTCGCGGTCGAGGCGCGAGAGCGCGAGCACGGGGGCGCCGTCGCGCGCGGCCGTCGCGTCGAGGACCATGCGCGGGACGTCCACCCCCACGTACGGCGCGAGGTCGGTCTTGTTGACGACGAGCAGGTCAGCCCGGGCGATCCCCGGTCCGCCCTTGCGCGCGACGTCGCCGCCCCCGGCGACGTCGAGCACGAAGATCTGCGCGTCGACGAGCGCGGGCGAGAAGGTGGCGGTGAGGTTGTCGCCGCCGGACTCGACGAGCACGACGTCGAGCGGCGCGAAGTCCTCCTCGAGGTCCTCGACGGCGAGGAGGTTGGCGGTCACGTCGTCACGGATCGCGGTGTGCGGGCACGCGCCGGTCTCGACCGCGCGGATGCGCTCGGGGTCGAGCACGCCGGCCGAGCGCAGGAACCGCGCGTCCTCGTCCGTGTAGATGTCGTTGGTGATGACCCCGAGCCGCAGCACCTCGGACAGCTCGCGGCACAGGAGCGCGATGAGCGAGCTCTTGCCCGTGCCGACGGGGCCGGCGACGCCGAGGCGCAGCGAGCGGGTCGTGGGGGTCGGGGCGATCGGGGCGTCGGGCAGGTTCTCAGGCACTGAACAGCCTCTCGGTGGTGCGGGCGTGGGTCTCGGCCCACTGCTCGACGAGCGGTGCGCCGTGCGCGGGGATCGCGCGGGGGTCGGTCAGGGGGGCGACGTCGTGGGCGAGCGCGTCGATCGCGGCCTGGGACGCGACGACCCAGCCCGTCGCGACGACCGGGTCGACGGGCTCGAGCTTGAGCGTGGCCGCGGCGACGGTCTGGGCGTCCTCGTACCCGACGAGGCGCGCGACCTGCAGCGCGGACAGCCCCGCGCACGCGGCCGTCACCCCCAGCACCAGGGGGCGCGGGGGCTGCGGCGCCCGGCGGCCCGACGGCGGTCGGTCGCCCGGACCGCCGCGTCGCTCGTCCGTGGGGCGTGCGGCGGCGACGAGCGCCGCCGCCGCGTCGAGCGCGGCGACCGCGGGGTGCCCCGCCCACAGGCGGCGCAGGAGCCGGAGGTAGCCCCGGCCGAGCCGCTGCGACGTCTCGCGGAGCGCAGGTGACGGCGTCCGCGCCGCCCACGCGACCCACGTGTCGGCGAGGGCGACCGCGACGGGCGGGGGGCCGTCGTCGGGCGCGAGCGCCGCGTGCCGCGCGACGACGGCGGTCGCGGCCTCGGTGCGCGTGACGGTGGCCAGGCGGGCGCGCACGTAGTCGGGGACGCGCGCGGCGGGCATCCCGGCGCGCAGCGCGGGCTCGAGGCCTGCGGACTGCGTGTGGCCGCCGGTCGGCAGCCGCGCGTCGGCGAGGAGCGCGAGCATGAGCTCGGCGCGCCCGTCGGCGTCGTGGCGGGGGAGGCCGTCCATGTCAGAACAGCGAGTAGAGCTGCGCGAGGGGCAGCCGGTCGGCGGGGGCGGGGACGACGAGCTCGCCGTCGACCTCGATCGCGAAGGACTCGGGGTCGATGTCGATCCGGGGCAGGTAGTCGTTGTTCCGCATCTGCGCCTTCCCGACGTCGCGCGTCCCGGCCACGGGCAGGAGCGTCCGGGCGAGGCCGAGCCGCTCCGCGAGGCCGTCGTCGAGCGCGGCGGGCGACACGAACGACACGGACACGTCGGCCCCGATCGCGTCGGCGAGCGCGGGCCGCATGAGCACGGGCTGCGGCGACGGGATGGACGCGTTCGGGTCTCCGAGCGCGCCCCACACGAGCGCGCCGCCCTTCATGACGACGCTCGGCCGCACGCCGAACAGCTTCGGCTCCCACAGGACCAGGTCGGCGAGCTTGCCGGGCTCGACGGACCCGACGTGCGCGTCGATCCCGTGCGCGACGGCCGGGTTGATCGTGTACTTCGCGACGTAGCGCCGGGCGCGCAGGTTGTCGGCCGGCAGGACGGGACCGGGGGCGCCGCCGGGGATCGGGCCGCGCCGCGCCTTCATGACGTGCGCCACCTGCCACGTCCGCGTCACGACCTCGCCGATGCGCCCCATGGCCTGGGCGTCGGACGACGTGATCGAGATGGCGCCGAGGTCGTGCAGCACGTCCTCGGCGGCGATCGTGGTCCCGCGGATGCGCGACTCGGCGAACGCGAGGTCCTCCGCCACCTGCGGGTTGAGGTGGTGGCACACCATGAGCATGTCCAGGTGCTCGGCGACGGTGTTCACCGTGTGGGGGAGGGTCGGGTTCGTCGAGCCGGGGACGACGTTCGGGTGGCTCGCGACGGTGAGGATGTCGGGCGCGTGCCCGCCGCCCGCGCCCTCGGCGTGGAACGCGTGGATCGAGCGGCCGCCGATCGCCCGCAGGGTCGACTCGACGAACCCCGCCTCGTTGAGCGAGTCGGAGTGGAGCGCGACCTGCAGGCCCCAGTCGTCGGCGGCCCGGAGCGCGGCGTCGATCGCCGCGGGCGTGGACCCCCAGTCCTCGTGCACCTTGTAGCCGCCCGCGCCGGCCATCGCCTGCTCGCGCAGGCCCTCGGCGCTCACGGTGTTCCCCTTGCCGAGCAGCAGGACGTTCACCGGGAGCCGGTCGAGCGAGCGGTGGATCGCCTCCAGGTGCCAGGCGCCGGGCGTGACCGTCGTGGCCTTCGTGCCCTCGCTCGGGCCGGTGCCGCCGCCCGCGACCGTCGTGATGCCCGTGGCGAGCGCCTCGACGACCTGCGACGGCGAGATGAGGTGCACGTGCGAGTCGATGCCGCCCGCGGTGAGGATCCGGCCTTCGCCGCTCACGACGTCCGTGCTCGGGCCGATGTGGAGATCGGGGTGCACGCCGTCCGCGACGTCGGGGTTGCCCGCGCGGCCGAGCGCGACGATCCGCCCGTCGCGGATGCCGACGTCCGTCTTGACGACGCCCCACCAGTCCAGCACGACGGCGTTGGTGATCACCGTGTCGAGCGCGCCCTCGGCGCGGGTCGTCGTGCCCTGGGCCATCGACTCGCGGATCGACTTCCCGCCGCCGAACACGACCTCCTCGCCCCCGAACGTGCGGTCCTCCTCGACCTCGATCCACAGGTCGGTGTCGCCGAGGCGCACCTGGTCGCCCGTCGTCGGGCCGTAGAGCGCGACGTAGCGCTCGCGCGAGATCGCGACCATGCGTCAGTCCTCCTCGGGTGCGGTGGGGTCAAGCGCGCCGCCGTCGGGCTTGCCGCGCTGGAGCCCGGGGACGCGCCGTCGGCCGCGCAGCGCGACGGCCTGGACCTCGGCGGACGCGCCGGGCTCGAACCGCCGCGACGTGCCGGACGGCACGTCCAGCCGGAAGCCGTGCGCCGCCGCGCGGTCGAGGTCGAGCGCCGCGTTGGCGTCGGGCAGGTGGAGGTGCGAGCCGATCTGGACGGGCCGGTCGCCCGTGTTCGTCACGACGAGGGTCACGCGCTCGTCGTCCGAGCGGTCGGCGTTGAGGACGAGCGGCACGTCCTCCGCGCCCTCCCGGAGCCGGATCGCGCCCGGTCCCGAGGTGCTGATGCCTGCCATGCCTCGCCGTCCTCTCGTCGTGCGTCGCGTCGCCGGGACCGGCTCAGGCGATGGGCTGGTGGATGGTGACGAGCTTGCGCCCGTCGGGGAACGTCGCCTCGACCTGGACGTCGGGCAGCATCTCCGCGACGCCCTCCATCACCTCGTCGCGGCCCAGCACGGCGCGCCCGGAGACCATGAGCTCCTCCACGGCGGCCCCCTCGCGGGCCCGCTCGATCACCCACGTCGTCAGGAGGGCGACCGTCTCCGGGTAGTTGAGCAGGACGCCGCGCTCGCGCCGGTCGCGGGCGACCATGCCCGCGACGGCGAGCAGCAGCTTCTCGGTGTCGGCGGGCGTCAGGTGCATGGCCGCGATCCTGTCGCGCCCGCGTTTCCGGCGTGTATACCCCGCGTTATACGTTCGTGTACCCGCTCCGCGCGGGTCGCCGCCCGCCACGCCTCCGCCGTCGTGCGCCGGCTCCGGGCGAGCCGTTGACCCCTGCTCGACCGAGGGCTACTCTCTCCGCCCCCATTCGGAAAGTTCGGCCGAAATTTCGGGGCCGCGACACGAAGGAGTGCCTGATGGATGGATCGACCGACCGCGCGTGCGAGACGACGCGGCGCCGACGCAGGGCGACGGGCCTCGTCGCCGGTGGGCTCGCCGGCGGGCTGGCGCTCGCGGCGGGCCTCGCCGTCCCGGCCGCGGCCGAGAGCGCCCCGGCCGCCGCCGAGGGCGCCCCGCGCACGGCGAGCCTCCCGGCGACGGCGACGTCCGCCGTCGGGCAGCCCGAGCCCGCCCTGACGGGCGCGCAGCGCGCGACGCTGGAGACGTACCTGGAGGACACGTACACCTCGCTGGAGGCCATGACCGACGAGGAGACCGGCCTGCCCGCGGACAACATCGAGGGCGACCTGGACCCCGCGTCGAGCAGCGCGTACACCTCGCCGACGAACATCGGCGGCTGGCTGTGGTCCACCGTCGTGGCGCGCGACCTGGGCCTGGTCGACGAGGCCGAGGCGCGCGACCGCCTCGCGACGACGATCGACACGGTCGCGTCGCTCGACCGCCACGACGCGAGCGGCATGTTCTACAACTGGTACGACCCGGCGACGGGCGACCGGGTGGAGACGTGGCCGGACGACGGCAACCCGGTGCACCAGTTCCTCAGCTCGGTGGACAACGGCTGGCTGGCCGCGGGCCTGCGCGTCGTCGCGGAGGCGGAGCCGAGCCTCGCGGAGGAGGCGCTGGCCGTTTACGACGGCATGCACTTCGGCGCGTTCTACAACGCGGAGGCGCGCCCGGACCTCGGCGTCGGGCTGCTGCGCGGCGGGTTCTGGGACGAGGAGCCGCCCGGGTGCTCGGTCGCCGGGGACTATCTCGGCACCGGTACCGACGTCTACTACACGTGCCACAACTACGACACGACGGTCTCGGAGACGCGCATCGCGACCTACCTCGGCATCGCCCAGGGCGAGGTGCCGCCGGAGGCCTACTACGCGAGCTACCGGACGTTCCCGGACACGTGCGACTGGTCGTGGCAGGAGCAGAAGCCGATCGGCGAGACGCGCGAGCACCTCGGCGTCCCGGTGTTCGAGGGGGCGTACCGCTACCGCGACCTCGCGGTCGTGCCGGGCTGGGGCGGCTCGATGTTCGAGGCGCTCATGCCGGACATGCTCGTCCCCGAGGCGGAGTGGGGCCCGACGTCGTGGGGCGTCAACCACCCGCTCGTGGTGCGCGCGCACAAGGAGCACGGCCTCGACGAGGCCGGGTACGGGGCCTGGGGATTCTCGCCCGCGAGCAACCCCTTCGGCGGGTACGCGGAGTACGGCGTCGACGCGATCGGCCTACGCTCCGACGGCTACCTGTCCGACGGCGAGACCGACGTCGACCTCGGCTTCGAGGGCTGCCGCGAGGCCACGAACCCGGCGCCGGAGTTCGGTGACGGCGTCGTGACGCCGCACGCGTCGTTCCTCGGGCTCGCGTACGACACCGAGGGCGTGCTCGACAACCTGGCCCACCTCGCCGACGACCTCGACGCGTACGGGCCGGGCGGGTTCTACGACTCGGTCGCGGTCCGCTCGGGCACGGTCGCCGAGCGCTACCTGTCGCTCGACCAGGCGATGATCGTCGCCGCGATCGGCAACGTCCTCGACGACTCGCGCCTCAAGGACTACTTCGTCGACGACCAGCTCGAGCAGGCGCTGCGCCCGCTCATGGAGGCGGAGACGTTCTCGGCCGTCGCCGACCTCACGCCCGGCGTGGGCGCCGACGTCGAGGTCGAGGCGCGCTGCCTCGGCAACCGGGCGGCCGTCGCGGTGCGCGCCACCAGCACGTCCGACGGCCGTACGACCGTCGAGCTCGCCACCCCGTACGGGACGCGGTCGTACGACGACGTCGCCCCGCACCGCAGCACCTACCGGGCGTTCTCGGCGCGCACGGCGGAGATCCCGTCGGGCACCGCGACCGTGACGGTGACGTCCGACGACGGCGCGACCGTCCAGGAGCTGCCGTACCGCTACGCGGGCGTCTCCTGCGGCTGACCCCCACGCACCGCGGCCGACCGCCGTGCCGCGCGCGTCAGGCGCGCGGCACGGCGGTCGACGCGCGCACGACGAGGCTCGTCGCGAGCTCCGTGCGCAGGGTGCGGCCGCTCGCGCTGCGTTCCCGGTGCACGAGCGCGACGGCCGAGGCGCCCATCTCGACGAGCGGCTGGCGCACCGTGGTGAGCGGGGGGTCGGTCCAGGGCGCGACGGGCAGGTCGTCGAACCCGACGAGCGAGACGTCGTCCGGCACGGAGCGTCCCGCCTCGCGCAGCGCCCGCAGCGCGCCGAGCGCGGTGTCGTCGCTGCACGCGAAGATCGCCGTCGGGGCGTCGTCGAGGGCGAGCAGCCGCTGCGTCTCCTCGTAGCCCGCAGCGACCCCGTAGGTGCTCAGGCGTACGAGGTCGTCGTCGACGGGCACGTCCGCCTGGATGAGCGCGGCGCGGTAGCCCGCGAGGCGGGCGAGCGCGTTGTCCTGCTCGGGGACGCCCGTGATCGTCGCGATCCGTCGGTGCCCCAGGGCGAGCAGGTGCGCCGTCGCCTCGAGCGCGCCCTGGAAGTTGGCCGCCCCGACGCTGAGCACGTCCTCGGGCGGACGGCGGCGCGGGTCGACGACGACGAGCGGCACCCCGGCCGTGGCGAGCGCGGCGCGCGCCTCGGCGTCGGGCACGGCGACGACGCTCACGAGACCGTCGGTGCCGCGGGCGAGCGCGTGCCGGACCCACGCGCCGCAGTCGTCGGGGTCCAGCTCGACGGACAGCACGACGTCGAGCCCGAGGCGCCGCGCCTCCGCCACCGCCCCGCGCACGACCGCCTCGGACCACGGGCCCTCGAAGTCGACGATCCGGACGTCGACGAGCCCCGTCCGCCGGGACGTGGGGGGCCGGATCTCGTAGCCGTGGCGCCGCAGGACCTCCGCGACCCGTTCGCGCGTCGCCGCCGAGACGTCCGGGCGCGCGTTGAGCACCTTCGACACCGTGGGGACGGACACCCCGGCGTCGGCCGCGACCCGGGCGAGGGGGACGCGCTGACCCGGCTGCGACGCTGCCATCCGAGCCCTCCGTCCGTCGTGCGACCCGCGGCCGGTCCGGCCGGGGAGCGTGCCCCGACCTCGGATCGTAGCGAGGCCCCGGGTCGCGACCGGACCTCCCCGGACGACGACGGCCCGGCCGGGACCGTGAGGTCCGGACCGGGCCGCCGTGCGTGCGCTCAGTCGTCGAGCGAGACGGTCCCGCGGGCGACGCCGCCGAGCCAGCCGAGGCTGGGCTTGGGCGTGCGCTCGAAGGTCTCCGGGTCCCACGCGACGAGACCGAACGTCGGGGCGAACGAGCCCCACTCGTAGTTGTCGAGCAGCGACCAGTGCAGGTAGCCGAGCAGCGGGAGGCCCGCCTCCATCTCGGCGTGCAGCGCGCGCAGGGCGTCGCGCGTGTAGTCGATGCGGCGCGCGTCGTCCGCCGTCGCGATGCCGTTCTCGGAGACGAGGACCGGCAGGCCGGTGATCTCGTGCCCGAGGCGCGCGGCCTCTGCGATGGCGGCCGGGTAGTACTCCCACCCGGTGAGCGTCTTCTCCGAGTCCTCCGGCGCGGGGAGCGGCCCGTCCACGGTGATCCGCGTGCGCGTGTAGGCCTGGACGGCGACGAAGTCGTCGCCGCGCGAGGCCTCGAGGAAGACGGTCTCGCGCGGGTAGGCGTACTCGCGCAGGACCTCCTCGGCGCCCGGGTCGGCGAAGAACTGCTGCGGCGCGACGGGCCACCCGACGGGCACCCCGACGGTCCGCACGAGCTCCACGGCCCGGCGGTGCGCGGCGATGAGGTGCTCGGTCGCGACCGGGTCGGGCGCGTGCATCGTGCCGGCCTGGAGCTGCTCGGTGCCCTTGGCGGCCGTGATCATCATCGCGAGGATGTTCGGCTCGTTGATGGTGAACACGTGCGACGCGCGGTCGAGCAGCGGCAGCACGTGCTCGACGTACCGCGCGAACCGCTCGACGGACCGCGGGTCGGTCCAGCCGCCGTCCTCCGCGAACCAGCGCGGCGACGTGAAGTGGTGCAGCGTGACGAGCGGCGTGACCCCGTGCTCGAGGCAGCAGTCGATCATGCGGCGGTAGTGGTCGACCTCGGCCCGCGAGAAGCGGCCCTCGGCCGGCTCGATGCGCGCCCACTCGATCGAGAACCGGTACGAGGTGAGCCCGGACTCGGCCAGCAGCCGGATGTCGTCGGCGTACCGGTGGTAGGAGTCGGCGGCGTCGCCCGACGGCTCGGCGAGGGTCGAGGCCGGGTCGACCTCGCGCGCCCACCAGTCGCTGTTGACGTTGTTGCCCTCGATCTGGTGGGCCGCCGTGGCGGCGCCCCAGACGAAGGACTCGGGGAAGGTGATCGACACAGGCTCTCCTCGTCGGTCGCCGGTCACTTGATGCCGGTCATGGCGATGCCCTGCACGAAGTAGCGCTGCAGGAACAGGAACAGGATGAGGATCGGCGTCACGACGAGCACGGACCCGGCCATGAGCAGGCCGTAGTAGGTGCCGTTCGAGCCGACCGAGTACAGCGAGAGCGCGACGGGGAGGGTGTACATGTTCTCCGTCTGCGCGACGACCAGGGGCCACAGGAAGTTGTTCCACGACCCGAGGAACGTGAGGATGCTCAGCGTCGCGAGCGGCGGCCCGCACTGGGGGAGCACGATCCGGAAGAAGACCCGGAACTCGCCCGCGCCGTCGATCCGGGCGGCCTCGATGAGCGCGTCCGGGATGCCGAGCATGAACTGCCGCATGAGGAACACGCCGAGCGGGCCGGCGAGGAACGGCAGGATGAGCGCCGGGTAGGTGTTGACGAGCCCCATGTTGGACACGAGCACGAACATCGGCACGAGCGTGACGACGCCCGGGACCATGAGCGTGAGCATGACGAGCGCGAACAGCACCTTCTTGCCGGGGAACTGCATCTTCGCGAGGGCGTAGCCGACCATCGAGCAGAAGACGATGTTGCCGAGCACCACGGCGACGGCGACGACGATCGAGTTGGTGAAGTACTGCCCGTAGTTGAGCTGGGACAGCCACCGCTCGTAGTTGTCGAGCGTCGGGTTCTCGGGCCACCAGGTGATGGGCCGCTGCAGGAGCTCGCCCTGCGTCTTGAAGCTGCCGAGCGCCATCCAGATGAACGGCATGAGCGTCAGGAGCAGCCCGACGACGAGCGCGGTGTACGTGGCGCCGCACGACCAGCGGATCGGGCGTCGCGGCCGACGGCGCGGCGCGTCCTGGGGGGCCGACGTCGCGGAGGGGGTCCGCGAGGACGTGACGGTCATGTCAATCCTCCTTCGACCGCAGCAGGCGGAACTGGACGGCGGCGAGGGCGGCGATCAGCGCGAAGAGCACGTACGCGGCTGCGGAGGCGAACGCGTAGTTGCCGTACCCGAACTGGTTGTAGACGTAGTAGCTGATGGTCAGCGTCGAGTTGACCGGGCCGCCCTTGGTCATGACGAAGGGCTCCTCGAACACCTGGAGGAAGCCGACCGACAGCAGCACCGCGCCGAGCAGCAGCGTCGGGCGCATCAGCGGGACCGTGATGGAGCGGAAGCGCCGCCACGAGCCGGCGCCGTCGACCTCGGCCGCCTCGTAGACGTCGCGCGGGATCGCCTGCAGGCCGGCCAGGAAGATGATCATGAGCGTGCCCATGTTGCGCCACGCGGCCATGAGGATGATCGACGGCATCGCCCACGTGCTGTCGTTGAGCCAGTCGGGGCCGTCGATCCCGACCCAGCCGAGCACGGTGTTGACGAGGCCCGAGTCCTGGAGGATGAACCGCCAGACGACCGCCACGGCGACGATCGACGTCACGACGGGCGTGTAGAAGCCGACGCGGAAGACGCTGCGGAACTTCTCGATGCCCGAGTTGAGCGCGACGGCCAGGGCGAGGCCGAGCACCATCGTCAGCGGGATGCCGACGAGGACGAAGTAGAAGGTGTTGACCAGCGCCTTGCGGAACAGCTCGTCCTGGAAGACGCCGGTGAAGTTCTCGATCCCGACGAAGTTCACCGCGAACGGGGTCTTGATGTCACGGATCGTGAGGTCCGAGAACGACATCCCGAACGACGCGAGCAGCGGCCCCAGCATGAAGACCGTGAAGACCGCGACGAACGGGAGCGCGAACAGCCAGGCGACGAGCGCTTGCCGTCGCCGGTGGACGGCGCCGGCCGTACGCCGGCGCCGTCCCTCGGTGGTGGTGGTCATGACTGACGGGCCCTGTTACCAGCCGAGCCCGAGCGTGTCGGCCTTGGCCTGGATGGCCTTGGCCGCGTCCTCGGAGGTCACCTGACCGTTCGCGACCTTCTCGGCCTCGGTCTCGATGGTGGCCGAGAGCTCGTCCCAGCTCGGGACGGTCGGCGGGGCGATCGTGTTCTCGAGCTGCTCCTGGAGCACCTGGGTGCGGGGGTTCGAGGTGAGCGCCTCGTAGTCCCACGCGCTGTTCAGCGCGGGCAGGTCGCTCGTCGCGTCGAACCACGCCTGCTGCGTCTCGGGCTCGGAGAGCCAGCGGATCAGCTTCCAGGCGCCGTCGGCGTTCTTGGCCTCGGCGAAGACGCCGAGGTGCGCGCCGCCGATGTAGGAGTCGTTGTTGGCGGAGCCGGCGGGCACGGGCACGGTGGCCACGTTCTGCTCGACCCAGTCCTCGCCCTGGAGGTCGGCGAGCACGTTGACCATCCACGGGCCGGAGATGAACGCCGGGTCGGAGCCGTCGACGAACGCGCTGTTCTGCGAGTCGCCGTAGCCGGACAGCGGCGACAGGCCCTCGGTGAAGAAGGACGCGTAGTAGTCGAGCGCGTCGACCATGGCCTGGTTGTCGAGGTCGAACCCGTCGCCGGCCTCGTTGAGGACGGAGCCGCCGGCCTGCGAGTAGAACGGCAGGATGACCTGCGTCGAGTCCTCGGCGTCGCCCATCGGGAGCTGGAGGCCGTAGGTCGAGCCGTTGGCCTTCATGGCCTCCGCGAACGCGGTGAGCTCCTCCCAGCTGGTGGGAGCCTCGACGCCCGCGGCCTTGGCGAGGTCGGAGCGGTAGTACAGGACGCGCGTCTCGACGTACCACGGCACGCCGTACGCGACGCCGTCGGCGACGGTGGAGGCGGCGGCGCCCTCGACGAAGTCGTCGTTGTCGACGAGGCCCTCGGGGACGGGGGCGAGGCCGCCGGTCGCGACCATCGTCGGCATGAAGGACGAGCCGATCATGATCGCGTCGGGCACGGTGCCCGCGGCGACGGCGGTCTGGAACTTCGTCATGACGTCGGCCCACGGGATCGTGGTGACCTCGACGTTCGCGTCGGGGTTCTCCTCCGTGAAGCCCTGGACGAAGTCGGGCAGCTTCTCGCCCTCCTCACCCATCGCCCAGATCGTGATGTCACCCTCCGCGGGCGCGTCGTCCACCGTCGTGGTGGAGCCGGCGCTGGTCTCACCACCCGTGGAGTCGTCGTCCGCGCGACCGCACGCGGTCAGGGCCAGGAGTCCGACGACGCCGATGGCGACCGCCTTGCGTCCGAGCTTCATGAGCAATCCTCCTCATCGAGCAGTCGGCTCGTCCGTGTGAGCCGCTGTGGAAACTACCTTAGCGTGCGCTCGGTTAGTATTTTCAACCGGGGCGTCCAGGCCGTACCGTTGGCGCCGACAGACCTGCCGAAGGAGACGGTGATGAACGAGAGCGACCCCGCAGGTGGCGGCGCCACGACGGGGACGGCCGGGGGCCCGGGGACGACGACCGCGACGGGCGCTCGCGGCACGACGGCGGCCGGCCTCCCCGACCGTCGCATCGTCCGCGGCGAGCAGCGCCGCCGCGAGATCCTCCGCACGGCGGTCGAGGTGTTCGGCGAGCAGGGCTTCCGCGGGAGCTCGCTGCGCGAGATCGCGGCCCGCGTCGGGATCTCCGAGGCCGGGCTGCTGCACCACTTCGGCAGCAAGGCTGGCCTCCTCACGGCGACCCTGGAGGAGCGCGACCGGCGCGACCGGGTGCGCCGCGGCGAGGACGAGGCCGCGGGCGCCGACCTGCTGACGACCATCCGCGACCAGGTGCGCCGCAACGCCGAGACGCCCGGCCTCGTGTCGCTCCACGTGGTCGTCGCCGCCGAGGCGACCGACGCGACCCACCCCGCGCACGACGTCGTCCGCGACCGCTACCGCGCGCTGCGCCACCAGGACGACACCCGCTTCCAGGACGCCGTCGCCCGGGGCGAGCTGCGTCCCGAGGTCGACCCGGCCGCGATCGGCCAGCTCTTCTCCGCCGTCATGGACGGCCTGCAGCTCCAGTGGCTGCTCGACCCCGACAACGTCGACATGGTCGCCCTCTTCGACCAGTTCCTCGCGCTGCTGCGCCCCGACGGCACGTCGCCCGCAGCACCCGAGCCCCGCACCACCGAGCAGGAGACCGCGTGACCCTCACCGCGACCGAGACCCCCGCCCGCGCCACGCTCACCTCGGGCGGCCTGACCGTCGAGCTCACCGGCGGCGGCGACGTGCGCGCCGTCAGCACGGACGGCCTGCTCGTGAACCAGTACCTGCCGGGCGAGCACGACCGCATGCCCGGCGGCATCCTGCTGCGCGCCACCCGCCCCGACGGCACGGTCGAGGTCGCGCGCCTCACAGGCTCGGCCCCCGCCGTGACGGCGGTCGAGGTCGGCGCCGACCGCGTCGTGTGGTCGGGCGCCGCGCTCGGGCTCGCCACGCGCGTCGCGCTCACGCTCGACGGGCGCGCGCTCGTCTGGCGCGTCGACCTCACGGCCGGCCCCGCGACGGACGCCGGCACGCGCTACGACGTCGTGCACGCGCAGGACCTCGCGCTCGCGCCGCCCGCCGCGGCGCTGTCGAGCGAGCCGTACGTGTGCCAGTACCTGCTGCACCGCGCGCTCGAGCACCCCGACGCCGGGACCGTGCTCGTCAGCCGGCAGACCATGTCTGCGCAGCCGCGCCTCCCGCTCGCGGTCGCGTTCCTCGTCGAGGGCGCCGTCGCGCACCTCACGGACTCGCTCCAGGTCTTCACCGCGCGCTCGCGGCGCGACGGGCTGCCGCACGGCCTGCTCGGGCCCGTGCAGCCGGGCGTGCTCCAGTACGAGTACGCGATGCCGACGCTCGTCTCGCGCCCGCTCGACCTCTCGACCGGGACCGCGGTCGTGCACGCCGTGACCGTGGTCGACGCCGACGCGCCCGGGCCGCTCGCGGCCCACCTCGACGAGGTGTCCGGCTGGGCCGCCGCCGCGGTCGCCGCCGCGGCCGCCGACCGCCCGACCGCGCGCTTCACGCCGACCGCCTCCGCGCTGCGCGACGCCCCGCTCCTCGCGGGCGACGAGCTCGACGAGGCCGGGCTGCTCGCCGCCGTCGGCCTCGCCGCCGACGAGGTGCTCCTGCCCGAGCGCGACGCCGACGGCACGCTCCTGTCGTTCTTCACCGCGACGGGGACGCACGTCGTCGACGCGCGCAAGGACACCGTGACCGAGCGCTCGCACGGGCACGTGCTCAAGGCGGGCGACGACGTGCTGCCCACGGACGACGTCCTCTCCACGACGGCGTTCGCGCCCGGCGTCTTCGCGTCGCACGTCGTGCTCGGCAACACCACGGCGAACCGCCTCGCGACCGTGCACCGCCACCACCTCAACCTCGTGCGCAGCAGCGGCCTGCGCGTGCTCGTCGACGACGGCCGCGGGCCCCGGCTCCTCGGCCTGCCGTCCGCGCTCGTGCTCGACGTCGGCGGCGTCCGCTGGCTCTACGAGACGCCGCTCGGGCGCGTCGACGTGCGGACCGTCGCGCACGACCGCGAGAACCGCATCGACGTCGCCGTGCGCTGCGAGCGCCCGCTGCACGTCACCGCGACCCTCGAGCTCGAGGACGAGGCCGGCGGCTGGCTCGCCGAGCACGTCCCCGCCGCCCCGGGCGACGCCGTCGTGGTGCGGCCCGTGCCGGGCGGCGACGTCGACGCGCACTACCCGGACCTGCGGTACGCCCTGGCGTCGTCTGCGCGGCTCGTCATCGAGGAGGCCGGTTCGGAGGCCGGCTCGGAGACCGGCGCCGAGGGCGCCGCGACCCGCCGCCTCACGAGCACGACCGGCACCGGGTCGCTCACGCTCGCCCTCACCGGCTCGCTGCGCGGGACCGACGCCGCGCTCGGGCTCCTCGCGGGCGCGCTCGACCCCCTGGCGGACATCGACGCGACCCTCGCGCGCCACGTCGAGACCGTCCGTGGCGTCGTGCGCGGGCTGCGGTTCGCGCCGCACGCGACGGTCGAGACGCAGGAGCTCGACCTCCTCGTGCCCTGGTACGCGCACGACGCGCTGATCCACTTCCTCGTGCCGCACGGCCTGGAGCAGTACTCGGGCGCGGCCTGGGGCACGCGCGACGTGTGCCAGGGCCCGTTCGAGCTCGCGCTCGCGGGCGGGCGCCACGACGTCGCGCGCGAGATCGTGCTGCGCGTCCTGGCCCACCAGCACACGTGGGGCGAGTTCCCGCAGTGGTTCATGTTCGACGCCTACGCGGAGCGGTACAACGACTCCTCGCACGGCGACGTCGTGGTGTGGCCGCTGTTCGCGCTCGCCCAGTACCTGGAGGCGAGCGGCGACCTCGCCGTGCTCGACGAGCACGTCCCGTTCTGGGACCACGAGCAGCGCCGCCCGGCCGCCTCGGGGCCCGACGCCGCGGCGACGGTCCGCGACCACGTGGCCCGCCTGCTCGACCACCTCGACCGCGACCGCCTGCCCGGCACCGCGCTGCCGGCCTACGGCGAGGGCGACTGGGACGACACACTCCAGCCCGCCGACCCGCGGATGCGCACCGACCTGGCGTCGACGTGGACCTCCGCGCTGCTCGTGCAGGCCGCGGAGCTGCTCGCCCGCACGACCGCCGGCCGCGACGACCTCGCCGCGCTCTCCGGGCGCGCGGGCACGCTCGCGGCGGAGGTCCGCGCGGACCTGCGCGAGCGCGCCCTCGTGGACGGCGTCCTCGCCGGGTACGTGCGTCACGGCGCCGACGGCGACGAGCTCGTCATCCACCCGTCGGACACCGTCTCCGGGATGCGGTACCGCCTCATCCCCATGACGCAGTCGATCATCGCGGGCATCCTCACGCCCGAGGAGGCCGCGGACCACGAGCGCCTCGTGCTGGAGCACCTGCACTTCCCCGACGGCGTGCGCCTCATGGACCACCCGGCCGCGTTCGACGAGGGCGTGCCGCACACGTTCCTGCGCGCCGAGCAGGCCGCGAACGTCGGCCGCGAGATCGGGCTCATGTACGTGCACGCGCACATCCGCTACGTCGAGGCGCTCGCGGCCCTGGGCCGCGGCCGCGCGCTCGACGAGCTGCTGCGCATCAGCCCGGTCGACCTCGGTCGGCGCCTCGCGCACGCCGCCCCGCGCCAGCGCAACGCCTACTTCTCGTCGAGCGACGCGGACTTCCCCGACCGCGAGAGCTTCGCGCGCGACTTCGACGGGCTCCGCGACGGCAGCGTCGGGGTGCGCGGCGGGTGGCGCGTGTACTCCAGCGGCCCCGGCATCTACCTGCGCCAGCTCGTCCAGGGCGTCCTCGGGCTGACCGAGCGCGGCGGGGAGATCGTCGTCGACCCGGTGCTGCCCGCGGCCGCGGACGGCCTCGCCGTCGACCTGGACCTCGGCGGCCGCACGCGCCGCGTGGTCTACCGCGTCACGGCGACCGGGGACGGCGTGCAGGTGCGTGCCGGGAGCGGCCCGGACGCGCTCGCGCCCGTGCCGGCGACCCTGCGCACCGGCGACTACCGGCAGCGCGGCGTCGTCGTCGCGACGCGCGACCTCGGGGACGCCGCGCACGTCGAGGTCACGGTGCCCGCCGGGTCGTAGGCCCGGCCGCCGGTCAGGTGCAGTCGACGCCCGCGTACGGCGTCTCGACGACCACGGGGCCGTCGGCGCCGGGGACCGTGAGCGTCGCGGTCGCCGCGTCGACCGACGCCGCACGGGCGCTGAACGCGCGGTACGCGTTGCGCCCCGGCGCCACCGCGTCGAACGTGCGCTCGCCGGCCGGCGTGCCGAGCGTGACGTCGACCGGTTCGCTCCCGACGTTCTCCGCGCGGACGGCGACGTGCGCCGTCCCGCCGAGGCACCGCGCGTCGGCCTCGACGTGGACGGGCGGCAGCTCCCGGACCCGCACCTCGCGGAACGACACGACGTCCGGCGCGGAGCCGTGCGCCTGGAGGCCGACGTACCCGACGAGCCCGCGCGAGCTCGAGTCCGGGTCGAGGGGGCGGTCGGGGAACGGCACGCCCGGCAGGTTCTCGTACTCGTTGATGACCACGCCGTCGCGGATCACCGTGTAGTGCTGCCCGACGACGCGCACCTCCAGCTCGTTCCACGTGCCCTTGGCGGTGGGCCGGGCCTCGTCGAGGCCGAGGTCGGCGAACCCGTAGACCGAGCCCGTCTTGCGCGGGTCGTTCGAGCCGCCCTCGGGGGAGTCGTTGACCTGGATCTCGTGGCCGCAGTTGACCGCGATCCACGACAGGTTGCCCGTCTCGTTGCCGTTGAACGTCGTCGGGCAGCCCTCGACCGGACCGGACAGGTCGGGGAACCGCACCTGGATCCCGCTGTTCGCGCGCGCGTCGCCGGGGGCGTCGTCGCGGAGCTCGACCACCATCGAGAAGTCGCCGTACTGGCGCACCGGGTACCAGAGGGTCCCGAACCCGCCGCCCGCTCCGGCGCGGCTGCGCACCGTGCCGTCGTCGAGACGGTCGAACCCGCCGTCGCCCGCGTACTCCCACGCGTCGAACGACTCCGGGGTGCCGTCGAGGATCACCTCGTAGCCGTCGTCGGCGGGTGCCGCGGTGGGCACGACCGCCGCGGCGGGCGCCGCGAGCGCGATCCCCGCGGCCAGGGCCGTCGCCCCGGCGAGCCGGGCGCGGCGCCCCCGGCCCTGGGTCGCGCGGGCGGGGGTACGGGTGGTGCTCGTCATCGGAACTCCCTCGTTCGACGCGGTCCGTCCACCCTCGCACGGTCCGCGCGGGCTCTCAACGGCACCCGGGCCGGTGCGAGAATCGACGCGTGGCCGGAGCCGAGGAGCGAGTGCTGGAGTCCGCGCGGGTCGCGTCCCGGCTGCGGGACGAGATCCTCGACGGCGTGCGCGAGCCCGGCTCGCGCCTCGTCGAGCGCGACCTCGCCGCCGGGTTCGGCGTGAGCCGCATCCCCGTGCGCGACGCGCTCAAGGTCCTGGAGGGGGAGGGGCTCGTCGCGCTGCGCCCGCACACGTGGGCCGTCGTGCGGGCGTTCACCGACGCCGACCTTGCCGACCTGGACGAGGTCCGCACCGTGCTCGAGCCGCTCGCGTTCCGCCTCGCCGCCGAGCGCCACGAGCCCGCGGGCCTGGATCGCCTGCGCGCCGCGCTCGACCGCGAGCAGGAGGGTGCGCGCGCGGCCGACCCCGTGGGGTCGCGCCGCTCGGCCGCCGACTTCCACGAGATCGTCACGGCGCTCGCGGGCAACCGGCTGCTCGACGACATGATGCAGGGCATCCGCAGCCGGATGCGCTGGGCCCTGTCGCAGCACGACGACCTCGCCGACGTCACCGACGAGCACGTGGCGCTGTTCGACGCGGTGCGTGCCCGGGACGGCGACCGGGCCGCGGAGCTCGCCGCGGCGCACGTCGAGAGCAGCCGACGGCGGCGGGCCGCCCTCGCGGCGCGCCGCGCCGCGTCGCGGGCCTGAGCGTCAGGCCGGCGCGTCAGACCGGCCCGGACGTCCCGTCGCCGACCGACCGGGCCGGGATCTGGACGGCCTTGTCCCACGCGCCGACCAGGCGGCCGTCGGAGGTCTCCAGGCGGAACGGTGCGAGCGGGAGGTTGCCGGCCCGGCGCCGGGCCCGCAGCACGTCGAGCGCGTCCTCGTCCGTCTCGGCGCCGAACGGCTCGCCGCGCCGCGCACCGGTGGCGGTGACGACCCGATAGCTCGTCATCCGGTCGTCGTCGTGGTGGACCTCGTCGGCGAGCGCGGCGACCTCCTGGGCGATCTCGAGGCTCGGCAGCGCGCCCCACGTGCGGCCGGGGCCGTCGAGGGTCCAGGTGCCGGTGTCGTCGCGCCGGACGACGTACTCGCGCGAGGCGCTGCGGGCACGCCAGGTCCGGTGGTCGACGGCGGTCCAGGTGAGCATGTTCATGTGCGGTGAGGTGGGTCGGACGACGGTCGGTCACTCGTCGGTCGAGCAGTTCCCCCCTGCCGTGTCCGGCGACCCACCGGCAGCGTACGCGTACCGATCGCGCGCGCGTGTCCACCCTGAGGAGGAGATCGGGCGGCGGGTACGGCGCCCGGGGTAGGCCGCTCGGGGGACCCCGTCGCCCGACGCGCGGCCCGACCGCGACGCTGCCATCATCGACCGGGTCAGCACGGCGCCGCCGAGCCGCTCGGCGCGGGCCGGCACGCGAGCGCGAGGGGCGTGGGGCATGACCGCTGAGGGCACGGCGCAGGGCACGACGTCCGGCACCACGAAGGTCACCGTCCTCACGCTCACGGCGATGGTCGTGGGCTCCATGGTCGGGGCGGGCGTCTTCTCGCTCCCGCGCCGCTTCGCGCAGGAGACCGGGGTCGCGGGGGCGCTCGTGGCGTGGGTCGTCGCGGGCGCGGGCATGTTCACGCTCGCCCTCGTCTTCCAGCGCCTCGCGGTCCGCAAGCCCGGCCTCGACGCCGGGGTCTACGCGTACGCGAAGGCGGGCTTCGGGGAGTTCACGGGCTTCTACGCCGCCGCCGGGTACTGGGCGAGCGCGTGCGTGGGCAACGTGACGTACTGGGTGCTCATCATGTCGACGCTCGGGGCGTGGGTCCCCGCACTGGGCGCGGGGGACACGGTGCTCGCGCTCGTGCTCTCGTCGGTCGGGCTGTGGCTCTTCTTCGCGCTCGTGCGCCAGGGGATCCGGGAGGCGACCGCGATCAACCGGATCGTCACGATCGCCAAGCTCGTGCCCATCCTCGTGTTCGTCCTGCTCGCCGTGCTCGCGTTCGACCCCGCGGTCTTCGCGGAGAACCTCCACGGCGCCTCGTACACCGGGT
Source organism: Cellulosimicrobium sp. KWT-B (assembly GCF_002127155.1). Lineage (NCBI taxonomy): Bacteria > Bacillati > Actinomycetota > Actinomycetes > Micrococcales > Promicromonosporaceae > Cellulosimicrobium > Cellulosimicrobium sp. KWT-B. The sequence continues at coordinate 661,563 of NZ_NEDO01000002.1, read as the reverse complement.
CGCTGTTCGACCAGGTGCGCGACACCATGCTCGTCACCGTGTTCGTCTTCCTCGGGGTCGAGGGCGCGAGCGTCTACTCGCGGCACGCGCGCCGCCGCGAGGACGTGGGGCGGGCGACGATCCTCGGGTTCACGAGCGTGCTGGCGATCTTCGCGTCGGTGACGATCGTGTCCTACGGGATCCTGCCGATGGCCGAGATCGCGGAGCTGCGCCAGCCGTCGATGGCGGGCGTGCTGGAGGCCGCGGTCGGGCCGTGGGGGAGCGTCTTCGTGGGCGTCGGGCTGATCGTCTCGGTCCTGGGCGCCTACCTCGCGTGGACCCTCATGGCGGCGGAGGTCCTGTTCGTCGCGGCCAAGGACCGGGACATGCCGCGGTTCCTCACCCGCACGCGCCGGGAGGACGTCCCGGTGAACGCGCTGCTGCTCAGCACGGCGCTCTCGCAGGTGGTCCTCGTCGTCACGTACTTCTCCGACGACGCGTTCGACTTCGCGCTCGACCTCACCGCGTCGATGACCCTCATCCCGTTCCTCCTGGCCGCGCTCTACGCGCTGCGGCTGCGGCTCACGCGCGAGACGTACGACGGCGCCCCCGCCCGCACCCTGACGGGCGACCTCGTCGTGGCGGTCCTCGCGTCGGCGTACACCGCGTTCCTGCTCTTCGCGGCCGGGCTCGACCTCGCGCTGCTCGCGTTCGTCTTCTACGCGCCCGTCACCGTCCTCTTCGTCATGACGCGCCGCGAGCAGGGGCGGCGGGCGTTCGGGCCCGCGGAGCTCGCGCTGCTCGGCGTCGTCGTGGCGCTCGCGGTGCTCGCCGTCGTCGGGCTCGCGGCGGGGTGGGTGTCGCTGTGAGACCACCGGACCGTACCGACCGCACCACCGAGAGGGAGCACCCATGAGCGTCGCGTCCGCCGTCCCGTCCACCGTCCCGCCCGCGCAGCACGGCGTCCACTCGGAGGTGGGGCGCCTGCGCAAGGTCCTCGTCTGCGCACCGGGGCTCGCGCACGAGCGGCTGACCCCGACGAACTCCGACGACCTCCTCTTCGACGACGTCATGTGGGTGGAGGCCGCCCAGCGCGACCACCTCGACTTCGTCAACAAGCTGACGAACCGGGGCGTCGAGGTGGTCGAGCTGCACGACCTCCTCGCGCAGACGCTCGCGATCCCCGAGGCGCGGGCGTGGGTGCTCGACCGCAAGGTCGTGCCGAACCAGGTGGGCCTGGGGCTCGTCGAGGGGACGCGGGCCTACCTCGACTCGCTGAGCGAGCGCGAGCTCGCGCGGTTCCTCGTCGGCGGCCTGGCCACGACCGACCTGCCCGACGACTACCGCACCGGCTACGTGGACCTCGCGCGCGAGTCGACGGGCGGGTTCGAGTACCTGCTCCCGCCGCTGCCCAACACCCTGTACACGCGCGACACCACGTGCTGGGTGTACGGGGGCCTGACGCTCAACCCGCTGTACTGGCCGGCGCGCCAGGAGGAGACGCTCCTCATGAAGGCGGTCTACGCGTTCCACCCCGAGTACCGGGAGTCGACGGTGTGGTGGGGCGACCCGGAGCAGGACTGGGGCCAGGCCACGCTGGAGGGCGGCGACGTCATGCCGGTGGGCAACGGCGCGGTGCTCGTCGGGATGAGCGAGCGCACGTCGCGCCAGGCGATCTCGCAGCTCGCGAAGGCGCTGTTCGACGCGGGCGCGGCGGAGCAGGTCGTCGTCGCGGGCATGCCGCGGCTGCGCGCGGCGATGCACCTCGACACCGTGTTCACGTTCGCGGACCGCGACCTCGTCACGGTGCACCCGGCGATCGTCGACGGCATCCACACCTTCACGCTGCGGCCGTCGGACCGTGCGCCGGGGGTCGAGATCACCGACGAGGGCGACACGCCCTTCGTCGACGTGGTGGCGCGCGCCCTGGGCCTGCCCGCGCTGCGCGTCGTGGAGACGGCGGGCGACGCGTACGCGTCCGAGCGGCAGCAGTGGGACTCGGGGAACAACGCCGTCGCCATCGAGCCGGGCGTCGTCGTCACCTACGACCGCAACACCCTGACCAACGCGGCGCTGCGGCGCGCGGGCGTCGAGGTCGTGACGATCGTCGGGGCGGAGCTCGGGCGCGGCCGGGGCGGCGGGCACTGCATGACGTGCCCCATCGCGCGCGACCCGCTCGACTGAGACGCCGCTCGGTGGACCACCGGCGCGGCACGGCTCCCGGGATACCCTGCACGAGCCGCCCACGACGAGAGGACCCGCCCGATGTCCGACCCCACCGAGCCGTACGAGCCGGTCGACGACCAGACCGTCATGCGGCCGCCGCGGCGGTACGGGGACGACGGCGCCGCGACCCCGGGCGGGACGCCGCCCCCGCCGCCCCCGCCCGGACCGGGGCAGCCCCACGCCCAGGTCCCGTACGGCACGGACCCGTACGGGCAGCGCGGGGCGCCGCCCGCGCCGCAGGGGTACCGCGGCCCGGACCCGCACGCGACGCTCCCGCCGGCGGACACGGGCGCGACCTGGCCCCCCGCGGAGACCGGCGCGACGTGGCCGCCCCCCGCGACGTCGTCGGGCCACACGCCACCCCTGCCGTCCGGGCACACCGCGCCCCCGCCGCCCGGGGCGTACGCGGGCGCGCCCGGCGCGCCCTACGGCGCCCCGCCCCACGGCACCCACCCCACGGCTCCGTACGGCAGCCCGTCCGGCCCGCACGGGGCGCCGTCGGGCCCGGGCTACGGCGCGCCCGACGACGCGACGGTCGTCCCGACGGCGACCGCGCCGCCGTCGGACCCGTACGGCTTCTCCCCGTACGCGACGCCGCCGGGCCGCGGCCGTCGCCCGTGGCTCGTGCCGGTGCTCGCCGGCCTGGGCGCGTTCGGGCTCGTCGCGGGCGCCCTCGGCGTGTGGCTCGGGCTGCGCGACGACTCCGCGCCCGACCCCGGGCCGACCACGGCCGAGCAGGCGCCCGCGACGTCGGACGCGCCGACGGAGCCGGAGCCGGAGCCGGAGGAGACCGAGGACCCCGCGGACACCGACGTCACGGACGACGAGCCGTGGCTCGCGCCGGAGTACCGCGCGGGCGCGGAGATGGACCCGGAGAAGGGCCCCGAGCTCGCGCCGATGTCGTGGGCGTACTTCTCCGACAACGACTACCTCGTCAACGACGACCGCATCGCCCTCGTGGCGCGGCGGGACTTCGCGTGCGACGACGTCCCCGCGATCCCCGCGATCCAGGCCCTCGCGGGCTCGTGCCAGGCGGGGTTCGAGGCGCGCGTCGTGTCCGACGACGGCCCGACCGTCGCGCTCGACGTCGTCGTGCTGGACGTCGGCTCGAAGGAGGAGGCCGAGCGCGCCGCCGCGGCGTTCAACGATGCGCCGGAGGGCGACCCCCTGGCCGACACCACCGGCCCGGCCCACCCGACCCTCGCCGCGGCGGTCCCGCAGCCCGGGTTCCAGGGCTCGTACGCGATCCTCGACGACGGGGACGCGCCGTCGGTGATGCTGAGCACGGGCACGGTCGTGATCATGTACCGGCTCGGGATCGACGACGGCCTGGAGCGCGACCAGGTGCTCCCGGTCGCGCAGGCGGTCGGGTTCGTCGTCACCGACCACGAGCTGGCCAAGTCGTTCGACGAGAAGAAGTTCGCGAAGCCCAAGGCCGGCTGAGCGGACCGTCCCGGCGCTGGCTACGCTGGGAGCGGTGATGGATCCCGCCGGGGCGCAGCCGCCCGAACCGCCGCCAGGGCTGATGGTTCCTGACTCGTCGCACGTCGGCGGGCAGGGCGCTGCCCGCGGGAGGAGTCCGCATGAGAGCACGGCCGCACGCGGGGCCGGTGCCCCAGCCCGCGCTCGACCGGATGGTCCCGTTCGCGGGGCACGCCGTGGTGGTGGGCGTCGTCCCGGGCGGTGACCCGCTCGTCGTCCGCACGGCGGCGGCCTGGGCGGAGGCCGCCGGGTCCCGGCTCGTCGCGGCGTACGCCGACGCGTCGCGCGCCGTGGTCGAGGAGCACGCGGACGGGTCCGTGACGCACGCGCCCCTCGACCCGGACTCCGCCGACGACGCCTGGCAGGACACCGCCGAGCGCCTGCGCGCCGAGGTCGGCGCGGAGCTCGCAGGCGTGCGCGTGCCGTGGGAGCTGCGCTACCTCGCGGGGCGGCCCGACCGCGCGCTGACCCACCTCGCGCGCGCCGTCGACGCGGCGGTGATCGTCGTCGGGTCGCGCGCGCCGGGCTCGCTCGCGCACGTGCGTGAGCTCGTCGAGGGGTCGGTCGCGGTGCACCTGGCCCACCACCAGCACCGTCCCGTGCTCACGGTCCCGCTCGCCGTCGTGGACTGGAAGGAGATCCGCACCCCGTGGGAGAGGTGACGCGCCGGACCCCGCTGCTCGCGCTCGCGGGCCTCGTCGCGGCCGGGGGAGCGGTCGGCACGACGGCGCGCGCGCTGCTCGAGCAGGCGTTCGCGCCCGTGCCGGGCGCGTGGCCGTGGACGACGTTCTGGATCAACCTCGTCGGCTCGTTCGTGCTCGGCGCGCTGCTCGAGACGCTGCTGCGCGCGGGCCCCGACTCGGGCCGGCGCCGGGCCGTCCGGCTCGGGTGCGGCACGGGCGTGCTCGGCGGCTTCACGACGTACTCGACGTTCGTCGTCGAGGTCGAGCGCCTCGCGAGCGGCGGGCACGCCGCCCTCGGCGCGGCCTACGCGCTGGGGAGCGTCGCGCTCGGGGTCGCGGCGGCGGTGGGCGGCGTCGCGCTCGCGGCCGCGGCCCGACGGCGGCGCGTCGTCCGGGGCGGTGGCGCGCGGTGACGGGGCTCCCCGACCTGCTGCTCGTCGCCGTCGCGGGCGGGCTCGGCGCGGCGTCCCGGTTCCTCCTCGACACGGTCGTCGCGCGGCACAACCGCTGGTCGACGCCGCTCGGCACCCTCGTGGTCAACGTGACGGCGTGCTTCCTGCTGGGGCTCCTCACGGGCTGGGGGACGACGCACCCGGGCCAGGGGGACGTCGTGGCCGTGCTGGGCGTCGGGTTCCTCGGTGGGTACTCCACGTTCTCGACCGCGTCGGTCGAGGGGGCGCGGCTCCTCCTCGCGGGCCGCGGCGCGGTCGCGCTCGTGCACGCGCTGGGGATGCTGCTCGTGTGCTTCGCGGCCGCCGTGGCGGGGATCGCGCTCGGGGGGTGAGACGTCGGGAGTCCAGATGCAACCCAGGGGTTGCGCTCGACCGGGCGCTGTGCAACTGTGGAGTTGCACAGCGAGACCTTCCCCACGGAGAGGACGCACCATGACCACCACCAACGAGCCGGCCGTCGTCGACACGGCGTCGTACACCGTCTCCCGGACCGTGACGATCGACGCCCCGGCCGCCCGCGTCTGGGCGGCGCTCACCCAGGAGGACCTCATCAGCCGCTGGTTCGGGCAGCGCACCTCCCTCCCCGACCTGCGCGTCGGCGGCGAGGGCGTGTTCAGCTGGCCCGACGTCCCCGACGTCCAGGTGCGGATCGAGGAGTACGACCCCACGACGACGTTCGCCTTCCGGTGGGGGACCCCGGTGGGGCAGCCGCTGGACGAGACGACGTCGACCGTCGCGCGCTTCACGCTCGAGCCCCAGGGCCCGACGACCGTCCTGCGCGTCGTCGAGACCGGGTTCGAGCGCACCGCCGACCCCGAGGAGCTGCTCGAGAGCCACCGGCAAGGGTGGACGAGCGAGCTCGACGAGCTCGTCGAGCTCCTCGAGGGCGCTCTCGCGGCCGAGGGCGGGCACGCGTGAGCGCAGCGGCGACGGAGCTCGCCCCCGTGTTCTCCGCGCTCGCGGACGACACCCGGTGGCGGATCCTCCAGGAGCTCGGCAGCGCGGACCTCTCGGCGTCCGCGCTCGCCGAGCGGCTCCCCGTGAGCCGGCAGGCCATCGCGAAGCACCTCGCCGTGCTCGCGGAGGTCGGGCTCGTCGAGTCGGTGCGCGTCGGGCGCGAGGTCCGGCACCGGGCCGTCGGGACCCGGCTCGGCGAGACCGCGCGCGCCCTCGAGGCCATCGGCGCGGCGTGGGACCGCCGGCTCGCGGCGATCAAGCGGATCGCGGAGGCGTAGCGGTCGTCGGTCAGGAGCCGGGAGCCGGAACGGGGTGCGCCGCGAGCGCCGACGCGACGGCGTGCAGGTTGTGCGCCATGAGGCGCCCGGTCTCGCGCGCCCACTCGTGGCCGTGGCCGGTCTGGACGTAGTCCGGCCCGGGCCCCGGGCCCTGGTTCCAGTAGGTCCACGCCTGCCCCGGGATCGTGTAGCCGATGTCCGCGAGGGCCCCGCTCACCTCCGAGATGACGTGGTGCGCGCCGTCCTCGTTGCCCGTGACCACGACCCCCGCGACCCGGTTGTACGCGACCGGGATCCCGTCGGGCCCCTCCTCGGAGATCATCGCGTCCATGCGCTCGAGCAGGCGCTGGGCGAGGGACGACGGGCGCCCGAGCCACGTGGGCGTGAGGACCACGAGGATCTCCGACGCCAGCAGGCTCTCGTGCACGCGCGGCCACTCGTCGCCCTCCCCGAGGTCGGTGACGACGCCGGGCGGCACGGCGAGGTCGACGAGCCGGACGTGCTCGACCTCGACCCCGCGGTCCTGGAGCGCCTCGGCGACCACACGCCCGAGCGCCTCGGTGTTGGACGGCTCCGGAGAGCTCTTGAGCGTGCAGCTGACGAACAGCGCCTTCATGGGGTCCTCCCGTGGCGCCGGGCGGTCGTGCCGCCCGGGACGGCCGGCGGCGGCTGGCTCCACCGTCCCGTCCAGCGTCACGGGGCCGCGCGCCGCTCGCAACGCGCGGCGTCGTCAGGGGAGGGCGGCGTCCTGGCGCCGATAGCCCTGCGCGAGCCGGACCTCGCCCTGCCCGACGGCGGCGACGTCGTCCCACGGCACGAGGAACGTGCCGCGGTGCCGGCGCCGCACGAGCTGCGGGACCGGCCACGGCGCGGTGACGCCCGTGCGCTCGTACCCGAGGAACGACGTCCCGGTCCGTGGGCTCACGAGGATCCCGACGACCCGCGCGCGCCCGACGCGGCTGCGCCGTCGCACCTGTTCGCTCAGCGCACGGTCCTCGGGGTGCGCGTCGTCGGGGTCGGCCCCGCCCGCGGGCGGGCCGTCGTCGGGCAGCGTGTCGAGGGCGAGGCGCACGTCGACGAGGAAGCCGAGGTCCTCCCCGCCGGGCCCGAGGACGCGCGCGTCGAGCAGGTCGCCGAGGATCACGACTCCTCCTCGGGGTCGTGCCGGCCGCCCGGGATGCGGCCGACCACGTGCTCGCGCAGCCAGTCCTCGGTCCAGTGCAGGTCGAGCGAGTCCGCGCGGACGGTGAGCTCGAGCGCCGTGCCCACGTGCCCGACGTCGGACCACGGCACGCGCTCCCAGCGCGACGCGGGCGGGCGGCCGCCGAGGAGGCGCGTCACGAGCACCGGCCCGGTGAGGACAGCGCCGACCTCCGCCGGCTCGCCGGGCACCGCGTCCCGCGGGCCGGCGTCCGGCGAGCGGTCCGGCACGGCGTCGTCCGCGGCGGGGGAGGCGACGAGCTCCAGGTCGTCGACGGTGGTGACCGGCTCGCCGTCGACGTCGAGCACCTGACGGCTCAGCAGGTGCAGGCGCGCGTCCACGACGCGCACCCCCGTCGGCGGGGTGGTGTCCCGGCTCATGACCCTGCTCCCGTCGCGATCATCAGGGGGATCGCCGCCACCGCCGCGACGACGACGATCACCAGGTAGACCATGCCGAGCGCGTTGGTCACGCGCCCGTTGACGTGCTCGCCCATGTACTCCGGGTCGTTGGCCACGAGGAGGATCGGCACGTACGTGAGGGGCAGCGCGACCGCGGAGAACACGACGGACATCTCGGTGACCGCCACCGGGTCGACGCTCGTCATGAGGATCGCCACGGCGAGCAGCAGCGCGACGACCATCGTCAGGTGGAAGCGCGCGGCGCGCGCGGGGCGGCGGAACTTCCCCCACGACCAGCCGAGGTACTGCGCGAGCGTGTACCCGCTCGACAGGGCCGTCTCGAGCGCGGCGCCGAACGTCGCCGCGACGATCCCGACGATCACCACGGCGAGCAGCAGCGTCCCCCCGGCCTCGGCGACGGGCAGCACGATCTGCGACAGCGACGACACCTCGATGCCCGCAGGCAGCAGCACGACGGCCGCGCACGCCGCGATCGCCACCGACAGGAGCCCGCCGAGCGGGAAGCCGACGAGCACGTTGACGCGGTTCTGCGCGAGGTCCTTCGCGGTCCAGCCCTCCTCGACGGCTCCGGAGGAGAAGAAGAACACCTCGTAGGGCGTCATCGCGGCGCCGAAGAGCGCGACGGCGTAGTACCAGTAGGTCGCGACGTGCTCCGTCTCCGGGGGCGACGGCGGCACCGCCTGGCGCAGCAGCTCGCCCCAGTCCGGTCCCAGCAGGAACAGCGCGACCCCGAACCCCACGAGCAGCAGCCCGAGCAGGCCCGCGACGTTCTCCATCACCTGGAACTTCACGCGCCACAGCACGAGCCAGACGGCGAGCGCCGCGACCGGCATCCACAGGCGCGGCTCGACGCTGCTCGCGAGGTGCAGCGCGAGCGCGATGCCGCCGATCTCCGCGGTGAGCGTGAGGAGGTTGATCGCGAACGACGCCGCCAGGTTCGCGCCCGCCGCCCGCGGGCCGAGGCGCTCGCGGATGATCTCGAACGTCGCGCGCCCGCTCACCGCCGCGACCCGGCCCGACATCGACGCGAACAGGCAGATCCCGACGACGCCCACGACCACGACCCACACGAGCGACAGGCCGAACCGCGACCCCACGACGGCGTTCGTGACGAGGTCGCCGATGTCGACGAACCCGCCGATGGCCGTGAGGATGCCGAGCGCGACCCCGAGCAGCTGCTTCACGCGCCACCCGCCAGGGCGAGCACCGTGTCGAGGTCGTCGGCCGCGCGCGCGAGGTCGGCCTCGAGCTCGGACGCCGTGAGCGGCACCGCCCCGGCGGCCGACAGGTCGCCGCCCGCCTCGCGCGCGACCCAGGCGCGCGCGGTGACGACCTCGGCCGTCGCGTCGGCGACGGCCGCGAGCCCCGCGTCGCGCTGCGCGGACGAGACGTCGTCGGGCGGCACGAGGGTGGTCAGGGCGGTCGTGGACTCCTCGAGCACCCGGACCTGGTCGAGCACGGCGGCGTCCGCGACGGGCGTCGTCACGCGGTCGGCGTCGAGCAGCCGCACGGTGAGCCGCGTCGTCTCGACCGCCGACCCGGCCTGGGCGACGGCGTCGGCGACGGCGGCGGTCGCCTGGCCCGGCTCCTGCCGGCTCGCCGTGCAGCCCGCCGTCGTGCCGAGCGCGAGCCCGAGCAGCAGCCCGAGCGCGGCCCCGGACCGGGTGATGCGCGCACGACGTCCCACGTCAGCGATGGTGCCGCTGCTCCGGGAGGCCCGCACCCCGACGGGCCGGCCCCCACCGGCCCCGGCCTCACTCCCCGGCGAGGCCCGCCTCGTGGGCGAGGATCGCGGTCTGCGTGCGGTTCGTGGTGCCGAGCTTGGTCATCGCGTGCGCGAGGTAGGCCTTGACCGTGGACTCCGCGAGGAAGAGGCGGCGCCCGATCTCGGCGTTGGACAGCCCGCCCGCGACCGCCGCGACGACCGCCCGCTCCTGCGGCGCGAGGCCCTCGACGCGGCGCCGGGCGTCGGCGCGGCGCGCCGTCCCGTCCCCGCCCGCGGCCGCGAGCAGGTGCCGGGCGACCGCGGGGGACAGGATCGCGTCGCCCGCCACCGCCGCGCGGATGCCGTGGTGCAGCTCCTCCGGCGTCGAGTCCTTGAGCAGGTAGCCCGCGGCCCCGGCCCGCAGCGCGGGGAGGACGTACTCGTCCGCGAGGAAGCTCGTCAGGACGACGACCGCCGTGCGCGGCCGCTCCCGGTGGACCGCGACGAGCGCGTCGAGCCCGTCCATGACGGGCATCTGCATGTCGAGGAGCAGCGCGTCCGGGTCGAGCTCGCGGACGAGCTCGACCGCGCGGGCGCCGTCGGCGCCCTCGCCGACCACCTCGAGGTCCGGCGCGGTCTCCACGAGCCGCACGATCCCGGTGCGCAGGAGCGCCTCGTCGTCGACGACGACCACGCGGATCATGTCGTCCTCCTGGGGAGCGTGGCACGGAGGCGGTAGCCGCCCGCGGGCGTGGGGCCGGCCTCCAGCGTGCCGCCCAGCAGGCCGACGCGCTCGCGCAGGCCCGCGAGGCCGAAGCCGCCGGTCGTCAGCCCGGTCGGGGGACGGTCGGGAGGGTCGTTGTCCACGGCGACCGTGACGCCGTCGGGCACGGGCGCCACCGACACGACCGTGCGCGCGCCGGGTGCGTGCCGGACGGCGTTCGTCAGCCCTTCGCCGACGACGCGCACGACGGTCCGGTCGACGAGGTCGGGCGGTGACGACGGCCCCACCGCGACGTGCGTCTCGACCGGCTGGCCGGCCGAGCGGGCCTCGGCGACGAGGGTCTCGACCTCGCCGCCGTCCGGCGCCCGGGGTGGGCCGGCGGTGGCGGGACCGGCTGCGGTGAGCGCGCCGAGCACCTGCCGCATCTCCGCGAGGGCGGCGCGGCCGCTCGCCCCGATCTCGTCCGCGACCCGGCGGACCTCGTCGTCGTGCGTGGTGGTCGCGAGCACCTCGGCCTCGACGACGGCGTAGCTCACGCGGTGCGAGACGACGTCGTGCAGCTCGCGCGCGAGCCGCGCCCGCTCGGCCGCCCGGGCGGCCTCGGCGCCGCGCTCCGCGTCCCGGCGGTCGGTGTCGGCGCGGTTCCGCTCGGCGCGTCCCGCGACGTAGGCGGCGAGCAGGGTGAGGGTGCCGACCCACAGGGTCGTCGGCCCGGACCCGGACGCCGTCACGTGCCACGCGGGGAGCGCGGCGGCGACCACGGCGAGCACGACGGCGCCGCTCGCCCGGGCCGAGGCGACCTCGGCGCCCACCGTGTAGAGGGCGGCGACGGTCGCGAGCGCGGGCGATACGAACGAGAGCGCGACGCACACCGCGAGGACGGCGAGCGGCCGACGCCGACGGAGCAGGAGCGCCGCAGCCGCGGCGGTCTGCGCGGCGAGCTCGGCGGCCTCCGGCGCCCAGCCGATCCCGGAGCGGGCCCGCAGCACGACGAGGAGCGCCCCGGCGACCGCGCTGGACGCCGCGACGAGGACGTCGGCCCGCGAGACCTGGACCCTCACGCCGCTCAGGCTAGCCACCGGCCGCCGCCCCGGCCCGGCGGCGCGGGCGCACGGAGTCGACTTTCGACGGTAGCGGTCGCCGCCGTTCGGGCGTGCCGGAGGACCCCTCGCGGGGCGGAACGTGGAGTCATCGGGAAACACCCGCCACGAGGACAGAGGAGCTCCACCATGAAGGTTCTTCGCACCGCCACCACGACCGCCGTCTCCGCCGCGCTCCTGCTGGGCGCCCCGCTCGCCGCGTTCGCGGACGACGGCGAGGCGTCGGCGCCCGAGGCGCCCGCACCCGAGGCGCCCGCCGCGGAGGCATCCGCCGCGGCGGAGTCCTCGTCCTCGTCCGACGCTCCCGCCCCGGCCGAGACGCCCGCCGCGCCGGCGGCCGACACCGCTGCGGCGGAAGCACCCGCGCCGTCCGACCCCGTCGTCGCGCCGGCGCCGGAGTCGCCCGCTGCCGAGGCCGCCTCGGAGGGCGTCGAGCCCGCCGCGGAACCCGCCCCCGAGGGCGTCGAGCCCGCTGCGGCCGCGCCGGTGGCCGACCCCGCCGTCGAGGACGCCGCACCGGCCGAGGACGCCACGCCGACCGACGGCGCTGCGCCGACGGACGACGCCGAGCCGACGGACGACGCCGCGCCGGCCGACGAGACCACGACGGCCGACACGACAGCGATGCTCCGCGCGACGGTCGCGGCCGGGCTCCTCGGTGCGACGCAGGCCGCGTACCCCGACTCGGAGTACCAGCCGCACTGGCACGACGGCTACTACCAGGGCTTCCCCTGCGACTACTGGTACTTCACCGAGCCGGCCGAGGGCGGGTCGGGCAAGGACTGGTCGGGGTGGTACGGCCAGCCGCAGCTGCACATCCTCCACCACACGCTCGAGGACGACGACGGCACCCTGCACATGGTCTACGACCGCGACATCGCGGGGTACTGGTACCACGCGTGGTCCGGCGACGAGTCCGTCACCCCGGACCCCGAGGGCATCCACTGGGAGAACACGTCCGCGCAGCAGACGATCCTCGTCAACGGCTACAAGGGCGGCAACGATGCGGCCGCCCGGGCCGCGGAGGCGCGGGCGCTGCTCGACAGCGCGGGCGTCACGACGGTCGGCACCCCCTGGGAGGAGTACGTGGGCTGGTACCAGTCCTCCATCGACCAGGGCTGGTACACGGTCGACGACGTGCGCGCGATGTACGACGAGCAGCAGCAGCGGAGCCTCGACTACACCGCGTACGAGGCGACGCAGTTCGCCGTCTGGTACTTCTCGACCGGGCACGACGTCATGGGCCTTTTCTTCGACGTCGACGCGTCGAACCACGTGACGGTGAGCGACTTCGCGCAGCAGCAGTTCGCCTCCTCGGGCAACGGCTACTCCAGCGACCGCGGCGCGACCCTCCAGACCGCCGCGTGGCTCATCGAGCAGGCGCTCACGACGAACGTCGTCATGCCGCAGCCGGGCTTCGTCTCGAACGGGTTCGTGCGCAACACCGACGGGTCGACCGACTACGGGTTCACGGCCTCGCTGGCCGGGGGCTCCGGGAACGTGCACGTCGAGCTCCGCACGGCGGACGGCTCGCCGATGCCGGCCGGGGTCGTGCTCGTGGACGCGCAGGGCCGGGTCGTCGACAGCGTGACGCCGGGCCAGAAGGTGTTCGTCCGCGTCCCGGCCGGCACGAGCGTCGCCGACCTGCCGCAGTTCCAGCTGTGGGGCTCGGCCCAGGGCACGCAGCAGGGCAGCCCGCACTTCTACACGGGCTGGGACCACAACAACCACGGCGAGGGCTCCGTCGACCCGGAGACCGGGCAGTGGACGCCGTCGACGTTCCAGCACTGGTTCATCGGGCTCGGTGAGCTCGACCGCCCGTCGACCGCCTGGGACTGGATCGGCGTGACGCTGGCCGACGAGCCGGAGGCGCCGGTCGACCCCACCGACCCGGTGGACCCGACCGACCCGACCGACCCGGTCGACCCGACCGACCCGGTCGACCCGGTCGACCCGGTGGACCCGGTCGACCCGGTCCAGCCGGTCGACCCGACCGACCCGGTCCAGCCGGTCGACCCCACCGACGGTGTCTACGCGGGCCCGACGGGGACGGTCGTCGAGGTGGCCGACACGACCGACCCGACGAACCTCGGGCTGACGGGCGCGCAGCCGGTCGCGGACGTCGAGCAGGCCGCCCAGCGCGACGCCCTCGCGACCACGGGGACGGACGCGAGCGTCCTCGCCGCCGGTGCGTTCATCGTCCTGGCGGGCACCGGCCTGGTCCTGGCCTCCCGCCGCCGCCGTTCGCCCGACGCCCGCTGAGCCCGGCGACGGCCCCGGTCGACCGGTCCTCGACAGGAAGCCCCGGCCCCGCACCGACACGGTGCGGGGCCGGGGCGTCGTCGTGCCCGGGCGTCGCCTCAGGCGGCCTGGACGCCCGCGAGCACGCGGTCGAGCGCCGGGCGCGGGTCGACCCCGGCCGGCAGGTCCTGCGCGACGGCGACGATCGACTCGGCGATGTCGCGCACCTTGACGTTGGCGAGGCTCGAGGAGCGGCGGAGCGACGCGAACGCGGCGTCGGGGGTGACGCGGTAGGCGAGCGCGATGATGCCCTTGGCCTGCTCGATCGCGGCACGGGACTGCGCCCACAGGCCGATCTGCTCGTTCGCCTGCACCCGCGCGCCGACGCCGACGACACTCGTCACGTCGAGCACGACGCCCCGGGCCACGGGCACGCCCGTCGGGTCGGTCCAGGCGACGTCGACGAGCACGATGACCGCGCGCTCCCGGCCGCGGGCGTCCTGGATGACCTGCACCTGGACCGGCGCCTCGCCGGACACCGCGCGCGCGATGGCGGTGAGCGTCTGCTGCCGGTCCTTGCCGGTGGCCCGGTGGTGCCACAGGAGCAACTCCGTCGTCGGGACGACCTCACCGGGGGCGTAGCCGAACAGCTCGACGAGCGGGTCCGACCACCACCACCGGTCCTCGTCCGGGTAGTAGCGGAACTCCCCGGCGGCGACCGCTCCCGGAGAAGCCACCCACGTCGAGAGGGCGGTGCTGTCGGCCGAACCGTTCACGTGTGCTCCTTGCGGCCTGGGAGCGGCGTGGAGCCGCTGCATGACTCCGTCGCCCCGGCGCACATGCTCCCGCACCGCGCCCCCGGGCGACGAATCGCGTGCTCAGGGGCGCGGCGGAGCGGTGCGACGCCGTGCTACGGGCGGTCGGGGACCGTTCCCGCGGGCGCCTGCACGGAGCCTGCCGCCGCGTCGGCCGCCGGGTCGGAGGCCTTCTCGGCCGCCCGCCCCGGGCGCGACGGCACGAGCTTGAGGCCCACCACCGCCGCGATGATCCCGGCGATGAAGACCACCTTGCCGACGCTCACGGACTCGTCGCCCGTGAGGATGGCGTAGGTGACGGTGAGCGCCGCGCCGACCCCGACCCACACGGCGTACGCGGTGCCGATCGGGATGTGCTTGGTCGCCCAGCCGAGGCCGAGCATGCTGAGCGCGAGCGCGACGAAGAAGACGACGGAGGGCCCGAGGACGGACAGCCCGTCGGACTTGCCGAGCGCCGTCGCCCAGACGGCCTCGAAGACGGCGCTGACGAGCAGGATGATCCACGGCACGGTCAGCTCACCGCCTTGAGCCCGATGACGGAGCCGACGAGCAGCACGAGCAGGCCGACGCGCGCCACGGTGGCGCGCTCCTTGCCCGTGACGAAGCCCCAGACGACGGTCAGCGTCGCGCCGATCCCGACCCACACCGCGTACGCGGTGCCGGTGGGGAGCGTGGTCATCGCCCAGGCGAGACCGACCATGCTCAGCGACATGGCGACGAAGAAGACGACGGTGGGGCGCCAGCGGCGGAAGTTCTCCGACGCTCCGAGCGCGGTGGCCCACACCGCCTCGAGCAGGCCCGAGAGGACCAGGACGAGCCAAGCCATGACAAGCAACCCTCCTGAGTCAGTCTTGTCCGTGCGGGTACTGCTCCCTCGTCCGCAGAGCTACCTCGACGCAACTCTGGTACTAACGTACCACATTTGACCTCTCCAGCCGCCAGCCGCGGCTCACGGTCGTCAGCTCGCGGAACCCCCAGGCGCGCAGCTGCGCGATCTCCTCGTGGTCCGTCGCGTCCGTGCCGACCAGGACACGGTGCACCCCGGCGAGCTCGAGCCACGCCCGGGCCTCGGCCAGCACCCCGGCCAGCAGGGCGTCGTCGGACCCCGGGCCGGGCGCGAGGTCCACCAGCTCGGCGGTGCCCCCCGTCGCGGCCTGCCGCTCGGCGCGACCGAGGGTCGTGTCGAGCTCGACGTACGCGGCCGTCTCCGCGCCGCGGTGCGCGGTGAACCGCACGCCCCCGCCGGGGCCGAGGGTGCGCCGCAGGGCGACGTCGTCCGGCACGGGGACGGCGCGGGGGAGCGCCGAGGTCGGGGCGAGCAGCACCGTCTCGGCGTGCTCTCCGGGACGGAACCCCGCGTGCACCAGGGCCTCGCGGACGTGCGGCCACTGCTCCGGCACCCCGTAGACGCCCGCGAACGGGAGCTGCCCGTCCGCGTACGCGACGCGCACCTGCCACGCCGCGAGCTGTGCGTGGCACGCGGCCGTCAGCGCGTCCGCGGCCGCGCGGGCCTCGGCGGACTGCTCCGGGTCCTCGTCGTCGGGCGGTGTGACGAGAAGCCACTGCACGAGGCCGGCGTCGCGGTAGTCCTCGCTCGCCTCCGGCCCGGCCGTGAACCGGTGCAGGTGCGCGGCGCCCACGACCCGGTGCCGGGACTCGACGACGAACGTCGCGCGCTCGACGACCCACGGGTCGACGACGTGCTCGTCGGGCTGGCGCTCCAGGCTCCCGAGCACGCTGTTGACCGAGAGCCGCGCGCCCGGGACGACGGCGGAGAGGTGGGAGTTGACGAGGTCCGTGAGCTGGTCGCGGTCGTCGCGACGGAAGGTCCGGACACGGGGTCGTGCAGTCATGCGGCTGCCTCCAGGGAAAAGGATGAGCTGGGAAGGCCGCCACGCGATGCGGTACGCGGGCACCCTAGCAGCCGCGGTCGCCCGCGGTCAGGGGCGCAGCAGCGCCTTGATCGCGCGCCGCTCGTCCATCGCGGCGTAGCCCTCGGCCGCGTCGTCGAGCGAGAGCTCGAGGTCGAACACGCGCGCGGGGTCGATGCGCCGCTCCAGCACGAGGTCGAGCAGCTCGGGCAGGTACTGGCGCACGGGCGCGGGCCCGCCGGACCAGTGCACGTGCCGGTAGAACATGTCGACCGCCGGGAGGTCGACGCCGTGCGGCAGCCCGACGACCCCGACGTGCCCGCCCGCACGGACGGCACCGAGCGCCTGGCTCATGGAGTCCTGCGTGCCCACCGCCTCGACGACGCTGTGCGCGCCGAGCCCGTCGGTCAGCTCGCGGACCCGCTCCACGCCCTCGTCGCCCCGCTCCGCGACGACCTCCGTCGCGCCGAACGCGCGCGCGAGCTCCTGGCGCGGCGCGTGCCGGCTCATCGCGATCACCTGGTCGGCGCCGAGCTGCGCCGCGGCGAGGACCGCGAGCAGCCCGACGGCGCCGTCGCCCACCACGACGACCGTCTTCCCCGGGCCGGCCTCGGCCGCCCGGGCGCCGAACCACCCGGTCCCCAGCACGTCCGACGCGGTGAGCAGCCCGGGCAGGAGGTCGTCGTCGGGCCGCTCGGGCGTCGCGACGAGCGTCCCGTCCGCGAGCGGGACGCGCAGCAGCTCGGCCTGGGCGCCGCGCACGGGCTCCCGGTGCACGCACGACGTCTGGTACCCGGCCCGGCAGATCGGGCACGTGTTGTCGGACGCGAAGAACGACCCGACGACGAGCTGTCCCGGGCGCACGGTCCGGACGTCCGCGCCGACCTCCTCGACCGTGCCCACGTACTCGTGCCCCATCGCGACGGGGTGCTCGACCCGGTTGACGCCGCGGTACGTCCACAGGTCCGACCCGCACACGCACGCGGCCTCGACGCGCACGATCGCGTCGGTGGGCGCGAGCAGGCGCGGGTCGTCGCGCTGCTCCACGCGGACGTCGTAGGGGGCGTGGATGACGGTCGCGCGCACGGGGGCTCCTCGGGGCGGGCGGTCGGGACGTCGTCGAGCCTACGGCGGGGTCACCCCGGGTGCTGGGCCTGCCAGAGGATGTCCTGGGCGGTCGCCGTGAGGGACCGGCCCTCCGCGTCGGCGCGCCGCACGAGCTCGTCGTACGCCGCGCCCATGTCGACGCCGAGGAGGAACGCGAGAGCGCCCTTGGCCTGCTCGACGGCGGCGCGGCCCGCGAGGGCGCGCGCGAGGCGACGGTCGAGCTCCTCCTCGCTCAGGTGCTCGGGCTGCGCGACGGCGAGCGTCAGCATGTCGGCGAACGCACTCAGGACGCGGCGCTGCTCCTCGGACGGCGTGACGGCGCGGACCGTGAAGATGTTGAGCCCGCCGATCACGCCGCCCTGCCACGCGAGCGGCGTGGTGAACACGCTGCGGTAGCCGGCCTCGACGATCGCGGGGCCCACGTGCGGCCAGCGCTCGACGATCTCCTGGCGACCCGCGGCCTCGACGGTCGCCTCGGTCGCGAACACGTCGACGCACGGCCCCTCCGTGCGCTGCGCCTGGTAGAGCTCGAGGTGGGTCGCCGTGTGCGACGTCGCGCTGAGCATCTCGAGCTCGCCGTCGGTCCGGACGAGGAGGCCGCCCGCGTCGCCGTCGGCGAAGCGCACGGCGTCCTGGACGAGGTGGAGCAGGACGTCCGTGATGTCGCGCTCGCGCAGGAGCGCGGCGGCCGCCTGGGCGAGGGAGTCGGTGGGGGTTCGCGGCGTCATGGTTCCTCGGTCCTCTGCGTCTGCACGGCGTTGCTCTCGTCGTAGGTGAAGCTCAGACGTCTTCTGACGACGTCGTCCGCGACGTCCTCGAGCGTGGTCGACCGGGCGAAGGCGTGCGCCCGCAGCACGGCGAGCGCGTCGCGGGGCGCCACCCGGAGCTGAGCGGTCACCATGCCGGTCGCCTGGTGCACCTCGGCGCGCGTCGACCAGTCGAGCGAGTCCAGGTCGCCCATGAGCGACAGGCCGACGACGTCGGCGAGGAACTGGACGTCGTCCGGACCTCGGGAGAGCGTGATCGACGTCGTGAGCAGGCTGAGCACGCCCATGACCCGGCCCCCCGCGTGCATGGGCACGGCGTGGTACGTCGCGGGACCGCTGATCGCGCCCACCACGTGCGAGAACACGGGGAAGGAGGTCCCGTCGCTCCGCCCGTCGACCTCGCTGACCACGATGCGGTCCTCGGCGAGCGCCAGCCGCGCCGGTCCCTCGCCGAGCATCTCCTCGAGGTCCTCGATGCGGGCGGCGACGCCGTCCGACGTCGCGACGGTGAGCCGGTCCTCCGCGGTCGCGGCGACGGTCAGCGCCGCGCTGTCCGCACCGAGCAGGGTCGCGCACGCCTGGCACATGCGTGCCGGCATTGCGAGCTCGTCGTCCGCGGCCGCGAGCGCGCGCGCCAGGAGGCCCAGCAGCTCCGATGCGCCCACGAACCGCCTCCGTCCTCGTCCAGCACCTCGCCCAGTCTTTCATCCGCCACCGCGCACGCTCGTCGAGCGACCTGCGGTTTCATCCCGCCGGGCCGCCGGGACCGTCCGTGCCCCGGTGCCGGTCGACGATCTCGCCGTCGCCCCCGCGCGGCGCGACCGACCGGATCACGGCCTCCGCCGTGGCGGGGACGCCGGCCGCGTGCCGGCTCGCCGTCGCGTGCAGCGCCCGGCGCGCGTCGTCCGCCGTCCCGCCGTCGAGCACGCGGAGCACCCCGACCGCCCGCTCCACGGTCGCGTCGTCCCGCCGCCGCAGGGCAAGCGCCTCGAGCGTCCGCGGACGGGACCGGAGCCGCATCTCCCGGGCGAGGAGGTGCACGAGCGCCTCGGCGACCCGCACCGACCGGTCCGGCCAGGGCCCGACGGCGCGCGAGTACAGCGTGAGCGTGACCACGACCCCGGGTCGGACCTCCGCGGGCGTGACGACGGCGCGTCGGAAGCCCTCGCGCGCGACCGCGCGGCGCCACGCGTCCCAGCGGGGCTCGTCCGCGGCCCGGGGCACGAGCTGGGTCGCCCGCTGCGCGACGGCCGCGACCCCCGGGCCGTCGGCCGCGAGCCGCGACGCGCGGTCGCACCGTGCGGCAGCGGCGCCGCTCCCGCAGAGCGGGGCGACGACGCCGTGCTCCGACAGCGTGATCGACACCTCGGCGGCCGCGTCGAGCGCCTGGGCGGCGCGGGTCACGTACTCCTGGAGGTCGTGCGCGAGGCTCATGGCCCGCTTCCCGCCCGGGGGGCCGAGACAGGGGCGGGTGCCGTCCCGCGGCGAACACCGCGGGCCTGTGGGCACCCCGCTTCTCCTGGGAACCACCCTCACCCCACCGTACGCCGGGACGCGGGCGGCGAGGGCGTGGCGTCGGGCGCGACCGACCGGTTGCAGGAACCCAGCACCGGGCTAGAGTCCCCGGAGTCGAGTCTGGACCTGGCTCACCACCCCGCTGAACGACGACGGAGACGACCCATGTCCGTGGAGAACCCCGCACCGCTGCACCCTGTCTCGCTCGGCGACGGCACGACGCCCGGGCAGTTCCGGGTCGACCTCGCGACCGACGCCTGGTGGTGGTCGCCGGAGACGTACCGCCTCCACGGCTTCGAGCCCGGGGAGGTCGTGCCGACGACGTCGCTCGTGCTCGCCCACAAGCACCCCGACGACCGCGACCGCGTCCGCGACCTGCTGGAGCGGGCCCGCGTCGACGGGGAGCCGTTCTCGAGCATGCACCGCATCATGGACGCGCGCGGCGCGGAGCGGGTCCTCGTGCTCGTCGGGCACGGCCGCCGCGACCGCGACACCGGGCGGCTCGTCGAGCTCATGGGCAGCTTCGTCGACGTGACGGTCGCCGTCCGGGACCGGGCGGAGCAGCAGGCCGAGCGTGACATCGCGGCCGCGGCCCGCAGCCGCGGGCCGATCGAGCAGGCCAAGGGCGTCGTCGCCGCCGCGCTCGGGGTCGGCACGGAGCAGGCGTTCGGGCTCCTCAAGCGCGTCTCGAACGACCGCAACGTGCGTCTCCGAGAGCTCGCCCGGCGGGTCGTCGAGGAGGGCACCGTGCCGAGCCCGGACCGGGCCCGGCGCGTCGTGTCCCTCCTGCGGTAGGCGCCGGGCCTCCGGCCGCCTCCGGTCAGCGGGGCGACCCCGGCAGGGCGGAGACGACTGCCGCCGCGAGCGCGTCGAGCGCGGGGCCGAGCTGGTGGTCGCGCGGCGCGCCGTGGCCCACCACGACGGCGGGCCCGCGGCGGGCGCCGGGAAGCACCGGCCCGGCGACGTACGCGCCGAGCGGGAGCAGGTCGAGCCCGCGCCGCGCGGCCCGTGCGACGACGTCGTCCTCGTCCGTGCCGGGCGGGAGCTCGAGCACGGCCTGCAGACCGGCCGGCAGACCGACGAGGCGGCAGCCGGGCAGCCGCTCGGCGACCAGGGCGGCGAGGCGGTCGCGTCGCGCCCGGTGCCGCGCCCGGGCCCGCCGCACCGCCCGGTCGTACTCGTGGTCCGCGAGGAACCGGGCGAGGGTGAGCTGGCCGAGGGCGTCGGGCGACCCGCCGAGGAGACGGCGCTGCGCGACGACGTCGTCCAGGAGCGCGGGCGGCACGGCGCCCCAGGCCAGCCCGACGCCCGGCGCGAGCGCCTTGCTCGCCGTCCCCGCGTAGACGACGTGGTCCGGGGCGAGGGCCTGGAGCGCACCGACGGCGCGGCGGTCGTACCGGAGCTCGCCGTCGTAGTCGTCCTCGACGACCGTCGCCCCGGTCCGCGCGGCCCACGCGATGAGCGCGCCGCGCCGCGCGGGGGAGAGGGGCACGCCCGTGGGGAACTGGTGCGCCGGCGTGAGGAGGACGACGTCCGCGCGGGGTCTCCCTGCCGGGTCGTCGAGCGCGCCGACGTCCGCGCCGCCGTCGTCCACGGGGAGGGCGACGACCTCCAGCCCGGCCGCCGCGAGGACGTCGCGGTGGGCCGCGTGCCCGTACTGCTCGACGGCGGCGCGGCGCGCCCCGCGCGCGACCAGCGCCCGCGCGACGAGCGACAGCAGGTCGGCGAACCCGTGCGTGACGACGACCCGGTCGGCGTCGGTCCGGACGCCCCGCGCGCGGCCCAGGTACGCCGCGAGCGCGGCGCGCAGGGTCTCCACGCCGCGCGGGTCGCCGTAACCGAGCGCGGCGTCGGGGGCGTCGGCGAGCGCGCGCCGGGCCGCGGCGAGCCACGCCCCGCGGGGGAAGGCCGACGCGTCGGGGACGCCGGCGCGCAGGTCCAGCGGACGGCGAGGCGGCACGGGCGCTGCGGGCGGCGCCGTCGGCCCGACGTCGCGGTGCGCCACCCAGGTCCCGGCGCCGACGCGGGACTCGAGCCATCCCTCCGCGGCGAGCTGGGCGTAGGCGTCGGCGACGGTGCCCCGCGCGACACCGAGGTCCGCGGCGAGCGCCCGCGCCGCGGGCAGCCGCGTGCCCGCCACGAGCCTGCCCTCGACGACGGCGGTGCGCAGCGCGTCCTGGAGGGACCGCGCCGGCCGCGTCGGCGAGAGCGTGAGGTGCAGGTCGAGTGCTCCCGCGAGAGACGGATCGGCCCAGGTTTCTCCCACGACATTGCACTGTAGACCCGGGCCGATGCTCCCTAGCGTGGACGGCATGACGACCACGGACACCCTGACCACCACCGCCGACGCACCTGTCGCCGTCCCCGCGCGGTTCGACGTCGAGGCGCTCACGCCCGACTTCTACGCCGCCGTCGCGGCGGTCGACGCGGCGGCGTCCGCCGAGGCGGAGCGTGCCGGGATCTCCCCGCTCCTCGCCGACCTCGTGCGGCTGCGGGCGTCGCAGCTCAACGGCTGCGCGTACTGCGTCGACCTGCACACGCGCACCGCGCGCCGCGCGGGCGCGGACGACCAGCTCCTCCAGGCGGTCGCCGTGTGGCGCGAGTCGGGCTTCTTCACGGCGCGCGAGCGGGCGGCGCTCGCGCTCGCGGAGTCGGTCACGCGGCTCTCGGAGACCCACGTGCCCGACGACGTCGCCGCGGCCGCGCTCGACGCGCTCGGCGAGCAGGGCACCGCGGCGGTGCTCGCCGTCCTCGTGTCGATCAACGCGTGGAACGCGCTCGCGGTGACGGCCCGCTGCTGGGCCCCGGAGCGGAAGTCCCGCTGACCGCGCTGCGGCGCGGCCAGCGGCGATCAGCGGCGGTCAGCGCCGCGCGAGCGTCCGGACGACCGCGGCGACGTCTCCCGGTGCCTCCTCGGCCATAAAGTGGCCCGCCGTCGTCGTGAGGTGCTCGAGGTCGGGCGCCCAGCGCCGCCAGACGCCCGCGGCGTCGTACCCGAGCTGCGCGCCCCAGTCCTGCTGCACCACGGCGACGGGCATCGCGAGCCGGTCGCCCGCGTCGAGCGACGCCTGGTCGTGCTCGACGTCGATCGTCGCGGTCGCGCGGTAGTCGGCCACGATCGAGTCGACCGCGTCGCGGCTCGACGCGAGGTAGTGCGCGCGCACGTCGGCGGGGATCGCGGCCGGGTCCTGCGTCCACGCGTCGAGGAAGGACCCGAAGAACGCGTCGGCGCTGTTGCGGATCATCGTCTCCGGCAGGCCCGGGGGCTGCGCCATGAGGTACAGGTGGAACGCGACGGCGGCGTCCACGCCGTGCAGCACGGCCCACGTGTCGAGCGTGGGCACCACGTCGAGGATGCCGAGGTGGCTCACGCGGTCGGGGTGGTCGAGCGCCGCGCGGAACGCGACGAGCGCGCCGCGGTCGTGGCCGACGAGGACGAACCGGTCGACGTCGAGCGCGTCGGCGAGCTCGACGACGTCGGCGCCCATGGTGCGCTTGGCGTAGACGTCGGGCGTCGTGGCGGCAGGCTTCGCGCTCTCGCCGTAGCCGCGCAGGTCGGGCACGACGACACGGTGGTCGCGCGCGAGGTCGGTCGCGACGTGCCGCCACATGTGGCGCGTCTGCGGGAAGCCGTGCAGGAGCACGACGGGCGTGCCCTCGCCCGCGGTCTCGGCGCGCAGCGCGACGCCGGGCGCGACCTCGACGGTGCGGGTCTCGAAGCCGGGGATGTGCATGGGGTGTCCTCTCTCGGGGCGGTTCTCGGCCGTGCCGGGGTCGTGCCCGGCCGGCTCGTCGCCATCCTCCGGGCGGCGGATCAGCGTCCGATCAGTGCCGTCCGATCAGTGCCGTTCGATCGGTGCCCCGGTGCGGCGAGAATGGCGGGGTGGTGGAGCTGCGCGTCGAGGTGCTCGGGCCGGTCCGCGTGCTGCGCGACGGCGCGGACGTCGACCCCGGCGGCCCGCGCCAGCGCGAGCTCCTCGCGCGCCTCGCCGCCGCCCGTGGGCGCCCGGTGCCGTTCGACCGCCTCGCCGACGACCTGTGGGACGAGCCCGGCGCGGGGACGGGCGACCGGCGCGGCGCGCTCGCGACGTTCGTCGGCGACCTGCGGCGGCGCCTGGAGCCCGGGCGCGCGCCGCGCACGCCCCCGCGCGCCCTCGTCACCGCGCACGGCGGCTACGCGCTGCGGCTCCCGGACGACGCGCTCGACGCGGCGCGCCTGGAGGCGGCCGTCGCCCGGGCGAGCGCGTCTCCCGGGGCCGGGGACGCGGCGTCGGGCACGACGCGCGCGCTGGCGGACGCCGTCGCCGCCTGGCGCGGCGAGCCGTACGCCGACCTGCCGGAGCGGGAGTGGGTGCGGGCCGAGCGCCGGCACCTCGTCGAGGTGCACGCGCGCGCCGTCGAGCTGCTCGCGGACGCGCTGCTCGGCGAGGGCCGGGCCGCGGAGGCGGTCGTCGTGCTCGACGCGCACGCCGCCGCGCACCCGTGGCGCGAGCACGCGTGGGCGCTGCTCGCGCTCGCGCTGTACCGGGACGGGCGGCAGGCGGACGCGCTCGACGTCCTGCGGCGCGCGCGCCGCCGCCTCGCCGACGAGCTCGGCCTCGACCCGGGCCCCGAGCTCGTCCGGCTCGAGCGCGACGTGCTGGGTCACGCGGCGTCGCTCGACGGCCCGACGCCGAGGCCGCGCCTCGCCGTCACGGCCCCCACCGGCTCGCGCACGCACCTGCGGTCCACGGTCGACGTCGCGCGCACGCTAGCCGTCGCCGGGGGCGACCACCTCGCGACCGCGCAGGAGCAGCGCGTCGCTGCGGCGCTCGCGGCCGAGGCGACCGGCGACCCGGTGCTCGCCGCCCGGACCGTCACCGCGTACGACGTCCCGGCCGTCTGGACCCGGAGCGACGACCCGGCGGCCGCCGACGCGCTCGTCGGCGTCGCGCGGCGGACCCTGGATCGCCTCGGTCCGGGCGCGGCGCCGGTGCTGCGCGCGCGTCTGCTCGCGGTGGTCGGCATCGAGCACCGCGGGACGCGCGACGCGTGGGCGTGGGCCGCGGCGGAGGACGCCGTCGGGATCGCGCGCGACCTCGGCGACCCGGCGACGCTCGCGCTCGCGCTCAACGCGCGGTTCCTCCAGTCCTTCCAGCGGCCGGACGCCGGTCCCGAGCGGGACCGGACCGGCGCCGAGCTCGTCGCCCTGGCGGAGGACCACGACCTCCCGACCTTCGCGATCCTCGGCCACCTCGTCCGGATGCAGGCGGCGTCGGGCGCGGGCCGGTTCGCCGACGCCGACGCCCACGCCGCCGCGGCCGAGGACGTCGCGGCGGGCTACGAGTCGCCCGTGGTCCCGATGCTCACCGCCTGGTACCGGGCGATGCGCGACGCCGAGACCGCCCCGCCCGACGCCGCGGCGCACGCGTACCGCGCCGCCGACGACCGGCTCGCCGGGGTGCGCATGCCTGGAGTGCGCGACGGGCTGCTCCCGCTCGCGCTCCTCACCGTCCGCGTGCGGCACGGGCGCCCGCTCGCCGGGATGGAGGCCGCCGACCTCGGCCCGTACGCCCCGTGGGCGGAGCCGCTGCTCGTGCTCGACGCGGGCGACCCCGACACGGCCGCGCGGCTCGCGCGCGCGGCGCCCGAGCCGCCCGCCGACCACCTGCGCGAGCTGCTGTGGGCGCTGCGCGCGGAGACCGCCCTGCGGCTCGGCGACCGCGCCCTCGCCGGGCAGGCCCGACGCACGCTCGCCCGCACCCCCGACGAGCTCGCCGGGGCCGGGTCGGGCCTGGTCTCGCTCGGGCCCGTCCGCGGCTGGCTCGACCGGCTCGACGAGCGCCGCGCGTCGTAGGTGCAGCCGTCCGGGGGAGGGCGTGAGGCCGCTCAGCGCTCCGGGAGCAACCCTGCCACGAGCGCGTCGACGACCTCGTCGGTCGGGATGTCGGGGTCGATCGGCGTGGTGAGACGGTCGAGGAGCAGCCCGTCGATCGCGTAGTGGAACAGGGCGATCTCCCGGCGTCCGCCGGGCAGGCCGGCCGACCGGTTGAACGCGACGTCGGCCTCGAATCCCGCGCGCAGCCACGGGCCGAGCACGGCCGCGAGCTCGCCCCGACGGCCGGACTCGAGCCGCAGCTCGAACAGGGCTCGGGTGACGTCGGCATCGGTCGACAACCGGCGCACGATGTCGCGGAGGTAGTCCGCGAACAGCGCGCGGTCGGGCGTCTGGGCCGCGCGTCGGGCGAGGTCCTCGGGTGCCGGCGCGAGCCGCTCCCCGATGCGCTCGAAGAGCCCCGCGACGAGGGCGTCTCGGCTCCGGAAGTAGTTCGACGTCGTGCCCGTCGGGACCCCGGCCTCGTCGTCGATCGCGCGGTGCGTCAGGCCGCGCGACCCCTCGCGGGCGAGCACGGCGATCCCGGCGTCCGCCAGGGCGCTGCGCCGTGCGGTGTTCTTCGCCATGCGCCGAGGCTATCGCAACCACTGCACCTGTTGTAGTCTCACCGAAAACCACTTCATCTGTAGTTGTCAGGAGACATGATGCGCGAGCTGACCTACTACGTCGCCGTGAGCCTCGACGGGTACATCGCCGGGCCGGGGGGCGAGTTCGACGCCTTCCTCGCCGAGGGCGACCACATGGCGCCCATCTGGTCCCGGTACCGCGGCACGGCGCCGACGGACCTGGCCGAGGCCGCCGGGCTGCCGGTCGCCGACGGCCCCTTCGACACCGTCCTCATGGGCTGGAACACCTACGCCGTCGGCCTCCCCGACCACCACCTGCCGAACCCCTACCGGCACCTGCGACAGATCGTCTTCACCCGCACGCACGAGGCGCCCGAGGGGAGCGAGGGCGTGCTGTTCACCGGCGCCGACCCGGTCGAGACGGTCCGCGCGCTCAAGCGGGAGGACGGCCGGGGGATCTGGCTGTGCGGCGGGGGAGCGCTCGCCGCCGTGCTCGTCGACGAGATCGACCGGCTCGCGCTCAAGGTGAACCCGGTGATGCTGGGCGCCGGCGTCCCGCTGTTCGGCGAGCGGGACTACGCGCCCCTCTCCTGGCGATCGACGGGCACGCAGACGTTCCGCTCCGGCGTCACGCTCGCGGAGTACGCGCGGGCGTGAGCGCCGGTCCCGGCGCGACGACCGTGCGCCTAGACGTCGAGCGGGCCCCGCACGACCGAGTCGCCCGAGTGGGAGGGGTCGCCGTCGAAGTGCTCCTCGGAGACGTCGACCACGGGGAACTCGGCGAGGTCCAGGCCGTCGGGCACGTCGAAGCGGCCCTCCGTGCCGTCGAGCACGCCGAGGCTCACGAGGCCGCTCAGGTCCTCCGCGAGCAGCCACACCTCGCGGTACGTGCCGTCGGGCGCCGGCGCGTCGACCGTCACGACGACCTGGCGCCGCCCGTCGGGCCGCTCCTCGACGCGCGCGTCGCCGCTCGCGCCCTGCCAGTCGGGCAGCGGGTCGAGCGTCGCGCTCGCGACCGTCGTCTCGGGCGGCTCGACCTCGCGGCGCTCCCAGAGGACGCCGCCCACGCCGCCGACGACGAGCGCGGCGGCGGCCGCCGCCGCGACCGGGACCCAGACCCGTCGGCGCCGCGACGCGAGCGGCACGACGACGGCCGTGCCGGTCGCGCCGCCGTCCTCCGTCCCGGGCTCGGCCACGCCCTGCGGGAGCGTCGGCGCGGACGGAGCGTCGGTGACCGCCGCGGGGGCGACGACGGGCGGAGCGGCGGCGCTCGTCAGGCCGAGCTCGGCCTGGACCCGCGACCACACCGCGGCGTCGGGGGCGACGAGCTCGTCCGCCGGGTCCGCGCCGTCGAACGCGTCGACGACGCGCGCGAGCCCGGCGACGGCGTCCGCGCACTCCGGGCAGGAGGACAGGTGCGCGCGCGCGTCGTCGTCGAGCACGTCCTCGCCGAGCGCGAGGAGCGCGAGGGTCTCGTCATCGATGTGCTGCACCGTCCACCTCCAATCGGTCGCGCAGCCGGATCAGGCTTCGTCGTACGTGGCTCTTGACCGTACCCAGCGGCAGGCCGAGCTCCTCGGCGATCTGCACGTGCGTCAGGTCGCGGAAGAACGCGAGCTCCAGGATCGTCCGCCCCGGGTCGCCGAGCCGCCGCAGCTCCTCGGTGAGGAGCACGCGGTCGGCGACGCGCCCGACGTCGGTGTCCTCGCTCGCCGCGCGGCCCGCGTCCGGGGCGGTCGTGGCCGCGGCCTCCTCCGACCGGCGGACCCGCGACCGCGCCTCGTGCGCGTCGGCCACCGTGTGCCGCGTGATCCCGACGAGCCAGGCCGGGAGCCGGGCCCGGTCGGGGTCGAACCGGGACCGGCCCCGCCAGGCCGCGACGAAGACCTGCTGGGTGACGTCCTCGGCGTCGGCGCGCGTGCCGAGCGAGCGGAGCGCGATCGTGTGCACGAGCGCGGACCAGCGCCGGTAGGCCTCGGCGAGCGCCTGCTCGTCGCCGTCGGCGAAGTCGCGGCCGAGGCGCCACAGGTCCGGGTCGGTGGTCCCGGTCTCGGTCACGTTCAGGGCGGGTCCTCGAGGGTCGGTGCCGACCACCCGGGCGGCAGCGGCGAGCGGGTAGCAGCGATCGTAGCGCCCGTGCGGGCCGTCACCGCGACGGGACCGCGGTCACGACGACGTTGTCCGAGTACGAGCGTCGCTCGGCGTCCCAGCGGCCGCCGCACGTCACGAGGACGAGGCGGCGCTCGCCGTCGCGGTCGAACAGCGCGTCGAGCGGCACGTCGGGCTTCGCGATGCTCCTGATGTCGGTCACTGTGTAGGTGTACGAGGTGCCCGTCGCGTCGACGACGTCGACGCTCGCGCCCGTCGTGATCTCGCGGAGCCGCGCGAACGGCCCGACGCCGTCCGGATCGTCCACGTGGGCCGCGACCAGGGTCGTCCCGGTGGGGCTCGCCGGGGCCGGTCCGAACCGGTACCACGCGGCGACGTCGCCGGAACCCGGGAGCGCCATGCGCCCCTCGGGGTCGACGCCCGCCGCCTCGACGGGGAGGTCGATCCCGAGGTCACTGACGACGACGCGCGCGGGTGCCGGCGGCGGGGGAGCCGGGATGTCCCGGGCCGGGCGCACCGGCACCGGTGCGTCCCGGGCCGGCCCGGGCGTCCCCGCGGTCGCCTCCCCGCCCTGGTGGGGGGCCGGGGTGGGGAGGGGGTCGGCCGACGGTCCGAGTCCGTCGGCAGACCCGTCGGCGGACGGCAGGGAGCATCCGCCGACGACCGCTGCGGTGACGAGCACCGCCCCCAGGAGGGTCCGGAGGCCGGCCCGCGCGCCCCGGGCGGGGCGCGCGGGACCGGCGATGGTGCGCTGCGTCATGCCGTCCGGTCGCTCCGGACGGCGTGGGCCGCGTGCTGCTGGCGCCATGCGCGCGCCAGCATGAAGGTGGCCGCGACGAGCAGCAGGCCGAACAGCGACGCACCGAACGCGATGGCGACGCCCGTCGCGGTGCTGCTCGGCGCGTCGGCCGCGAGGCCCGAGAGCCCGGCCGGGACGCCCGACGGCGACGAGTGCAGGCCCTCGACCGTCTGGGTCGCGAGGGCGAGGTTGCCGTCCTCGAGGCTGCCCCACGCGTAGGCGATGGTGTTGACGCCCTCGGCGACCGTGAGGTCGGCCGGGCCGAGCACGGGCTCCGTGGTGCCCGCGGCGGCGACGGTCGCCGAGATCGTGCCGGCCGGCAGGTCGAGCACGGCCTCCTTCGGGTTCTCCAGCCCCGTGACGACGGCGGTCCCGCCGGCGAGGACGTCGACCGCGGGCGCCGCGGCGACGTGGCGCACGGTGAGCCGGCCCTGGCCCGCGGCCGTGGGCTTCGCGTCGTTCGTGAAGAGCGTCGCGGTCGGCTGTCCGCCCGCGTCGAGGTGCGCGACGGCGGTGTAGCTCGTGCCGCCCGCGAGCTGGAGGTCGACCGGGCCGATGACCGGGGAGCTCGTGTCGGTCGCGTCGGGCGCCGTGATCGCCACCGTGTACGTCCCGGCGGGGAGATCGAGCGGACCCGCGAGGTCGCCGGGCTGGAAGTCGTCGAGGGTGAGCTCGTCGTTCACCCAGACGTCCACGGGCGTGTCCGGCACGCCGTGCAGGACGGAGAGCGAGGCGCCGTCGTCGGTGGCGGCCTGGGCGGGGAGCGCGACGGCCCCCAGCGCGACGAGGGTCGCTGCGCCCGCGAGCGCGGCGGTGCGTCGTGCGGTGCGGTGCATGGTGTCCTCCGGTGGTCGAGCCCGGTCCGTCCCGGGCGCTCGATCTGCTGACACCCCCTCTTCCCCCGCAGGTGCGGATCTGGATGCACACGCATCAAAAAAAGTGCCCGGCCCCGCGGGTGCGGGGCCGGGCACGGGGAGACCGGTCAGAGGTTCTGGGGCCGCAGCACCGCGCTGATGCCGTGCGCGATCTGGACGTTGCCCGTGTTGAGGTCGAGCTTGCTCTTCACGAGGAACGGGTCGACGTCGTTGCGGTCCTGGTCGACGAGGCGGACCAGGGCGAGGCGCTTGCTCAGCACGTCGACCCGGAACGTCGCGCCCTGCGCCGTGGTGAGGACGGCGTCGTCGGACCGCAGCGCGGTGCCGGAGTCGATCGTCGCGCCGGGGACGACGTGGTAGAGCAGCACCTGCTCGATCGCGTCGATGCCCACCGCCCCGGCGAGCGACGTGAGCACGCGCTCCTCCGTGGGCTGCCAGCGGTGCGTGAGGTCGAACGCGAGGAGCTGGAACGCCCGGTCGTTCGGCAGGAACGCGGTGAGCGGCACCGTGCCGTCGGCCAGGACCGCCACGGGGCTGTCCGGCTTGGCGGCGAGGACCGCGGCCACAGCCTGGTCGACGATGTCGAAGTCGTACCAGTTGCGGTCGAACGTGTCGCCGTCGGCCGCGAGCACGGAGGCGAGGCTCGTGGTGCCCGACGGCGGCGCCGTCGCGGGGGCCGGTGCGGCGACGGCCGGTGCGGCCGCGGCGGTCAGGGCGAGGAGCGCGGCTCCTGCCGCGGTGAGCGTGCGTCGGAGGTTCATCGTCGAGTCCCTTCGTCGTGCACGGGACGGCGGTGCGCCGTCGGACGCCGGGCGGCGTCCACCTCTCCTTCACCCGGACCGCCGCCCGCGGATGCACCCACCGCCGACGACTTCTTGACGCGCTCGACGCGCCGCCCGCTCAGCCCTCCGCGTCAGGCCCCTCCGTCGCGCCGCCCCCGAGGGGACGCGCGAGCGCGCGGACCGTCTCGATCGTGTCGGCCTCGGCCGCCGTCTTGTCGTCGCGGTACCGGACGACGCGCGCGAAGCGCAGCGCGAGCCCGCCGGGGTAGCGGGTCGAGCGCTGGAGGCCGTCGAACGCGATCTCGACGACCTGCTCGGGGCGCACGTGCACGACGTACCCCTCGTCGGAGGTCTGGAGCTCGCGGAAGCGCTGCGTCTGCCACGCGAGCATCTCGTCGGTCATGCCCTTGAACGTCTTGCCGAGCATGACGAACCCGCCCTCGGGGTCGCGCGCGCCGAGCCAGATGTTCGACAGCCACCCGCTGCGCCGGCCGGAGCCCTGCTCGACGGCGAGCACGACGAGGTCGAGCGTGTGCCGCGGCTTGACCTTCACCCAGCCGGCACCGCGCCGCCCGGCCGCGTAGGGCGCGGCGAGCGACTTCACGACGACGCCCTCCTGGCCCTCCGCGACGGCGGCGTCGAAGAACGCGGTCGCGGCCGCGTCGTCGTCGGTCACGAGGCGCCGCACGGCGAGCGGTCCCGCGGCGTCGGCGAGGAGCTCGTCGAGCACCGCGAGCCGGTCGCGCAGCGGCTCGTCCAGCAGGTCGCGGCCGTCGGCGTGGAGCACGTCGAAGAAGAACGGGGAGAGCTCGAGCGAGGCCGCGAGCTCGGCCTCCTCGGCGGCGCTGCGCTCGCCCTGGGTCGCGGAGCGGGCGGCGGTCTCCTGGAACGGGCGGGGGACGCCGTCGGGCCCGACGACGAGCGCCTCCCCGTCGAGGACGAGCGCCCGGGCGGAAAGCGCCCGCACGGCCGCGACGATCTCGGGGACGCGCTCGGTGATGTCGTCGAGCGAGCGGGTGAAGACGCGCACGTCGTCGCCGTCGCGGTGCACCTGGATGCGGATGCCGTCGAGCTTCACGTCCACGGCGACGGCGGTGCCCGACGGGTCGCCCGGCGCGGCGCCGAGCTTGTCGAGCGCGGCGCCCACGTCGGGTGCGGACTGCGCGAGCATCGGCCGCACCGGGCGGCCGACGGTGAGCCGGAACGTCGCGAGCGCCTCCGTCGCGGCCTCCGGGCCGCCCGCGGTGAGCGCCGCGCGGGCGACCGGCCCGGTCGCGCCCGCGAGCATGACCGCGCGCCGCACCGTGTCGGCAGGGACGCCCGCCGCCTCGGCGACGGCGTCGACCACCACGGAGTCGAGCGCGCCCTGGCGCAGCTCGCCCGAGACGAGCCCGGCGAGGAGCGACTGCTCGCGCGCCGTCGCGGCGCCGAACAGGGTGGCCGCCTCGGCCTGGCGCGCGGTCGACGACCCGGGGCCGGAGAGGTCCGCCATGCGGGCGAACGCGGCGTCGACGTCGGTCAGCGTGAGGCCGGGCTCCTCCGCGGGCGCGGGGAGGTCGCGCAGCGACCGCCACCCGAGCCCGGTGCGGCGCTGGCGCAGCTCGCCCGCGAGGTATGCGACGGCGATCTCCACCTCCGCGCTCCCGCCCGCGGCGTCGTCCGCGACGCGCCGCAGCAGGTCGGCGATGGCCGCGCGCTTGGCGAGGCGCGAGCGCGTGGCGGTGACGGCGTCGGACGTGGCGGCGACCTCGGCGAGCAGCATGCCCCATCCTCGCGCCGACCACCCACGCCTCGCCCGCCGGGGCGCGCTCAGGGGGAGGGGGCTACCACGACGTCGACCCGCCCGACCGACGGCAGGACGTGCCGCAGCGCGTCGTCGGCGCGGGCCGACGTCCTGTCGGCGACGGCGACCGAGGTCTCGGGCGGGACGAGGACGCGCGCCTGCACGGTGAGCCGGTGCCCTGCCCAGCGCAGACGGACGTCGTCCACGCCGTCCAGACCGTCCACCGCGTCGAGCGCGCGGCGGGCGCGGTCCGTGAGCGCGGGGTCGACGCCGTCCAGCAGCCGACGGCCGACGTCGCGCGCGGTGCCCCACAGGAGGACGAGGATCGCGACGGTGATGAGCAGGCCGACGGCGGGGTCGGCGAGGGGGACGCCGACGAGGACGCCGAGCGCGCCGAGCACGACCGCGAGCGAGGTGAACCCGTCCGTGCGCGCGTGCACGCCGTCGGCGACGAGCGCGGCGGAGCCGATGCGGCGCCCGACGCGGATCCGGTAGACGGCGACGGCCTCGTTCCCGGCGAACCCGACGACGCCCGCGGCGACCACCCACCCGACGTTCTCCACGGGCTGCGGGTCGGCGAGGCGCCGCACGGACTCGACGCCTGCGACGACGGCCGAGAGGGCGATCATCGCGACGATGAACAGGCCCGCGAGGTCCTCCGCCCGGCCGTAGCCGTGGGTGTACCGGCGCGTCGCGGCACGACGGCCGAGCACGAACGCGATCCACAGCGGCACCGCCGTGAGCGCGTCGGAGAGGTTGTGCACCGTGTCGGCGAGGAGGGCGACCGACCCGCTCACCGCCACGATGGCGAGCTGCGCGAGCGCAGTGAGCCCGAGGACCACGAGCGAGACCTTCACCGCGCGGATGCCCTGGCCGCTGGCGACGAGCTCGTCGTCGATCGAGTCGGCCGCGTCGTGGGAGTGCGGCACGAACACCTCGTGCAGCCAGCCGCGCAGGCCCGTCGGGTGCTCGTGATGATGGTCGTGGTCGTGGTCGTGGTCGTGGTCGTGGTCGTGGTCGTGGTCGTGGTCGTGGTCGTGGTCGTGGTCGTGGCCGTGGCCGAGGACGGCCGGCCGCGGCGCGGTCATCGCGCGGCCTCGTCCGCACCGCCCGCGGCCGGCTTCTCCGCCGCCTGGTGCGCGCCGTCGGCGTGATGCTGCGGGTGGTCGTCCACCGCGTGCTGCGCCTGGAAGACGGCCTGCGTCACGAGCGTGCGCGCGTGCTCGTCGATCAGCGAGTAGAAGACGCGGTTGCCCTCCTGGCGCGCACGGACGATCCGGCCCCACCGGAGCTTCGCGAGGTGCTGGGAGACCGCGGTCGGTGACTTGCCCACCACCTCGGCGAGGGCGTTGACCGGGAGCTCGGCGTCTCGCAGGGCGAGGACGATCCGGACCCGCGTCGCGTCGGCGAGCAGCGAGAACACCTCGGCCGCGAGCTCGACGTAGGGGCTCTCGGTACCGAAGGTGCAACCCTTCGTATCTTCACGCATACGCAGATAGTAGCGGTCCGGCTGACCCCCGTCCTTGCTCGGACGACCCCGTCGGTCTCGCCGTCCTCGACGCCTCACGGGCGGAGCAGCGCGCCCCCGTGGCTGCGAGGGCACGAGCCTCCGGACCGCCGAGCGAGGCGCACCGGTCGTACAGTGACCGCCGTGACGACCGAGCCTCCCGCTGACGTCGGCGCGGACTCCGGCGCCGCCGCGGGCACGGCTCACCGGCGACGCCGCCGTCGCCTGCCGCCGTGGCTGCTCGCCGCGGTGGTCGTCGTCGCGCTCCCCGCGACGGGGCTGCTCCCCGCGGCAGACGCGCGCGACCTGCTCGTGCGCACCGGGCCGGTCCTCGTGTTCCTCCTCGCCATCACGGTGGTCGCGGAGCTGTGCGCGGGCGCGGGCCTGTTCGACGCCGTCGCCGCCCGGGCGGCGCGGCTCGCCGGGGGTCGGCGGATCGTGCTGTGGGTGCTCGTCGTCCTGCTCGCGACGGCCAGCACCGTCGTGCTGTCGCTCGACACGACGGCGGTGCTCGTCACGCCCGTCGTGCTCGCCCTCGCCCGCCGCACGGGCACCAGGCCCCTGCCGCTCGCGCTCACCGTGCTCGCGCTCGCCAACACGGCGTCGCTCCTCCTGCCGGTCTCGAACCTCACCAACCTGCTCGCGGCGGACCGGTTCGGCACCGGGTACGTCGGGGTGATGTGGGCGCCGGCGCTCGCGGTCCTCGCGGTGACGGTCGTCGTGCTGCTCGCGCTGCACGGTCGCCACCTGCGGGGACGGTTCGACCTCGTGGGCCCCGGCCCGACGCCGCCCGACCGGGTGCTCCTGCGCCTCACCGGGGCCGTCGTCGTGCTCCTCGCGGTCGCGTTCGCGCTCGAGCTGCCCGTCGCGCCGACGGCGCTCGCGGGTGCGGCGGTGCTCGCGCTCGCGACGTGGTGGCGGCGCGTGCGCCCGCTCGTGCCGGTGCGCGAGATGCTGCCGTGGCGGTCGGCGCTCGTCGTGGCGGCGCTGTTCGTGGTCGTGGAGACCTGGCACGCGCACGGGCTCGGCGACCTCCTCGCCGCCGTCGCGGGCACGGGGACCGGACCGGGCGACCTCGCCCGCCTCGCCGCGACGGGCGTCGTCGCGGCGAACCTCGTGAACAATCTGCCCGCCTTCCTCGCGCTGCTCCCCGCGGCGGGCGAGGACGTCGAGCGGCTGGCGACCCTGCTCGTCGCGGTCGACGCCGGACCGCTGATCACGCCCTGGGCGTCGCTCGCGACCGTGCTGTGGTGGCAGCAGTACCGCCGTCACACCTTCGGGCAGGAGGCACCGCCCGCGTGGCACGTGATCCGCCAGGGCCTCGTGCTCGCACCTCTCGCCGTCGCGGCGGGGGTCGCCGTCGTGGTGCTGCGCTGACCGGCGAGATCCGGCATCGCGGCCGGCGTCTCGGTCGCACGCGGTACCGGGCTCGAGGTCGCGGCCTGGGAGAGCCGAGCGGTACGACGGAGCCCGCGCGAGAAGGTAGCTCTCGGGACGCGCGCTTCGTGCTCTCTCAGGCGGAGAGCTCGTGGTTGGCGAGACGGTTCATGGAGATGCCCTGCGCGGCAGCCTCCTCGACGAGCCGGCGGTGCATGGCCGGGGGATCCGCACACGGAACTCGCCGGAGTAGTGGCGCTCGGACAGGGGCTCGGGGACCTCTTCGCCAGAGGCTGCCAGGTCCTCGACCACCTCGGAGGCGAGCTTCCGGATCCCGGCGAACGCGGCGGCCGACTCGGGCTCGAGCCAGGAGAGGGAGGGTAGCTCGAGAACCGTACCGACGAACTCTCCGTCGTCTGCGGACCAGGACACGCGGTAGCTGTGGTGCTCGGCGGCGTTCACTTCTCCTCCTCCGTGGAGTCGTTCTCCTCGTGCATGGCCTCGATCCTGGCCATCGCCTCGTGGACCTGTCTCACAGGCGGTCGAACGGGGCGGCGTAGGTGAACCGCCCGGCGTGCTCGCCGCGCCAGGCGCTCAGGGCGCGCGCCTGGAAGTAGTCCCCCCACGCCGGCTCGGGAGCCTCGATGCCCAGGGCGCTCGCGGGCACGAACCCGAACCGGGAGTAGAGCGCCGGCTCCCCGAGCAGCACCACGACCGGTTCGCCGAGGGCGTCCGCCGCACCGAGGATCGTGTGCATCAGCGCGGAACCCACGCCGCGCCGCTGGTGGTCGCGACGGACGCTGAGCGGTCCGAGACCGAGCGCCGGCCGGCCCCCGAGCTGACCGCGGGTGGCGACGACGTGCCCGACCACCTGGGGGTCGTGGGACCCGGTCTCGGCGACCAGCGACAGCTCCGGGATCCACCCCGGGTCCTCCCGCAGCCACCCGACCAGGGTGGCCTCGCCGGGTGCGCCGTCGGGCTCGACCGACGGCGCGGCGTGCTCGACCGCGGAGAAGGCGTCCACGGTGACGGCCCGGATCGACTGGACGTCCGACGGGCGCTCGCGTCTGATCAGCATGCCGACACTCTCGACGGGCGCACGACCGAGGGCAACGGAAATCGCTGCCGCCGCTCCCGGGAGGACCGGTGACCGTGCCGCGCGTCGGCCCGGGTGCGCTCCTCGCGGGGCCGTGGTCGGATGGGGAGCGATGACTTCGCGATCGATGACGACACGAACCGTCCGCGCCGCCGCCTCGTCGCTGGCGGCGGTCCTCCTGCTCGGCGGGGTCCCCGCCGCGGCCGTCGCGGGCCCGGGGGGTGAGCCAGCCCGCACCGGCGCCGCCACGGCGTCGGCCCGCACCGGACCCGCCACGACGACGGCCGCCCAGGTCGAGGCCCCCGTGCCCGAGATCGCGTGGGGGCCGTGCGACGGCGACGGCCTCGAGGCGTTCGAGTGCGCGACGGCGCAGGTGCCGACCGACTACGACCGCCCCCACGGCCGCACGACGACCATCGGCCTGACGCGGCTCCCGGCGTCCGACCCCGAGCAGCGGATCGGGAGCCTGTTCACCAACTTCGGCGGCCCGGGCGGCCCGGGCGTCGAGACGCTGCACCTGCTCGGGGGCTCGCTCTTCGACGACGACGTGCTCGCCCGGTTCGACGTCATCGGGTTCGACCCGCGTGCCGTCGGGACGTCCGACCCCGCGACGTGCTTCCGCGACCAGGACCGCGAGAACGCGTTCCTCGCGGGCCTGCCCGCGTTCCCCGTGACCGACCGCGAGGAGGCGCGCTACCTCGGCCAGATGGCGGCGTTCGGGGCGTCGTGCACGCTGTTCTCGGGCGACCGGATCGCGCACGCGTCGACGGCGAACGTCGCGCGGGACATGGACCTGCTGCGCCAGGCGGTGGGCGACGAGCAGCTCAGCTACGTGGGGTACTCCTACGGCACGGTGCTCGGCGCGACGTACGGGGCGCTGTTCCCGGACCGCGTCCGCGCCCTCGTGCTCGACGGCACGATGGACGTCGACGCGTGGTCGGGCGTCGGGTCGCGCGAGCTGATCGGCGCCCGGATCGGGCAGGCCGCCGGCGCGACCGAGACGTTCGGCGAGTTCACGCGGCTGTGCGCGGAGGCGAGGCCGTCGGCGTGCGCGCTCGCGTCGCTCGGCGACCCGGCCGACGTCGTCGAGGCGACCTACGCCGCGCTCCGCGAGGCGCCCGTCGACGTGCCGCTCCCCGACGGCACGAGCGTGCGCGTCGGGTACCCGGACACGGTGGCGCTCGTCTTCCAGTACCTGTACGAGCCCGCCGCGTGGGGCGACCTCGACCTCACGCTCGCGTCGCTCGCGGTGCTGAGCGGCGCCGTCGAGCCGCCCGCGGCCGCGGACCGCCAGCGCACGCTCGGTGCCCTGCCCTCGCTCGGGGAGCTGCTCCGCCGCGCCGGGTTCGCCGAGGACTACGCGTCCGTCGGCGGCGCGCTCGCGAGCCTGTGCGTCGACACGACGACCCCAGGCCGGCCGTGGCAGTACCCCGCGAAGGTCGACGCGCTCGACGCGCAGTACCCGCACTTCGGGCGCTTCCGCGGCTGGGTGGGCGTCCAGTGCGAGTTCGTGCCCGTCGAGGACCGCGACGCGTTCACGGGCCCGTGGGACCAGACGACGGAGGCTCCCGTGCTCGTGGTCGGCACCCGGTTCGATCCCGCGACGCCGTACGGGTTCACGCAGCCCTACGCCGACCGCTGGCCCGACCCCCGCGTGCTCACCGTCGAGGGCTGGGGCCACACGATCATCGGCAAGAGCGCGTGCGCGGACGACGCCGTCGCGCGGTACCTCGTGGACCTCGACGCGACCGACGGCGCCACGTGCGAGCAGGACGTCGTGCCGTTCCAGGGCCCGTCGGTCCCGCTCGGGGAGGCGCTGCGCCTGCCGGTCGTCTGACCCGCTGACCTGCGGACCCGCCGACGCGCCGACCCGCCGGACGGTGCCCGCTGGTCCCGTGCGGTCGCGGCCGTTCGGCCCTACCGCCAGGTCCCGCCGTCTGCCCACCCTGGAGGCATGACCGGACCGGGCCGCCGCGTGACGGAGGCCGCCCGGCGCTACCCGTGGGTGGTCGCCACGGTGGCGGTGGGCGGTCTCGGCGGCGTGCTCGAGGCCTGGGGCCCGGACCGATCGGCCCAGGTCGTGGTCTCGGCGTTCGCGCTCGTGCTCGTCGTGGTCCGGGCGCGCGCGATGGTGGCTGACCTGCGGGCGGGCGCATACGGCGTCGACCTGCTGGCCGTCCTGTCCGTCACGGCCACGGTGCTCGTGGGGGAGTACTGGGCCGCGCTCGTCGTGTGTCTCATGCTCTCGGGCGGCGAGGCGCTCGAGGACTACGCGAACGGGCGCGCGCGGCGCGAGCTCTCGAGCCTGCTCGCCGGCGCCCCGCGCGTCGCCCACCGGGCCGGGCCCGGCGGGGAGCTCGAGGACGTCCCCGTCGACGACGTGCGCCCCGGCGACGAGGTGTGGGTGCGGCCCGGGGAGGTCGTCCCGGTGGACGGCGTCCTGCTCAGCACAGCGGCCACGTTCGACGAGTCGTCGCTGTCCGGGGAGTCGCTCCCGGTGGAGCACCGGCGCGGGGACGTCGTCCTGTCCGGGTCGGTGAACGGCGGCGGCGCGGCGCAGGTCCGGGCGACCGCGACGGCCGCGGGCTCGCAGTACCAGGCGATCGTCGAGCTCGTGAAGCAGGCGCAGGAGTCCAAGGCGCCGTTCGTGCGCCTCGCCGACCGCGTGGCGGTGCCGTTCACGGTCGCCGCCCTCGCGCTCGCCGTCGTGGCGTGGGTGCTCAGCGGTGAGCCCGCGCGCTTCGCCGAGGTGCTCGTCGTCGCGACGCCGTGCCCGCTGATCATCGCGGCCCCGGTCGCCTTCATGTCCGGCATGTCCCGCGCGGCGCGGAACGGGATCATCGTGAAGTCGGCCGGGACGCTCGAACAGCTGTCGCGCGTGCGCACCGTCGCGTTCGACAAGACGGGCACGCTGACCCACGGGGCGCCGGTCGTCGTGGACGTCCTGCCCGCGGGCGGCCGCACGCCGGATCACGTGCTCGCGCTCGCGGCCGCGGTCGAGCAGTACTCGGTGCACCCGCTCGCGGCGGCCATCGTCCGCGCGGCCCAGGAGCGGGACCTCGCGCTGCCCGCCGCACGGGACGCGACGGAGGAGACCGCCCGGGGAGCCCGCGCGACGGTGGACGGCCACGCGGTGGCGGTCGGCCGGCTGGCCTTCGTCGTCGCGGGCGCGCCCGCGGGCGTCCCCGTGCCCGGCGCGGGCCGCAGCGCCGTCCACGTGGGCGTCGACGGCGCGTACGCCGGGACCGTGCTCCTCGCCGACGAGCTGCGGGCCGAGGCCCGCCCCACCGTCGCCGCCCTCCACGCCGCGGGCGTGCGGACCACCGTCATGCTCACCGGCGACGGCGCGGCGACCGCCCGGCACGTAGCGGACCAGGTGGGCATCGACGACGTGCGCGCCGGCCTCCTCCCGCAGGACAAGGTCGACGCCGTCCGCGGGCTGCCGGACCGCCCCGTGATGATGGTCGGGGACGGCGTGAACGACGCCCCGGTCCTCGCGGTGGCCGACGTCGGCATGGCCATGGGCGCACGCGGCTCGACGGCGGCGACCGAGTCCGCGGACGCGGTCGTCGTCCGGGACGACCTCGCGCGCACGGTCGGCGCCGTGCGGATCGGCCGCCGCACGGTGCGGGTCGCGTGGCAGGCCATCGGCATCGGGATCGCCCTGTCCGGGCTGCTCATGGTCGTGGCCGCGACGGGGCGTCTCTCCGCGCTCGCGGGCGCGTGGCTCCAGGAGGGCGTCGACCTCGCGTGCATCCTGTGGGCGCTGCTCGCCACCCGCCCGGGCAGGGACGAGACGCCGCCCGGACCGTCCCGGTCGGCACCCGCCGCGGAGGTCGGCGAGCCGCTCGTGCCGGCGGCGTCGTCCCGCTGAGACCCGGCGTCCACCCGCCCACGGGCGGACGAGAGGATCGGACCCCGGACCCCCGGCACGGTCTCCGAGAATGCTCTGAGAATCGGCGGGCACGCTGTCTCGCATGAGCATCCTCACGACGCGCCGGACGTCGGCCCAGCAGGCCCAGCCCCAGGCCCGGCCCACGGCCCGGGCACGGCGCGGAGCGGGCGCACCCGCTCCGGGCGCGGTCGTCCTGCGGGCGGTGCTGGTCGGTGTCCTCGTGCTCGTCGTCGGGTTCTGGTGGCGGGGCACGCCATCGTCCGCCGGGGCGTCCCCGGCCGGCGCGCTCACCGGCATGGGGGAGCTCGTGGGGCTCGTCGCGTCGGTGCTGGTCTGCGCCCAGCTCCTCCTCGTCGGGCGCGTGCCCTGGTTCGAGCGTGCGGTGGGCCTGGACCGGCTCGTCGCGTGGCACCGCGTCCTCGGGACGACCGTCGTGCTCCTCGTCCTCACGCACACGCTCCTCATGGTCGCCGGGACCGCCCTGCCGGCGCAGGCCGCGTCCTGGTGGCAGGCGCTCACCCTCGTGCTGGCGGAGCCGGACATGACGGCCGCGCTGGTCGGCACCGGCCTGTTCGTGGTCGTGGGGGTGTCCGGCGCGCGCCTCGTGCGGCGGCACCTGTCGTACGAGGCGTGGTTCCTCGTGCACCTGACGATCTACGCCGGGGTGTACCTCACGTTCGCGCACCAGGTCACGGCGGGCGCGCACTTCGTCGGCGACCCGACGGCCCGCGCCGCCTGGGTGCTCCTCTACGCGGGCACCGCCGCGGCGCTGCTCACGTGGCGCGGGGTGCTGCCGCTCCTCGGCGTGCTCCGGGACGCGCCGCGCGTGAGCGCCGTCGTGCCGGAGGCCGGGGGGATGACGAGCGTGTGGGTGTCGGGTCCGGCGCTCGCGGACGTCGGGGCACGAGCGGGCCAGTTCTTCCTCGTGCGCTTCCTCGCGCGGGGCCACGTCGTCACCGCCCACCCCTACTCGGTCTCCGTCGCGCCCGACGGCGAGCACCTGCGCTTCACGGTCGGCGGCCTGGGCGACCACTCGCGCGCGGTGGCGCACCTGCGGCCCGGGACGCGCGTGCTCCTCGAGGGACCGTTCGGCCGTTTCACCGCCGCGCGGGCCCGACGCCGCGGTGTGCTGCTCGTCGCCGGGGGAGCGGGCGTCGGGCCCGTGCGAGCGCTCGCGGAGGACCTGGTCGCGCGCGGGCACGACGTCGTCGTCGTGCACCGCGCCCGGTCTCGGGCGGACCTCGGCGTCGGCCACGAGCTCGCCGACGCGCCGCTCACGTACCTGCCCGTCGTGGGCCGCCGGGCCGACCTCGGGTACGACCCCCTGGGCCCGGGGCGGCTCGACGCCCTGGTGCCCGACATCGCGTCGCGCGACGTGTTCGTGTGCGGCCCGCCCGCGATGGTCGCCACCGTCGAGGACTCGGCACGCCGTGCGGGCGTGCCGCGGTCCGCCGTCCACCGCGAGGAGCTGAGCCTGTCATGACCGGACGCCGCTGGAGAGGGACGATCGTCTACGCGGGGAGCGTGCTCGCGCTCGGCGCCGCCGCGCTCGCGCGGTACGGCGGGGTGCCGGGCCTCGCCGGGGACGGGTCCGGGACGTCGGGAGCTCCCGCCGTCGTCGCGGGGTCTGAGCCCGTGACCCCCGCGACCCCGACGCCGGCCCCCTCCACCGCAGGCTCGACGGACCCGGGCACGTCCCCGGCGAGCCCGGGCACCGGCACACCGGACCCGACGCGGGCGACCGTGACGGGGTCCGTCGTGCAGACACGGTACGGACCGGTGCAGGTCGCGGTCACATTCACCGGGACGCACCTCGACGCGGTGCAGACCGTGCGGTCGCCCAGCGGGGGAGAGAGCTCCCAGATCTCCGCGCGCGCCACGCCGCTGCTCGCGCAGGAGGCGGTGCGGGCGCAGTCCGCGCGCATCGACACCGTGTCCGGGGCGACCTACACCTCCGAGGGCTACCGCGAGTCCCTCCAGGCCGCGATCGACGCCCGGGGCTGACGGTGCGCCGGACGGAGACGGTCATGGGCCTGCCGATGTCGCTGGACCTGCGCGCGCCCGACGACGAGCGCGCGCGGGCCGCGGTCCGCGCGGCGTTCGCGGTGCTCCACGCCGCGGACGCGCGGTTCAGCGGGCGACGCGCGGACAGCGAGCTGTCCCGCCACCGGCGCGGGCTCGTCGTGCGGCCCTCCCGGGACCTGCGCGAGGTGCTCGACCTCGCGGAGGCGGCACGCGTCGCGAGCGGGGGCGCGTTCGACGTGCGCCGGTCGGACGGCACCCTAGACACCGACGGCGTCGTCAAGGGCTGGGCCGCGCAGCGCGCGGTGGACCGGCTGGTCGCCGCGGGGTTCTCCGACCTGTGCCTCAACGCCGGCGGGGACGTCGCCGTCCGTGGCGGGCCGGAGCCCGGCCGGCCCTGGGTGGTGGGCGTGCGCTCCCCGGCGCGCGCGGACGGGCTCGTGGCGCGGGTCGAGCTGCACGACGGCGCGGTGGCGACGTCGGGGACGTACGAGCGCGGTCTCCACGTGTGGGACGGGCGCACGGGTGCCGCCGCGCGCGGGCTCCTGTCGGCGACCGTCGTCGCGCCCGACCTCACGACCGCCGACATCCTCGCGACGAGCGTCCTCGCGCTGGGCGAGGAGGGGGTCGCGTGGGCGGTGGACCAGGGGGCCGCCCTCGTGCTCGCCGTCCTCCCGGACGGGACGGTCGTCAGCGACGGGCCGGCGGGCCGAGCGGCAGCGTGAGCACGAGACGAGCCCCGTGCGGCGCGTCGGGACGGTTCGTCGCCGCCACCGTGCCGGCGTGCTGCGCCGCGACCTCCGCGACGAGAGCGAGCCCGAGCCCGTAGTGGCGCCGGCCGTCGTCGTCCACGGCCGGACCGGGGCGCCGGGAGGCGAAGCGTGCGAACAGGTCTTCGGCGTCCTCGCCCAGACCGGGTCCGTCGTCGTCGACGAGGGCCTGCGCTGCCGACCCGGCGCGCCGCACCGTGACGACGACCTCGTGCGCCGCGTGGTCGACCGCGTTGTCCACGAGCGCGGTGAGCGCGCGGCGCAGCGCCGCCGGCGCCCCCACGACCGTGAGCTCGTCCGTCCCTGCGCGCCGCAGCGCGACGGAGCGCGACGCCGCGCGCGCCTCGGCCGAGCGCACGACGGCGTCGGCCAGCGCCGCGAGGTCGACGGGGACGAGGTCCACGGACCGCGTGTCCGCGGCCGTCAGCAGGTCGTCGAGCACGTCGCTCAGCGCGGCCGTGTCCTCGAGGAGCCCGTCGACGTCGCGCGCCACCTGCTCCGGCGTCCCCGGGCCCGGTCGCTCGAGCCGGCGGCGCAGGAGCTGCGCGCGCGTCGAGAGCAGGGTGAGCGGGGTCCGCAGCTCGTGGCTCGCGTCCGCCACGAAGCGCCGCTGCATCGCGAGGGCCTGCGCCGTGGGGAGGACGGCGCGACGCCCGAGCCACCAGCCCCCGACGGTGGCGAGCACGACCCCGACGGCCGTCGCGACACCGAGCGCGAGGAGGAGGCGCGCCAGCTCCTCGCGCGTCTCGGACGGGTCGAGGACGGCCTGGACGACGCCGTCCCGACGGTCCACCGTGAGCACCTCGAACGTGCCGGCCGAGGTCGTCACCCGCTCCCGCGCGCTCGTCCCGGTGCGCGCCACCTGCTCGACGAGACCCAGGTCGGGCAGGCCCGCCGGCATCCCGGGCGACGCCTCGACGCCGCGCGGCGAGGCCACGGCGACCCAGATCCCCGGGCCCGCGTCGGTGACCTCGTCG
Source organism: Cellulosimicrobium sp. KWT-B (assembly GCF_002127155.1). Classification (NCBI taxonomy): domain Bacteria; kingdom Bacillati; phylum Actinomycetota; class Actinomycetes; order Micrococcales; family Promicromonosporaceae; genus Cellulosimicrobium; species Cellulosimicrobium sp. KWT-B. Next base: position 617,605 of record NZ_NEDO01000002.1, on the reverse strand, counting down.
GCCGACGCCGCCGACTCGAGCCGACGGTCGTCCGCCTCGCCGAGCGCGCGCGCCACGACGGCCAGCACGACCGCCGCCACCACCAGCAAACTCACGAGCACGAGGAGACCCGTCTGCACCGCGAGGCGCCGGCTCGTGCGCCGCAGGAGGTCGCGCTCCGCGCCCGTGATCACAGCGCGCCCCACCGGTATCCCAGCCCGCGCACGGTCGTGACCGCCCGACGGCCGAGCTTGCGGCGCAGGTAGTACACGTAGGTGTCGACCACCCCGGGGTCGGACGCCTCGGGGAACACGCGGTCCAGGAGCTCGTCCCGGCCGAAGACCTGGTGCGGGTGCCGGGCGAGGACCTCGGCCAGCGCCGCCTCGCGCGCCGAGAGGTCGGCGGTCGTGCCCGCGTCCGTCGTCACGCGGCGGCTCCCCAGGTCGAGCGTGCCGCCCGGGAGGCGGATCGCGTCCGCCGCCGGGGACGCCTCGCCCCGCCGGCGCAGCGCGCGCAGCCGCGCCAGCAGCTCGTCGACGTCGAACGGCTTCCCCACGTAGTCCTCGGCCCCGGCGTCGAGGCCGGCCACACGGTCGGCCGGGTTGCCGAGCGCCGACAGCACGAGCGCGGGCGCCGTGACGCCGCGCGAGCGCAGCCGGGCGAGCAGGTCGAGACCCTCGACGGCGGGCAGGCCACGGTCGAGGAGCAGCAGGTCGTACTCGCGCGTGAGACCGAGGTGGAGCCCGCGCTGGCCGTCGTGCGCGACCTCGACGACGTACCCCTCGCTCCCGAGGAGCTCCGCGAGCATGTCAGCGAGCATGCGGTCGTCCTCGACCACGAGGACCCGTGCCTCGACTGTCATGCGGTTCCGCCTCGTCTCCCGGACGTGTCCATTCTGGCCGCCGGGCGGTCGGGCACAACTGCGGCCGACGCACCGCCGCCCGCCCGGAGCGGGTCCTCACGGACGGTCGCGACGTGCGACAGTGTTCCGGGCGTTCGAGCACAGGACGCCTGCCGTCCGACCGTGAGGCGCCCCGTGGCCACCTCGACCTCCCCGTCCGACCCCCCGGCCGCCGCCCTGGCCGAGGCGGAGCGGCTCGCCGTCGCGCTCGAACGCCGGGCGATGTCCGCGAGCGAGGTCTCGTTCACCATCGCCGACGCGCGCGCCCCCGGCATGCCGCTGGTGTGGGTCAACCCCGCGTTCACGGCGACGACCGGCTACACCGCGGACGAGGTGCTGGGGACGAACTGCCGGTTCCTCCAGGGTCTGGGCACCGACCGCGAGGCGGTCGCGAGGATCCGCGCCGCGGTCGACGACGGCAGCACGGTGGGCGAGACGCTGCTGAACTATCGCAAGGACGGCACGGCGTTCTGGAACCAGCTCACCATCTCGCCGGTCCACGACGACCACGGGACGCTCACCCACTTCGTCGGCGTCCAGGCGGACGTCACCGCCCGGGTCGAGGCGGAGCGGTCCCGCGAGGCGGCCCTCGACGCCGCGATCTCCGCGAACCACCGGCTGACCACGACCACCCGGCTCGTCGAGCGGCTGGGCGAGCTGCTCGGCACGGAGGACGTGCTCGCCGAGGCGGTACAGGCCGTGGCCGAGGTGTTCTCGTGCTGGGCGGTCGTCGTGACGTACCCGGACCGGAGCTCGCGCACCGACGTCGCCTCGCACGACCCGGCGCTCGCCGAGGCGGCCCGGCGCCTGTCCCGGACCCCGGGCTGGGCCGACCGCTCGCTCGCGGCGGTCGACGTGCTCGGGGGCGGTGCGCGGTTCGCGCGGCCGTTCGACGTCACGCCCGACCTCGTCTCGCCGCACGCGGACGAGGAGGAGCTCGCGGCGATGCGGGAGCTCGGGCTCGGCTCCGCGATGTCCGTGGGGCTGCGCGCGCGGGGCCGGGTCGTCGGCGTGCTCGCCGTCGTCAGCGCCCAGCCGGGATTCTTCGGCGAGGAGGACGCCGTGATGTTCGAGGACCTCGGGCACCGCATCGGCCTCCTGCTCGACAACGCGCGGCTCTACGAGCGCGAGCGCGACGCCGCGCACACCCTGCAGGAGCGGATGCTGCCCCGCCTCGCCCCGCTCGACGACCTCGACGTCGCCGTGGTCTACCGGCCCGCGGACGGCGCGTCGGGCGTCGCGGTCGGCGGCGACTGGTTCGAGGCTCTCGAGCTCCCCGACGGCCGCGTGCTGCTCGTGGTGGGGGACGTCGTCGGGCACGACATGCACGCCGCGGCGGCGATGGGCCAGATCCGGTCCGCGCTGTTGAGCGTCGCCGCGGACGGCACCACGCCCGACGAAGTCGTTGCGCGCCTCGACGGCCTCGTGAAGCAGTTCGGCCTCGCCGACGTCGCGACGTGCGTGGTCGCGACCCTCGGGCCACCGGACGTCGACGGAGGGCGCGAGCTCGTCTACTGCCGGGCCGGCCACCCGCCGCCCCTGCTCCGCACGCCCGACGGCGTCGTGCGGCCGCTCGACGGCGCCCTCACCACGCCGGTCGGGATCGTCACGCCCGGGCCGGTGGCGGCCGTCCACCTGCACGTACCGGCCGGGAGCGCGCTCGTGCTCTACACCGACGGCCTCGTCGAGTCGCGTGCGCGCGGCCAGCGCGAGGGGATCGTCGAGCTCGCGCAGGCCCTGCGCCGCGCCCCGGCGGACGCGGGTGCGGCGGCCACCCGGGACCACCTGCTCGACCAGGCCGGGGATCACCGCAGCGAGGACGACACGTGCCTGCTCGTCGTCCGCCTGCCGCGCGGGGGCGAGGCCGCGGCGTCCGACGGCGGTGCGCGGCCCCACGCCTGAGCGGCGGGCGCTACGGACCCTCGGCGAGAGGCCCCCGGAGCCGGGCCCGGTCGTCCTCGGTCCCGCCTCGGAGCCGGCGCGCGAGCGTGTCGCGCCAGCGCGCGGGCAGCGTCGGGAGCGCAGCGAGCGCCGCGGCGGCCGGGAGGTCGTCGCGGTCGAGGTTCATCACGCGGTTGACCTCCCGCACCGTCGCGCTCCGGTCCGGCCGGTCGACGACGACGGCGGTCGCGCCCGCCCGCACCGTGCCGGGCGTGAGCACGCGCAGGTACCAGCCCGTGCGGCCCGACGACTGGACCCGGTCCGGGAGGTCGACGAGGCCGTGCACGGCCGCGAGCTTGAAGCAGGGCCGGCGCGGCATGCTCACCTGGAGGGTCGCCGTCCCGAGGGCGAGCACGTCGCCCAGCAGCAGGTCGTCCTCGGTGAGCCCGCGCGTCAGGAGGTTCTCCCCGAACGCGCCGGGCGGGAGGTCCGCGCCGAGCTCGTCGCGCCACGCCGCGTAGTGCTCGACCGGGTACACGCACACGGCCTTCTCGGGGCCGCCGTGCACGCGCCGGTCGGCCTGCGCGTCGCCGTCGAGCCCTTCCGCCCCCACCGCGACGGGGCCGACGCGCGGCTGCTTGCGGAACGCCGTCGGCACGTCGCGCCCGCGGTGGGCCACCGTGCCCACCCCGCCGGTGCGCACCTCCAGCACGACGGCGCTCGCGGGCCCCGGGGTGGACGCGGGGGAGCGTGGGTCGCCAGGGCGGGACGGTGCGGCAGGGCGGGACGGTGCGGCGGGGCGGGACGGCACGGTGGCTCCTCTCAGGCGGCGCGACGAAGGCCGACGGCGGGGAAGTCGACGGGGACGTCGAGCGCCACGTTGACGTAGTTGGTGAACAGGTTGAGGGCGACGTGCGCGACGACCTCGACCACCTGCTCGTCGGTCCACCCCGCGTCGCGCACCGCCTGCACGTCCTGCGCGCTCACGTGACCGCGCTCGTCCACGAGGGCGAGCGCGAAGCGCAGCAGAGCCTCGACGCGCGGGTCGGACGCGGCGCCGTCCTGCGCGGCGGTGAGGTCGTCGCGCGCGACGCCGGCCTTGCGCCCGAGCGCGGTGTGGGCCGCGAGGCAGTACTCGCACGCGTTCCGGTTCGCGACGGCGACGGCGATCTGCTCGCCGACGGCCGCGCCGAGCGTGCCGGTGCCGAGGGCGCCGAACGCGCCCCACATGCTCTGCAGGGCGGCGGGCGAGTTCGCGACCGCCCGGAACATCGCCGGGACGCCGCCGAACGCGGCACGGATCTGGTCGAGCCCGTCGGCGACGGGGCCGGTGGCGGACTCGGGGCTGACGAGGGGGACACGGGACACGGGGATCTCCTCCGGGTGCGGGGACGCCGGCCCCGGACGGGCCGACGTCGTCCAGCCTCGCCGCCCGCGCCGGACGACGGGGAACGAATCGTCCTCGGAACGTGTCCGATCGTCTGGCATCCTGGGGCGATGGCTCCCGTCGACCGGCTCTCGCACCTGCTCGAGCGGTTCCGCGTGCGGACGCACCTCTTCCACACCGGGCCGCTGTGCGGCGTCACGACGTTCGACGCGCGGCCCGGGCGCGGGTTCCTGCACGTGCTCCGGCGGGGCGAGATGGACATGACCCACGTCGGCGCGGACGGCCGGGTCGAGCGCCGCAGCGTCGACCGCCCGAGCCTGCTCTTCTACCCGCGCCCGCTCGACCACGCCTTCCACAACGCACCCACCGAGGACTCCGACTTCGCGTGCGCGACGCTCGACGTCGAGGGCGGCGCCACCCACCCCCTCGTGCGCACGCTGCCGCCCGTGCTCGTGCTGCCGCTCGACGACGTCGCGGGGCTCGAGCCCGCGCTCGACCTGCTCTTCCGCGAGATCGACGACGTCCGCTGCGGCCGTCGCGTCCTCGCCGACCGGCTCTTCGAGGTCGTGCTCGTGCAGCTCTTCCGGTGGATCCTCGACCACGCCGACGACCTCGCCCTCCCGCCGGGGCTGCTCCCCGGCCTCGCCGACGAGCGCCTCGCGCCGGTGCTCGTCGCGGTGCACGAGGCGCCGGGGGAGCCGTGGACGCTCGCGTCGATGGCGCGCACGGCGCACCTGTCCCGGAGCGCGTTCGCCGCCCGGTTCACCGCCGTCGTGGGGCAGCCGCCCGGCGACTACGTGACCGGCTGGCGCATCACCGTCGCGCAGGACCGGCTCCGGGCGGGCGCCTCCGTGAGCCGGACCGCGACCGAGCTCGGGTACGCGACGCCCGCCGCGTTCTCGCGCGCGTTCAGCCACCGCGTCGGCCGCTCGCCGCGCGCGTGGCTGGCCGAGCGCGCGGACCCGGTCGCGGCGTCCGTGGCATCCTGACGCGGTGCGGTCGAAGGTGCGGTCGAAGGTGCGGTCGAAGGTGAGTGGCGAACGGTGCCGGCCGAACCGAGGCGGGTCGAGCCGGTGCGCGTCGAGCCGGTGAGCGAGGACGTCCTCGTGGACCGGGTCGTCGAGCGCGTGCTCGCCGTCGGGCGCGAGCGGCCCGGGTCGGTCCGCCTCCTCGTCGACGGCCACCCCTCCACGCGGCCCGAGGAGCTCGCCGACCGTCTGGTCGCGCCGCTGCGCGCGGCGGGCCGCCCGGTCGCGCGCGTGCGCGTTCAGGACTTCTGGCGTCCCGCGTCGCTGCGCCTCGAGCGCGGGCGGGAGGACCCCGACGCGCTCCTCGACGAGTGGGTCGACGTGGCCGGGCTCCAGCGGGAGGTGCTCGACGCCGTCGGGCCGGGCGGGTCCGGCCGCTACCTGCCGAGCCTGCGCGACCCCGCGACGAGCCGGTCGACGCGCGCCGCGTACGTCGAGGCCGAGCCGGGCCTCGTCGTCGTGCTCGACGGCGCGCTCTGCCTGGGCCTCGGCCTCGCGCTCGACCTCACCGTGCACCTCGCCCTGCGCCCCGCGACGCTCGCGCGCCGCACCGCGCCCGACGCGGCGTGGACGCTCGCCGCCTACGGCCGGTACGCGGAGGAGGTCCGTCCCGAGGACGTGGCGGACGTCGTCGTGCGGGTCGACGACCCGCGGCACCCGGCGCTCGTGGTCCGCTGAGCGTCAGCGGGGGAGGTGCGTCTCGACGAGCTCGACGATCGCCGGGTCGTCGGGCAGGGTGCGCGGCCGGAACCGGTGCACCTCGCCGCCCGGCAGGACGAGGAACTTCTCGAAGTTCCACGTGACGCGCCCCGCCTTGCCGTCCGCGTCGGGCGTCTTCTTGAGCTCCGCGTAGAGCGGGTGCGCGTGGCGGCCGTTGACGCGCACGCGGTCCACCACGGGGAACGTCACGCCGTACGTGAGCGAGCAGAACTCCTGGATCGCCTCGTTGCTGCCGAGCTCCTGGAGGAACTGGTTGCTGGGGAACCCGATCACGGTGAACCCGCGGTCGCGGTACTTCTCCTGCATCGCCTCGAGCGTCGCGTACTGCGGCGCGAGCCCGCACCGCGACGCGACGTTGACGACCAGCACGACGTCGTCCGCGTGCTCGCGCAGGGTGTGCGTCGTCCCGTCCATGGCGTCGAACGGGATGTCGTACAGGCTCATGGGACCTCCTCGGGCGAGGCGCCGGCGCGTCCGGGCCCGTCCCATCCTCGCACCGCGGGTGTGACGTCGTGCGGAACCCGTCCCGACCCCCGGTCGAGCGCGCGCGAGCCTGCCCGTGGCGTGCTGAAGTATGTGCGCGATGCCAGCAGCCGAGAGAAGGGACGCCTCCATGCGCCCGTGGACCCCGAAGACCGACATGGTGCGCCGGTTGTACGTCGCAGGCCGGGAGGCGACGAGCCCGGCCGAGGCGCTCCGCATGTCCCCGCAGGAGCTCGCGGAGGAGTTCGACCGCTGGCTCGAGGGCGTCCGCGCCGCGCGCGAGCAGTAGGAGCGGCGGAATCTCGCTGGCCTCCCGCGCCCGCGCGGGACAGACTCGGGGCATGACCACGCGGCTGCCGGACGACGGGCCGGGCCACGGCCCGGACGGGGGCCCGGACGACGGGCCGGACACCACCTCGCCCGTGATGCGGGCGGTGGTCGGCGTGGTCGTGGGCATCGCGATCTTCGCGTTCGTCGGCGTCGTGGGGTACTTCGCCGTCGTGACGGTCGGCATGCGGTCCTGGGCCGACCAGCGGGACTCCTCCGCCGAGCGATCGGTCGCGAGCGCGCCGGCCGGCACCGGGACCGCGCGCGAGACGACGCTCGACGCGTCGAACGAGGCGTACCGCCAGCGCCAGGGCACGCCTGAGCGCGACGCCGAGGCGGCACGCTCGGTGCCTGCTGTCCGCGCCGCGCTCGACCCGGTCGCAGACGGCTCGGCGGTCGATGCCGACGAGGTCGCGACGGCGCTCGCCGACGCGGGGTTCGAGACGGTGCAGGTCGTGGGCACGACGGCGTCCGGCGAGGTCGCGACGACCGTCGGCGTGGGCGTCGCCGTCCCGGGCGGCTGCGTGTTCGGGGGCGTCGCGCCCGACGCCGTGACGCTCGAGGCCGGCGGCCCGATCGCGGACGGCGGCTGCCTGGAGATGCCGGCGCACTGAGCCCCTCGTGCCGGGCGCCTGCGGCCGCGCGGCCCGGCCCGGGCGGTCCGGGAGGCCGCCGGGGCGGGTCGATCTCGCGACCTGCGGCTCCACCTGGGTACGGTCAGCGGGGCGGGCGACGGAGCCCGCACGGCTGACGGAGGATGAGAGATGCGGATCGAGGGCACGGTCGCGCTGGTGACGGGCGGGGCGTCGGGCCTCGGGCGCGCGACGGCGGAGGGCCTGGTGGCGGCCGGCGCGCGCGTCGTGCTGGCCGACCTCGCGTCGTCCGACGGCGCGGCGGTCGCCGAGGGTCTCGGCGGCGCGGCGCGGTTCGTCCCGACGGACGTGACGAGCGAGGACGACGTCGCGCGGGCCCTGGACGCCGCCGACGCCCTGGGCGGGGCGCGCGTCGTCGTGAGCTGCGCGGGGATCGTGCTCGCGCAGCGGGTCCTCGGCCGGTCCGGGGTGCACGCGCTCGACGCGTTCCGCCGCGTCGTCGACGTCAACCTCGTCGGCACCTTCAACGTCGTCCGGCTCGCGGCGGAGCGCATGCTCGCCCTCGACCCGCTCGGTCCCGACGGCCCCGGCCCCGACGGCGAGGAGCGCGGCGTCGTCGTGCAGACGGCGTCGGTCGCGGCGTTCGACGGCCAGGTCGGGCAGGCGGCCTACGCCGCGTCCAAGGCCGGGGTCGCCGGCCTCACGCTGCCGCTCGCGCGCGACCTCGCGCAGCACCGGATCCGCGTCATGACGATCGCGCCCGGGATCTTCCGCACCCCGATGATGGCGTCGCTCCCCGAGGCGGCGCAGGAGTCGCTCGGGGCGCAGGTGCCGCACCCGAGCCGGCTCGGGCGCCCGGAGGAGTACGCGCACCTCGTGCGCGCGATCGTGGAGAACCCGATGCTCAACGGCGAGGTGGTCCGCCTCGACGGCGCCATCCGCATGGCGCCGCGCTGAGCCGCAGTACCGCCGGGGGCCACGGGCCGCCCGACGCCGACAGGACCCCGGGCACGCGCCCGGAGGAGAGGAGAGGGACGATGCCGCCGTACACGACGGCGACCGACTTCCGGGCCGACCTGCTCGCCCGCGCGACGGCGGCCCAGCGCCGCGCGTCCGCCCGGAGCTTCCCGGGCGACGGCACCGTCGCCGGGGTACGCATGGGCGACGTGTTCGTGCTCGCGAAGAACGCCCTCGACCTGCCGGTCGACCAGATCGAGCTGCTGCTCGAGGACCGGATCCACGAGGTGCGGGCCGGCGGGTGCTCGATCATGGGCAAGGCGGCGACCGCCCGGCGCGTGACGGTCGAGCGGCACGCGGAGCTCGTCGAGCTCTTCCTGCGCCGGCACGACCGCATCGACACGTGGGACCTCGTGGACCTCACCGCGTCCCAGGTGCTGGGGACGTGGCTGCTCGACCGCCCGCGCGACGTGCTCGACGACCTGGCGCGCGCGCCCGACTGGCCGCGCCGTCGCTCCGCCGTCGTCGCGACGGCGGCGTTCCTGCGGCGCGGCCAGGTCGACGACACGTTCCGGCTGTCCGCGATGCTGCTCGACGACCCAGAGCCGTACGTCCAGAAGGGCGTCGGCTGGATGCTCCGGCACGCGGGCGACGTCGAGCCCGAGCGGCTGCGGGCGTTCCTCGAGGAGCGGGCCGCCACGATGTCGCGCGACGTGCTGCGCGCCGCCGTCGAGAAGCTGCCACCCGCGGAGCGCAAGGAGTGGCTCGCGCGCTGAGCGTCGGTCCGGCGCCTCAGCCCAGGCGGGTCACCGTCGGGTCGTCGCCCAGGTCGAGCCGCAGCAGCCGACCCTGGACCGCGGCGTACCGGGTGCTGGACGCCGAGGCGCTGCTCCAGCCGATCTCGCCGTCGCGGAGGTCGAGTGCGACGAGCCGCGTCGTGCTGTGCTCCTCGTCCTCCCACGCCGAGACGGCGAGGAGCGCGCGGGCGCCGTCGGTGAACGCCTGCCCGACGTGCAGCATCCCGGGGCCCACGGCGGGCCCCGCGCCGTCGTCGACCAGCTCGTCGATCGTGCGGGTCCACAGGGTGCGCCCGGTCTCCACGTCGACCCCGACGAGGACCGAACCCATGCCCTGGAGGACGACGGCGACGCCGTCCGCGACGACGTACGCGACCTCGGGGGAGTTCACCTCCGCGTTCTCCCAGCGCGGGCGCCCGGTCGCGTCGTGCGCGACGAGGTCCGTGACCTGGCGCGTGAGCACGAGGTCTCCCGCGGTCCCGTCCGTCGCGGTCGGGACGATCACCTCGCCCGTCGGCTCCCACCGGACGGCGCCGTCCGGCTCGAGCACGGCTGCCGCGCCGGTACCGTCCGGTGCGGCCCGGTCGCGGCCGACCGCGCGCAGGAGCGCGCCGTCGGGGAGCTGTGCGACCACGTCCGCGGGCTTCTCCGGGTCGTCGACGCGGGTGCCCTCGGGCGTGAACCGGGCGTCGACACCGCAGCCCCGCACGGCCACGAGCCCGGCGGAGCGGACGACGGCCCCGCCGTCGAGGTCGGCGTAGGTGGCGTCCTCGGCGACGGAGTACTGGTCGCACCCGCCCTCCTCGGCGACGAAGGGCAGCTCGTGCTCCCAGCGGACGGCGCCGGTCCGGGCGTCCTCCAGCGTGACGACGGCCGCGCGCCCCCCGGACAGGTCGGTGGGCAGGCCCGTCGAGGGGTCGGTCGGCACCGGGGCGGCGGGCGTGTCGCCGACGCGGCGGAAGCGGGCGACCGTGCCGTCCGGTCCGGGCGCCGACCAGCCGCGCGACGCGTCCAGGGGCCGGGTCGTGGCGGTGCCGTCGGCGTCGAGCACGGTCACCTGCGGGGCGGGGAGGGACGCCGTCCCGTCGACCGCCTCGCCGGTGGTCGTCGTGAGCAGCGTCCGGCTCGCGAGCGGCGAGGGGATGTCGTCGGTGACGCACACGAGCGTCTCGTCCGGCACCGGGGCCGTCAGCGCGAGCTCGAGCTCGCCGCCGCAGCGGGACGTGCGGGGCAGGGGCGCGGTCCAGCGGACCGCGCCGGAGTCGAGGTCGTGGGCGACCGCCTCGTCGTCGCGCACGACGACGAGGAGGCCGGGCAGCGCGGCGAGGGCGCCGCTCGTCTGCGCGTCCGTGGACCAGAGCTCCCGCGGCGCGCTCTCGACGGGCTCGACACCCCCGACGGAGCGGCGCAGCGTCTCGAGCGACCCGCGCGACGACGCGGCGTCCACGACCGCCATGCCGGCGACGACGACCCCGACGGCGGTCGCGCCCGCGAGCGCCAGGCGCAGGCGCCGCCGCCCGGCGCCGCTGGCCCGAGACGGGGCGGCCTCCTCGGGGCCCGGGCCCGGGCCCGGGCTCGGGTCCGGGTGCCGGTCCGGTCCCGCGTCGCCCGCGGCGTCGTCGAGCGCGAACGTGATCCGCGCGTGGTCGGGACGGCGTCGTCGGGGCACGCCCGCATCCTAGGCGAGCCGCCTCAGGGGGTCCCCGAGGGGTGGCCGGGTCACGACCCCGGGCGCGCGGCGGGCACCCGGCCGCAGTAGGGCTCGCGCAACCGCAGCCCTTCGCGGCGGGAGAACCAGACCGTGAGCACGACGGTGGCGCTGCCGAGGAGCGCGAGGTCGACGAGCAGCACGAGCGGCTCGATCGCGCCCTGCTCCATCGACGAGGCGCTGAAGGGCGCGAGGAGGAACAGGAAGAGGTTGTTGGCGACGTGCACGAGCACGGCCAGCTCGAGCCCGCCCGTCTTCCAGACGAGGAACCCGGTGCAGAGCGCGAACGCCGCGATGCCGATCTGCCCCACCCCGTCGTACCCGTGGCCGACGACGAAGAACGGGACCGGCAGGACGATCCCCCACACGGGCGAGCGCAGCCAGGTGCCGAGCATCTGCTGGGGAAGGCCCCGGAACGCGTACTCCTCGGCCGCGCACTGCAGCGGCCCGAGGATCAGGACGCACCCGAGGCTCAGCAGCAGGGCCGGGGTCACGGCCGGGGCCGCGAGGTCCGACGGCGGTCGGAGCAGGAACCCGCCCACGGTGACGACGCCGTAGAGCGGCACGACGAGCGGCACCGCGCTGCCGACGAGCCCCCACCGGAACCGCCCGGTGACCGAGTGGATCGTGCCGCGGCGCCGACCGCCCCAGCGCACGCCGAGCACGACAGCGGGCAGCAGGAGCGCGATGAGCCCGAGGCCGATCGCCCAGTCCAGCGGGTTGAGCGGGTCGGAGAAGTCGTCGGACGGCGTCGGCAGCCCGGGGCGGTAGGGCACCAGCACGGCGTAGGCGACCGCGACGACGGCGACCGGGGCGAGGAAGCCGAGATAGAGGAGCGCCGTCGCGCCGAACGTGGTGAGCGGGGTCCACCACCGTGCGGGGCGAAGGTCGACGTGGGCCGCCCGGTGGTAGGGGAAGGTGGTCGCGGTCGTGCTGTCGAGCGTGGGCCGGGACACGGGACCGATGAGCGGAGCGCCGGGCACGGGTGCCGTCGGGACGGGGCTCTCGTCGAGCGAGGGGTGCATGCGTCGAGCCTGGTCGGGCGGCTCGGGCCGCGGTATCGGTCATCGGTCTGATTTCCCGTCCTCAGCCGGGGCGCCGGGCTCGTCGGTGCCTACAGTGCTCCGGTGAGCATGTTCGCGCAGCGCCCGGCGTGGCGTCGGGTCCTCCGCGAGACCGGCCTCCTGGCCGCGGTCGCCCTGTCGGGTGCCCTGTTGTTCCTCGGCAACTTCGCTCTCAGTGTCGACACGCCGGGAGCGCAGGACGACCCCGTGCGGTTCGCCGCGCTCCTGTTCCTCGACCTCGCGTTCGGGGTCGCCGCGTGGGTGGTCGTGCTCTGGCGCCGCAGCGCGCCCTTCCTCGTCGCCCTGCTGCTCGCCGTGCTCGCCGTCGTCTCGACCGCGGCGGTGCCGGCGGCCCTCGTCGCGTTCGGTTCGCTCGCCACCCGACGCCGGGTGCGCGAGCTGGCGCCGGTCGCGGCGGTCTGGCTCGTCGGCGTCCTGACGGTGGCGGCCCTGGGGATCGACCTGGTCGGCGTGGCGCTGCCGTGGTGGGAGGTGGTGGTCGCGGTGGGCGCGACCGCGGTCGTCCTCGCCGTCGCGCTCGCCGCGGGCATCGCCGTCGGCGCGCGGCGGGACCTCGTCGCCACCCTGCACGAGCGGGTCCGGCTGACCGCCGAGGAGCAGCGCCTCGGCGAGGAGCGCGCGCGCCACCAGGAGCGCACGCAGATCGCCCGGGAGATGCACGACGCCCTCGCCCACCGCCTCTCGGTGACCGCGATGCACGCGAGCGTCCTGCGGCACCGGACGGACCTCGACGCCGCCGACCGGGACGAGGCCGTCGCCGCCCTGCACGACAGCAGCCGTCAGGCGCTCGCCGACCTGCGCGAGCTCCTCACCTACGCGCGGGGCCCGAGCCGGTCGGACGACGACCGGCCCCAGCCGACCCTCGACCGGCTCGACGAGCTCGTGGCCGAGACGCCGCTCGCCCGGACGGACTGCGCCGTCGACCTCGAGCGCCTGCCCCCGACCGTCAGCCGGCACTCGTTCCGGATCGTCCAGGAGTGCCTGACCAACGCCCGGCGGCACGCCCCCGGGCAGCGTGTCGACGTCGCCATCAGCGGCGCCCCCGGCCGCGAGCTGGCGATCGTCGTGCGCAACGCTCTCGCGGGGCCGCGCCAGGGGGCGCCCCGACCGGGCCTCGGCGTCATCGGGATGCAGGAACGGGCGCGGGCCGTGGGCGGGTCCGTCAGCGTCCGCCCGGGCGACGACGAGCACGTGGTGTCGGTGACGATCCCCTGGCCGGTCGCGTGAGCCGCCCGTCGCCCGACGTCGTCCGGGTGGTCACCGTCGACGACCAGCCGGAGGTCCGCTCGGCGCTGCGCCTGATGCTCGGCGGCGAGCCCGACATCGCCGTGGTGGGCGAGGCGGTCGACGGGGACCACGCGCGCGACGTCATCGAGGCCTGCCGGCCGGACGTCGTGCTCATGGACCTGCGCATGCCGCGCTGCGACGGCCTGGTCGCGACGGCGCGCGAGACCGCGCTCCGGCCGGAGACGGCGATCATCGTCCTGACGACCTTCGACACGGACCACCACGTCGTCCGTGCCCTGCGTGCCGGTGCGTGCGGGTTCCTCCTCAAGGACGCGCCGCCCGACGAGCTCGCCCACGCCGTCCGCGCGGCGGCCCAGGGGCGGCCCGTCCTCGCGCCGGCGGTGCTGCGGCGGGTGATGACCCTCGCGGCCGAGAACACCCGGCCGCCGGACGGCGCCGCGGTCGACGCCCTCGCGACGCTCTCCCCCCGCGAGCGCGAGATCGCGCGCGCCCTCGCCCGGGGGATGTCGAACGCGGAGATCTGCGCGGCGCTGTTCATCTCGCTCGCCACCGTGAAGACGCACGTCAGCCGGGTGATCGCCAAGCTCGGCGTGGAGTCGCGGACCCAGGTCGCCGCCCTCGTGCTGCGCAACGACCCGGAGCACGAATGACGGCGGCGGGGGTTCCCGCGGCGGACCGGGCGGCGTACGGTGAGCGCACGCAGCCCGAACGCCCTGGCAAGAATCTCCCTTTCGCCTCTCTGCTGTGAAACTTTGTGCCACACTGGCCCCGTGAGCAGCAGCACGCCAGGGGGCCCGTGGGTCGTCGGGCTCGACGTCGGGGGGTCGGGGAGCCGCCTCCTCGCCCGTCGCCTGCCCGCTGCGGCAGGCTCCGGTGCGAAAGCGGACGATGTCGCGCTGCCCGGCCGACCGGTCGCGATCGGGCCCACGGGGAGCGACGCCGCGGACGTCGTGCGCGACCTCCTCGACCGGCTCCGGGACGCGGTCCCCACCCTCGCCGCGGACGGCGTCGCCGCTGCCGCGGTCGGTGCGACCGGCCTCGCGTCCCTCGTGCGCGACCCCGCCGAGCTGCACGCCGCGCTGCGCACGGGCCTGCCTCCCGCCGAGGGCCTCGTGGTCGACGGCGACCCGTCCGTGCGGCCCGGCCCGCGCACCGCCGTCGCCGCGGACGCGCTCACCGCGCACCTCGGCGCGCTGGGCGGCCGTCCCGGCGCCGTCGTGGCGGTCGGGACCGGGGCGATCGCGCTCGGCACCGACCTGCGCACCGTGTGGCACCGCGTCGACGGGTGGGGCCACCTGCTGGGCGACCTGGGCTCCGGGTCGTGGATCGGCGCGCAGGGGCTGCGGGCCGCGGTCGCCGCGCACGACGGCCGCGACTCCGGCGGCTCGCCGGCGCTGCTCGCCGCCGCCGTGGCGCGGTTCGGCCCGGTGCCGTCGTGGCCGGGGCAGCTCTACACGCGCCCCGACCGCGCCCAGGTGCTCGCGTCGTTCACGCCCGACGTCGCGGCCGCCGCCCGTGCCGACGACCCGGTCGCGCGGCAGGTCCTCGCGGGCGCCGGCACCCACCTCGCGACGACGCTCGCCGCCGCGCTCGTCGACGGCGTCCCGCCGCTCGCCGCCGCGACCGGCGGGGTGCTGGGGATCGGCCCGCTCCTCACCGACGCGTTCCGGGCGCGGCTCGCCGTGCTGCGGCCCGACGTCGCGCTCGTCGACCCGGCGGGCACGCCGCTCGACGGCGCACTGCACCTGGCCGCGCGCCTCGCGACCGCCCCGGGCTCCGTCGTCGGGCACGCGCCCTGGCTCACGCTCGGCGACCCCGCCGCGCCACCGACCGCAGCGCCACCGACCGCCCCGCCAGCGACCGCGCCGCCCGGCACCGCCCCGCAGCACCCGACCACCGCCGAGGAGACCCCATGACCGCCGACGGCCTCGTCCGCATCCGCCAGGCCCTGCCGAGCCTGCGGCCCGCCGAGGCGCGCATCGCCGAGGCCGTGCTCGCCGACCCGGCGGCCGTCGTGGGCAAGACGATCACGGAGCTCGCCGCGCTCGTCGGGACGTCGCAGGCGACGGTCGTGCGGTTCTGCCGCGCGGTCGGGTACGCCGGGTACCCGGAGTTCCGCATCGACCTCGCGCAGGCGACGAGCCGCCGCGCCGTCGAGCAGGAGCGCGCGAACGTCGCGCACGGCGAGATCGACCCCGACGACACGCTGCACGACGTCGTCACGAAGATCGCGTTCCACGAGGCGCGCACCATCGAGGAGACGGCGCGCATGCTCGACCTCGACGCGCTGGAGCAGGTCACGGCCGCGGTCGCGCAGGCGACGCGGATCGACCTGTTCGGCGTCGGGTCGAGCGGGCTCACGGCGCAGGACCTCGCGCAGAAGCTCCAGCGCATCGGGCTGCTGTGCTTCGCGTCGCCGGACCCGCACGTCCAGCTCCAGTCGGCGGCGCTCCTGGCCGAGGGCGCCGTCGCGGTCGGCGTCTCGCACAGCGGGCTCACCGTCGAGACGAACGACGCCCTGCGCATCGCGCGCGACCGCGGCGCGACGACCGTCGCCGTGACGAACTTCCCCGAGTCGCCGCTCGTCGAGCACGCGGACCTCGTGCTCACCACGACGGCGCGCGAGACGCAGTTCCGGTCCGGCGCCCTGTCGAGCCGCATCGCGCAGCTCGCGCTGGTCGACTTCCTGTTCGTGCGCGTCGCGCAGCGCCTGTACGACCGCACGACCGCGAACCTGCGCGCGACGTACGAGGCCGTGCAGCCCCACCGCCTCGGCTACGACCGCCGGACGCGCCCGTGACCGCCGTCGAGACGCCCGGCCTCGAGCTGCGCACGGACCTCCTCACGCGGGTCGCGCAGGCGCACGACGCGTCGCACTACCTCCTGCGGCCCGAGGTCGTCGTGCGCGCGCACGACCGCGACGGCGTCGTCGCCGCGATGCGCGAGGCGACCCGCCGCGGGCTGCCGGTGACGTTCCGCTCCGGCGGCACGAGCCTGTCCGGCCAGGCGTCGGGCGCGGGCGTGCTCGTCGACACGCGCACGCGCTTCACCCGGGTCGAGGTGCTCGACGGCGGCGAGCGCGTGCGCTGCGAGCCCGGCGCGACGCTGCGGCTCGTCAACGCGCACCTGCTGCGGCACGGGCGCCGGCTCGGCCCGGACCCGGCGAGCGAGATCGCGTGCACGATCGGCGGGGTCGTGGCGAACAACTCGTCGGGCATGTCGTCGGGGACGGAGCGGACCGCGTACCGGACGGTCGAGGCGATGACGGTCGTGCTCGCGAGCGGGACGGTCGTCGACACGGGCGCGCCCGACGCCGACGCCCGCCTGCGCGCCGCCGAGCCCGCGATCCACCGCGGTCTCGCGGAGCTGCGCGACCGCGTGCGGGGCAGCGCGGCGGCGCGCACGGAGATCGAGCGCCAGTTCTCGATGAAGAACACGATGGGCTACTCCGTCAACGCGTTCCTCGACCACGACGAGCCCGTGAAGATCCTCGAGCACCTGCTCGTCGGGAGCGAGGGGACGCTCGGGTGGGTCGCCGACGTGACGTTCCGGACGGTGCCGCTCCTCGCGCACGCCGCGACGACCCTCCTCGTGCTCGACTCGCTGGAGCACGCGACGGACGCGCTCGTGCCGCTCGTCGCGTCGGGCGCGGAGGCGATCGAGCTGCTCGACGCGGCGTCGCTCCGCGTGGCCGCGGCGGACCCGGCCGCCGACCCCTCGATGCGCTCGCTCGCCTCGGGGGCGGGGATCCACCGGCAGACCGCGCTCCTCGTGGAGTACCGGGCCGCGACCCCCGAGGGTCTCGCGCCCTTCCAGGAGGCGGCGCGCGACGTCGTCGGCTCGCTCGCCGGCTCCCTCGCCGTCCCCGCCACGGTGACGACCGACGCCGCGACGCGCGAGCGCCTGTGGCGCGTGCGCAAGGGCCTGTACACCGCCGTCGCGGGCGCGCGGCCCGCGGGCAGCACCGCGCTGCTCGAGGACGTGGCCGTCCCCGTCGCCGACCTCACCGCGACGGTGCGCGACCTCGGCGCGCTGTTCGAGCGCCGGGGCTACGGCGACGCGGTGACGTTCGGGCACGCCAAGGACGGCAACCTGCACTTCATGATCACGCCGCGCCTCGGCGACCGCGCCGAGCTCGACCGGTACGCGGCGTTCAGCGACGACCTCGTCGACCTCGTGCTCGGCCACGGCGGCACGCTCAAGGCCGAGCACGGCACCGGCCGCATCATGGCGCCGTTCGTGCGGCGCCAGTACGGCGACGAGCTCTACGCCGTCATGCGCGAGGTCAAGCGGCTGCTCGACCCGCACGGCCTGCTCAACCCGGGCGTCGTGCTCACCGACGACGACCACGAGCACCTGCGGAACCTCAAGGTCGAGTCGTCGGCGGGCGGGGACGACGCGGCGCTCGTCGACCGCTGCGTCGAGTGCGGGTACTGCGAGCCGGGCTGCCCGTCGCGCACCGTGACGACCACGCCGCGCCAGCGGATCGCGCTGCTCAAGGAGATGGCCGCCGCGCCGCCCGCCGAGCGGCGCGAGCTCGAGCGGCAGTACGCCTACCAGGGCGTCGCGACGTGCGCCGCGGACTCGCTGTGCGTCGAGGCGTGCCCCGTGGGCATCGACACGGGCGTCGTCATGAAGGGCCACCGCGCGCGGTCGCAGCCGCGGCTCGTGCAGCGTGGGGGAGCGGCCGCCGCCGAGCACTGGGGGCCGGTGGTCACGGGCCTGCGCGCCGCTCTCGGCGTGGTCCAGGCCCTCCCGACGCCGCTCGTGCGCGTCGCGTCCGACGTCGCCCGCGGGGTCGTCGGGACGGACGTCGTGCCGCGCGTCGACGCCGACCTGCCCGGCCCGGGGCCGCGCCGCGGGACCACGGCCGTCGTGCCCGACGGCGGCGCCACCCCCGCGCGCGCGGTGCTGTTCGCGTCGTGCATGGGCGAGGTCTTCGCGCCCGCTGGGGCCGGCCTGCCCGGGGGCGCGTGCGGCGGGGACGGCGCGAGCCGCCCGGTCGGGGCCGAGGCCGCGTTCCGGGCGCTGTGCGAGCGGGCGGGCGTCGGGCTCGTGGTCCCCGACGGGATCGGCGGGCTGTGCTGCGGCACCCCGTGGTCGTCCAAGGGCCTGCCCGACGGCGCGGCCGCCATGGCCCGCAAGGTCGTGGACGCGCTGTGGGTCGCCACGCGCGAGGGCGAGCTGCCGGTCGTGTGCGACGCGTCGAGCTGCACCCACGGCCTCGCCGAGACGGCGCGCCACCTCACCGGGACGGACCCGCGCGACGAGCGGGCGCGCGACCGGTTCGCCCGCCTGCGGGTCGTCGACGCCGTGACGTTCGTGCGCACCGACGTGCTGCCCGGCCTCGCGGCCCGCGGGGTCGACGTCGCGCGGGCGGGGGACGTCGTCGTGCACCCGACGTGCGCGACCGTGCACCTGGGCGCCGTGGCAGACCTGCGGGCCGTGGCGGAGGCCGTCGCCGAGCGCGCCACCGTGCCGACGGCCTGGGGCTGCTGCGGGTTCGCGGGCGACCGGGGGATGCTGCACCCCGAGCTCACCGCGGGCGCGACGCGCGCCGAGGCGGACGAGGTCGCGCACCGCGCCGGTACGCTCCCCGAGGGGCGCTTCGACGCGTACGTGTCGAGCAACCGGACGTGCGAGATGGGCATGTCGCGCGCCACGGGCGAGGACTACGTCCACGTGCTCGAGCTCCTCGAGGCGGCCACGCGTCCCGGCGCGGCCGTCTGACCCCCGCGCGGTCGAGCCGGGAGCGGGCGATCGAGGTCGAGCCGGGAGCGGGCGCTCGGCGCGGTCGCTGCGACGCGGGGAGGCGGCAGACCGCTCGTCGCGGTGCATAGGGAGCGCTGACCGGTGGACGCCACCGCCGGCACGCCCCCAGGAGGACGACCGGATGGACGGCATCACCGCGATCGCGCAGCGGGTGGCTGCCATCGAGGCGACCCTCAGCCCCGCCCGCACCGTCGACGTCCGCACCGTCGACACCCGCGCCGCGGACGCCGTCGCGAGCGGCTCCGGCGCGCGCTTCGACGAGCTCCTCAGCACGGTGCTGGCGGGCTCGACCGGCACCGGCAGCACCGCGGTGGCGGGCGCGACCGGTCCCGACCGGACGCGCACGGTCGACGGCGTCCCCGGCGACCTCGCGGCCTACGGCAACGGGAAGATCTCCCGGTCCGCCCTGCAGGAGGTCGGGACGACCGGCCATCGCCTCTGGGCGCCCGCGGGCCAGGCGCTCGAGGGCCTGCTCGCCGAGGCGGCACGCGACGGCGTCCGCATCGGCATCACGGACTCCTACCGGTCCTACGACGCGCAGGTCGACGTCGCCGCGCGCAAGGGCCTGTACTCCCAGGGCGGGCTCGCCGCCGAGCCGGGGACCAGCCCGCACGGCTGGGGCATCGCGGTCGACCTCGACCTGGACGACCGGGCCCAGGCGTGGATGCGCACCAACGGCGGCCGCTTCGGCTTCGTCGAGGACACCCCGCGCGAACCGTGGCACTGGGTGTACCGGTCGTGACCGCGGGGGCGCGGGTTCCTCCCAGAGGAGCACTCTTTTCGAACGTTGCGAAAGCGCGTACGCTGTGTTCGTCCGGAGGCGGAGGTTCACGAGATGGCGACAGCAGGGTTGGCGGAACGCACGTACCTGCCGAGCGAGGCGGAGAAGCTCGCGGACGTGCACAGCTTTCTCGAGGCGCACGAGCGCGCTCAGGGTGCCGCGGTGCCCCCGCGCTACCTCTTGGTCGGAGAAGCAGAAGGCGACCAGGTCGAGCTTCCCGAGTCGATGTACCGACTGCTCGTGCAGGTGGTCGAGGCGCTGAGCTCGGGGAGAGCCGTCACGGTGGCGCCGCACTCGACCACCCTGACCACGCAGCAGGCGGCGGACATCCTCGGCGTCTCGCGGCCGACCGTCGTGCGCCTGATCGACGCCGGTGAGCTCCCGTCGCAGCGCCCGGGGACCCGGCGTCAGGTGCTGTTGCGAGATGTGCTGGAGTACCGCGAGCGTCGTCGCCAGCACCAGTACGACATGCTCGCGGCGACCGCCGTCGACATCGACGACGAGGACGACGTCGCTGCCGTCGCGGCGGAGCTGCGTGAGGTGCGTCGGGCCGTGGCGGCGCGCCGGCGCGGCTGACTGCTCGACCTGGGAGGATCTGCGGCGTGTTCGCCGTCGTGCTCGATACCTGCGTGCTCTGGCCGAGCCTGCAACGTGACTTTCTGCTGAGCCTGGCCGTCGAGGGGCTGTACCGACCTGTGTGGTCGTCCGCCATCCTTGCCGAGCTCGAGGAGCACGAGGCGCGCAAGCTGGTCCGCCGTGGTTCCGGGCAGTCCGATGCGGCGGTGGCCGCGGGACACCTGGTCAGCCAGATGACCAGCGCGTTCGACGATGCCTGCGTCCAAGGATGGGAGCCCTTGGAGGGCACCTACGGCTTGCCCGACCCGGACGACGAGCACGTCGTCGCTGCTGCAGTCGTCGGCGGAGCAGGCGCGATCATCACCGTGAACCTCAAGGACCTGCCGGCGGACAGGATGCCCGCGAGCATCCAGGTCAAGACACCCGCCGAGTTCGCGCTGGAGACGGTAGAGATCAGCCCGGACCGTGCCCTCCGCGCGGTCGAGAAGATCGCCGGCCGTCGCCGCCCGCCGCACGACACCGTCGACGGCTTGATGTCGATCCTGACCGAACGCTATGCGATGCAGGCGGCGGTCGACCTCATGCGGAGCGCGGCTTCCTGAGCCGGTGAGACTGCTGCGCGCGCGGCAGCTGCTCCGCCCCCTCGGCGGGTCTCGAGGGCAGGCCCACGGGCGACCCCAGCCCCGACAGCGCAGCCATGATTCGGCCGCGTTCCTGCCTGAAGTCCGTGCATCGGCGGACTTTCGACTTTTGATTGACACCCGACAGAAGCCTCGTAGGATGACGACCGAGTGGTAGGTGAATTTCACCCGACCGCTACGGCCCGACCGCCTCCGCGCGTGCCCCGGTGCACGTGGTGGCACTCTCCGTCCGCACGACGACGTGCGGGGGGATCGCGCTCGACGACGAGACGAGGAGGACCACCGGGCAGGAGGCGCGCAGCCCTCCCACCAGCACAGACAGACCGAGCCGCCCTGATTCCGTCGTTGGCGCGGCGGGGGCGACCCGGTCCGGATGACCCCTCACAGGCGACTGAACCTCACAGGAGCGGCATCAGATGAAGGATATCGACCGGCGTACGCGCCGGAACCGGCGGGTGACCGCGGCTCTGGCCGCCGGCGCCCTCGCGCTCACGGGCCTGGGCGCGGCGACGGCACCCGCCGTCGCGCACGACGGCGTCGACCACGGCGCGGAACCGGGCGCCGAGGCGGCGCTCGACTGGTCCAACTACGAGCGCGTGCTGCTGACGAAGGACGTGGGCGAGCCCATCGACCTCGCGATCCTCCCGGACTCGCGCGTCCTGCACACGGCCCGCAACGGCGACGTGCGGCTCACCGACCCGGCGACGGGCGTCACGCGCGTGGTCACGACGCTCGACGTCTACGCGAACTCGGAGGACGGCCTCCAGGGCGTCGCGCTCGATCCGGAGTTCGAGGACAACGGGTGGGTCTACCTCGTCTACGCGCCGCGCGACGCGGACGGCGACGGTGTCGCGGACACCCCGACGGGCAACGCGCCCAACTCGCTCCCGGCGGGCGAGGACGAGAACTACTGGGACCGCTGGGTGGGCGTGAACCGCCTCGCGCGGTTCCAGTGGACGGGCGACACGATCGACCTCGCGAGCGAGCAGGTGATCCTCGACGTCGAGGTGCAGCGCGGCCAGTGCTGCCACGTCGGGGCGGACATCGACTTCGACGGCGACGGCAACCTCTACCTCACGACGGGCGACAACACGCCCGCGAGCACCCCGGGCGCGAACGGCTTCGCGCCGAACAACGACGCCCCCGGCATGAACCCCGGCTTCGACTCGCGTCGTGGCGCGGGGAGCACGAACGACCTGCGCGGCAAGATCCTGCGGATCCACGTCGAGGACGACGGCTCGTACTCGATCCCCGAGGGCAACCTGTTCGCGCCCGGCACCGAGGGCACGCGCCCCGAGATCTTCGTCATGGGCGTGCGCAACCCGTTCCGGTTCGAGGTCGACCCGGAGACGAACTCGCTCTCCTGGGGCGACTACGGCCCCGACGCGACGAAGGCGGTCGCGGAGACCGCGGGCCGCGGGCCCATGGGCCTCGTGGAGTGGAACGTCGTCTCGCTCGACGACCCGCACAACGCCGGCTGGCCGTACGTCCAGGGCGACAACTTCGCCTACAACGACTGGGACTTCGCGACGGGCACGCCGGGGGAGTTCTTCGACCCCGAGAACCTCGTCAACGACTCCCGCTGGAACACGGGCCTGCGCGAGCTGCCGCCGGCCCGCGCCGCGACGCTCTGGTACGGCGACAACCCCGGCGACCAGCCGTGGGACGAGCTCGTGAACTTCGGCTCCGGGTCCGGCCAGGCGCCGATGGGCGGCCCCGTCTACCACTACGACGCCGACAACCCGTCGACCACGAAGCTCCCCGCGTACTGGGACCGCAAGGCGTTCTTCGGCGAGTTCTCGCAGGACTACCTCGCCGCGTTCACGGTCGACTGGGAGACGTTCGACGTGACGCACATCGAGGACTTCCTGCCGAACGCCGCGCTCGCCGCGGCGGGCCAGCCGCCGCACGACAACCCGATGGACCTCGAGTTCGGTCCCGACGGCTCGCTCTACGTGCTCGACTACGGCGACGGCTTCTTCCGCGCCAACCCCGACGCGGGCCTGTACCGGATCGACTACGCCGAGGGCAACAAGGCGCCCCAGGCGCGCTTCACCGCGACGCCCACGTCGTCGTCGCAGGCGCCGCTCGAGGTGACGTTCGACGCGTCGACGTCGTCCGACCCCGAGGGCGACGACCTCACCTACGCGTGGGACGTGGACGGCGACGGCACGTTCGACGCCGAGGGCGTCCGGACGACGCACACGTACACGGAGATCGGCGCGTACACCGCGCGCCTGCGCGTCACGGACGCGTCGGGCAAGTTCTCCCTCACGTCGCGCGTCATCTCCGTCGGGAACCAGGCGCCCGAGGTCACGATCGAGTACCCGGCCGACGGCGCGTTCTTCGACTGGGGCCAGGCCGTCCCGTACAAGGTGACCACGACCGACGCCGAGGACGACCTCGGCGGCGGCGAGGCGCCGACGCCGCACCTCACGTCGGGCGACCAGATCGGGGAGTGGCTCGCGGACGCCATCGGGCACGACGTCCTCGTCGAGACGCTCGGGGTCGACGCCGAGACGCTGGGCGAGGCCTCCGGCTTCACCCTCGACGAGCTCGTCGCGATCTCCGGCGGCGCCGTCACCGCGCAGATGGTGGCGGACGTGCTCGAGGCGTACGCCGCCGCGTTCGAGGACCCGCAGGCGGGCTCGGGCACCGTGTGCTCGCGCGTCGCGTGGACGTACGGCCTCGGGCACGACGAGCACGCGCACCCCGAGTCCACGGGCACGGGCTGCACGGGCGCGTGGCGCACCGACCCCAACTCGCCCGAGCACGGCCCGGGCGCGCTCCTGTACGGGGCGGTCGTCGTCACGTACACCGACGCGGGCCACAACGGCCTCCCGCCGGCCACGGGCGAGGCGACGCTGCGCCTCAACCCGAAGGAGCAGCAGGGCGAGCACGCGATCGGCCGCGAGGGCGTCGAGGCGTTCGCCGACGCGACCGCGCGGGGCGGCAACGCCGTCCGCGGGCTCGGCGCGGGCGACTTCCTGCGGTACGACCCGGTGAGCTTCGCCGGGATCGACGGCGCCGTGGTCCGCGCGAGCGGCGGCGGCGAGCTCGAGCTCCGCTGGGGCGCGGCCGACGCCGAGCCGTTCGCGACCGCCGTCGTCCCCGCGGGCGAGGGCTGGCAGGACGTCGAGATCACGTTCGACGCCCCCGAGGGGTCGGGCACGCTGTTCGTGACGTCGTCCGACGAGCTCGCGGTGGACGCGATCACCATGGTGGGCGCGGGCGCGGCGGACGTCACCGCCCCGACCGTCGCGCACACGCTCGCGCCGGAGACGCCCACGGGCGTCGGCGGCGTGTTCAACGAGCCGGTGCGGTTCTCCGTGCAGGCCACCGACGACGGCGCGGTCGCGAGCGTGCAGTACTCGCGCGACGCGGGCGCGACGTGGACGAACCTCGCGGCGAACCAGCAGTACGGCGTGACGTTCTCGCAGGACGGTGCGTACGACCTGCTCTACCGCGCGACCGACACGGGCGGCAACGTCTCCGAGGCCGGCGCGGTGTCGTTCACGATCGACCTCGACGCCCCGGACGAGCCGTCGGTCGCCTCAGCCACGACGGTCTCCGTCGGCGCCGCGCGCGTCTCCTACGGCGCGCCGGGCGAGGCCGTCGTCACGGTCACGGGCGAGGGCGGCACGCCCACGGGCGAGGTCGTGCTCACCACGGGCGAGACCGAGGTCGGGCGCGCGACGCTCGCGGACGGCACGGCGACGATCGCGATCGACCCGTCGCTCGCCGTCGGGACGCACACCCTCACCGCGACGTACGGCGCCGACGGCGTCTACACGGCGTCGGCGGGGACCGTGCGCCTCACGGTGGCCCAGGCCCGGTCGACCACGACGGGCAGCGTGGCGCCCAACCCGGTGAAGCCCGCCGTCGCGGCGAAGGCGACGCTCCACGTGGAGTCGTCGACCGGCGTCGTGCCCACGGGCGACGTGCAGGTGACGGTGCGCAAGAACAACGGCACCGTCGCGTCGCTCACCGGGACGCTCGACGCGGCGGGGGACGTCGTCGTGACGCTCCCGAAGCTCGCGGCGACCGGCACCTACCAGGTGCAGGCCCGCTACCAGGGGTCCGCCGGGGTCGCGCCCAGCACGGTGAACCTCACCCTCACGGTCCGCAGCTGACCGTCCCACCGGTGGCCCGGGCGACCCGCCCGGGCCACCGGCCCCCAGGCGTCCCCGGGTGCGGTCCCGGGGCGGCTCACCTCGAAGGAGAGACATGAGTTCACACCACCACCCGACGGTCTCGGCCAAGCCGATGACCCGTCGCAACCTGCTCAAGGCGCTCGCGGCGTCGTCGGTCGCCGTGGGCGTGGGGGCCGCCCTCGGTCCGTCGGCGGCGAACGCGCTCGGCGGCGCCCTCCCGACGGCGGTCGCGCCGTCCGGCGGGCGCAACCGGCTCGTGCCGGTGAACCGCATCGGCATCCAGCTCTACACCGTGCGGGACAAGGTCAGCTCGCTCGGGTTCCGGGCCGTGTTCGAGGAGCTCGCCGACATCGGCTACTCCGAGATCGAGTTCGCGGGCTACACGCAGGGGAGCGTCGGCGCGATCACCGTGCCGGAGATCCGGCAGCTGCTCGACGACAACGGCCTGCGCGCCGTCGGCGCGCACGTCAACCTCACCCCGGCGAACATCGACGCCGAGATCGAGAAGGCGCTCGCGCTCGGCATGCCGCACCTCGGCCAGGGCGGCCCCATCGCGGGCGGCTACGGCGGCCCCATCCCCAAGGCGCAGTGGCTCCAGGCCTGCGAGACCTGGAACCAGATGGGCGAGAAGGCCCGCGCGGCGGGGCTCAAGCTCTACTCGCACAACCACGCCCAGGAGTGGGCGTTCACCAGCGACGACCCGAACCAGCGCGTCTACGACCTGCTGTGGGACAACCTCGACCCCGAGCTCGTGTTCTTCGAGATGGACGTCTACTGGGCGTACGTGGGCCGCCATTTGTACCCCGGGTTCGAGCCGATCGACTACGTCACGCGCGACCCGCGCCGCTTCCCGATCCTGCACCTCAAGGACGGCAAGACGAACGAGTCCAGCGGCAACGGCTACGACATCATCGAGTTCGGCGCCGGCGACATCCCCTACCAGGCGTTCCTCTCCCAGCTCCGCGACCGAGGGCAGCGGTTCGGGCTGTACGAGCAGGACAACGCGGCGACCGTGGCCGAGCCCGGCAACGCCCTCAACTCCCTGGGCAACGCCCGCCGCAGCTACGGCGAGATCTCCTCGCTCCGCGGCTGACGCGGACCGACCACACCTGACAAGGAGCATCACATGAAGTGGAAGTGGAAGGTCCCGGCCGCCGCGCTGCTCGCGGTGGCCACGGCCACGGCGGTCGCGCCCGCGGCGCAGGCCGCCGACGTCGAGTGCACGACCGACCTCGGCGACCGGACCGTCAGCGGCGACCTCGTCGTCCCCGGGGGCGCGGACTGCGTCCTCGGCGGCGCGACCGTCGAGGGCGACGTCGTGGTCCAGCCGGGCGGCTGGCTCGACGCGACGTCCGTGACCGTGGGGGGCGACGTCGTCGCGACCGACGCGTACGGCGTGCTGCTCGACGGCACGAGCGTCGCCGGGGACGTCAGCGTCTACTCGGCGGGCACCCGGAACGGGTTCCTGTACCTCAACGACCTCACCGTCGGGGGCGACGTCGCGGCCGGGGGTGTGGACGTCGAGATCAGCGACTCGACCGTCTCCGGCGGGCTGCTCACGCAGGAGGCGAGCTACGTCGACCTGCTGCGCACGTCCGTGCGCGGCGACGCGACGCTCGACGGCTCCGCGTTCGGCGTGACGGTCGCGGGCGCCGTGGTCGGCGGCACGCTCACCGTGAGCAACGGTGCGCGCGACCTGCTCGTCGGCGCGACGGCGTCCGGCGAGGCCGACGAGTGGGGCAACGCGGTCGCGGGCGACCTCGTGCTCAGCGGGAACGCCGGCAACCTGCGGGTCGCGGGCACCGCGGTCCAGGGCACGATCCGCGCGACGGGCAACGACCCGGCCGCCGTCTTCGGGCCCGGGAACACCGCGGGCGGCGTCGAGGGCGACCACACCGGCGAGGAGCCGGGGGCCGCGCCCGAGGGCGACCAGGCCGTGGCCGTCACCGTGCCGCAGCAGTCCGGGGGCGAGCTCACGTGGTCGCTCGAGGGCTCGTCGCGCCTCGTCGACCTCGGTGTCGCGACCGAGGAGCTCAGCCACTACCAGGCCCAGGGCCAGCTCGTCCCCGTGCGTGTCCAGGACACGCGCGCGGGCGACCCGGCGTGGTCGGTCACCGGCCAGGTGTCCGACTTCACGGCGGGCGGCCAGACGGTGGACGGCAAGCACCTCGGCTGGACGCCGGGCGTCATCGAGAACGGCGGCGACGCCGTCGCCGGCGCCCCGGTCGCGTCCGGGTTCGACGAGGGCGAGGGCCTCAAGCAGGCACGCACCCTCGCGCGGGCCGACGAGGGTCACGCGCGCGGCGCGTCCGTGGTCGGCGCCGAGCTCGACCTCAAGATGCCGCTCGACACCCCGCGCGGCACCTACACCGCGACGATCACGCTCACCGCACTGGGCTGATCCCGCGGGACACCGCAGCCCGGCCCAGCACGGGCCGGGCGACCGGTCGGCCACCACGCACGCCGTGGTGGCCGGCCGGTCCGGCGGCTCTCGTCCGAGCCGCCCCACCTGCACCGACGAAGGACCGAGCGCATGACCCACCGCCGCACCTCTCCCGCCCCCGCGTCCCGCGCCCTGCGCGCGCTCGCCGGGCCCCTGCTCGCGCTCGCGCTCCTCGGCGCGCCCGCCGCCGTCGCGCTCCCCGGGCAGGCCGCGCCCGCCGCGCGGACGGCCGTCGCGACCGACGACGCGCCCGCGCCCGACCCGGCGCAGACCGTGCAGTGGGGCGTGCGTCCGGGAGACACCGCCCAGGGCGTCGACCGGCCCAACTTCGCGTACTCGCTCGCGCCCGGCGGCTCCCTGCGCGACAGCCTCGTCGTCTCGAACCACGGCGACACCCCGCTCGCGCTCGCCGTCTACGCCGCCGACGGCTTCCTCACCGACGACGGCACGCTCGACCTCCTGCCCGCGGGCGAGGAGTCGACCGCGCTCGGGTCGTGGATCGCCCTCGACCAGGCCGAGGTCGAGATCCCCCCGCAGGAGCGCGTCGAGGTCCCCTTCACCGTCACCGTGCCCGACGACGCGACCCCGGGCGACTACGCCGCCGGAGTCGTGTCGTCCCTCGTCGTGGTCGCCGAGGACGGCGTCACCACCGACCGGCGGCTCGGCTCGCGCGTCCACCTGCGGGTCCAGGGCGAGCTCGCCCCGGCGCTCGCGGTCGACGACGTGCGGCTCGCCTACGACGGCACGCTCAACCCGTTCGCGCCCGGCAGCGCGACCGTCACGTTCACCGTGACGAACGAGGGCAACGCGCGCGTCGCCCCGGCGACCGCCGTCCGCGTCTCCGGGCCGTTCGGGCTCGGCGCGACGTCCGCGACCGACGTCGACGTGCCCGAGCTGCTCCCCGGCTCGTCCGTCGAGCGGACCGTCGAGGTCGACGGCGTCTGGCCGCTCGGTCGCGAGGTCGCGACGCTGACGGTCGGCGGCGAGGTCGTGCCGCTGCCCGGGACGGTGCCCGACCCGGAGGTCGTCGTGCCGGGCGTCGTCGCGACCGCCACCACCTGGGCCGTGCCGTGGGTCGCGCTCGGCCTCCTCGTCCTCGTGGCGCTGCTCGTCGTCTGGCGCGTCCGCGCGCGGCGCCGGGCGCGGACCGCCCAGCAGCGCGCGGTCGACGCCGCCGTCGCCGCCGCGCTCGCCGAGCGTGCGGCGGGCGGGGCGGACGAGCCGACGACCGAGGAGCACCCGAACGAGCCCGTCGGCAGCCCGGCACCGGACCGGGACCCCTGGGCGAGACCTGCGCCGTGAGGTGTCCGGGCCGGAGCGACGGTGGTGGAGAGGGCGTCACCTGGCGCACCTGAGCCGCTGGAGCGGCACCGGACCTGCGGCTGAGCGACCCCGCCACGCGTG
The DNA here is from genome assembly GCF_002127155.1 of Cellulosimicrobium sp. KWT-B. Taxonomy (NCBI): domain Bacteria; kingdom Bacillati; phylum Actinomycetota; class Actinomycetes; order Micrococcales; family Promicromonosporaceae; genus Cellulosimicrobium; species Cellulosimicrobium sp. KWT-B. The sequence continues at coordinate 588,740 of NZ_NEDO01000002.1, read as the reverse complement.
ACGCGGGCTCAGCCGCCCGGCCGCGTGACGTCGTCGTGCGGGACGAGCACCTGCACCCCCGGCCGGTCGACGACGGTCGTCGTCGCGGCGTCGAGCGCGCGCCAGGTCTCGTCGCTGAACCCGTTGCCGGTCGACCGCACGAGCACGGCGGACGACCCCGACGTCAGGTAGCGCAGCGCCTCCTCCTGCCACGCGAGGTTCCGACGGCGCGGCACCGGCTCGCCGGCGGCGTCCCGCGCGCCGTGGTCGTACGAGTACCCCGACAGGTCCACGGGGAGCTCGCAGCCGCGCTCGAGGTCGCGGCTCAGCACGTCGAGGACGGCGAGGACCCCGGGGGAGTCGGCGCGGACGCATCCGTCGTCGGGGAGCGCCGCCGCCACCTCGGCCGTCGGGAACGGGGCGATGCGCGGTGCGGTCTGCACCGCGGCCATCAGAAGTGCTGCGGCGCCGGCGCTCAGGAGCGCTCCCGCCGCGGCTCGGCCCGGGCGGGGCAGGAGCGAGCACGCGGCGGCCAGGACGAGGACCAGCGCCGGTGCCGAGAACGCCGCGTACTGCGGGTACGCGGACGGCGAGAGCAGCAGGACGCCGACCTGCACCGCGAGCAGCACGACCCACAGCCGCCCGCGCCGCCCGACCCACGCCGCGACCGCGGCGACCGTCGCGAGCCCCAGCACGGTCCACGCCACGGCGAGCTGCTCCTGCTCCGGCACGAGGTCGCGCAGGCCGCCGGTCCCCGTGAGCCACACGAGCCGCTGCTCGAGGTCCGTCGTCGCCGGGGGCCGGGTGAGCTGGTCGAGCACGACCATGCGGACCATGTCCGACCCCGCGGCGAGGAGGAACGGGCCGAGCACCGTCACCAGCGCGACGACGGCGCCCACGGCCGCGCGGGCCGCGGTGCGCCACCCGGCGACGACCAGCAGCCAGAGGAGCACGACGAGCAGCGGCACCACGCCCCAGATCTTGACCGTCGCACCGAGCGCGAGGACGGCCCCGCCCGCCCAGAGCCACGGGCGCTCGCAGCCGGTGCCCTCCTGGCGCCGGTCCAGGCCGCGGAGCAGCAGCACGACCCCTCCGAGCAGGCACAGGGAGCCGAGGGGTTCGAGGAGCGTGAGCCGCTCGGCCCACGCCGCCGCGTACGACAGCGCGTAGAGGACGCCGCCCACGACGGCCGCCGTCGCGCCCCACCGGCGCGCCACGCGCGTCACGAGCACGGCGTTGGCCGCGCCCACGAGCATGATGCCGACGCGCGCGGCGACCAGGGCGTGGTCGTCGCTCGTCCACGTGGTGAGCGCCGCGAAGGGCGTCAGGGCGAGCGTCGAGCCGGGCGGGTGCAGCAGCAGGAAGTCGCGGTAGGGCACGCGGCCGTGCACGAGCGCCACCGCGGCCGAGAAGTACACGCCGTCGTCGTAGCCGCGGTACCCGCCGATCCCGGCCGAGCCACCGACGAGGTGCCACCGCACGAGGAACGCCAGGCCTGCCACGACGGCGGCCACGACCCACCCCCACCGCGCGGCAGCGGGCGCTCGGCGCGGGGCACGGGCTGCCAGGCTCACACCCGCCAGTGTGCGCCGGGGCCGCGGCGGGCGCGCGACGCGTCCTCCTAGCGGGACCCGACCGGGCGCTCCCGGCCGGGCTCCGGCAGGTCGTCGGCCGGGGCGGGCGCCGCCGGGCGCGGCAGCGGCCGGACCTGGCCGGCGACCGCGAGGGACAGCACCGTGGCGGCGCAGATCACGAGGAGCGCGTGGCGGGCCCCGACGCCGTCGACCAGCAGGCCGAGCAGCGGGGGAGCGCTGAGCATCGCGACCGTGGAGAACGACGTCGCGACCGCGACGCGGGGTGCGGCGTGCGCGGGGTCGTCGGACGCCGCGGCGATCGCGACGGGGTTCGCGAGCGCCGCACCGCAGCCCCACAGGACGATGCCGACCCACGCGAGCGGCAGCGTGGGCGCGAGGCCGAACACCAGGAGCCCGACGAGCGCGGAGGCGCCCGACGCCCGGAGCACCGCGACGCGACCGAACCGGTCGATGAGCCCGGTGCCCGCGAACCGGAACACCGTCATCGCGCCGACGAACGTCCCGTACGCCACCGCGCCGAGCGCCTCGCGCACGTCGAACCCGTCGACCACGGCGATCGACAGCCAGTTGCCGGCCGAGCCCTCCGAGAGCGACGACGCGAGCAGCACGAGCCCGATGAGGAGGGTGCGAGGCTCGCGCCACGCGGCGAGCGCCGCGCGGACGCCCGCGCCGCGCCGGGGTGCGGGGGCGCCGTCGGCCGCCGTCGTGCGCGCCGCGGCCCGCTCGGGCGCGATCGCCGTCGCGGGCGCGATGAGGAGCGCGCGGGCGGCCGTGACGACGAGCGTGACGACGACGACCTGCGTGGCGATGCCCACGTGCGCCCACGAGAACGCGGCGGCGACGAGCGCCCCGCACGCCGCCCCGATGGAGAAGGCCGCGTGGAAGTGGGGGAGGATCGCGCGCCCGACGTGCTGCTCCACCGACGCCGCGCAGATGTTGATGGGCACGTTGGTCAGCGCGCCGCACATGCCGTTGAGGAACGCGCCCGCCGCGAACACGCCGACGCTGCCGGTCGCCGTGCCGAGCGCGACGAGGCCGAACCCGACGACGTTCGCGGACGTCGCGACGACGAGCGTCGTGCGGCTGCCGAAGCGCGCGACGACCGCGCCCGTCACGACGACGGCCGTGAGGGTGCCGACCCCGCCCACGACGAGCAGCGCGCCGAGCTGGCCCGAGCTCAGCCCGAGCGCCTCGCGCACCGACGGCAGGCGGCTCATCCACGACGTGCCGATGACGCCGAACAGCGCGAACTGCACCATGAGCGCCCACCGCGCGCGCGAGACCACGGCGCGGTCCGTCAGGGCGCGCGCCGTCCCGGAAACCGGAGGGTTTGTTGACACTTGCCCCAGTCTACGGAGCGGGCAGGCCCCCGGGCCTCCGTTTTCCGCGGCGGCGACCCGTCAGAGGCGGACGGTCCCCGCGACGCACGTGACGCTCGACCCGCCGACCCAGACGGTCCCGGCGTCGTCGCGCTCGACGTGCACGCGCCCCGCCCGGCCGAGCGCGGCGCCCTGGGCGGCGACGTAGCGCCCGGGGAGGCGGCCGTCGCGCGTGAGCCACTGCCCGACGACGGCGTTGAGGCTCCCGGTGACCGGGTCCTCGGGGATGCCCATGGCGAGCGCGAACCCGCGCACCTCGACGGCGGTGCCGTCGGGGCCGCCGTCGTCCCCGTGCAGGCCGGCGACGCCCACCGAGAGGTCGGGGTGCTCCGCGCGCAGCCGGGTCCAGTCGGGGGTCAGGCCCGCGACGCGCGCGGCGGAGTCGAGCAGGACGACGCGCCAGCCCGGACCGTTGTCGAGCACCCGGTGGTCGAGCACGGCCGCGTCGGGGACGCCGAGCGCGGCGACGATCGCGGCGAGGTCGTCGGCCGGGACCGGCTCGTCGGTCAGCAGCGCGGGCGCGGCGAACGCGAGCCGCTCCGTGCCCTCCTCGCGCCGGACCGTCACGAGCCCGACGCCGCACTCCTGCACGACGACGTCCCCCGCGCGCGGTGTGCCGCCCGCCTCGAGCCACGCGTGGCACGACCCGAGCGTCGGGTGACCCGCGAACGGCAGCTCGCCCGCCGGGGTGAAGATCCGCAGGCGGTAGTCGGCACCGCCCGCTGCGCCGTCGGGCGTGGGCGGCAGGAGGAACGTCGTCTCGGAGAGGTTGGTCCAGCGCGCGAAGGCGGCCATCTGCTCGTCCGTGAGGTCGACGGCGTCGAGCACGACCGCGACGGGGTTCCCGAGGGTCGGCGTGCGGGTGAAGACGTCGACCTGGGCGAACGGGCGGGACGCGGTCCGGTCGGCGATGTCGCCGTGGCGTGCGGTCATGCCGTGAGCGTACGTCCCCGCTGGTGGGACGACTTTTGTCGACGGCGAGACGGAAGTTGTAGACACATCGATAGAACGGGGGCTAGCCTGTCCAGCGTTGTCATCGACGGAGCCAGGCAGGGGTTACGCTCCGTGGACTCGTAGTCCGACCGAGTAAGGAGCAACGATGCTCGAACGCACCAGCCTGCCGGTGTCCCGCCGGATCAGGTACCGACGCGGCGCGGCCGCCCTCACCCTCGGCGCCCTGGTCGTCGCGGGCTGGGCCGTCCCCGCCGCGGCAGAGCTCCCCGAGCAGGAGCCCGGCGTCACGCTGCGGACCTTCCAGCTCGCGCAGAACCCCGGCGGGGTCTGCACCCTGAAGTCCGGGCAGACGCCCAACGTCGACAAGCTCATGCCGACCATCGACTGGTCCACGGCCGAGCAGTTCGGCGCCGAGGACAACTTCATCTCGCAGGTGAGCGCGAACCTGCACGTCCCCGCGGACGGCCAGTACCAGTTCCGCGTGACCAACGACGACGGCGCGCTCGTCTACATCGACGGCCAGCTCGTCCTCGAGAACGACGGCCCCAACGACTCGACCTCCGTCGAGGGCAGCGCGACGCTCACCGCGGGCGTGCACGACCTGCGGGTCGACTACTACGAGGGCAGCGACAAGCAGCGCCTCACGCTCGCGTGGAAGACGCCGGGCAGTTCCTCCTTCCAGGTGATCCCGACGTCGGCGCTCAGCACCGAGGCCGGCGTCGTGCGCGTGACCGCGCCCGGCTACAAGTACTGCGAGGGCGCGACCGACACGGCCGGCGACGGCCTGCGGCTCGACTCCGTCAACCCCAACTACGAGCTCGTCGACCTGCGCCCCGCGGGCTTCGAGCCCAAGGTCTCCGGGCTGGCGTTCACGCCGGACGAGCAGCTCGCCGTCGTGACGACGGGCGAGGTCAGCTCCGGCGGCTGGCGCCCCGACCCGGTGTCCGGCGAGGTGTACTTCCTCGACGGCGTCACCACGGCCGACGGCCCCGAGGACGTCACGGCGACGCTCGTCGCGGACGAGCTGCTCAACCCGATGGGCATCGAGGTCGTCGAGGACTCGATCTTCGTCTCGGAGCGGTACCAGCTCACGCAGCTCACCGACCCCGACGGCGACGGCTTCTACGACACCCACACGAAGATCGCGGAGTGGCCCGACGGCGGCAACTTCCACGAGTTCGCGTTCGGCCTGATCCACGACGAGGACTACTTCTACGTCAACCTCTCCGTGGCCATCAACAACGGCGGCGCGACGACGAACCCGCAGCCCGCGGCCAACCGCGGCACGTCGATCAAGATCGACCGCGAGACGGGCGAGGTGAGCTACGTCGCGGGCGGCCTCCGCACGCCGAACGGCATCGGCTTCGGCCCCGAGGGCGAGATCTTCGCGACGGACAACCAGGGCGCCTGGCTGCCGTCGAACAAGCTCATCCACATCCAGCAGGACAAGTTCTACAACCACTACACGAACCCGGCCGGGCCGTTCGACTCGAACCCCGTCGCCCCGCCGGCCGTGTGGCTGCCGCAGAACGAGATCGCCAACTCCCCGGGCAACCCGATCCTCGTCGAGGACGGCGAGTTCGCGGGCCAGATGCTGCTCGGCGACGTCACGTACGGCGGCATCCAGCGCGCGTTCCTCGAGAGGGTCGACGGCGAGTTCCAGGGTGCGGTCTTCCGCCACACCGCGGGCCTCGAGGTCGGCGTGAACCGCGTCATCTACGGCCCCGACGGCGCGCTCTACGCCGGCGGCACCGGTGAGGGCGGCAACTGGGGCGAGTCCGGCAAGCTCCGGTTCGGCCTCCAGAAGCTCGTCCCCGTCAACGAGGACTCCTTCGACATGAAGGAGATGCGCGTGGTCGAGGGCGGCTTCGAGATCGAGTACACCGACCCGGTCTCCGACGAGGTCGTCGAGAACCTCGCCGACGCGTACCAGATCAAGCAGTGGCGCTACGTGCCGACGCAGCAGTACGGCGGCCCGAAGGTCGACGAGCAGCCGCTCTTCGTCACGGACGCCCAGGTGTCCGAGGACCGCACGACCGTCACGCTGAAGATCGACGGTCTCAAGCCCGGCCACGTCGTTTACGTCCGGTCCCCGCGCCCGTTCGCCTCGGCCGACGGCGCGGAGCTCCTCAGCACCGAGGCCTGGTACACGCTCAACTCGCTGCCCGGCTACGTCGCCCCGGCCGACCGCGGCTGGTACGAGGCGGAGCTGGCCCAGCCCCTCGGCGGCTCGAGCATCGGCTCGGACCACAGCAACTACTCCGGCTCCGGCTTCGCCGCGGGCATGACGAGCGTCGGCTCCGGCCGCACGTTCTCCGTGACCGTCCCCGAGGCGGGCACCTACCCGGTGAACGTGCGCTACGCCAACGGCATCCACCCGTACACCGAGCTGCGGTCCAAGAACGTCTCGCTCCACGTGAACGGCCAGGACCTCGGCCAGTGGAACTTCCCGACCACGGGGAGCTGGAAGGACTGGGGCGTGCAGACGCGCGACCTCGAGCTCCAGGCCGGCACGAACACCATCACGCTCGCGTACGAGACGGGCGACCAGGGCAACATCAACATCGACGTGCTCTCGATCGGCGAGAACCCGGACATCTGCACCCCGGGCGAGGTCGAGGACGGCTACACCGCCCTCTTCGACGGCACCCTCGCGAGCCTCCAGGAGGGCTGGCGCATGGCCGGTCCGGGTGGCTTCGGCCGCCAGGAGGACTGCTCGATCCAGGGCGCGGGCGGCATGGGCCTGCTCTGGTACAACCAGGAGCTCGGTGACAGCTACAGCCTGAAGCTCGACTGGAAGCTCCTCAAGGACGACAACGGCGGCGTGTTCGTCGGGTTCCCGAACCCGGGCGACGACCCGTGGGTGGCCGTCAACAAGGGCTACGAGATCCAGATCGACGCGACCGACGCCGCCGACCGCACCACGGGTGCCATCTACACGTTCCAGGGTGCCGACGCCGCGGCCGTCGAGGCCTCGCTCAAGCCGGTCGGCCAGTGGAACGCGTACGACATCCGCGTCGAGGGCGACCGCATCCGGGTCTACCTCAACGACGTGCTGGTCAACGACTTCACGAGCAGCGACCCGGCCCGCCTGGTCAACAGCTTCGTGGGGATCCAGAACCACGGCAACGGCGAGATGGTCAACTACCGGAACATCCGGTTCAAGGAGCTGACCGACGAGCCCGTCGAGGAGCTCGCGATCTCGACGACGGTCCAGACCCGCTGCCTCGCGGGCAAGGTCTACGTCGCGGTCCGTGCCACGAACGACGACACGGTGCCGGCGGACGTCACGCTCACGACGCCGTTCGGGACGAAGACGGTGACCGGCGTCCAGCCGGGTGCCTCCGCGTACCAGTCGTTCGCGACGCGTGCCACGTCGGTCGAGGCCGGCGCCGCGCAGGTCTCCGCGACCGGTGACGGCCGGACGTTCGGGGCGGACGCCGCCTACGAGGCCGTCAGCTGCGGCTGAGCCGATGACCCGGGGCGGGCGGCGTGAGCCGTCCGCCCCGGGTCGCACCGGGCGGGGGCGGCGGCACGAGCCGCCCCCGCCCGACCCGTCTCGTCCGGCGCCCGGCAGGGCGTCCCCGCAGGGCGGAGCGCGGTCCGACGGCGCTCCCACCCTCGCGTAGGGTGCTCACGTCCGCGCGCCGCCGCACGGACGCACCGCACGAACGTCGTGGGCGAGCCGGCCGAGGCCGACCCCACGACTCCCCGACGAGTTCCCGACGAGGGGAGCACCCATGACGCTCGGACGCCTCCTGCACCGGACCGGACGGTTCGCCGCCCGCCGCCGGGGCGTGGTCCTCGTCGTCTGGGCCGTCCTCCTCGTCGCGGGCGCCGTGCTCGGCGGGGCGGTCTTCGACAAGACCTCCGACGTCGACCCCGCCCCGCCGGGCAGCGCGTCCGCCCTCGCGGCGGAACGCCTCGAGGAGCTCGCCCCCGAGGGCGAGACCGTCGTCGCGGTGCTGTCCGGCCGCGACCACTTCTCCGCCGACCTCATCGCCCAGGCGAGCGAGGTCATGCACGGCATCCGCGCGATGCCCGGCGTCGTCGAGCTCTCCGACGCCTACACGGGCGGTGGGCTCATCGCCGACGACGCGCAGGGCTCGCTCGTCGTCGTCGAGCTCGACCCCGCGCTGTCCGACGACGAGGCGCTCGCCCTCGCGCACCGCGTCGCCGACGCGCTGCACAGCGTCGACACCCCCGAGGTGCTCGTGGGCGGCGCGCTGCTCGCGGAGGAGGCGTTCGTCGAGCAGGCGATCACCGACGCCGCGGTGGGCGAGGGGATCGCGATCGCGGTGCTCCTCGTCGTGCTCGTCGTCGTCCTCGGCGGCCTGCGGGCCGGCCTGGTCCCGCTGCTCTCCGCGCTCGCCGCGATCGCGGTCGCGCTGCTCGTGCTCAGCGGGCTGCTCGGCGTCGTGCCCGTCAACGAGTTCGCGGTGAACGTCGTGACCCTGCTCGGTCTCGGCCTGACTGTCGACTACTCGCTGCTCGTGCTCGCGCGCTTCCGCGAGGAGCGCGCCGCGTCCCCGGGCCTCCCGCTCGACGAGCTCGTCGGACGCACGCTCGCGACCGCCGGCCGCGCCGTGCTCGCCTCCGGCCTCGCCGTCGCGATCTCGCTCGCCGGGCTCCTCCTGCTCGGCGACTCCCTGCTCTCCGGCATGGCGGTGGGCGGCGCGATCGTGGTGCTCGTCGCGACCGCCGCCGGGCTCACGCTCGTCCCCGCGCTCGTCGCCACGTGGCACCGCGCGATCCCCGCGCCGGGCGCCCGCACCTGGTCCCACCCGTGGACGGGCCGCGGCGGCGCCGGCACGCTGGGCCGGCTCGCGCGCACCGCGCAGCGCCACGCCGTGCTCGTCACGCTCGGCGCGACGGCGCTCCTGCTCGCGCTCGCCGTGCCCCTCGGCTCGCTCACGCTCGGCAGCTCGGAGGTCCGCTCGCTGCCCGCCGACGCCGAGGCGCGCCTCGCCGCCGACGCCACCACCTCCCGCTTCGCCGACCTCGGCGTCGCGCCCGTCACCGTGCTCGTGGAGGGCCCGGTCGACGACCCGGCGGTGCCCGACCTCCTCGACCGGGCCGCCGCCCTGCCCGGTGTCGAGGACGCCGTGCAGGACACCGGCTACCCGCCCGAGGTCACCGTCGTCGACCTCACGCCCGACGTCGGCCCGGGCGGTGACGCGACGGCCCAGGAGGCGCAGGACCTCGTGCACGCCGTGCGCGCCCTCGACACCGACCTCGAGGTGCTGGTCGCCGGACCGGCCGCCGAGGTCGTCGACACCCAGGAGCACCTCGTGCAGCGGCTCCCGCTCGCCGCCGGGGTCGTGGTGCTCGCGACCTTCGTGCTGCTCTTCCTGCTCACCGGCTCGCTCGTCGTGCCGCTCAAGGCCCTCGTGCTCAACCTCCTCACGCTCGCGGCGACGCTCGGCGTCCTCGTCTCCGTGTTCCAGCACGGCGTCGGCGCCTCGCTCCTCGGGTTCGAGCCGTGGGGCGCGCTCGACGTCACGACGCCCCTGCTCGTCGGCATGCTCGTGTTCGGCCTCTCGACCGACTACGAGGTCTTCCTGCTGTCCCGCACCGCGGAGGAGTGGCGCGCCCGCCCGCCCGGCGAGGACCCGCGCGTCGCGAACGACCGGGCCGTGCTCCGCGGCATCACCGCGTCCGGCCCGGTCGTCACGACGGCGGCCGTCGCCATCGGCATCGTGTTCCTCGGCTTCGCGGCGGGCGAGCTCGTCGCGATGAAGGAGGTCGGCGTCGGCATGGCCGTCGCCGTGCTCCTCGACGTCACCGTCGTGCGCGGGCTGCTGCTGCCCGCGACGATGACGCTCCTGGGCCGGTGGAACTGGTGGCCCTCCTGGCGCGGGGGAGAGCCCGGGTCCGCCGAGGTAGAGCCTGGGTCCGCCGAGGGAGAGCCGCGGTCGGTCACACGTCGCGCATGACCTCGGTGACGAAGCGCGCGGAGCGCTCGCGGAGGCCGTCGACGCGGAGCTCGACGAACAGCTCGCGCATCGACGCGTCGTCGCCCATCTCGGTGCGGGTCGGGGCCCGGCGGACGTTCTGCGAGCAGAGGAACTGCGTGCAGATGAGGGTGCCGACGGTGTTGCCGCGGCGCCCGGCGGCCCCGGCGCGGCGCGCCACGTAGAGGCTGACGTCGTCCGTCACGACGACGTCCTCGCACCACGCGCACACCGCGCGCTTGCGCCGTCCGCCCGTCTTGGCGTCGGTCGAGCGCAGCAGGACGCCGCGCGGCTCGCCGTCGACCTCCACGACGGCGTACGCGAGGAGCGGGGCCTTGCGGTCGCGCCACCCGAGGTAGTCGAGGCGGTCCCAGTCGAGCGTGTCGAGGTCGGGGAGGGTCGCCTGCGCGGCCTCGCGCTTGGACGCGTTGACGAACGACGCGCGGATCTGCTTCTCGGTCAGGGGGTTCATGGGTTCGCTGCTTCCGTGTCAGGACGGTCCGCAGCCCGGCGAGCGTGCACGACGACGCGTGCTCGCCCGGGCGCACGACGGCGCCGCCGGGGGCGGGGAGGACGGCGTGCCCGCAGCCGTCGCGTCGTGACCGGCGCGGCCGGGCGACGACGGGGTCGTCGGACGGCGGTGCGCCCCGGAGCGCGGCGGGCGTCGGGGACGACGGCCTGCGGCCCGGTGGTCTCAGCGGGTGACGGTGCGGGGGGAGAGGGCGCCCGAGCAGGCCGCCATGGCCACCTCGCAGCCTGCGGTGCCGTGCATCCGCGTCTCCTCGTCCCGTGCGGCGCGCCGTCGGCGCGATCCTGAACCGTGGTCGTGCCCGTCCGGCACGACGGACGGCTGCCCACGGCAACCGTCACCCTCGATGGTGCGCCTCGGCACCCGCCGTCGTCAACGTGATTGTCGCCCGGGTCGCCGCGCACCCCCGGCGCGACGGCCGACGCCGTCCCTCAGGACGTCGCCCAGACGCCCAGCTCGTTGCCGCTCGGGTCGAGGAAGTGGAACCGACGGCCGCCGGGGAACTCGTACGGGCCCTCGACCACCTCACCGCCCGCGTCCCGCACGGCGGCGAGCGTCGCGTCGAGGTCCTCGGAGAACAGCAGGACGAACGGACCGCCGCGGGTCACGTCGCCCGACTCGGCCAGACGCAGACCGCCGGCCTCGTCCGCGCCGGACTCTGCCGCCGTGCGGATCCCGGCGTACCCGGGGCCGTAGGGGACGAACTCCCAGCCCAAGGCCGCGCCGTAGAACGCCTGCGCGGCGGCGAGGTCGGTCACGGGGAGCTCGACGTAGTCGATCGAGTGGTGGATGCCGTGCGCGTGGGTGCTCATGCACCCATCGTGACGCGGGCCACCCACGGTCGGCGCGCGGGCCGCTCGCCGGCACCACCGCGGCGGGTGGTTCCCCGGTGACCTTCGGCCCCACCCGGGTGACGAAGTGCTGGACCCGGCGAGCGGATCGCCCGGCCAGACTCGGAGGTTCCGCCGTCCACCGTCCGGGAGGAACTCCGTGCCCGTCGCCCTGCCGTCCCCGTCCGAGACCGCCGCACCCGCCGGGGAGCGGCTGGTGTCCGTGGAGGTGGTGGTGCCGTCCGGGGTGTTCTGGGCGGGGGAGGCGCGGAGCGTGACGGTCCCCGCGGCGTCGGGCACGCTGGGCATCCTGCCGCGGCACCAGCCGGTCGCGGCGTCGCTCACGGCGGGCCGGGTGCGTCTGCGCACCCCGGACCGTCCGACGGCCGAGCTGCGGATCGGGGGCGGGTTCGTCGTCGTCGACCAGGACGAGGTGACGATCCTCGCCGACGACGCGACGTGGGTGCCGGCCCGCTAGCCCGCTACGCGGGGTCGGTCGTCGTCCCGAGCTGCACGACGACGACCCGGTGCCCGTCGGGGTCGTGGACGTGCGCGAACCGGTCGCCGGTCTCGGCGTCGGCGTCGGGCCCGACGAACGGCTCGACCCCGGCCGCGGCGAGGCGTGCGAGGGTCGCGTCGAGGTCGTCGACGTAGAGCACGAGGTTGGGCAGGCCGTGCCGGACGAGCGGCGCGCCGCCCTCGGGGAGCGGCACGAGCCACAGGCCGGGCTCGTCGACGCGTCCGGGGCCGACGTGGAGCAGCGGGAACCCTTCCGTCTCCCCCTGGAACAACGTGCGGAAGCCGAACCCGTCGGCCCAGAACGCGGCGCTCGCGTCGAGGTCGCGGCAGAGCAGGACCGTGCGCCCGATCGTCGTCGTCATGCGACGAGCCTAGGGCGCACCGCCGACGCCGCGCCCGCGTGGGGCCCGGCCTCCCGGGGCGCGCCTGCGCCGTCGGGCATACCGTGGACGGCATGACGACCGACGGCGGCATCCGCAGCACGATCAGCGAGCTCGTGGCGCAGGAGCACCGGCTCCGGGAGCAGCTCGCCCGGGGCGAGATCTCGGGCCCGCAGGAGCAGGAGCGGCTCCGCGCGATCGAGGTCGAGCTCGACCAGTGCTGGGACCTGCTGCGCCAGCGCGGCGCCGCGCGCGAGTTCGGTGGCGACCCCGATGCGGCGACGGTGCGAGACCCCGGTACGGTGGAGAACTACCTGGACTGATCGCCGACGGCGACGTCCGGCTCCCGTTCCGACCTCAGAAGGAGAACCCCATGACCACGTCCAGCGAGCAGGCGGCGCACAGCCCCCTCCCCACCGGGACCGAAGGGCGCGACATCCCCGGTCACGCGGGCGCGGTCGCACGGTTCGTCGTGGCGTTCGCGCTGTTCGTCGGCGGGCTCGTGCTCATGGGGTCGGGCATGTCCGGCGTCGACGGCGGTGTGTGGCTCTTCGTGGGCGGCCTCGCGGCGGCGACGCTCGCCTTCGCCCTCCCGATGGCGGGCACGGGCACGACCGAGCGCTGACACCCTCGACACGGAGGCCGGGTCCTGACGGGACCCGGCCTCCGGCGTCTCCGGGGTCAGCCGAGCGTGGCCCGGACGGCCTTCGCCGCGGTGACGAGGTGCTCGAGCGACGGCACGGTCTCCTCGTAGCGGCGGGTCTTCAGGCCGCAGTCGGGGTTGACCCAGACGACGCGCGGGTCGATCGACTTCACGGCGAGCTCCAGCAGCTCGGTGACCTCCTCCGTCGAGGGCACGCGCGGGCTGTGGATGTCGTAGACGCCCGGCCCGATGCCGCGCGAGTACCCGGCGTCGCGCAGCTCCGGCACGATCTCCATGCGCGAGCGCGCCGCCTCGACCGACGTCACGTCGGCGTCGAGGCCGTCGATCGCGCCGATGACCTCGCCGAACTCCGAGTAGCACAGGTGCGTGTGGATCTGCGTCGCCGCCTCCACGCCCGACGTCGCGAGCCGGAACGACCCGACGGACCAGTCGAGGTACGCCGGCTGGTCCGCGCGGCGCAGCGGCAGGAGCTCGCGCAGCGCGGGCTCGTCGACCTGGACGATCCCGATGCCGGCGGCCTCGAGGTCCGCGATCTCGTCGCGCAGCGCGAGGCCCACCTGGTTCGCCGTGTCGCCGAGAGGCTGGTCGTCGCGCACGAACGACCACGCGAGGATCGTCACGGGCCCGGTGAGCATGCCCTTGACGGGCTTCTCGGTGAGCGACGCCGTGTACGCGGACCACTCGACCGTGATCGGCGCGGGCCGCGTCACGTCGCCCCACAGGATCGGCGGGCGCACGCAGCGCGACCCGTACGACTGCACCCAGCCGTTCGCCGTGACCGCGAACCCGTCGAGGTGCTCCGCGAAGTACTGCACCATGTCGTTGCGCTCGGGCTCGCCGTGCACGAGGACGTCGAGGCCCAGCTCCTCCTGGATCGCGACGACGCGCGCGATCTCCTCACGCATCGCGGTCGTGTAGTCCGCGTCCGACAGCTCGCCCTTCGTCCACAGCGCGCGGGCGCGGCGGATCTCCGGCGTCTGCGGGAACGAGCCGATCGTCGTCGTGGGCAGCGGCGGCAGGTTCAGGCGCTCCTGCTGCGCGGCCGCACGCTCGGCGTAGTCACCGCGCGCGAAGTCCGCGTCGGTCAGCGCGGCCGCACGCTCGCGCACCGCGGGCACGACGACGCCGCTCGCCTCCGCGCGCGACGCCACCGCCGCGCGGGACGCCTCGATCTCCTCCGCGACGGCGTCGCGACCCTCGGTCAGCGCGCGGGCGAGCGTCGCGACCTCGCCGACCTTCTGGTCCGCGAACGCGAGCCAGTCGCGCAGGCGCGGGTCGAGCGTCGTGCCCGACGCCGTGCCGGGCTCGGCGAACGTCTCGTCCTCGACGTCGTGCGGCACGTGCAGCAGCGACGTCGACGTGCCGACGGCGACCGCGCCCGCACCGAGGCTGCGCGCGGCGGTCAGCGTGTCGAGCTTTGCCGAGAGGTCGGCGCGCCACACGTTGTGCCCGTCGATCGCGCCGACGACGAGCGTCTTCGTCAGGAGGTCGTCGTAGGGCGAGTCCGGAAGGTCCGCACGGACGGCGTCGATCGCGATCGCTTCGACGTCCGTGCCCGCGAGGGTCGCCAGGAAGTCGAAGGTCGCGCCGTCGCCGTCCGGCGACGTCTCCAGCCCGCCGAACGGCGTGGCGACGAGGATCGCGGGCCGCGCGTCCTGCGCCGAACCAGGGGTTGCCGCCGGGTTTGCGGACGAGGCCGCCGAAGACCCCGGGCTCGGCACCGGGCGGAGGTCGGTCGCGAGGGCGCGGTACGCGGACCCCACGGCGGCGGCGAGCTCGGTGAACGGCACGTCGACCGAGTCGGTGACGAGGATCGGCTCGTCGAGCTGGACCCACGGCGCCCCCGCCGCGGCGAGCGCGCGCAGCAGGTCGGCGTAGGCGGCGACGACGTCGTCGAGGCGGTCGAGCGGCGAGTACCCGGCGGGCGCGTCGTCCGCGGCCTTGGACAGCGCCAGGAACGTCACCGGCCCGACGACGACGGGCCGCGTCACGACGCCGGCTTCCTTCGCCTCGACGAACTCGCGCACGACGCGGTCGTCGACGAAGCGGATCGGGGTGTCCGGGCCGATCTCGGGGACCAGGTAGTGGTAGTTCGTGTCGAACCACTTGGTCATCTCGAGCGGGGCGTCGTCCCCCTGGCCGCGCGCCACGGTGAAGTAGCCCGCGAGGTCGAGGCGGCCCGCGTCGTCGGTCAGCGGCGCGAACCGCGACGGGACCGCCCCGAGGGCCGCGGCGACGTCGAGCACCTGGTCGTAGAAGGAGAACGAGCCGGGGACGGACGCGTCGTCGGCGCCGAGGCCGAGGTCGACGAGCCGGCGCACGGTCGCGAGGCGCAGCTCGCGGGCCGTGGCCTCGAGCTCCTCGGCCGAGGTCTTGCCGGCCCAGAACGCCTCGACGGCCTTCTTCAGCTCGCGGCGGCGACCGATGCGCGGGTAGCCGAGCACGGTGCCGGCGGGGAAGCCGACCGGGTTCTGGGTAGGGGAGTGTACGGAAGTGGCCATGATCGAAACCTCTTGCTGGTCCGGAGGACCGGTCAGACGGGCGCGCCGTGCGTGGCGGCGCTCGTCGTGGGCAGGGAGGTGCCGGTGACCCACGGCCCGCTGGCCAGGTCCGGGACGAGCGGGGCGGCGGCGGCGCTGGCGCCGCCCCCGGTCCCGACCGACCCGCCGCCGAGGTGGACACCCTCGAGCAGGTCAAGAGCGGCGCGGTGCTTGTTGAACGTGTACACGTGCAGACCGGGCGTGCCCGCGTCGAGGACGCGCTGCGCGAGGTCGACCGAGTACGCGATCCCGTAGGCGTGCTGCGCCTCCGGGTCGGGCAGGGCGTCGAGCGCGTCCAGCAGGTGCTGGGGCGGGCGCACGCCCGTGAGCTCCTCGACGCGACGGAGCCGCGCGGGCTCCGTCGTGGGCAGCAGCCCGGCGAGGATGGGGATCGTCACGCCGGCCGCGCGGGCCTCGGCGACGAAGTCGGTGTACGACGACGCGTCGTAGAAGAGCTGCGTGATCGCGAAGCTCGCGCCGGCCTGCTGCTTCTGCCAGAGGCGGCGCACCTCCTGGGCGCGCGTCGTTCCGGCGGCGGGGTTGCCGTCGCAGAACGTCGCGACGGCGATCGTCAGCGGCCGGGCCGCGCCGCGCAGCGCGACGGCCGGGTCGGACGCGCAGCGCGACGCCTCGACCTCGCGCAGCAGGGCGACGAGCTCGGTCGACGACCGGACGCCGTCGGGTGCGGGCTGCCAGTCCGGCTGGTCGCGCGGCGGGTCGCCCCGCAGCGCGAGGAAGCTCCGCACGCCCTCGTCGAGGAAGTCGGTGATGACCGACTCCACGTCCTCGCGCGACGCCCCGACGCACGTGAGGTGCGCGATCGGCAGCACGGGCGTGCCCTGGAGCAGGCGTCCGACGACCTGGCGCGCGGTCGCGCGGTCGGTGCCTGCGGCGCCGTACGTCACGGACACGAAGTCGGGGTGCGTCGCGACGAGACGGCGTGCCGTCTCCCAGAACTTCGGGGCCGCGTCCGGTCGGCGCGGGGGCATGAGCTCGAACGACACCGTGGGTCGAGGACGGCCCGGACGGTGCGCGAAGGATGCCTCTGAGGTCATGCGTCACTCCATCGACCCTGGCGTTAGCACCTTTGTCCTCGGGAGGCTTCCGTCGGCGGGTTGCTGCGGTGTCGTCGAGCCAGGACTCTCGACCGCTCTGGATGGTTGCCACGATCCTACGACCCATCCGACATGCGGTCGAGAGCGCCCGCCAGGTGAGATGCGGAGGGTCGTCGGCGCTCCCGGTGCGACGAGTCTCAGGCCCGACGGCGCTCGGGCACGTGCAGACGGCGGAGGAACCGGTCGGTGCGCAGCGGCGGGCCGCGCCGGTCGAGGAGCGACACGACGACGACGGTCGCCGTCGCGAGCGGGATGGTCCAGGCGGCGGGCTGGGCGAGCAGGGCGCGCACGACGCCGGGGACGCCGTCGGCCGTGTCGCCGGACGGGCTCCCGTACCCCGCGGCGACGAGCGCGGACGACGCGAGCAGCGCCGTCGCGCACAGGACGGCGCCCACGACCATGCCCGCCACCGCGCCGCGCGCGGTGAGGCCGCGCCACCACACGCCGAGCAGGATCACGGGGGACAGGGCGGACGCGGCGAAGACGAACACCGTCCCGACGCTCGTCACGAGGCCCTGCGGGATGGTGACGAGCGCGAACGCGAGCGGGATGAGCGTGCACGCGACCGCCGACCAGCGGAAGGACCGCACGGTGCCGCCGAACAGGTCCTGGCTCACGACGCCCGCCAGCGCGACCACGAGCCCCGACGACGTCCCGAGGAACGCGGCGAACGCCCCGGCGACGACGAGCGCGGCGAGCAGCTCGCCGCCGAGCCCGGGCACGAGGCGGGTCGGCAGCGTGAGGACGACCGTGTCCGCGACGCCGGGCGCCGCGAGGTCGGGCGCGACGACCCGCGCCACGAGCCCGAGCGTGCTCGACACCATGTAGAACACGCTGATCATGACGAGCACGACGACGGTCGTGCGGCGAGCCGAGCCGCCGTCGGGCGAGGTGTAGAAGCGCACGAGGACGTGCGGCAGGCCGGTCGTGCCGAGCAGGAGGGCGAGCAGGAGCGAGACGGTCGCGTACGCGTCGAGGCCGCCCGGCCCGGCCTCGTGGGGGAACACGGCGCCGGGGTCGAACGTGACGACGGCGCCGCCAGGCTCGAACGCCCCGCCGAGCGCCATGAGCACGAAGACGAGCGGCACCGCGAGGGCGGTGAGCTTGACCCAGAACTGGAACGCCTGGACGAACGTGATGGAGCGCATCCCGCCCGCGGCGACGACGGCGCTCACCACGACCGCGATCCCCACCGAGCCGACCCACGGCGGCACCGCGGCCACGCTCGTGATGACGAGCGCCGCCCCGTGGAGCTGCGGCACCACGTAGAGCCACCCGATGACGAGCACGAGCACGCTCGTCACGCGGCGCGCGACCACGGAGTCGAGCCGGGCGTGCACGAAGTCGGGGATCGTGTACGCGCCGCTGCGCCGCAGGGGGCCCGCGACGAACAGCAGGACGAGCAGGTAGCCCGCCGCGTACCCCACGGGGAACCAGAACGCCTCCGCGCCGGACAGCAGCACGAGGCCGGAGAGCCCGAGGAACGTGCCCGCGGACAGGTACTCGCCGCTGATCGCCGACGCGTTCCAGACCGGCCGCACGGTGCGCGACGCGACGAAGAAGTCGCTCGTGGTGCGCGAGATCCGCAGGCCGTAGAACCCGATGAGGCCGGTCGCGAGCAGGAGCAGCGCGATCGCGACGAGGGGCAGCGCGCTGGTCACGGCGCACCGCTGTCGTCGGGGCCGGGCTCGTCGGGCCCGCCCGCGCCCTCGGCGAGCGCGCGGTACCGGCGCTCGTTGCGCGCCGCCGCGACCGCGAACACGACCGCGAACGCGACGATCACCGGGTAGAAGCCGTACGCGTGCACGAGCCACGGCAGCGGCACGCCGAGCAGCACGACGTCGTCCAGCGCGGGCACGCCGCTCATCGTCACCGTGAGCAGCGTGACGACCGCGAGGAACGACGCCACGCACGCCAGCCCGAGCCGGAGCTGGGCCCGCACGAGCCCGCGCGTGTAGGCGGTCGCGGCGTCGTCCGGCTCGCCGGTCCGCGCCGTGCCCGACGGCGCCCCGCCCCCCGGGGCGGCGCCCTCGCCGGGGCCGGGGCGAGGGTCGGGGCTTGCGGCGGGGACGTCCGTGGACCGGACGCGCACGCGCGCGTCCCGCCGCGGGTCGGTGCCCGTCACGGCGCGCCCCGGTGCGGCCCGAGGAGCGCCTCGCGCACCGCGGGCACCATGCGCCGGCTCACCGGGACCTCGTGCCCGGCGACGACGAGCGCGGGCTGCGCCCCGCCGAACCGCGCCGCGGTCACGGCCGCGCGGTCCACGAGGTACGACCGGTGCACGCGCAGGAACCCCGCGGGCGCCCACCGCTCCTCGAGGTCGGAGAGCGGCTCGCGCACGAGGAACTGCTCGGTGTCCGTCACGAGCCGGGAGTAGTCGCCCTGCGCCTGCACCCACCGCACCGCGCTGCGCCGGACGAGGCGCGTCGTCGTGCCGACCGTCACGACGAGCGTCTCGTCGGCCGGGGCCGCACCGCCCGCCGGGTCGCCGGCAACCGGTGGGGGAGCGGCGGCGCTCGCGGGCGGTGCCGCCGCGTCGGTCGCGGGAGCGCGCCCCGCCGCCGTGCGCTCCGCGACGCGCTCGACGACGCGGTCGACGGCGCGCGTGAGCCGCTCGCGCCGCACGGGCTTGAGCACGTAGTCGACGGCCTCGACGTCGAACGCCTCCAGCGCGCGCGCCTCGTCGGCGGTGACGAACACCACCGCCGGGCGGTCGGCGAACCGCGAGAGCGCGCGGGCGAGGTCGAGGCCGGTCAGCCCCGGCATGTGGATGTCGAGGAACGCCGCGTCCACCGTGCGCGACGAGAGCTCGCGCAGCGCCTCGGAGCCGCTCGCGACCCCGCGCACGGTGCGCACGCGCGGGTCGCGGCGGAGCAGGGCCACGAGCTCGTCGAGCACGGGACGCTCGTCGTCGGCGACGAGCACGTCCAGCCCGACGGCGTCCCCCGCCCCGCCGGGGACGCCACCGGCCGGAGCCGGGTCCGGGGTGGTCACGGCACGCTCACCTCCGTCTCGTGCAGCGGCTGCGACCGCGGGACGCGCAGCCGCACGAGCGTGCCCGAGCCGGGCGCGGTCTCGATGTCGAGCGCGTGGTCGTCGCCGTAGAGCTGGCGCACGCGCGTGTCGACGTTGCGGAGGCCCACGTGCGTCGTGTCGCGCGACGTGAGGAGCTCGCGCACGACGGCCGGGTCCATGCCGACGCCGTCGTCCTCGACCGTGATCTCCGTCTGGGTGCCCTCGTCGCGCGCGGTGATGACGATCGTGCCGCCGTGCTCGCGCGGCTCCAGGCCGTGGCGCACCGCGTTCTCGACGAGGGGCTGGACGGAGAGGAACGGGATGACGGCCGTCAGCGACTCCGGCGCGATCTGCAGGGTGACGGCGAGGCGGTCGCCGAACCGGGCGCGCTCGAGCTCGACGTAGGAGTGGATCGAGCGCAGCTCGTCGGCGAGGGTCGTGAAGTCGCCGCGCCCGCGGAACGAGTAGCGCGTGAAGTCGGCGAAGTCGAGCACGAGGTCGCGCGCCCGCTCGGGGTCGGTACTGATGAACGACGCGATGGCACCGAGCGCGTTGTAGACGAAGTGCGGGCTGATCTGGGCGCGCAGCGCGCGCAGCTCGGCCTGCGCGAGCGCCGTGCGCGACGCCTCCAGCTCGGCGAGCTCGAGCTGCGCCGCGCACCACTGCGCCACCTCGCCCGTCGCGCGCACCAGCGGCGGCCGCACGGTGTCGGCGAACGCCACGACGACGCCGGCGACGCGCCCGCCCGCGACGACGGGCGCCCCGACGGCGTCCTCGACGTCGCCGCTCTCGACGTGGCGCCGTCCCGACGCGAGGACGCGCTCGGCGACGCGCCGCGCGTCGGGCTCGAGCGTCGAGCTCCCGTCGAGGGCGACCGCGCCGTCCGCCGTGACGACGGCGAGCGCGTCGGCGCCGAGGAGCTGGCGCAGGGAGCGGGCCGCGCGGCCGACGTCGTCGCCGTCGAGCCCGTCGCGCAGGTGCGTCGCGGCGCGCGACGCGAGGTGGAGGGTGCGGAACGTCGCCCGGTCGGAGTCGCTCCCGAGCTCGCGCGACCCGCGTGCGAGCCGCCAGGCGAGCACGAGCCCGAGGGTGAGCAGGACGCCCACGACGAGACCGGCGGCGGCGCCGGCGAACACGGGCCCGGACATGCAGTGATCGTATCCAGCGCGGCGTCACCCACCCCGGTGGGGCAGATAAGGTTAGGCAGTCCTATCCCATGACGAAGGAACCTCCTGTGCCGATCTCCCGGACCACGTCGAGCCCGCGCGTGCGCCGCAGCGTCACCACCACCGCCCTCGTGCTCGCCGCGACCCTCCTCGCGGCGTGCTCGTCCGACCCCGAGCCCGCGGCGACCGGCGCGCCGGCGCCGGACGACACCGCGGCGGGGTACGCCGTCGAGCACGCGCGGGGGACCGCCGAGCTCGACGCGGCGCCGCAGCGCGTCGTGACGCTCGAGCCCGTCGAGACGGACACCGCCGTCGCGCTCGGCGTCGTCCCCGTGGGCGCCGCCGTGCTGAGCGTCGAGGCGGGCGTGCCCGCGTACCTCGGCGAGGAGGCGCAGGCGATCGAGGTCGTCGGCACCGTGCCCGAGCCGAACCTGGAGGCCATCGCGGCGCTCGAGCCGGACCTCATCCTCGGCACGGAGTCGCGCCACTCCGACCTGTACGACCAGCTCGCGAGCGTCGCGCCGACCGTCTTCATGGCGACCCAGACCGACCCGTGGCAGGAGAACGTGCTCCTCGTCGGGCGCGCGCTCGGCCGGGAGGCGGACGCCCAGGCCCTGCTCGACGCCTACGACGCGCGGTGCGCCCAGCTCCAGGAGGACTACGACGTCTCCGGGACGGCGCAGCTTCTGCGCCCGCGCGACGGCATCGTGTCCGCGTACGGGCCGCGGTCGTTCGCGGGCAGCACGCTCGAGTGCGTCGGGTTCACGACGCCGGAGCAGGAGTGGGGCGAGGACATCTCCGTGGACCTGTCCCCGGAGCGCGTGACCGAGGCCGCCGCCGACCTCGTGCTCGTCTCGGCCGCCGACCCCGACGACGCGTCCGCGGTCCCCGCGGAGATCCCGCTCAACGCCGCGTCGTTCCCCGACGTGCGCGTCGTGGACCAGTCCTTCTGGATCAGCGGCGTCGGGCCGCTCGGCGGGCAGGCCGTGCTCGACGACGTCGAGCGCTTCCTGCAGGACCGTGCCAGCTCCTGACGCGGCGGCCGGGGCCCCGGCGACCGCCGGGAGCCCGGCCGGGTGCCGGTTCCACCGGTCGCCCAACGTGCTCTTCCCGACGACGGTCGCGCGCGTGCACGACGTCGGCCCGCGCCTCGTGCGCGTGACGCTCGCCGGGCCGGACCTGGCCGTATGCGCCGACGTCGGGCTCGACCAGCGCGTGAAGATCCTGCTCCCGGGGCCCGGCGCGGACCGCCTCGCGCGCCGGGCGCGCCTCGCGGACGAGAGCACGTGGCGCCGCGAGTGGTCCGGACTCGACGACGACGTGCGCCCCGTCATGCGCTCGTACACGCCCGTGGCCGTGCGCCCGGAGGTCGCCGAGGTGGACCTCGACCTGTACCTGCACGAGCCCGCGGGCCCGGCGAGCGCCTGGGCGCGGCGGGCGGCGGTCGGGGACCGCGTCCTGCTGTCCGCGCCGCACGCGCGGTTCGGCGTGACCGACCACGGCACGCAGTGGGACCCGGGGCCCGCCGTCGGGCACGTGCTCCTCGTCGCGGACGAGACGTCCGCGCCCGCGGTGCGCGGGATCCTCGCGAGCCTCGGCCCTGACGTCCGGGCCGACCTGCTCGTCGAGGCCGACGACCCGGCGGACGCCCCGCTCGGGGACGTGCCCGCGACCGTGCGCGTCGAGCACGTGCCCCGCCTGCGACGCCGCGGCGCCGAGCGGGCGGTGCTGGGCGCCGTCCGCGACTGGGCCGCCGTGCACGGCCGGTCCGCGGCCTCCGCGGGCGACGGCTTCTACGCGTGGTGCGCGACGGAGAGCGCCACGGTCGCGCGCGTCCGGGCCGAGCTCGTGGCGGCGGGCGTGGCCCGCTCGCGCGTGCACGCGCAGGGCTACTGGCACGACCGCGCCCGGCCGGACGCGGCGGTCAGACGAGGAACGCGACCATGACGACGAACGCGACCAGGAAGAACAGCAGCACGCCGAGCCCGACGAACAGGCCCAGCGCGACCGGGTGCGCCTGACGCCACGGCACGAGCCGGGGGTCCATCGCCCGCAGCTGCGCGGGCGTGACCGGCTGGTGGACCGGGTTGAGCGGGACGCCGCGGTGCGCGAGGTCGAGCGCGACGGCCGAGAGCTGGTCGCGGTCCCACATCTGTCCGACGAGCAGGGCGAGGCGCTTCGTCGGCCCCACGACGATGAGGTGGTGCGTCGGCGTCATGCCCCCGAACCCCATGCTGTCGACCGTGACGACGCGCTCGATCTCGGCCACCGTGAACCGCCGCGGCCGGCCCCAGCCCTGGACCGTCACCGACCCGTCGCCGAACGTGACGCGGGAGCGGTCGGTGAACCGGCGCGCGAGCACGTACGTCAGCGGGATCATCGCGAGCACGACGCAGGCGTAGCCCAGCGCGAGGGCGAGGTTGCGCGTGCTGATCCCCAGGGAGACCGCCGTGAGCCCGAGGATCGGCACGAGGACCGCGGCGAACGTGAGGTTGGCGCGCACCACGCGGCGCTTGGCGTCGTCGTGCAAGGTCAGCTCCGTCACGGGCGGCATCGTCCCACGGCACCGCGCCCTCGCGCCGGGCGGCCCGCCCGGGCGGTGCAAGGTTCGCCCACCGGGCGACACGATCGAGACATGACCCGACGACGTCCCCCGCGCAGGACGACGGCCCTCCCGGTGCTCGCCGTGGCGCTCCTCGCCTCGTGCGCCGGACCGGGCGCCGACGCGCCCCTCCGCCCGGGGGAGACGGCCGGGCCGGCGCCGACGACGGCCGCACCCTTGCCCGACGGCACGGCGCCCGCCACCGCGGGCGACCTGGTCGGCCGCTGGCAGCCCGGCACCGACTATGCGACCGACCCGCACGTCGTCCTCGCGGAGGACGGCTCGTGGACCGGGACCGACGGGTGCAACGTCGCGGACGGCACCTGGCGAGTCGGCGCCGAGGGGCGCCTGGTCGTCACCTCGGGCGGGCACACCGAGATCGGCTGCGAGGGCGAGCCGGTGCCGTACCTCCTGGCACTCTCCGCCCGCGCCGGGCTCGACGGTGACGTGCTCGTCCTCGTCGACCACGACGGCGTCGAGCTCGCGCGGCTGGAACGGGGCTGACTCTCGTAGCGCCCGTCCTGGGCTACCGGTAGGCGTCGGCAGATCGTCATGCCCGGGTAGGTACGGGTGCTCAGGAACCGCGGAAGAGGCGCTTGCGCGACCGCGGGTCGCCGGGGGAGCCGGCGGGCAGGTCGTAGGCGCTCGTCCACACCGGGACGTCGTCGGGCGGGAGCGCCCCGGCGCGGACCGCGGCCTCGTGCAGGTGCCGCGCGACGGCGCCGAAGCTCTCGCGGCACGAGAGCTGGCCCTCGACCAGGGAGAGCGTGACGACGGTCCGGTGCGCGGCGCCGTCGGGCTGGACCGTCGCGACGGCCCGCCCGTGGGAGAAGAACGCCGCCGCACGCGGGGTGACGAGGCGGAGCACGTCGAGGTCGTCGAGGAAGAACGCGCGGGCCGCGCCCCCGACCTCCCACAACGACGCGCCCTCGCGGTGCGCGGTGCCGGACGCCCGGCGCTTCCAGCGCAGCGCGCCGAACGCAGCGGCGACCCACCCGGCCGCCGTCTCGGGGTCGGTCGCGAGCACGAGGGTGCACGCGGAGAACGTCCCCCGCGGCGGGTCGGACGTGATGCGGACGGGAGGGCGAGCCACGCCCGTCACCGTAGCCCGTGGGGGTCGCGCCCCTCGCCGAGGCCGGCGAGCGCCCGCAGCAGCACGTCGTGACCGGACCGTGCGGCCCCGGGCAGCCAGGCGGCGAAGACCGCTCCGAAGGCGAGGGGGAGGAGCGCGACGAGCCACGCGACCCCGTTCTGGTAGACGGCGCCGAGCGTCGCGATCCCGGCGGTCGCGGCGAGCCAGATCGCCACCAGCACGAGGTCCAGCCCGCTCGGGGCGACCGTCCCGCGCAGGCGGACGCCGTCGGGCTCCTCGGTGAGCCGGGCGCGCAGCACGCTGTGCCCGCTCGCGTGCGCGCCGGGGGCCCAGCGGCGCGCGACCAGCACGTCTTCGCGCACGCGGACCCGGACCTCCTGCCCGCGGCGGGGCAGCTCCGCGGCGCGCCGCCGGACGTCGGCGGTGGAGACCCGCGGCAGGAGCAGGTCGAAGGGGACGCGGAGCACGGCGCCGAGCCTAGGCCGTCAGCAGCAGCGCGACCCCGGGTTGGCGTCCTGCTCGGCGTGCCGCATGCGCCAGAACTCGCGCTCGGTCATGACGACGCCGCCCGGGTGCACCGCGCGCTGGTGCGCGGCGTAGGTCGCGTACGCGTCGTCGCCCATCACCTGCCGCACGTACCAGCGGACGTGGACCGCGCCGTCGCGCACGCGGGCCGCGGCGGTGCGGAGCCCCGCCACGACGGTCGCGCGGACCGTCGTGGCGGGACCCTGCGTCCCCTGCCGCACCGTCACCGGTGCCCCGTCGCGGCAGGGCGCTTCTCGGGCGGCAGCGCCGCCCACTCCTTCTGGATCGCCTTCTCGGCCTTCGTCGCGAACAGGTCGGCCGGGGCGAACCGACGCGACGCGACGGGCGGGTCCTCGTGGTTGGCGCCGCCGCCGTCGCGCAGCGCCTTCGCGGTCACGAGGACCGACGCGACGATGACGACGATCGCGAGGACGACGAACACGATCGAGAGCGTGCCCTGGACGAACGTGTTGCGGACGACCGCCTCCATCGCCTCGACCGAGCCGGCGGTGCCGAACGACGTCTCGCCGGCGGCGAGCGCGTCCTTGAACGCGTTGTGGTTGGCCCAGTACCCGACCGCGGGGACGGGGGAGAAGATCTTCTCGATCGACGCCCAGATGGTGATGACCGCGGTGAACGCGAGCGGCGCCGCGACGATCCACAGCCAGCGCTGGTAGCTGCGCCCGCGCTTGGCGACGATCGCCAGCACGACGGCGAGAGCGATGGCCGCGAGGAGCTGGTTCGCGATGCCGAACAGCGGGAAGAACGTGTTGATCCCGCCGAGCGGGTCGGTGACGCCGAGGTAGAGGATGCTGCCCCACCCGGCGACCATGATCGCGGTGCACAACCACACGCCCGGCCGCCACGTGACGTCGCGGAACTTCGGCGACACGTTGCCGAGGGTGTCCTGGAGCATGAACCGCGCGACGCGCGTGCCGGCGTCGACGGCGGTGAGGATGAACAGCGCCTCGAACATGATGGCGAAGTGGTACCAGAAGCCCATCATCGCGGTGCCGCCCACGAGCTGCTGCATGATGTGCGCGAGGCCGAGCGCGAGCGTCGGGGCGCCGCCCGTGCGGGACACGATCGACGGCTCGCCGACGGCCTCCGCGGTCGACGTGAGCATGTCCGGCGTGAGGTTGACGCCCATGAGGCCGAGCCCGTTGACGAACGCGACCGCGCCCTCGACCGTGCCGCCCGTGGCGGCGGCGGACGAGTTCATCGCGAAGTAGATGCCGCGGTCGATGGAGATCGCGGCGACGAGCGCCATGATCGCGACGAACGACTCCATGAGCATGCCGCCGTAGCCGATGAAGCGCGTCTGGCGCTCCTTCTCGACGAGCTTCGGCGTCGTGCCCGACGCGATGAGCGCGTGGAAGCCGGACAGCGCGCCGCACGCGATGGTGACGAAGAGGAACGGGAACAACGCCCCGGACACGACCGGGCCCGTCTCGCCGCTCGCGAACTCGCTGATCGCGGGCACCGTGATCTCGGGCCGCACGACGATCACCGCGACCGCGAGGACGACGATGACGCCGACCTTCATGAACGTCGAGAGGTAGTCGCGGGGCGCGAGCAGGAGCCACACGGGCAGGACGGCGGCGACGAAGCCGTACACGATGACGCCGACCGCGATGGTCGTGCGGTCGAGGTGGAAGAGCTCGGCGCCCCACGCGGTGTCCGCGATCCAGCCGCCACCGACGATCGCGGCGAGCAGCAGGACGAAGCCGATGACCGAGACCTCGGTGATCTTCCCGGGCCGGATGTACCGCAGGTAGACGCCCATGAACAGCGCGATGGGGATCGTCATCGACACGGAGAACACGCCCCACGGGCTCTCGCCGAGCGCGTTGACGACCACGAGCGCGAGGATCGCGACGATGATGATCATGATGAGCAGCGACGCGACGATCGCGGCGGTGCCGCCCACGCGGCCGAGCTCCTGGCGCGCCATCTGGCCGATGGTCCGCCCGCCGCGGCGCATGGAGAAGAACAGGACGAGGTAGTCCTGCACCGCGCCGGCGAGCACGACGCCGACGATGATCCAGATCGTGCCGGGCAGGTAGCCCATCTGGGCGGCGAGCACCGGGCCGACGAGCGGGCCCGCGCCGGCGATCGCGGCGAAGTGGTGGCCGAACAGCACGTGCCGGTCGGTCGGGACGTAGTCCTTGCCGTCCTCGCGGGCCTCGGCGGGCGTCGCGCGGCGGTCGTCGGGGCGCGTGATGTAGCGCTCGATGACCTTGGAGTAGAAGCGGTACCCGATGAGGTACGTGCACACGGCGGCGAACACGAACCAGATCGCGTTCACGGTCTCGCCGCGGACGACCGCGAGCATGACCCACGCGATGCCGCCGAGCAGGGAGATCGCGGCCCACAGGGCGATCTTCTGCGGCGTCCAGCGGGTGCGCGCCTGTGCCCCGGGAAGCTCCTCGGGCACCGCGGTGGGGGGCAGGGACGGGTCCGGCACGATCTCCGGGTCGTCGTCCGCGGCGTTCCGCGCCGCGCGGGTGTCTGTCGTCATCGAGCCTCTCCAGGGTCGCGTCGTTGCGGTCCGACCACGGAAGGCTAGGAACCGCGGCGGACCGTGATCCACGTCACGACGGCGGGCGGTCGAGGTGTGCGACGAACGGTGGTCGGTGTGCGACGAACGGCGCGTTCGTCGCGCGTGGTGGTGCTCGTCGCGCTGTCCTGGGCACGTGCCGCCGGGCGGGCGGCGTCGCCGCGCGGACCCCTGAGCGGAGGGCTAGTGTCCTGCCGTGGCCGACGACGGCGCGGAGGGCAAGGGCGGCAGGTCGTTGCGGGAGACCGTGACGGTCGTGCTGCTCGCCGTGACGGCCGTGCTCACCGCGTGGAGCGGGTTCGAGGCGAGCAAGTGGGGCGGCGAGATGTCGATCGCGTTCTCGCGCGCGTCGACCCAGCGCATCGAGGCGTCGACCCAGCGTGCGCACGCCGACACCGCCCGGTCGATCGACCTGCAGGTCTTCAGCCTGTGGCTGGAGGCGTACGCGACCGGGGACACAGAGCTGGAGGAGTTCACGCGCGCGCGGTTCACCGACCACTTCCGGCCCGCGTTCGACGAGTGGCTCGCGTCCCGCCCGCTGCAGAATCCCGCGGCGGCGCCGAGCCCGTTCGCGCTCGACACGTACGTCCCGCCGGGAGAGGTCGAGGCCGCCGCGGCGGACGAGCGGGCCGACGCCCTCTTCGCGCAGGCGCTCGTGAACAACCAGCGCGGCGACAACTACACCCTCACGACCGTGCTCTTCGCGCTCGTGCTGTTCTTCGGGGCGTTCGCCGGCCGGTTCCGCTCGGAGCGCGCCTCGTGGGCGATGGTCGGGCTCGCGTGCGTGGTGCTCGTCGTGGGCGTGGGCTTCCTCCTCACCTTCCCCAAGATCGTCTGACGCCGTCGGCCAGGGCCCGCGCCGGCTCGTAGCCTGGGGCGGTGCAGACGCTGACGACGCCCCGACTGACCCTCCGCCCCTGGCAGCCCGACGACGCCGACGCCGTGCTCGACATCTACTCCCGCTGGGACGTGATGCGGTACGTCGGGACGACGCCGCGCGTCCTGGAGCACCGGGACGAGGCGCTCGCGCGCGTCGCCGCGTGGGCGGAGGTCGACGACGGCACGCACGGCGTCTGGGCGGTCGTCCCGCGCGAGGACGACGGCGCCGGTCTGCCCGACGGCGCACCCGTGGGGACCATCCTGCTCAAGTCGATCCCGGCGTCGGGCACGGGCGAGCCGCTGCAGCCGTCGGGCGACACGGAGATCGGGTGGCACTTCCACCCCGCCGCGTGGGGCCGCGGGTATGCGTCGGAGGCGGCCTCGGCCGTCCTCGCGCACGCGTTCGCCCGCGGCCTCGACCGGGTCGTCGCCGTGACGCACCCCGACAACGCGGCGTCCCAGGCGGTGTGCCGCCGGATCGGCATGACCCCCCGCGGCAGGACCGACGCGTACTACGGCGTGACGTGCGAGCTGTTCGACGTCACCGCGGCGGAGGGGGCGCGGGCGGCCCGACCCGCGTGAGGCGGCGGACCGCGCCGAGGACGTCGACGTCGTCGTGCGGCTCGGTGTCGAGCGCGCGGTGGATCGTCATGCCCTCGATGAACGCGTCGAGCACGCGGCACGTCGCGGGGTCGAAGTGGCGGCCCAGCGCGGCGCGGCTGCGACGCATCCAGTCGTTGGTGAGCGTCCGGTAGGCCGGGTCCCGCGCCGCGAGCGTGTAGAGCTCGTGCGACAGGACGAGGTCGCGCTGCGTCGCGAAGACGTCGTGCGTGATGAGCGTCGTGACGGCCTGGACGGCCTCCTCGGGCGTGCGCGCGTCGCCCATGCGGCGCTCGAACTGCGCGGCGGCCTCGCGCGTGAAACGGCCGAACGCCTCGCGCAGCAGGTCGTCCATCCCGGCGAAGTGGTACGTCATGGAGCCGAGCGGGACGTCGGCCGCCGCCGCGACGCGCCGGTGCGAGGTCCCTTCGACCCCGTGCTCCGCGATCACGTCGAGGCACGCGTCGATGATGCGGTCGCGGCGCTCCGGGTCGTGGCGGCGCGCGCGGCCCGTCGGGCCGGGGGGCGCGGGGGTCTCGGTCACGGCTCAGATGTTCTCGCGGATCACGCGCGCCGGGTTGCCGACGGCCACGACGTTCGCGGGCAGGTCGCGCGTGACGACGGACCCCGCGCCCACGACGGTGTTGTCGCCGATCGTCACGCCCGGGCACACGATGACCCCGCCGCCGAGCCACACGTTGTCGCCGAGGGTGATGGGCTCGGCGGCCTCGAGCTTGTCGCGCCGCGGCTGGGGGTCGACGGGGTGCGTGGGGGTGAGGAGCTGGACGTTCGGCCCGAGGAGGCAGTCGTCGCCGATGGTGATCGCCGCGACGTCGAGGGCGGTGAGCCCGGAGTTGACGAACGTCCGGTCGCCGAGGTGCACGTTGCTGCCGAAGTCGACCGCGAGCGGGGGCTTCACCGACGCGCCCTCGCCGAGCGAGCCGAGCAGGTCGGTGAGGATCGCGCGGGCGCCGTCGTCGTCGCCGTCGAGCACCGCCCGGTGGTAGGCGTCGACGAGGCGCAGGCCGCGCTGGACGCCGCGCGCGATCTCCGGGTCGTCGGCGACGTAGAGGTCTCCTGCGGCCATGCGCTCGTAGCTGGTGCGGTCGTCGCCGGCGAAGTAGTCGGTGGTCATGCGTTGGTCTCCTGGGACTCGAGGGTGCGGTCGTGGGGGGCGGGGTGGTGCGGCGAGCTGGTGGCGCGGCGCGGTGCGAGGACGCCGGCGAGCAGCACGACGACGACGCCCGCGAGCGGGAGCACGAGCAGGCCGGTCCGCAGGCTCGTGGCGTCGGCGACGAGCCCGACGATCGGCGGCGACAGGAGGAACCCGAGCCGCATGAGCCACGAGACGAGCGTGAGACCCGTGCCCGCGCGCAGCCCGGGGAGCTCGTCCGCCTGCTGCATCGCGGCCGGGACGAGGGTCGCGACGCCGAACCCGGCGGCGGCGAACCCGGCGATCGTGCCGGGCACGGAGGGGAGCGCGAGCGCGAGGCCCGTGCCGAGCGCGACGAGCGCGCCCCCGGTCCGGGCGACGGCGCGCTGGCCGAAGCGGTCCACGAGGCGGTCGCCGACGAGGCGCCCGACGAACTGGGCGCCGACGAGCGCGACGAAGCCGGCGGCGGCGAGCGTCGCGGGGGCGCCGAGCGACCCGGACAGGTAGACCGCGGCCCACGTGCTGCCCGCGTCCTCGACGAGGGTGCCCGCGACGGCGACGAGCACGAGCGCGGCGAGGACGGCGGCCGTGCGGGCGCGGGACGCGCGCGCGAGTGCTGCGCCGGCCCCTGCGGGTTCCGCGCCTGCCGGGGCGCCGGCCGGGGTCGCGGCGGTCTCCGCGGCGACGGCGTCGGGAGCCTCGCCGTCGAGCCCGGGCAGGCACCAGCGGAGCGCGACGAGCGCGACCACCGCGAAGAGCGAGCCCGTGATCGCGAGGTGGACGCCGAGGGGCAGGCCGAGCGCGATGGCGGCGGCCGCCATGCCGCCGCCCACGACGGCGCCGACCGACCACAGCGCGTGGAAGCCGTTGATGATCGAGCGGCCGTACCGGCGCTGCACGCGCAGGCCGTGCGCGTTCTGCGCGACGTCGGTGAACGCGTCCATCGCCCCCGCGGCGAACAGCGCGACGACGAGCAGCGGCAGGGCGGGCGCCAGGCCCGCGAGCAGCAGCCCGGCCGCGGTGAGCACGGTGCCGGCGACGGCGACGCGCGCCGACCCGAACCGGCGGACGAGCGCCGCGGCGGCGAGCCCGGCGGTGATGGCCCCCGCGGGGAACGCTGCGACGGCGAGCCCGTACGTGGCGTTGCCCAGGTCGAGCCCGGCCTTGATCTCGGGGTACCGCGGCACGAGGTTCGCGAACAGCGCGCCGTTGGTGAGGAACAGCGCGGCGACGGCGACCCGCGCGCGCCGGACGTCCGGCGCCGGGCGCGCGAGGGTGGGAGACGGCATGCGGACGATCGTACACACGATGTGTACGGACGTACACATCGCGGGTCAGCGCCCGGCGAGGAGCCTCTCGGCGAAGGCGTCCCACTCGGCGACCAGGTCCACCGTCGTGGGGGAGCGCAGCCAGCGGAGCTGCAGCCCGTCCATCGCGGCGAGCGTCTCGCGGGCCGTCGTCACGACGGCGGCGCCCGGGACGCGGTCGGTGCGGGCCGCGCGGGAGAACAGGTCCATGACCCATTCCTCGCGCTGCTGGAAGTAGGCGTAGGCCGGGTGCGACTCGTCGAGGGACTCGCCCTGGAGCACCGTGTACAGGCGCACGATCTCCGGTTGGGTGACGTTGCGGGCGACGAGCGCGGCGCACAGGTCGCGGAGCCCGACGGGCAGCGGGTCGTCATCGATGGCTGTCACGGGGACCGCGAGGCGCTCGGCGAGCGCGGCCATGTCGACCGCGTCGCGGTGCTCGAGCACCGCGACCAGCAGGCCGTCCTTCGACCCCGCGTGGTGCAGGACCCCGGCCTCGGTGATGCCGCAGTCGAGCGCGACGTCGCGCAGGGTGAGGCCCCAGAACCCGCGCTCGGCGATGAGCCGGCTCGCGGACGCCAGGATCTGCGCGCGGCGGTCTGCCGCGGCCATGCGCGTGCGGGGTCGTGCGCTCCAGGGGGCTGTGGTCATCGCTCCTCGTCGGGTCGTCGTCCGCCACTCTACGCCGGGGCGTCGCGGCAGGTCAGGCGAGTGGGAGGGCTCGCGGCGGTGAGCCGGAGCGTTGCCCCGGGACGAAGGTCCCCTTGCTCGGGCGGCTGCCACGACCTATCTTACTGAACACCTACTAGGTACTCAGTACCACTCACCACTCACGGACGAGGTGTGCAGGATGACGAGCGAAGACGCCGCTGGGACGACGACCGTCCCGACCGACACGGGGGCCTTCGGCCTCGCGACCGACGAGGTGCGCGCAGGCGCGGACCCCGTCGCCCAGGCCCAGGGCCTGTACGACCGGCTCACGGAGGACGAGCGGCTCTGGCTCCTCGACGGGGACCTGGAGTTCTGGAAGGGGATGCGCTCGTTCGTGGAGGACGGCTACAACGTCTTCCCCTACGTGATGGGCGCCGTGGACCGCCTCGGCATCCCCGGGATCCGGTTCGTCGACGGACCGCGCGGGTGCGTCGTCGGCCGTTCGACGGCGTTTCCGGTCTCCATGGCGCGCGGCGCCACGTGGGACGTCGAGCTCGAGGAGCGAGTGGGGCGCGCGATCGGGGCGGAGATCCGCGAGCAGGGAGGCAACTTCTTCGGCGGAGTGTGCATCAACCTGCCACGCCACCCGGCGTGGGGCCGCTCGCAGGAGACGTACTCCGACCAGCCCGTGCTGCTCGGCGCGCTCGGGGCCGCGCTCACGCGCGGCGTCCAGCACCACGCCATGGCGTGCATGAAGCACTACGCGCTCAACTCGATGGAGAACGCGCGCTTCACCGTTGACGTCACCGTCGATGAGGCCACGCTCCACGAGGTCTACCTCCCGCACTTCAAGCAGGTGTCGGACGCGGGCGTGGCCGCCGTCATGAGCTCCTACAACTCGGTGAACGGCGAGTGGGGCGGGCAGAACCCGTACACCCTCACCACGGTCCTGCGGGAGGACTGGGGCTTCGAGGGCACCGTCGTCACGGACTTCATCTGGGGCATGCGCGACGGGGCGAAGGCGCTCGCCGCCGGGCTCGACGTCGAGGCGCCGTTCCACCAGCAGCGCGGCGCGTGGCTGCGCGACGCCCTCGACGACGGCCACGCCACCTGGGCGGACGTCGAGCGCGCGGGCGTGCGCATCCTGGCGACACAGCTCCGCCACCACGCCGGGCGTGACGCCGACGAGCCGCGCGGCACCGTGGTGAGCGCCGAGCACGTCGACCTGGCGCGCGAGGCGGCGCGGCGCGCCGTCGTGCTCCTCAAGAACGACGAGGCGTCCGGCGCGCCCGCGCTCCCGCTCGATCCGGCCGCCCTGCGTCGCCTGGCCGTCGTCGGCCGGCTCGCGGACGTCGCCAACACCGGTGACCACGGGTCGTCCGACGTCCGGGCCCCGTACGTCGTCACCGCGGTCGAGGGCCTGCGCGCCGCGCTCCCGGAGGCCGAGATCGTCACGGCGGACCCGGAGCGGGGTGCCCCGGCGGCTGCGGACGCGGCCCGCGGTGCCGACGCGGCCGTCGTCGTCGTCGGGTACACCGCGGCCGACGAGGGTGAGTTCGTCGACGGCTCCGTCGCGACGCGCGAGGACCTCCTGCGCCTCTACCCGGACCCGGTGGACGACGCCCAGCGCGCCGACCGCGACGCCGTCATGGCCGCGATGGGCCAGGGGTTGAGCGTCGTGGGCAGCGGGACCGCGGGCGGCGACCGCCGCGACCTGCACCTGCGGCCCGAGGACGTCGAGACCATCCGTGCGGTCGCGGCGGCCAACCCGCGCACCGTCGTCGTCGTGGTCAGCGCCGGCGCGGTTCTCATGGAGGAATGGGTCGACGACGTCCCGGCCGTCCTGCTCGGCTGGTACGCCGGCATGGAGGGCGGCAACGCGCTCGCCGACGTGCTGCTCGGCGCCCACAACCCGTCCGGGCGTCTGCCCTACCCGATCCCGGCGTCCGAGGACCACCTCCCCCCTCTCGACATCGACGCGACCGCCATCACGTACGACCGCTGGTACGGGCAGCGGCTGCTCCAGCGCGACGGCGTGGAGGCGCTGTTCCCGCTCGGCCACGGGCTCGCGTACACGACGTACGAGGTGACGCGGATCGACGTCGGCCGGCTCGACCGTGCCGCTGGCCACGCCGAGGTGCGCGCGACCGTGCGCAACGCGGGCGACCGGGACGGCCGCCACGTCGTCCAGGTGTACGGCTCACGGGCCGACGGCGACCGTGCGGGCGAGCGCGAGCTGCTGGGCTTCGCCGTGGCGGACGTCCCGGCGGGGTCGAGCGTCACGGTGCCGGTGGCGCTCGACCTCACACCCTTCGGGCGCTGGGACGAGCGCACCCGAGCGGTCGTCGTCGCGGCGGGGCCGGTCGTGCTCGAGGCGGCGTCGTGCTGGGGCGACGCGGGCGCGGCACGGGCGGAGGCCGAGCTGTGACCGTGACCGGGCCCGGCGCCGTCGCGCCAGAGGCCGTCAGCGAGTGGTCCGGCACCGTCGAGGACGGTCAGCAGCCGCGCCGGCCGCTGCGCGTCGGCGTCGCCCTCGCGCTGGGCGTGGTGCTGTGGCTCGGCCCCTACCTGGGCGTCAACGCCGTCCTGCTCCCCGCGCGCGTCGCAGAGATCGCTCCGGCGAACAAGGAGGCGGTCGTCGCGCTCCTCGCCACGAGCGCGATGGTGGTCGCCACGATCGCGAACATCCTGTTCGGCGCGCTCTCCGACCTCACGCGCTCGCGCTGGGGGAGGCGCACGCCGTGGATCGTCGTCGGGTCGGTCGCGTCCGCGGCGATGCTGCTCGTCGTGGGCTCGGTGCGCAGCGTCGGGCTGCTGGTCGTCGCGTGGTGCGTCTACCAGTTCTTCCTCAACGCGATCGTCGCGCCGCTCATCGCCGTGATCTCCGACCGTGTCGCCCCGCGTCACCGCGGCACGATCTCGTCCGTCTACGCCCTCGGGTACTCCGCGGGCCTCTACGGTGGGCAGATCGTAGGCGCGCAGTTTCTCGGCTCGCTCACCGGCGGTTTCACGGTCCTGGCCTGGCCTGACCCTGCTCTCGGGCCCGGTCGCCGCCCTGCTCATGCGCGAGGGCTCGAGCCTGGGCATGGCCCGGCGCCGACTCGACAAGCGGATGCTGCTGGACAACTTCTCGTTCCCCCGGCGCGGTGCGCGCGACTACTACCTCGCGCTGTTCGGGAAGTTCCTCATCATCGCCGCGACGTTCGCGATCTCCGGCTACCAGCTCTACATCCTCACGGACTACATGCGTCTCGGCGAGGACGAGACCTCGCGGTACGTCTCGCTGGTGTCCTTGTTCCTCATGATCACGGCGCTCGTGATGTCGGCCGTGGCAGGCCCGGTCTCGGACCGCCTGCGGCGACGGCGGCTGCCCGTCGTCGTGGCGGCCGTGCTCGTCGCGATCGGCGCGTTCGTGCCGTTCGTGTCCGCCGAGCCCTGGACGATGCTCGTCTACGGGCTCGTCGCCGGCATCGGCATGGGCGCCTTCAACGCCGTCGACCAGGCGCTCAACGTCGAGGTGCTGCCCAATCCGGAGACTGCCGCGAAGGACCTGGGCATCCTCAACCTCGCCAACACGGGCGGCCAGATCCTCGGACCGGTCCTCGCGGCCGCCGCGATCACGGCGCTGGGCTACCACGCGATGTTCCCCGTCGCGGCCGCGCTGGCCCTCGTCGGGGCGGTGCTCATCCTCCTCATCCGCTCGGTCCGCTGAGCGGGGAAGCCTGACGGCCCGGGTCGTGCGCCGCGTGCGGTGGCACGTGACGCACGGCCCCGGGGTGCGGCGGCGGCGCGCCGTGGTCTGCGCCTAGGCTGGCGGGCATGGACACCGAGGAGCGACTGGCCGTCTTCATCGACTACGAGAACCTCGCCCTGGGGGCCCGCGAGCACCTGGGCGGCATGACGTTCGACTTCGGCCCGATCGCCGACGCGCTCGCCGTGCGCGGGCGCGTCGTCGTGCGGCGGGCGTACGCGGACTGGTCGTACTTCGACGAGGACCGCCGCTCGCTCACGCGCCACCAGGTCGAGCTCATCGAGATGCCCCAGCGCATGGGGGCGTCCCGCAAGAACGCCGCCGACATCAAGATGGTCGTCGACGCGATCGAGATGGCGTTCGAGCGCGACTACATCTCGACGTTCGTCATGTGCACGGGGGACAGCGACTTCTCCCCGCTCGTCCACAAGCTGCGCGAGCTGAACAAGCGCGTCATCGGCGTCGGCGTCGAGAAGTCGACGTCCCGCCTCCTGCCGCCCGCGTGCGACGAGTTCCTCTTCTACGACCGGCTCGAGGGCGTCGACGTCCCCGACGAGCCGGAGCCCCGCTCGGTCCGCGGCGGGCGCGCCGGGGCGCCGTCGGGCGGCGCGAAGGCGAAGCGCACCGGGGGTCGCACGTCCGGGCGCCGCAAGGCGACCGAAATCGCCGAGCCGGAGGTCGAGACCCCGGCCGCGGCGGCGCTCGCGGAGCTCGGCGAGGCCGTCGGGCGCTCGTCGCGCCGGGGCGAGCCCGTCGTGACCGAGAACGCCGAGGTCGACGGTGAGACGACGCCCGTCGAGCAGCCGGCCGACGAGCCCGCGCTCGTCGCGACGACCCCCGAGGCCGACGACGACGCGCCGTCGGGCGAGGACGTCCCGATGGAGGTGCGCGTCGCGCAGACGCTGGCCGACCTCGAGGCGTCCACGAGCGGCCCCGTCACCGCGTCGGTGCTCAAGCGCACGCTGCTGCGCAAGGACCCGACGTTCAGCGAGGCGGACTACGGGTTCCGCAACTTCGGCGAGTTCCTGCGGTTCCTCGCCGACCGGAGCTTCGTGGAGCTCGCGCCCGGCCCCGCGACGGGCGACCCCGAGGTGTCGCTGCCCGCGCAGGGCGACACGGACCAGGCGTTCGCGCTCGTGCGCGACGTGGTCCGCGAGGAGGGCGGCTCGACGGTCCTGTCCGGGCTGAAGAACGCCATCCGCAAGAAGCGCCCCGACTTCAGCGAGAAGGCGCTCGGGTACCGCGGGTTCCTGCAGTTCTGCAAGGCGGCGCAGGCCGCCGGCGCCGTCGACCTCGCCTGGGACGACGACGCCGACGACTACCGCGTGACGGTCGCCTGACGCTCACTCGGCCGTGGCGCCGGGCGCCGGGGACCACCCCGGCGCCCGGTCGCGGCGCTCGGACGGGCGACCGCTCCCGCGAGGAGCGTCGCGGTCAGCGACCGACGAAGGCGAGCAGCGCCTCGTTGACCTCGGCCGCGTGCGTGACGAGCAGGCCGTGGGGAGCACCCTCGACCTCGACGTACTCGGCGTCCGGCACGAGCTGGCGGAAGCGGCGCCCGGTCGCGTCGATCGGCAGGATGTTGTCCTTCGTGCCGTGCAGGATCAGCGTCGGCTTGCCGGCCGCGCGGACGGCCTCGACGTCGGCCCGGAAGTCCTCGATCCAGGTCGGCACGACCGCGTACGCGGCGACGGGCGCGGACCCGATCGCGGTGATCCAGCTCGCGTGCACGGCGTCCTCGCTGATGCGGGTCCCGAGGTTCTCGTCGAGGTTGTAGAAGTCCTTGTAGAACTGCGTGTACCAGGCGTAGCGGTCGGAGCGCGCGGCCTCGACGATGCCGTCGAACACGGACTGCGGGACGCCCTCCGGGTTGTCGTCGCGCTGGACGAGGAAGGGCTCGAGCGAGGCGAGGAACGCGAGCTTGGCGACGCGCTCGTGGCCGTGGTTCTTCACGTAGCGGGCGAGCTCGCCGGTGCCCATGGAGAAGCCGACGAGGATCACGTCGCGCAGGTCGAGCGTCTCGAGGACGGCGTTGAGGTCGGCCGCGAACGTGTCGTAGTCGTAGCCGCTGCCGACCTTGCTCGACGCGCCGAACCCGCGGCGGTCGTACGTGATGACGCGGTGGCCGGCGTCGAGCAGCTCCCGCTTCTGCAGCTCCCAGCTGTGGCCGTCGAGGGGGTAGCCGTGGATGAGGACGGCCGGCTGCCCGGCGCCCTGGTCCTCGTAGTAGAGCTCGATGTCGGTGGAGTTCTCCTGCCCGACGGTGATGTACCCCATGGTCGTGCCCCTTTCGCGAGGTCGGGAGAACGGTCGTTCTCTCGTTGGTCGCTACACTAGAGAACGATGGTTCTCCGCGCAAGCGGTACGACGTGAACAGGAGATGAGCGATGCTCGACGACGCGAGCGCCCGCGCGGCCGTGGTGGCCGCGGCCGACCGGCTGTTCTACGCCCAGGGCGTGCAGTCCGTCGGGATGGACGCCGTCCGTGCCGAGGCCGGGGTGTCGCTCAAGCGCATCTACTCGCTCTTCCCGTCCAAGGACGACCTGGTCGTGGCCGTGCTGCGCCAGCGCACGCGCCGGTGGGACGAGGGGATCGCGCAGGCCGCCGCGGGAGCGGCCACGCCCCGCGACCGCCTGCTCGCGGTCTTCGACTTTCTCGACGCGTGGTTCCGCGAGGACGGCTTCCGCGGGTGCGCGTTCATCAACTCGTTCGGCGAGCTCGGCGCGACGTCGCCCGGGGTCGCCGCCGCGGTGCGCGAGCACAAGGAGTCGTTCCAGCGGTACGCGCGCGACGTCGTGCGCGAGGCGGGCCTGCCCGACGACGTCGCGCTCCAGGTCGTGCTGCTCGCCGAGGGGGCGCAGACGACGGCGGCCATCACCCAGGACCTCGACGTCGCGCGCCAGGCGCGCCGGGCGGCCGAGGCGATCCTCGACGCAGCGGTCCCCGCGAGGGCGTGACGCCCGCGGCGTTTCCGGGGGCGTTCGGGCCGTTCGCGCGCCGGTGGTGTCGGAGAAGCGAGGTGGGAGCGATCCCACGACACGCCGAGAGAGCGCTTGCTCGGCACGATCCCGCCGCCGTAGGTTCGCGACGGAGGGCCGAGGAACGGCCCCCGCCCCGGTGCAGAGTCGCGCCGAGAGCACGTCGCGCACCGTGGCGAGACGCAGGCGGCACCGCCGCCGGACCTGGAGGAACGATGGACCTCGCACGTCACCGCTCCCTGACCCCACTCCTGACCCCACCCCGCACCCCGGCCGGGCGCCGACCACGCGCCCGGCGGCGCCTCGCGGGTGCGCTCGTCGCCGCGCTCACGGCCGCCGCGGCAGCGCTCGCCGTCACCGTGCCCGCGACGTCGGCCGCCGCCGCGCCCGGCGACCTCCTGTGGTCCGACGAGTTCGACGGCGCGGCGGGCTCCGCGCCGAACCCCGCCGTCTGGAACCACGAGACCGGCGCGCACGGGTGGGGCAACGCCGAGCTCCAGAACTACACGGCCTCGCGCGCCAACTCCGCGCTCGACGGCCAGGGCAACCTCGTCATCACCGCGCGCCGCGAGGGCGACGGGTCGTACACGTCGGCGCGCATGACGACCCAGGGGAAGTACCAGCCGCAGTACGGGCGCATCGAGGCTCGCATCCAGATCCCGCGCGGCCAGGGGATCTGGCCGGCGTTCTGGATGCTCGGCGGGAGCTTTCCCGGGACGCCGTGGCCGTCGTCGGGCGAGATCGACATCATGGAGAACGTCGGGTTCGAGCCGCACCGCGTGCACGGCACGGTGCACGGCCCGGGGTACTCCGGCGGCTCCGGCATCACGGGCATGTACCAGCACCCGCAGGGCTGGTCGTTCGCGGACACGTTCCACACGTTCGCGGTCGACTGGAAGCCGGGGGAGATCACTTGGTTCGTCGACGGCCAGCAGTTCCACCGCGTCACGCGCGCGAGCGTCGGCGCGAACGCCTGGGTGTTCGACCAGCCGTTCTTCCTCATCCTCAACGTCGCGGTCGGCGGGCAGTGGCCGGGCTACCCCGACGGCACGACCCAGCTCCCGCAGCAGATGAAGGTCGACTACGTGCGCGTCTACGACAACGGCTCGGGCTCGTCGAGCCCGGGGAACCCCGGCACCGGCCTGCCGACGGGGACCGGCGCGGTGCGCGCCGCGAACGGCATGTGCGTCGACGTCCCGTGGGCGGACCCGACCGACGGCAACCAGGTGCAGATCGTCACGTGCAGCGGCAACGCCGCGCAGACCTGGACGCGCGGCTCCGACGGGACCGTCCGCGCGCTCGGCAAGTGCCTCGACGTGCGCGACGGCGCGACGACGCGCGGCGCGGCCGTGCAGGTGTGGACGTGCAACGGGACGGGCGCGCAGAAGTGGGCGTACGACGCGGGGAGCAAGGCGCTGCGCAACCCGCAGTCCGGGCTCTGCCTCGACGCCACGGGCGGCGCGCCCCTGCACGACGGCCAGCGGCTGCAGACCTGGACGTGCAACGGCACGACCGCCCAGCAGTGGACGCTGTGACGGCCGGCTGATCCGGCGACCGCGGCGACCGGCCGCGCGGGCGGGGCACCCCGGGGTGCGTCACCCGCGCGCGGTCGCCGCGTCGTCGGGCGGGTCGACGCGCGGGCGCGGCTCGCCCTGCTCACCCGGTCCGGCCGAGCGGGCGCTCGGCTCACGCGGGCCGAACCGGCTCGCGACCATCGGCAGCACGATCACCGACAG
Source organism: Cellulosimicrobium sp. KWT-B (assembly GCF_002127155.1). Classification (NCBI taxonomy): domain Bacteria; kingdom Bacillati; phylum Actinomycetota; class Actinomycetes; order Micrococcales; family Promicromonosporaceae; genus Cellulosimicrobium; species Cellulosimicrobium sp. KWT-B. The sequence continues at coordinate 548,286 of NZ_NEDO01000002.1, read as the reverse complement.
CACGCCCGCGCCGACGAGCGCCGCCCCGACCTGCGACGTCATGGCGCCCTGCTCGACGGCGATCTCCGTGAGCGCGACGAGCAGCGGCAGCGCGGTCGCCGCGTAGAGCGCGGTCTGGACGCGCTCGACCGACGGCAGCTCGCGCCGGAACCACAGGAGCACCGGGCCGCCCCGCACGACCACCATGAGCGCGAAGAACGTCAGCGGCAGCAGCGGGGACGCGACGATGGAGTCGATGTCCAGGCCCATGCCGGAGCTCACGAAGAACACCGGCACGAACACGCCCCACGCGACCGCGTCGAGCTTCTTCTCCAGCGCCTCGACGTCGCCGGGCGCCCAGCGCCGCAGCACCATGCCGCCGACGAACGCGCCCAGCACCGCGTCGAAGCCCAGGCCCGCGGCGAGCGCGAGCAGCACGACGAGCAGCAGCACCGTGAGGCGCAGCGTGCTCTGGCCGGTCCCGTGCTCCGCCGCGCTGAAGAGGCGGTCGCCGCCGAGGGCCTTGAGGCGCCCCAGCCGGCCCGGCAGCGCGGACAGCGCGACCGCGACGACCGCGAACAGGACGAGCAGGATCGCCGCGACCCCGCTCTCGCGCGTCCCGAGCAGCACGGCCATGGCGACGATCGGGCCGAGCTCGCCCACCGCGCCGACCACGAGCACCGCGCGGCCGAGCCGCGAGCCGAGCTGGCCGCCGTCGCGCAGGATGGGGAGCACCACGCCGAGCGCCGTCGTCGTGAGCGCGATCGCCCCCGCCGCGACGGCGTGCGGCGAGTCGTGGCCCACGACCACGAGGACGAGCACGGCGCCGATGACGAGCGACGTCAGCCACGCCGCTCCGGCCCGCCGACCGACGCGCTCGCGCAGGAGGCTCGGCTCGAGCTCGTACCCGGCCAGGAGGAAGAGGAAGCCCATGCCGAGGTCCGAGAGGAGCGTGACGTCGTCGGGCGTGGCGAGGTCGAGCGCGGACGGCCCGACGAGGATGCCGCCCAGCAGCAGCACGACGACCTGCGGGACGCGCGACCGCACGGGCATGAGGCCCGTGAGCAGCGGCGCCACCAGGGCGACGACGAACACCGGCACGAGCGGGGCGTAGACGTTCACGGACGGCTCCCGGTGGTCGGCGGCGGCGAGCACCAGGATGGCGCAGCGGCCGAGGTCGCGCGCGGGAAGCGGCGGGCGCATCTTGACGGCGGTCGCGGCCCGGCCTAGCGTCGGCCGGGCCGCGTGACGCGCGGCACCTGGATCGGCAGACAGGACCACTGAGCCGGCGCACCGTGGCGCCGGAGCCGCGCCCCGGTGAGCGACGAGCCACCAGGAGGCACCATGACCAGCACCGACGCAGCGACCAGGACGTGGGTCCGCGACCCGCTCGGCGTGTTCACCGCCGACGACTCGCCGGGCGCCCCGGACGCACGCGGCGGCCTCGTCGTCGAGGGCGGGGTGATCGTCGAGCTCGTCGCGGCCGGCGCGCAGCCGTCCGCTCCCGTCGACGAGACGTTCGACGCGTCGCAGCACGTGCTCACGCCGGGCCTGATCAACACGCACCACCACTTCTACCAGACGCTCACGCGGGCCTGGGGGCCGGTCGCCGACGCCCCGCTCTTCCCCTGGCTGCAGCGCCTCTACCCGGTCTGGGCGCGCCTCACGCCGCGCGACCACGAGCTCGCGACGACCGTCGCCCTCGCCGAGCTCCTGCTCTCCGGCTGCACGACGGCGGCCGACCACCACTACGTCTTCCCCGCCGGTCTCGACGACGCGATCGACCTCCAGGTCGCGGCGGTCCGGCGGCTCGGGATGCGCGCGACCCTCACGCGCGGGTCCATGACGCTCGGCCAGGACGACGGCGGCCTGCCGCCGCAGTCGGTCGTCCAGGACCTCGACACGATCCTCGCGGACTCGCGGCGGCTCGTGGACACGTACCACGAGCGGGGCGCCGGGGCGCAGGTGCAGATCGCCTTCGCGCCCTGCTCGCCGTTCTCCGTGACGACCGACGCGATGCGCGAGAGCGCGGCGCTCGCGGAGGAGCTCGACGTCCGCCTGCACACGCACCTCGCCGAGACGGTCGACGAGGAGGACTTCTGCCGCGAGCGCTTCGGGATGCGCACGGTCGACTACCTGGAGTCCGTCGGCTGGCTCACGGACCGCGCCTGGCTCGGCCACGGCATCCACCTCGACGACGACGAGGTGCGCCGCCTCGGGGCGGCGGGGACCGGCGTCGCGCACTGCCCGACGTCGAACATGCGCCTCGCGTCCGGCATCGCCCGGGCCGTGGAGCTGGAGGACGCGGGCGCGCCCGTCGGGCTCGGGGTCGACGGCTCGGCGTCGAACGACGCCTCGACGATGATCCTCGAGGCGCGCCAGGCGCTCTACCTCCAGCGCCTCCGGTACGGCGCGGACATCCCCGTGACGCGCGCGCTCGGCTGGGGGACGCGGGGCTCGGCGCGCGTGCTGGGGCGGGACGACGTCGGCGTGCTCGCGGTCGGCAAGCAGGCCGACCTGGCGCTGTGGCGGCTCGAGGAGCTGCGCTTCTCGGGCGCCCACGACCCGGTCGCCGCGCTCCTGCTGTGCGGCGCCGACCGCGCGGACCGGGTCATGGTGGGCGGCGCGTGGCGCGTCGTCGACGGTGCGATCCCCGGGCTCGACCTCAGCGCCCTGGCGGCCGAGCACTCGGCGGCGGCCCGGCGCCTCGTCGCGGGGTGAGCCGGGCCGGCGGGGACGGGTCGGGCCGACGCCCGGGCGTCCCCGCCGGCTCAGAGCTCGCGGTAGTAGTGGACGACGGGCAGGGCGGTGAAGCCGCTCGACTCGTACAGGGCGCGCGCGGCGCCGTGGCCCGGGTCGCCGCCGGTCCAGACGTTGGCGTAGGCGCACCCGGCGTCGCGCATGAGCGCGAGGGCGGCGTCCACGAGCCGACGGCCGATGCCGTTGCCCTGCACGTCGGGGTCGACGGCGATGATCTCCAGGTCGGCGGTGCGCGCGCCCTCCGGCGCGGGCTCGCCGAGCACCGTGGTGGCGAACCCGACGACCCGGCCGTCGCGCTCGGCGACGACCGTCGTCGCGGGGTGCTTCTCGCACGCGCCGCGCACCTCCGCCGCCTGGCTGCGGCGCCAGTCGGGGTAGGCGAGGTCGTAGAGGCGCTCCCCGAGGATCTCGCGCCAGGAGGCGAACGCGCCCTCCCACGCGCGCAGCGACAGCGCGACGACCGCGTCGAGGTCGGCGGGGCGGTAGGGCCGCAGGGTCGTGGTCACCGGTGGAGCGTAGGGAGGGCGCGGAGCGTGGCGCCAGCGCTTTGCCGCGCCCAGCGGGCGACGTCGGGCGGGGGACGTCGGACGGTCGCGACCGTCCCCGCTGGCCACGTACGAGTTGCGGGCCGGGACTTGACACACGTCACACGAGGCGTTCGAATAGTGGAAGTAGTTTTCCGCCAAGCGGAACGATAGCTGACGAGGAGGTCCGCTATGAATGCGCGAGCCACGAGGGCCACGGACGGCGCCGAACGGCGTCCGGTACGCCCCGAGGACGAGCGGCTGCCCATCGGGTCGACGTTCGGGTACGGGTTCCAGCACGTGCTCACGATGTACGGCGGCATCATCGCCCCGCCGCTCATCGTGGGGAGCGCCGCGGGCCTGACCGGCGCCGAGATCGGGATGCTCGTCGCGGCGTCCCTCTTCATCGGCGGCCTCGCGACGATCCTGCAGACGGTGGGCATCCCGTTCTTCGGGTCCCAGCTGCCGCTGGTCCAGGGCGTGTCCTTCGCGGGCGTGTCCACGATGGTCGCGATCGTCAACGGCGGGGGAGGGATCCCGGGCGTCCTGGGCGCGGTGCTCGTCGCCTCCGTGATCGGCCTGCTCATCACGCCGTTCTTCGCGCAGATCATCCGGTTCTTCCCACCCGTGGTGACGGGCGTCGTCATCACGACGATCGGGCTCACGCTCATGCCCGTCGCGGCCAACTGGGCGATGGGCGGCAACGCGAGCGCGCCCGACTACGGCTCGGTGAGCAACATCGGCCTCGCCGCGCTGACGTTCGCGATCGTCATCCTGCTGTCCAAGGTCGGCAGCGGCACGATCTCGCGCCTGTCGATCCTCATCGCGATCGTCGTCGGGACGCTCATCGCCCTCGCGCTCGGCAAGGCCGACTTCTCCGGCGTGGGCGACGGCCCCGTCGCGGCGTTCCCGTCGTTCCTCGGCTTCGGGGCGCCGACGTTCGAGATCGCCGCGATCATCTCCATGCTCATCGTCATCCTCGTGACCCTCACCGAGACGACGGCCGACATCATCGCCGTCGGCGAGATCGTCGGGACCAAGGTGAACCGCAAGCGCATCGCGGACGGCCTCCGGGCCGACATGGCGTCGTCCATCGTGTCGCCGTTCTTCGGGTCCTTCACGCAGTCGGCGTTCGCGCAGAACGTCGGCCTCGTGGCCATCACGGGCGTGAAGTCGCGGTTCGTCGTGGGGGCGGGCGGCGCGATTCTCGTGATCCTCGGCCTGCTGCCGGTCCTCGGCCGCGTCGTCGCCGCGGTGCCGACGCCGGTCCTCGGCGGCGCGGGCGTCGTTCTGTTCGGCTCGGTCGCGGCGTCGGGCATCCGCACGCTCGCCAAGGTCGACTACTCGCGCCCGATGAACCTCATCATCGTGGCGGCGTCGATCTCGTTCGGCATGATCCCCATCGCCAAGCCCGACTTCTACGACCAGTTCCCCACGTGGTTCGGGATCATCTTCCACTCGGGCATCAGCTCGGCCGCGGTCATGGCGATCCTGCTCAACCTGCTCTTCAACCACCTGAAGTTCGGCACGCCGCCCGACCCGTCGGTGTTCGCCGCCGGGGCGGAGCACGGTGCGAACGCCGTGGACGACGAGGACCTGGACGACCTCCAGGACGACGGCGTCCTCAACGGCTCGACGCGCCGACCGGTCGCCGTCGACGCCGCGGCGCCGGCGCCTGACGCCCCGGCGCCGGACGGCGACGGACGGCAGGCCGGCACCGCCGCCGGAGCGGGCGACCGCGCCGACGACCCGGCCGCACCGGGCGACGGCACCGCCGCGCCGCGCCAGCACGCCGTCGCCCCGCTCCCGCGGACCGCGACCCCGTAGCGACGGCACAGCGTCGTGCCCGACGCCGCCCCGCACCCCGAGCGTCCCTCACGCCGGGTGCGGGGCGTCGTCGCGCCCGGGCCGTGTAGCGTCGTGGGTCGGCGTCGAGCACGGCGTCCCGACCCCGACCGCAGGACCGCACCATGAGCACCCCCACGCCCGAACGCCCGGCACCGTCCGCGAGCGGGGCCCCGGCCGAGACCCGGCCGTCGACGACCGACCCCACCGGCGACCCGACCGTCGACCGCGGCGCCGACCCTGGCGCCGACCCGGGAGCCGACCACCTGGGCAGCGGGCTGCGCACGCGGCACCTGACGATGATGGGCCTCGGCTCCGCGATCGGCGCCGGGCTGTTCCTCGGCTCCGGCGTCGGGATCGCCACCGCCGGCCCGGCCGTGCTCGTGTCGTACGCGATCGCGGGCGTCGTCGTCATCCTCGTGATGCGGATGCTCGCCGAGATGGCGAGCGCGCGCCCCGCGAGCGGGTCGTTCTCCGTCTACGCGGAGGAGGCGCTCGGGCCGTGGGCCGGGTTCCTGCTCGGCTGGCTGTACTGGTTCATGCTCGTCATGGTGCTCGGCGCCGAGATCACCGGGGCCGCGCGCATCGTCACCGGCTGGTACCCCGACGTACCGCAGTGGGGCGTCGCGCTCGCCGTGGTCGTCGTGTTCGCGGTGATCAACCTGTGGGGCGTGCGGCAGTTCGGCGAGCTCGAGTTCTGGTTCGCGTTCGTCAAGGTCGCGGCGATCGTCGGGTTCCTCGTCGTCGGCGTGCTGCTCGTGCTCGGCCTGCTGCCCGGGACCGAGCCCGTCGGCACGTCGAACCTGCTCGGCCAGGGCGGCTTCGCCCCGGAGGGGTGGGGCGGCATCGCGGCGGGGCTGCTCGTCGTCGTCTTCGCGTTCGGCGGCATCGAGATCGTCACGATCGCCGCCGCCGAGGCGCGCGAGCCGCGCACCGCCGTCGCGCGCGCGACGCGCAGCATCGTGTGGCGGATCCTCGTGTTCTACCTGGGCTCGGTCGCGATCATGGTGCTCGTGCTCCCGTGGGACTCGCCGCTCCTCGCCGAGAGCCCGTTCGTCGCGGTGCTCGACCTCGCCGGGCTGCCGGGCGCGGCGCGCGTCATGGAGGTCGTCGTCGTGGTCGCGCTGCTCTCGGCGTTCAACGCGAACGTGTACGGCACGTCGCGCATGGCCTACTCGCTGGCCGGGCGCGGCGACGGCCCGCGCGCGCTGCGGCGCGTGTCGCGGCGCGACGTCCCCTGGGTGTCGGTGCTGGTCTCCGTGTTCTTCGCGCTCGTCGCGGTCGGGCTGAACTGGCTCCTGCCGGAGGCGCTGCTGGGCATCCTGCTCAACGCCGTGGGCGCCGCGCTGCTCGTCGTGTGGGTCCTCGTCGCCGTCTCGCAGCTGCGGCTCCGCCGTCGGATCGAGGCGCAGGCCCGTGCGTCGGGCGAGCCGATGACGCTGCGCATGTGGGGCTTCCCGTGGCTCACGTGGGCGGTGCTCGTGGGTCTCGCGGCGCTCGCCGTCCTCATGCTGACCGACGCCGCCGCGCGCGCCCAGCTCGTGTCCACCGCGGGGCTCGTGGTCGTGATCCTCGCGGTGTACCTCGTCACCCGGCGGGGCCGGGCGCGGCGCGGTGCGGCGGTGGGGGCGCGCGCCGACGGGTGAGGCGTCGTCCACGGCGTGCACGGACGTGCGCCCGGGACGGTGCACAATGAACGGATGACCTATCGCGTCCTGAGGCTCATCCTGTCGCTGCTCGCCTACGTGCTGCTGCGGCCCCAGGTGACAGGTCGCAACAACATCCCGCGCCACGGTGCGGTGATCCTCGCGAGCAACCACCTGTCGTTCATCGACTCGCTGCTCATCCCGATCGTCGCGCCGCGGCACGTGACGTTCCTCGCCAAGGCCGAGTACTTCACGGGCCGCGGGATCAAGGGCCGCCTGTCGCGGTGGTTCTTCACGACGATCGGCATGATCCCCGTCCAGCGCGACGACCCGCGCGCCGGGCAGCGCTCGCTCGAGGACGCGCTCGAGGTGCTCCAGCGCGGCGGCGCGTTCGGGATCTACCCCGAGGGCACGCGCTCGCGCGACGGCAAGCTGCACCCGGGCCGCACGGGCGTCGCGTGGCTCGCGCTCGCCGGGCACGCGCCCGTCGTCCCCGTCGCCGTGCGCGGCACGGACAAGGTCCAGCCGGTCGGCAAGCGGATCCCGCGCCTGCACCGCGTCGAGGTGCACTTCGGCAAGCCGATCGACCCGCAGCGCCAGATCACGGCCGGGACCAAGCCGGCGCAGGCGCGGCGCGAGCTCACGGACGAGGTCATGGCGTCGATCCACCGCATGAGCGGCCAGGACCTCGCGGCCTGACGGCGGTCAGCCGCCGATCGAGCTCAGCCCGAACGCCGTCGCGAACCCGAGCACCGTGACGAGCCCGGTGACCGGTCCGCCGAACTCCGTCGCCTCGGGGATCATCGTGTCGACGAGCATGGTGAGCAGAGCCCCCGCGGCGAACGCCTGGGTGACCGCGACGACGGCCGGTGACGCGCCGTCGAGCGCGAGGTAACCGATCCCGGCCGCGAGCGCCGAGACGAGCGTCGTCGACCCCCACAGCGCCCACAGCCGTGACGGCTTCGTGCCGGCCTTGAGCAGCCCCGCCGTCGCCGACATCGCCTCCGGCAGGTTGGACACGAAGACGGCGGCGAGCATCGCGACGCTCACCCCGCCGCCCCCGATGAGCGTCGCGCCGAGCACCACGGACTCGGGGATGCCGTCGAGCACGGTGCCGAGCGCGATCGCCGCGCCGCCGGTCCCGCCCGCGGCCTGGACCGACTCCTTCTGCACGCCCGTGGAGCGCTTGCGGCCCTCGCCGCCCATCCGGTCGATGATCCGGTCGCCGACGAAGAACGTCAGCGCCCCGCCCGCGAGACCCGCGAGCAGGACGAGCCCGCTCGCGCGGGTCGACGCGTCCTCGACGAGGTCGTAGGCGACCGCGCTGATGAGCACGCCCGAGCCGAACGCCATGACGAGCCCGACGAGCCGCTGGCCCGGCGGGCGCCAGAAGACGAGCGCGGCCCCGAGGAGCAGCGACGACGCCCCGACGAGGCCCCACCAGAACCCGATCACGCTCCCATTGGACCAGCGGGCGTGCCAGGGCGCGCGGCGTCGCGCACGTCGCGGTTCCCCCGCCGAGGGGATGTGCCGCGCGGGCGGCGCGGTGAGACTGGGGGCCATGACGACCGACGCGCGCCCGCCGCGAGGGTGGGGACGGGTGCTCGCCCCGCTGCGCAGCACGGCCACCGTGCGCGCCGGCGTGCTCCTCGTGGTCGGCGGCGTCGTCGCCGGGGCGTACGCGGCACTCGTCGCGGGGTTCGTGCAGATGTTCGCGTCCCTCCAGACGCCGCGCGTCGCGACGGTCGTCCTGGCGCTCGTGACGGCGGTCCTCGCGAGCACGCCCCCGTTCCTCGCGCCCGTGCGCACGCTCGAGATCGCGGCGGCGCGGACGTTCCTCGACGTCGACGTGCCGCTCCCCGCGGCCGGTGCCGCCCCGCCGGGCGCGGCGACCCGCTGGCGGGCCGCGGCCTGGTACGCGCTGCACCTGTCCCTCGGTGCCGCGGTCGTGGTCGTGGTGCTGTTCGGGGTCCCGGTCGCGACGCAGCTCGTGCTGTCCGCGACGGGCGTCGAGCCGGTGCTGCTCGCCGACTGGCGGCCGTGGGAGGCGCTGCCTGCGTGGACGTGGCTGCTCACCGCGGTGCTCGTGCTGCTCGCCGTCCCGTACGTCGTGGCGCTCGCGCGCGCCGTGCTGCGTCAGGCGGCCCTCCCGCTGCTCGGCCCGGACCAGACGGAGCAGATCGCGGAGCTGGAAGCGGCCGCGGACCGTGCGGCCGAGCGGGGCCGGCTCGCGCGCGAGCTGCACGACTCGGTCGGCCACGCGCTGACCGTCACGACGCTCCAGGCGGCCGCGGCGGCACGCCTGCTGGACTCCGACCTGCCCGCGGCGCGCCGTGCGCTCGCCGCGATCGAGGAGACGGGCCGCAGCGCGATGGCGGACCTCGACCACGTGCTCGGCCTCCTGCGGGCGGACGTCCCGGGGGCGCCGCCCCGCGCCCCGGCGCGCACGCTCGCCGACCTCGACGCCCTGCTCGACGACGCGCGCGGCACGGGCGCGGACGTACGGCTCGCGCGGGACGGCGCCGCGCTGCCCGACGTCCCGCGCGCCGTGTCGCAGGAGGCGTACCGCGTCGTGCAGGAGGCGCTGACCAACGCGCTGCGCCACGCGCCCGGCGAGCCCGTCGCCGTCGAGGTGGCTCCCGGCCCCGGCGACGCGCTGGTCGTGGAGGTGCGCAACCCGCTCGGGCCGGGGACACGGCGTCGGGCACCCGACGGCGCCGCGCGCGAGCACCGCGGCCTCGCGGGCATGCGCGAACGGGCCCACCTCTTGCGCGGGGAGGTCGCGGCCGGTCCCGCGCCCGACGGCGGCGCCTGGGTCGTGCGCGCGACGTTCCCGCGCGCGGGGTCGTCGCGATGAGCGCGGGCCCGGGCCGGAGCGGTCCCGTGACGGAGACGGTCCGCGTGGTGATCGTCGACGACGAGCCGCTCGTGCGCGCGGGGCTGCGCGTCATCCTCGACGCGGAGCCGGACCTGGAGGTCGTCGGCGAGGCGGGGGACGGCGCGGAGGTGCCGGGCGTCGTCGCGCGGGCGCGGCCCGACGTCGTGCTCATGGACGTGCGGATGCCGCGCGTCGACGGGATCGCGGCGACGCGGGCGCTGCTCGCGCGCGACGGCGCGCCACGCGTCCTCGTGCTCACGACGTTCGAGAACGACGACCACGTGCTCGACGCGCTCCGGGCCGGGGCGCACGGGTTCCTGCTCAAGCGCGCTCGCCCGGAGGAGGTCGCGCAGGCGGTGCGCGTCGTCGCGCGCGGCGAGTCGCTGCTCTTCCCCGACGCCGTGCGACGCCTCGCGACGGCGCGCCCGCCCACGGGCGACGCGCTGCGGAGCGCGCGGCTCACCGAGCGCGAGGGGGAGGTGCTGCGGCTGGTCGCGCAGGGGCTGTCGAACGCGGAGGTCGCGGCCGAGCTCTACCTCGGCGTCGAGACGGTGCGCACGCACGTGGGCAACGTCCTCGCCAAGCTGGGCGTGCGCGACCGCACGCAGGCCGTGGTGCGCGCCTACGAGTCGGGGTTCGTGCGGGCGGGCTGACGCGCGCGCCGACCGCCCCGGTGCGACGATCGCGCCATGGACCTCTCCGTGCTCACCCGCCCCGCCCCGCCCGTGCCGCCCGTCGCGACGGTCGCACGCGTCGCGCTGGGGCTCGCCCTGGTCGGGGCCGGGATCAGCCACCTCACGGTCGCGCGCGAGGAGTTCCAGGCGCAGGTCCCGTCCTGGTTCCCCGTGGACGACGACGTGACGGTGCTCGCGTCGGGCGCCGTCGAGATCGCGCTCGGCGGGTCGCTCGTCGTGCTGTCCCGGTGGCGCGTCGCCGTCGGGCTCGTCGCCGCCGCGTTCTTCGTGGTGATCTTCCCGGGCAACGTCGGGCAGTGGCTCGAGCACCAGGACGGGTTCGGCCTCGACACCGACGCCAAGCGGTTCGGGCGCCTGTTCTTCCAGCCGGTGCTCGTGGCGTGGGCGCTGTGGTCCACGGGCGCGCTCCGGGCGCTGCGTCGGGCGCGCCCGCGCGACTGACCCCCTGAACGTGTCGGTCCGGTCGCTGACGGACCGGCCGCTGGCGGACCGGTCGCGCCGGAGCGCGGTCACCCGCGCGGGGGAGCGTGCTCGCCGTGCCGGGGGATCCGCCGCCGGGCGGGGTCCGGGAGCGTCGAGGCATGAGCACCTCGACACCGCACCCGGCCCTGTCCGACCGCACGCCCGCACCCGCGCCGTCGGGTCGCGACCGTGGACCGTCCACCCGCGGCGGGCCACCCGTCCGTCCCGGGCGCGCGTCCCGAGGACGCTGGATCGCTCCCGCCGCGGCCGCGTGGTGGACCCTCGGCGGCGTCGTCGCGCTCGTCGTCACGCTGACGGGCGGCACGCTCGCGGTCGGCGCCGCGAACGACCTGTCGTTCGGCGCCCTGAGCAGGGTCCCGGGCGCGACCCTCACGCCGTGGGTCGCGGTCCTCGCCCTCGTCGGCGCGGCCACCGCGCTGCGCGCGTGGCTCGGAGCCCGGCGCGGTCCCGTCGCCCGGGCGGACCGCGCGCTGACCATCGCGGCGACCGCGGTCGTCTCGGCCGGGGTGCTCGCCCTCACCGACGCGTCGATCCTCGCCCGGCTCGGGTACCTGCCGGTCACGCTCGTCATGGCGCCGTTCGACCCCGTGATCCGCGCCGCGTTCGAGGACTTCCTCGGCGCCGGGCCGCTCACGCAGCTCTCGCTCCTCGGCGGCGGTGCCCTGCTCGTCGCGTCGACGTGGCGGTTCGTGCGCCGCGGGGCCGGGGCGTGCGCGTCCTGCGGGCGCCGCCACGACGGGCACGACCCCGCGTGGACCACGCCCGCCGCCGCGGCGCGCTGGGGCCGGACCGCCGCGCTCGTCGCCGCCGCGATCCCCACCTTCTACGCGGTCACGCGCATCGCCTGGGTGCTCGGCATCCCGCTCGGCTTCTCGCCCGACGACGTCGCGCAGCTCGCCGGGGACGACGGCTGGGTCGCGGCGCTCGGGCTGGGCGGCTTCGCGCTCGTCGGCGCGGTGCTCACGCTCGGCCTGTTCCAGCGCTGGGGCGAGGTCTTCCCGCGCTGGACGGTCGGGCTCGCGGGACGCCGCGTGCCGGTGGGGCTCGCGGTCGTCCCCGCGACGGTCGTCGCGGTCGCGGTGCTCCCCGCGGGGCTCTCGCTCATCGTCCTCGGGTTCGGCGAGAGCCGGCTGGCCCTGACCGCGGACTCGTGGGGCGCCGTCGGGCCGACGCTCCTGTGGCCGGTCTGGTCGCTCGCGCTCGGCGCCGCGACCTACGCCTACTGGCTCCGACGCCGTGGCGCGTGCCGGGTCTGCGGGCGCGGCTGAGCCGGGCGGCGTTGGCCTGGAGCGCGCACCAGGACCCAGAATCGGGAGCGGGTACCGACAGCGCAGAGAGAGGCTCCTCATGTCCGACACGCTCACGCCGCAGGCCGCCGCCGCCCGAGCAGGCGTCAGCCTCGACACGCTCCGCTACTACGAGCGGGAGGGGCTCATCGGGCCGATCGCCCGGACGGCCGGCGGGCACCGGGCCTACGACGGGGACGACCTGTTCTGGATCGGGCTGGTGACGTGCCTCCGCGACGCCGGGCTGGGCATCTCCGAGCTGCGCGAGTTCACCTCGCTCCTGCGCCGCGAGGGGAGCCCCGCGGACCGCGTCGCGTTCCTCCAGGGCCATCGTCGGGAGCTGCACGAGCGCAGGGCGCGGATCGACCTCGCGCTCGGCGTGCTCGACGACAAGATCGCGTACTACCGCGAGCAGGCAGGAGAAGCCCCGGGGCCGAGCGTCGAGGGGGAGCCGGCTCCGCCGTCGCGCACCGCTTGACCTGGAGCGCGCTCCAGCATCGAGCATCGGGGCATGACCGCACAGCAGAACGCCCCCCAGATCGTCCTCGGGACCATGGACCACGGCACGCGCGTGGAGCAGACCACCGCGTTCCGGCTGCTCGACCGCTTCGTCGAGGCCGGCGGCCACTGGCTCGACACCGCCAACTGCTACGCCTTCTGGACCGACCCGAGCGGGCTGGGCGGCGCCAGCGAGCGCGTGCTCGGCGCGTGGCTGCGGGCGAACCCGGGGGCGCGGTCGGCCGTCGGGCTCGCGACCAAGGTCCGTCAGGACCCGCTGGTCGCGCACGCGTGGCCCGAGAGCGCGGAGGGGCTCTCCGCGTCCGCCGTCCGGGCCGGGCTCGACGGGAGCCTCGAGCGCCTCGGCGTCGACCACGTCGACCTGCTGTGGGCGCACGCGGAGGACCGCACGGTGGACCTCGGCGAGACCGTCGCCGCGTTCGGGGAGGCGGTGGCCGAGGGGCGTGCCACCCGGATCGGCGCGGCCAACCACGCGTCGTGGCGGGTGCAGCAGGCACGTGACCTCGCGCGTCGGCAGGGCGTGGCCGAGTGGTCGGCGCTGCAGCTCCGGCACTCCCTCGTGCAGCCCCGCCCGGGCACGACGGTCCCGGAGGCGGGCCACAAGCTCCTGGCCCCCGACGACCTCGACCACGCCCGCACGGAAGGGCTCGACCTGTGGTGCTACACGCCCCTGATGATGGGCGGGTACACCCGCGCGGACCGTCCGTTCTCCGCGGGCTACGCCCACCCCGGGACCGAGCGCGTGCTCCGCGTGCTCGACGAGGTCGCCCGGGAGACGGGGGCGACGCCGAACCAGGTCGTCCTGGCCTGGCTGATGAGCCAAGGGATCTCGCCCATCGTCGGGGCGAGCAGGATCGAGCAGGTCGACGAGGCGATGGCCGCGCGCGACGTCACGCTGTCCCCGAGCCAGCTCGACCGCTTCGCCGACGCCCGCTGACCGCTCGGCGGGGCTACTGCGGCTCGACCGGGCCGTCCTGGCCGGCCACGAGGTCGCCGCAGCTCGTCTCCTGGGCTGTCGTGACGACCGGGTCGTCGGCGGCGGCGCCCTGCGCGACCGTCTCCTCCTCGCCGTTCGTCGCGACCTTCGCGCCCGGGTCGAGGTCGACGAAGGTGCGCGACACCGTGAAGGTGGAGCCGTCGTCGGGCACGGCGTTCAAGCCCGCGAGGCGCAGCGCGCCGTCGACCTCGGTGCAGCCGACGCCCGTGCCGAAGCCCGTGAAGCCCTTGTCGAACGTGTAGGGCTCGTCCTGCGCGTTCTGCGTCGGCGTCAGGGCGCAGTCGGCGGCCGAGAGCAGCAGGACCTCGCGGCCGGTGTCGACGAGCGCGATCGGCGCGGTCCCGTCGCCCGCCGCGACGAGCTGGACGATCGCGCTCGCGGGCTGCGGGCTCGCCGACTCGACGGGTGCGGAGAACGTGGCGCCGGACGCCGTCGTGATGCCGAACGTGCGGTCCGCGCCGCCCGTGAGCCACGCGGTGTCCGGGCGGCCGTCGCCGTCGACGTCGACGATCTCGTGCGTGCCCGCCCCGGCGGGGACGCCGTCGCCGGTGGCGGGGCACCCTTCGGCGGCGGGGGTCGAGGCGCCGTCGGTGGGCGACGCCGCGTCGGTGGAGGACGGGCTCGCGGGAGCGCTGGTCGACGGCGCGGGCGTCTCGACGGCGGGGCCGTCGTCCGTCGGACGGTTGACCAGCCACACGACGAGCGCGATCACCAGCACCGCGACGACCGTGACGACGATCCACGGCCACGTGCGGCGCGGCGGCGCGGGCTCGGGGTCGGGCGTGGGGAAGGGGTCTCCGGGCGTGGTCATGTCCCCAGGCAACCACCACGCGCGGGGGACGGCACCCCGGGCGCGTCACGTTGCGTCACGTTCGCCCGAGATGCGAGAACCCGCTTCCGGTCGACGGCCCGGCCCGAGGACCATGTCGCCATGACCGGCACCCGACCTCCCGCGGAGCGCGCCCCGCGCCCCGGCGTGCTGTGTCGACGGGGCGACGGACCCCGACACGTCGCGAGGTAGGCCGCGCTCTCGCGGTCGTCGCGCGGTCGTCCGCCGCCCCTGCCCGGACTGCCGACCCCCGACTCCCTGCGACAGGACCACCATGAGCGAGCACGAGACTCCCGGCGCCGCGCGCGTCGAGCCACCCGTCACCGTCGAGACCGTCCGCCGCGTCCACCTCTCCGAGGACTGGCTCGCGACCGGCGTCGGCCTCCTGATCGTGGCCCTCGGCCTCCTCGGCCTGATCCCCGAAGGGCTGGTGCCGTGATGAGCGCCCCCACCCCGCCCTCCGCGGCGACGAGCACCACGCCGACCACCGACCCGGCGGCGGACCCCGAGGGGAGCGGCCCGACGTCGGGCGCGAGCCTGGAGGAGTCCGTCGTCCAGGACGGGCGCAACCCCGGGGCGGGCTACGTCGTCGCCGGGGTCGTCGTCCTCCTCGGCCTCGCGTGGTCGGTCCGCTACCTGGAGCAGCACGTGCCCGACTGGCTCGGGGGCACGCCGCTGGCGGGCATCGCCAAGGCGGTCGAGTACCCGGTGTACGCGATCGCGCTCGGTCTGCTCGGCAACCTCGTGCTCACCGCGCTCGGGCTGCGCGACCGGCTCTCCGCCGCGTTCCGCACCGAGCTCTTCATCAAGACCGGGCTCGTCCTGCTCGGCGCGACGGTGAACCTGGCGCTCATCGTGTCCGCGGCGGGCCCGGCGATCGCCCAGGCGTTCCTGCTCATCACGCTCGTGTTCGGGTTCACGTGGTGGCTCGGCGGACGCCTCGGTATCGAGGACCGGCTCCGGGCGCTGCTCGCGTCCGCGGTGTCGATCTGCGGGGTGAGCGCCGCGATCAGCGCGGCCGGGGCCGTGCAGGCGAAGAAGGAGCAGCTCGCGTACACGGCGAGCGTCGTCATCCTCTTCGCGCTCCCGTCGATCTTCGTGCTGCCGGCGCTGGCCGAGTCGCTCGGCCTCAGCCCCGCCGTCGCGGGCGCCTGGATCGGGGGCAACATCGACACGACGGCGGCCGTCACCGCGGCGGGCGCCCTCGTGGGAGACGAGGCGCTCCAGGTCGCGGCCATCGTCAAGGCGACCCAGAACGCGCTCATCGGCGTCGTCGCCGTCGCCCTCACCGCGTACTTCGCGTTCAAGGTCGAGCGGACGCCGGGCGCCTCGGCCCCGCGCGTGCGCGAGCTGTGGACGCGGTTCCCGAAGTTCGTGCTCGGCTTCCTCGCCGCGTCCGTCGCCGCCACGGTGTACGTCGGCGCCGTGGGCGCCGACGCGTCGGCGGACCAGATCGCGGTCCTCAAGTCGCTGAGCACCGTGTTCTTCATCGTCGCGTTCGTCTCGATCGGCCTGGAGTTCAAGGTCACGGCCGTGCGCGAGGCGGGCTGGAAGCCGCTCGTCGTGTTCGGGTCCGCGACGGTGTTCAACCTCGTGGTGGGGCTCGCCCTCGCGAGCGTGCTGTTCGCGAACCTGGAGGTCTGACGCGCCAGTCCTGACGCGCGAGGTAGAGGCGTGGTCCTCGGACCGTGCCTCTACCTCGTGGCGCGGGGCCCCGAGCGGCGCCGGACGGTCAGCGGCGCAGGACCCGGGCGAGCGAACGGGTGAGCGCGTCGCCGTCGGGCCCGTGCGCCGTCGGGACGCCCCCGACGTCGCCCGGCAGGCTGCCCGGCGCGGGCAGCGGCGAGCCGTGCGCGAGGACCTGCTGCGCGGGCGTCAGCTCGCGGATCGCGACGGCCGCGACGTGGCCCGGGTGGCGCCGCGCGGCGCGCGCGTAGATGTCGGGGTCGTGCTGGCCGTCGTCGCCGATCAGCAGCCAGTCGACGTCGGGCAGCTCGCGGAACAGCCGGTCGAGCGACGTGTCCTTGTGCTCCGGGCCGCTGCGGAACCAGCCCGTGTTGGTGGGGCCCCAGTCGGTGAGCAGCAGCGGGCCGGGCGGGAAGCCGTGGCGCTGGAGGAAGCGCCGCAGGTTGGCGGCGGTGTTCCACGCGCCCGTCGACACGTAGACGAACGGGGTGCCGGGCCGCGACGTCGCGATGCCGCGGTACAGCGCCGCCATGCCCGGCACCGGCACGCGGGCGCTCGAGTGCCGCACGAACGTGTTCCACGCCGCGATGAACGGGCGCGGGACGGCGGTCACCATCGCGGTGTCGTCGATGTCCGAGACGACGCCGAGCCGGCGCCCGTCGGCCACGACGAACACCCGGCCGGTCGCCGTCGCGCCGGCCGCCGTCCGGAACGAGACGTCGTGCCAGCCCGGCGCGAGGTCGACGTCGATCACCCGGTCGAGGTAACCGCCGCGGTCGGACACGAGGTCGACCGTCGTGCTGCCCACCCGCACGCGGACCTCCTCGCGCGGGGCCGGGGCGGTGAAGAAGTAGCGCCAGCCGCGGCGGTCCGCGGACTCGCGCTCGTGCAGCGCCGGGTCGAACGCGGGGCTCGCGAGCAGCACCCGGCCCAGCACGCGCACGCGGCGCGGGCTCCCGTAGCCGGCGAACGGCTCGACGCGCGGGCGCCACCCGCGGGCCTTCTGGAAGCGGGAGACGACGGCGCGCCACCGGTCCTCGAGCCGCGCGGCCCGGTGGGGGCGCTGGCTCGGGGTCGGCTCGCTCGGGACGGTCGGTACGGGTGCGGTCTGTGGCATGGCTCGGGGCGCTGTCCTCGGTCGGGGGTGGCGGGTCAACCCTGTCACAGCCTGCCCACGAGCGCGGGGTGTCGCTCGGGGCGGCGGTCGTCGCTCGGGGACGGCGGCCGTCGCCGACGAGCGCGTGCGGGCCCGGCGGGCCGTGCCTAGCGTGGCCGCGTGAGCGACGAGACCTCCCGGAACCCTGTCGACCTGCCCGGCCGTCCCGTGCCCGACGGCGTGAGCGACGCGACCGTCGAGGCGCTCGGTGCCCTGAGCGAGGCGCTCGAGACGACGGAACGCGCGCGCGGGCACCTCTACACGTTCCACCAGCTCACCGGCGAGGCGGACCTCGCCCTCGGTGACGCGGTCGAGAAGCTGCGCGCCGCAGGGCACGCCGAGGTCGCGGACCGCATCGACACGGACCTCGTGGGCCGCAACGTCGTCCCCGGCCGCTGGACGTTCCAGCTCGTCGAGGAGTACGACGACGGCTACTGGTCGGCGTTCCGGGAGCACGAGCGCGCCGCGCGCGACGAGCTCGCGGGCGGCGCGCGGCACCTGTTCGAGGCGCGGATGAAGCAGGACCGGCGCACGGCGGGCCGCCCCGGCCACGAGGCCGGTCCGGACGACGTGCGGTGACGTCCCGCCGGTCGGCGCAGGACCGAGGCCCGCGCGACCGATGAGTCCGGGCGCGCTCGTCGGTCCCAGGGGCAGGACCGACGAGAGGACCTCGATGACCACCGCCGACCAGCCCGACGCCCGACCCGCCGCCCCCGACGCGCCGGAGGGCACGCTCGTCCCCGGCTTCAGCTCTCCCGGCGCGCGCCCCGTCCCGTGGGAGACGGTGCGCGGCGCGCTCGAACGGGCCGAGATCTCGTGGATCTCGACCGTGCGCCCCGACGGGCGCCCGCACGTGACGCCGCTCATGACGGTCGTCGCCGACGGCCGCCTCCACGTGACCACCGGGCCGGACGAGCGCAAGGCCCGCAACCTGGCCGAGAACGCGCGCGTCGTCCTCACGACCGGGACGAACGCCTACGAGGACGCGCTCGACGTCGTCGTCGAGGGCACCGCCGCGCGCGTCACCGACGACGCCGCGCTGCACCGCCTCGCCGAGCGGTGGCGCTGCAAGTACGGCGACGACTGGGCGTTCGACGTCGGGGACGGCGTTTTCCTCCACGACGGCGACCCGGCGCTCGTCTTCGCCGTGCGGCCCGAGGTCGTGTTCGCGTACGAGCGCACGTCCGAGCACGCGGCGATGCGGTGGCGGTTCGGCCCGGGCCCCCGCGCCGTCAGTGCCGCGGGTCCCTGATCGCCGCGGTGAAGAGCGGCCAGCCGGTGTCGTCGGAGGACACCGAGAAGAGGTAGGGCCGGTCCACGCGGAAGGTGACGATCTCGGCCACGGCCTCCGCCGACACCGCCCCGACACCGACCTCGGTGACGGCCGCCGCGACGGTGCCCTCGGCGTCGACCTGGAGGAGCGCCTGCTGCCACGCCTGCGAGACGTAGAGCTCCTCGTCGCTGATGCCGCCGAGGTCTGGCGGCGTGGCCGGGTCGAGGAGCCCGCCCAGCCCGGCGGCGGCGAGCGCGGGCCGGAGGTCCAGCGGGTCCTCGGCGGGGACGTCGAGCGTCGGCAGGATGAGCGCGACCGTCAGCCGGGGTGCCGTGTCCAGCGTCTCCCGCAGCGCGACGAGCCGCCCCGGCGCGACGGACGCCGGATCGACTCCCTCGGGCGGGAGCACGACGTCGGCGTGGAACCCCTCGACGTGCGGCAGCCGGACCGCGCGCCACCCGTCGTCCTCGGCGTACGCCCACGTCTCCGTGAGCCGCAGCGACTCCACGTCCACCGTGTCGCCGCCCCGGAGCGTGAAGGGCGAGGGCGCCGTGTCGCCCACGTCGAACGGTGCCTCCCACCGGGCGGCGAACAGGACCGCGTTCTGGAGCACGAGGCGCAGGTCGACGTCGGGCTCGATGGCGCTCTCCTCGATCAGCCCGCCGGTGTGGAACCGGACCCACTCGCTGAGCGGCACGATGCCCGACGACGTCCCGAGGTCCGTGTGCAGCACCCCGGCGCCGTACCCGGCCGCGAGCGACTCGAGGTAGGGCTCGTGGACCTCGGCCTCGTCGTCGAGCACGACCTGGTTCGCGACGTGCACGAGAGGCTTCTCCGGGAGCTCGTCCGCCCGGACCTGCCCCGGGTCGCCGTCGTAGGCGTCGAGCGACGCGAGGAGGGCGTTGACCGCGTCCGTCCGGTCCTGGCCGGACGCGCCGAGCACGTCGTCGAGGGTGAGCGCCGTGTCGCCCCGCGCGCCCTCGGCCAGCATCGAGAGCGCGACGACGGCGCTCGCGGGCGACACCACGACGTTCCCGTCGCGCGGTGCCGCGGCGAGCATCGTCAGGCCGAGCCGTTCGGTCGCGTCGACGACGCGGGGTGTCGCGCCGGCGTCGGTCACGCGCACGACGTCCCGCGCGGTGTCGGCGGTGGCGAGCGGCAGGTCCGGGCCTGCCGGCACGCCGCCCGCGCACGCCGTGAGCGCGGCCAGCGCAGCCGTCGTCGCCAGAGCGGTCAGCGTGCGCCGCGGCGGGCTCGGCTCCCGGTGCGGTCCTGCGGTCGTCGTCATCGATCCCCCCGGCCGTCGGGGGCGGCGCGCTCGCCGCCCTCTCTCCGACTGTGTCGGCGGGGGCGCGATCCTTGCGCAGCGGTACCGCCGCCGCTCTGATGCCCCGTCGCGGTCAGTCGACCGCGGGCCCGAAGCGCTCGGTCTTGATCCGCGCCGGGTCGTGGCCGAGCGCCACGAGCTGCCGTGCGACGGCCTCGACGAACCCCGTCGGCCCGCACACGAAGCACGCGGGCTCGATCTCGGGCGGCCAGCCCCACGCGGCGAGCTCGCGCCGCTCGACGCGGCCGGGCCCGCGCATCGAGCCGAGCGGGGTCGAACGGGTGTGGACGACGTGGACGTCGAGCCCGTCGTGCGCGGCGGCGAGGCGGTCGAGGTCGTCGACGTAGAGCTCGTCCTCCGGCCGCCGCACCGAGTACACGAGCCGGAACGGCGTGCGGTCGCCGGCGTCGCGCCGGGTGCGGAGCATCGCCATGAGCGGGACGAGGCCCGAGCCGCCCGCCGCGAGCAGCACGGGAGTCCCGGCATCGCGCTCCGGCGACCAGACGAACCACCCGCCGACGGGCCCGCGCAGCTCGATCGCGTCACCCACCGCGAACGCGTCGGTGAGGTAGGTCGAGACCTCGCCGCCGGGGACCCGCTGGACGGTGACCTCGACGCGCGCGGGGGCGACGCCGTCGGGCACCGTGCCGTCCTGCGGGACGGTGGGCGGACCGCCCGGGGAGGGGTCGTCGTCGGGCAGGGGGGTGCGCGTCGCGGCGCTGCCGATCGAGTAGCTGCGCTCGGCGGTGTAGCCGTCGGGCGCGGTGAGGCGCAGGTCGACGTGCTGGCCGGCGAGGTGGCCGGGCCACGCGGGGACCTCGAGGACGAGCGTCCGCGCGGACGGGCTCTCGGCCCACGCGTCGACGAGCGTCGCGACCTGCCAGCGCGACGGCGTCGCGTACCGCGCGCCGAGGCGGACGGGCGCCTCAGTCACCCTGGTACCTCTGCTCGCGCCACGGGTCGCCGAGGTCGTGGTAGCCGAGCCGCTCCCAGAAGCCCTGCCGGTCCATGGGCATGAGCGTGACGCTGTTGACCCACTTCGCCGACTTCCAGAAGTACAGGTGCGGCACGAGGAGCCGCGCGGGGCCGCCGTGCACGGGGTGCAGCGGGGCGCCGTCGAACGTGTGCACGACCCACGCCTTGCCGCCGAGCAGCTCGGCGACCGGGAGGTTCGTCGTGTAGCCGCCGTAGCAGCCGATCATCGCGAAGTCGGCCGTGGACTCGACCTCGCCGAGGAGCGTGTCGAGCGAGACGCCGCGCCAGGACGTGCCGAACTTCGACCAGCGGGTGACGCAGTGGATGTCGACGGTCGGCTCGTCCTGGGGGAGCGCCAGGAGCTCGGCCCACGACCAGGAGCGGGTCGCGCCGGTCTCGGTGGTGACGTCGAAGCGCCAGGTCGCGGTGTCGACGCGCGGTGTGGGCCCTGCCGAGAGCACGGGGAACCCGGTCTCGACGTACTGGCCCGGCGGGAGCGCCACGCCCTGCGGGCGGGGCCGGCCCTGGAAGCCGGGGGTGAGGGTGCTCATGGCTCACGGTAGGCGCGGCCCGCCAGGCCGCGCCAGGGGTCAGGCGACCGCGTCGCCTGGCGGCGGTGCGGCGACGAGGCGCACGACGGCGTCGCGCAGCCACGCGCGGTACCGCTCGCGCGACCAGCCCGCACCGGCTCCGAAGTGCGTCCAGCCCTCCGGCGCGAGGAGGTAGGACAGGGTCTCGGCGGCCTCGTCCCGCGGCGCGCGCAGCCGGAACCCGTGGTCCGCGAGCACGTCGACGCTCGCGCGCAGGTCCGCGCGACGGCGGTCGAGGAGCGCCGCGAGCTCGGCGGCGACGGCCTCGTCCGACCGGGCCGCCGACGTGAACGCCGACCACAGGGCCGCGACGCGTTCGTTCGCCGCCGCCACGAGCACGACGAGCCCGTCGAGGAAGGCCTCGGGGTCGGTGGTCCCGGCGACGGCGCGGCCCTCGGGCCGGGCGGCGAGCGACTCCTGGCCCTCGGACCCCGCGAACGTCACCTCGAAGGCCGCGAGGAGCAGGGCGCGCTTGGGCCCGTGCGCCTTGACGGTCTCGAGCGACACGCCCGCCCGCTCGGCGACGCGCGCGAGGGTCGTGCGCTCGTAGCCGCGCTCGGCGAGCTCCTCGGCCGCCGCGCGCACGACGCGCTCGCGAGTGCGCGCGGCCTGCTCGGCGCGGAGGTCAGACGTGTAGGCGCGGGGGACCACTATTGACTACCCCTCTAGGGTGATGAATACTCCTGACGGTTACCGATCTTCTCACACGCCGCCTCCCCCTCGGCGTCCTCGCGCGGACGGCCCGGTCCCGCGCCCTTCCCGTCCGACCGGCGCGTCCCGCGCCGCCCGAGAGAGGCACACCGATGGCCACCGTCCTGCTCTGCTCCACCCCCGTGCACGCTCACGTCACCCCGCTGCTCGCGGTCACGCGCGCGCTCGTCGCCCACGGCCACGAGGTCCGGTTCCTCACCGGCGCGCGCTTCGCCGCGGCCGTGGAGGCGGCCGGCGCCGAGCATGTGCCGCTGCCCGCCGCCGTCGACTTCGACGACCGCGACCTCGCGGCCGCGTTCCCGGGCCGTGCAGGGCGCACCGGTCTCGACGCGATCCGCCACGACATGCTCGAGATCTTCGTCCGGCCGGGCGCCGCGCAGCACCGCGCCGTCGCCGACGCCCTCGCCGCGCGCCCGGCCGACGTCGTGCTCGTCGAGCCCCTGTTCCTCGGCGCGATGGCGCTCGTCGCCACCCCGGCCGACCGGCGCCCTCCCGTGCTCGCGCTGGGCATCTTCCCGCTCGGGCTGAAGAGCGACCTCACCGCACCGTTCGGCCTCGGCGTGCTGCCCGCGCGCGGGCCGCTCGGGGTGCTGCGCAACCGGGCGCTGCACCGGTTCGTCGAGGGCGTCGCGTTCGCCGCGCCGCAGCGCGCCGCGCAGGACATGGTGCGCGCGACCGGCGCCACCCCGAGCGACACGTTCTTCCTGGGCTGGCCCGCCGACGCGGACGCCGTCGTGCAGCTCACCGTCCCCGAGCTCGAGTACCCGCGGCCCGACGTCGTCACGCCCGTCCGGTTCGTCGGCCCGCCGCGACCCGTCGCCGCGCACGGCGACCTCCCCGCCTGGTGGGACGACCTCGGCACCCGCCGACCCGTCGTCCACGTCACGCAGGGCACCGTCGCGAACGAGGATCCGCACCAGCTCCTCGTCCCGACCCTGCGCGCGCTCGCGGACGAGGACGTGCTCGTCGTCGCCGCCACCGGCGGGCGGCCCGTCGAGACGCTCGGCACGCTGCCCGCGAACGCGCGCGCCGCCGAGTACCTCCCGTACGACGCGCTGCTCCCGCGCACGTCGGTCCTCGTGACGAACGGTGGCTACGGGGGCGTGCACCACGCGCTGCGGCACGGCGTGCCCGTCGTCGTCGCCGGGAAGACGGAGGACAAGGCGGAGGTCGCGGCCCGCGTCGCGTGGACCGGGACGGGCGTGCGGTTGCGGACCAGCACACCGCGACCTGCCCAGGTACGACGCGCGGTGCGCCGCCTGCTCGACGACCCCGCGTACACCCGGGCCGCCGCGCGCCTCGGCGAGCGCATCGCCGCCGCGCCGGGGGAGGACGGTGTCGTCGCGGTCGTGGAGGAGGCCGTCGCCCGGCGCGCCGCGCCCCGTGCCGCACGCTGACGGGGGAGGAGGATCGGGGGATGCCCAGCGACCTGCTCATGCGCATCCACGGTCCCGAGTTCCGCGCCATGTCCGAGCGTGTGCTGGAGGCGACCGCGCTCACCTCGCGGCTCAACGTGCTCCCGTTCGACGACGAGGACGGCAAGGCCCGGCTCCTCGAGCAGATCCTCGGGCGGCCGCTGCCCCCGCGCACGACGATCTACCCGCCGTTCTTCACCGACCACGGACTGCACCTCGACCTCGGTGAGCGGGTCTTCGTCAACCAGAACTGCACGTTCCTCGACTACGCGGGCATCCGGCTCGCCGACCGCGTGCTGGTCGCACCGCGGGTCACGTTCATCACCGTCGGCCACCCCGTCGACACCGACGACCGCAAGGTCTGGCTCACCGGCGGCCCGATCGACGTCCACGAGAACGTGTGGATCGGCGCGGGCGCGACCATCCTGCCCGGCGTGACCATCGGTCGCGACGCCGTCGTCGCCGCGGGCGCCGTCGTCACCGACGACGTGCCGCCGCGCAGCCTCGTGACCGGGCCGCGGGCGGACGTCCGCCGCACCTGGTGAGGGACCGCCGGCTCAGCACTCGACCACGTTGACCGCAAGGCCGCCCGTCGAGGTCTCCTTGTACTTGGTCGACATGTCGACGCCCGTCTGGCGCATGGTCTCGATGACGGTGTCCAGCGAGACGACGTGCGAGCCGTCGCCCTGGAGCGCGAGGCGCGCGGCGGACACGGCGGTGCACGCGGCGATGGCGTTGCGCTCGATGCACGGGACCTGGACGAGCCCCCCGACGGGGTCGCACGTGAGGCCGAGGTTGTGCTCCATCGCGATCTCGGCCGCGTTCTCGACCTGGGCGGGCGTCCCGCCGAGCACCGCGCAGACGGCGCCGGCGGCCATGGAGCAGGCCGACCCGACCTCGCCCTGGCAGCCGGCCTCCGCGCCGGAGATGGAGGCGTTGCGCTTGTACAGCGCGCCGATGGCGGCGGCGGTGAGCAGGTACGTGCGCATCGCCCGACGACGGCGGGCCGGGTCGGCGGCGACGTCCGGGTGCGTGCGCAGGAAGTGCCGCCCGACGGCCGGGATGATCCCGGCCGCGCCGTTCGTCGGGGCGGTCACGACGCGCCGCCCGTCGGCGTTCTCCTCGTTGACGGCCATCGCGAAGGCCTGGAGCCACTCGATCGTCGTGTCGGCGCCGCGCTCGTCGGCCAGCTCGAGGCGCTCGCGCTGCGCGCGGGCCCGACGCCGGACCTTGAGCCGTCCGGGCAGGACGCCGTCGCGCTCCAGCCCGGCGTCGACGCACGCGCTCATCGTGTCCCAGATCCGGTCGACGCCCGCCTCGACCTCGGCCGCCGGGCGCAGGGCGGTCTCGTTGGCCCAGGCGACCGCGGCGACGGACGTCCGCTCGCGCTCGCACACCGCGAGGAGCTCGGCCGCGTTGGCGAACGGGAACGGCACGCCGTCCGGCTCGGTCCGCGGGTCGATCGCCTCGCCCGCGAGCTCGGCCCCGACCTGGGCGGCCTCGTTCGCGGCGGCTGCCTCGAGCTCGGCCGCGGTGAGGACGAACCCGCCGCCGACGGAGTAGTACGCCTCCTCGGCGACCGTCGCGCCGTCGGCGTCGAGCGCGGTGAAGCGCATCCCGTTGGGGTGACCGGGCATGCGCGTCAGCGGCGCGAGGCGCACGTCGTCGCTGGTCATGGTGATGCGGTGGCGGCCCAGGAGCGTGACGGGCGCGCCGTCGCCGAGCTTCTCCCACGACCCGGGCACGCGCGCCGGGTCGCACGTCTCGGGGTCGAGGCCGAGCAGGCCCGCGACGACGGCGTCCGGCGTCCCGCGGCCGACGCCCGTCGCGCCGAGCGAGCCGCACAGCACGATCCGCAGCCCGGCCACGGTGCCGAGCGCGTCGTCCGCGGCCAAGGACGTGACGAACGCCTTCGCCGCGCGCATCGGCCCGACGGTGTGCGAGCTCGACGGGCCGACGCCGACGGAGAACAGGTCGAGGACCGAGACGTAGGCGCTCATGCCCACCATGGTCGCACCTCGTCCACGATGCGGGCGGATTTTGCTATAGCGGATCGGTCACGACCGTGCGGAGGCGGACCGGCCCAGCACGACGGGGCACGTCGCGAGGTGGTCGTCCACCAGGCCGCACGCCTGCATGGCCGCGTACGCCGTCGTGGGCCCGACGAACCGGAAACCGTGCTTCTTGAGCGCCTTCGACAGGGCGACCGACTCCGGGCTCGTGCTCGGGACGTCGCCCCACGTGGCGGGCCGGCCGGAGCGGGCGGGCGGTGCGAACGACCACACCACCTCGTCGAGCGAGCCGCCGCCGGCCTGCAGCGCGAGGAGCGCCCGCGCGTTGTCGATCGTCGCCGTGATCTTCTGGCGGTTGCGGATGATGCGGGCGTCCGCCAGGAGCCGCTCGACGTCGGGCTCGTCGAACGCCGCGACCGCCGCGGGGTCGAACCCGGCGAACACCTCGCGGAACGCCGGTCGCTTGCGCAGCACCGTGATCCAGGACAGCCCGGACTGGAAGCCCTCGAGGACCAGGCGCTCGAACAGCGCGGTGTCCCCGTGCACCGGTACCCCCCACTCGGTGTCGTGGTACTCCTCGTAGAGCGGGTCGCCGTCGCCGAAGCAGCGGGTGCCGGGGCGCGGCGCGGGCGGCGCGTCGTCGGGCACGGCGAGCGGGGTGGACACGTCGGTCTCGGTCGTCATGCGCCCCACTCTGCCGCCTCCCGCCGACACCCACGGGGTCCCTGTGGACGGCGCGCGTCCGGACGCGCGCGGCGAGGAACCTGTGGTCAGGCGTCGGCCGGGGGCAGCGCGACCTCCGCGATCGCGCGCAGCGCGTCGAGGTGCGCGCGCAGGGCGGCGGCGCCGGCGGGCGTGAGGCGCACCCAGGTGCGCGCGCGTCGTCCGGCACGCTCCTTGCTGATCTCGACGTACCCGGCGTCCTCGAGCACCGTGAGCTGCTTCGACAGGGTCGAGTCGGACAGCTCGATGGTGTCGCGCAGGGTCCGGAAGTCCGCCTTCTCGACGCCCGAGAGCGCGGCGACGACGGAGAGGCGCACGGGGGAGTGGATCACCTCGTCGAGCGTGTGGCGCGGGTGGTGCTCGACGGCGGAGCCGTCACCCGCCGGGGGACGGTGCGTCGTCACGCCGTCACCGCCGCGTCCCGCGGGGCGGGCCGCCACGCCGCGACGAGCAGCGGGACGGCGCTCACGAGCGCCGCGGGCACCCAGTACGCCACGGAGCCGGGCCACACCACCAGCCCGGCGACGAGCACGGCCCCGTAGACCACGGCCCAGGACACGGCGCCGACGGCGATCCGGCGTCGCGTACCGACGGCCAGGGCGCCCTGCCGCCCCGCCCACGTGGCGCCGACGGTGACGATCGCGACCCAGGCCGCCATGCCGACGACGAAGCCGACGCGGCCGCCGAGCCCGATCGCGAGCACCAGCCCGACGCTCGCGACGGCCCACCCCGTCAGGTAGAGCCGGACCCACCGCCACCCGCGCGCCCGCGTGGCGCCGGCGAGGCGGTCGGCACGGTCGAGAGCGGCTGCCGCGTCGAGGGGCGCCGGGGAGGTCGTGTCGTCGGTGCTCATGGATGCCATCGAAGCATCTACTTTCCATCATGGCAAGTGGTTTCCATGGGGACCTCTCCCTATCGTGCGCGTCACCGGTCCCGTGCACACTGGTCCCCGGCCGTGCCCCGCCCCGGGCCGCACGACGCCGTCGTCCCGACCGCCGTCCCCGAGGAGCACCCATGTCCGACGCCCTGGCCGCGCTCGCCGCCGCCGTCGCGGCAGCGCCCGCGAGCGCGCCGCTGCGCGTGCACTACGCGAGCCTCCTGCTCGCCGCGGGGCGTCCCGTCGAGGCGCTCGAGCAGGCCAGCGCCGGGCTCCGGATCGACCCCGCCGACGACGAGGCGCTGCGGCTCGTGCAGGAGGCGGCCGCGTCCGCCGCGGCGGCGTCGCGACCGGGAGACGCCGCGCCCGGGCACGCGCCGGGCGACCCCGGGCACGCGCCGGGCGACCCTGCGCCGTCCGGCGACCGTGCGCCGTCCGATCACCCGGCGCCGTCCGACCACCCCGGGCAGGGCGCTCCCGCCGGGCCGGGGAGCCCGGCGTCGGGCATCGACTGGGACCGGCTGGAGGACGAGCTCGACGTGCGCGTCCCGCCGCCCTTCGTCGAGGAACCGGCCGTCGCCCCCGCTCCCGCCGACCCGGGCCCGACGCCCCCGCAGGAGGGCGCCGACCCCGCACCCGGGGGCGGGCAGCCGTTCCTCGTGCCCGCGCGCGACGACGCCCCCGACGACGGGTCGGGCCTGCTCGAGGTCTCGCGCGAGACGGTGACGCTCGCCGACGTCGGCGGCTTGGAGCCGGTGAAGAAGCGCATCCGCGAGGCGTTCCTGGAGCCGATGCGCCACCAGGCCATCGCGCAGGCGTTCGGCAAGTCGCTGCGCGGCGGCCTGCTGCTCTACGGGCCGCCCGGCACCGGCAAGACGTACATGGCGCGCGCGGTCGCGGGCGAGCTCGGCGCGCGGTTCCTCACGGTGACGCTCGCGGACATCCTCGACAAGTACATCGGGGAGAGCGAGCAGAACCTCCACGCCCTGTTCCAGCGCGCGCGACAGCTCGCGCCGGCCGTCCTGTTCCTCGACGAGGTCGACGCGATCGGCGGCAGGCGCGCGCAGTACTCCGGTTCGTCGGGCATGCGGACGGTCGTCAACCAGCTCCTCCAGGAGATGGACGGCATCGGCTCCGACAACGACGGCCTGTTCGTGCTCGGCGCGACCAACCACCCGTGGGACGTCGACACCGCGCTCCTGCGCCCGGGCCGGTTCGACCGCGTCGTGCTCGTCCTGCCGCCCGACGAGCCCGCGCGCGAGGCCATCCTGCGCCACCACCTCGCGGGGCGGCCCGTCGCCGGGATCGACCTGGGCGCCGTCGTGCAGCGCACCGAGGGGTTCTCCGGTGCGGACCTGGAGCACCTGGCGGCCACGGCGGCCGAGAAGGCGATGATGGACTCGATCGCGTCCGGCCAGGTGCGACCCGTCACGATGGCCGACATGGAGTCGGCGCTCGCGGACGTGCGGCCCTCCACGACGGCGTGGCTCCAGTCCGCGCGGAACGTCGTGACGTTTGCGAACAACGACGGCCGCTACGACGAGCTCGCCGCGTACCTGCGCGCGCGGCGCATGCTCTGAGAGGGCGAGGCAGCCGACGGTGACCACGACCACCGACCCGCGCGCCGTCGGCGCGCGCGTCGAGATGCTCGTCCAGATGGGGCGGCCCGAGCGCGCGCTCGACGAGGTCGACGAGGCGCTCGCGACCGTCCCCGACGACCCGCGGCTCCTCCTCGCCGCCGCGTGGGTGCGGCTGCACCTCCTGGAGCAGGTGGTCGCCGCCCAGCCCGCGGCCGACGGCGCGCTCTACCTGCTGTCGGTCGCGCGCCAGAACACCGGTGACGTCCCGGGCGCGCGCGACGCCGCACGCCGCGCGCTCGAGCTCGACCCCGACGACGCGCGCTACCACCTCCAGCTCGCCGACGCCCTCCTCTCGGGGCGCGTGCGCGGCGCCGACCGGCGGCTCGCGCGCGAGCGCATCGCCTCGGCGCTCGAGCTCGCCCCCGAGGCCCCGGACCGGCTCGCGCAGGCTGCCCGCCTGTGGTCGCGCCTCGGGGACGACGACCGGGCGCGCGCCCTCGTGCGGCAGGGGCTCGCCGTCGCGCCGGAGCACGAGGACCTCCTCTACCTCGACGCGGCCCTCGCGCTCGACGCGAGCCGCAGCGCCCAGGGGTACAGCGGCGTCCTCGCCATGAACCCCGAGCACGCCGAGGCCGGGTACCTGCTGCACCTCAGCGTGTGGCAGCAGGTGCTGCGGCTCGTCGAGATGCCGGTCCTGCTCGTCGGGGCGGTCGCCCTCGTCGTCGCCTTCGCGATGAGCGACGCGCACGTGGGCAGCGTGCCGGTCTGGGGGGTCGTCGTGCTCCTGTGGACGGCCGTGACCGCGCTGCGCGTCCTGCCCGTCCTGCTCCAGGTCCCGCGCGGGCTGCTGCGCCGCACCCTGCGTCGGACCCCGTTCCGCGGCGGCACCGTCGTGGCGATCGCCGTCGGGTGGGCGGGCGTCCTCGCGGGCCTCGCCCTGCTCTACCTCGTGCGCGACGCCGTCGCCGTCCGCTGGTTCCTCGTCGGGCTCGGGGTCGTGCTCGCCCTGACGACCGTGACCTCGGCGGTGCTGCACGCGGCGATGTTCACGCAGGCGCGCGAGCTCGGGTACCTGCCGCCCGGGACAGCGGGAGCCGTGCGGATCACGGCCCTGCGGGCGAGCCTGCGGGGCGCCGTCGTGCGCCGTGCCGTCGTCCTCGGGATCGTCGCGGTCGTCGTCGGGAGCATCGGCCCGGGCGCGGTCGCGCGCGAGGACGCGCGCCCCGTGGCGGCGCTCGCCGCGGTGGCGTACGTGCTGCCGCTCGTCGTCGGGATGTGGGCCGCGTGGCGCGTCGCGGCCCGGCAGCGCGCGGTGTCCGACGAGCGCCCGCCCGTGAGCACGGCCGCCGCGGTCCGCGCGGGGCTGGGCGGCGCCGTCCTCGTCCTCGTCACGGTCCTGCTGCTGCTCGCCGAGGCGGCCGCGCTCGCCGCGCTGCCCGCCGCCCCCGACGAGCACGACGCCGACGGCCGCTACGCCCAGGAGGAGCGCGCCCCGCGCGACCCGGGCTCGGCCGTGCAGGAGTGCACCGGGCGCCCCGCCGCGCGTCTCGCGTGCCTCCAGGAGAACAACCGGGTCCGCCAGGAGGAGCTCCAGGAGCGGATGGGCGAGCTCGACGTCCCGACGATCGACGTCCCCACGTTCGACGTGCCGGACCTCCCGGACCTCCCGGATCTCCAGGCGCCGGGCTCCACGGGGCAGCAGACCCCCTGATCCCCGGCACCCCGGGCGGGTGACGAGCCCGCGGCCGTGCGGGTGACCCGGGGCGGTGCGACCGTGGCCGCGTGGCAGGACTCGTGGAGACGCTCTCTCGACCCGTCGGCGCGGCGCTCGCGGCCGTGACCGGCACGGTCGCGAGCGTGCGCGGCGGCCGCCCGATGCACGCGCGCGGCGTGCTGCTCCGCGGCACGCTCGTCGTCGCGGAGGACGAGGCGGGCGCGGTCAGCGTCCCGCAGGGCCGCACGCCCGTCACGGTGCGCGTGTCCCTCGGGGCAGGCCTCCCGCGCGGGCTCCCGGACGTCGTCGGGATCGCCGTGCGCTGGACCGACGACGGCGCGCCCCAGGACGTCCTGTTCGCCTCCTCGGGGAGGGGGCGGCTCACGCGCTTCCTCCTCGTGCCGCGCCGCGCGCTGCTGGGCGGCTGGCTGTCGACGCTCATGCCGCTGCGGTCGCCGCACGGTCCCCGCGTGCTCGCCCTGCGGCCGGACCACGACGCGGCGCGGGCCGTCGGCACGCCGGTGCTCGAGGTGCTGGAGGCGACCCCGCTCGGCGCCTGGCACCGGTTCGGCGCGATCGAGCTGCACGGCCCCGAGACGGGTTCCGCGCGCGACGGCGACGACCCCGAGGTCCGGTTCGACCCCACCGGTCACGCGCCGCGCCACCTCGGCACGTACGGCTGGGAGGACGCGCTGCGCGCTCGCGGCTACGCGGCGGCGCGCCGCGCCGGCGGGCCCGCAGCCCGGTAGCGAGAGAAGGGCGGCGACCCCGGAGTCCTGTCCACCGGGACCGCCGCCCGCGAGGGCGGCACCGTCGACGTGAGGCCGCCCCCGAGCCGAGGGCCGGGCGGCGAGGACGCCGCCCGGCCGTGCGCGCCGGTCCGTCAGACCGCCGCGAGCCGACGGCGCAGCCCGAGCCCGACGCCCGCGACGCCCGCGAGCACGGATCCGCCGACCAGCGCCGACATGCCGAGCGACACCCGTCCGACGGGGCTGTTCTCGACGCTGTCCTTGAGCTCCGTCGTGCCGTCGGAGAGGGTGCCCGTGCCATCCGCGAGCGTGGCCGCGCCGTCGGCGATGCGGGTGCTGCCATCGTGCAGGTCGGACGCGCCGTCGGCGAGGGTCGTCGTTCCGGCGTGCAGCGTCGCGGAGCCCTCGGCCAGCGCCGCGTTGCCCGCCGCGAGGGTCGTCGCGCCCGTCGAGAGGGTCGTGAGCCCGTTCTGCAGGCGCAACGTCCCGTCCTCCAGCCGCGTGGTCCCGCCGAACAGGTCACCTGCGCCCGTGCGCAGCCGCACCGTCCCGGCGGAGAGGTCGCTCGCGCCGGTCGCGGCCTTCGCCGTCCCGGCCTTGAGGTCGGCGGCGCCGGACGCGAGCTCCGACGCGCCTGCGGCGAGCTCGGAGGTCTTGGTGGCGAGCTGGGCGTTGCCGCCGGCGACCCGGGAGGCGCCGTCGGCCAGGCGAGCCGTGCCCTCGGCGAGCGCTGCCGAGGCGTCGGCGGCGTCGGTGTTCCCGGCGGCGAGACGGGCGGCGCCGTCTGCCGACGCCGCGTTCCCGGCGGCCAAGGTCGTCGCGCCGCCCGACACCTTCGCAGCGCCGTCGGCGAGGGCGCGGGTCGCCCCGGCGAGCGAGGCGTTGCCGGCCGAGACCGTGCTCGCGCCAGCAGCGAGAGCGTCGGCCCCTCCGAAGAGCTGCGCCGTCCCGGCGGCGAGGCTCTGCGCCCCGCCGGAGACCGCGGCGGCGCCGGTGGCGAGCCCGGCCGCGCCCTCCGCGAGCCGCGTCGCGCCCGCGTCCGCCTCCTGGGCGCCGGTGGACACCCGTGCGGCTCCGGTGCTGAGGTCCCGAAGACCCGCCTCGAGCCGGGCCGCGCCCGCTGCGGCGCCGGAGTCGCCCGCGAGCCCGTCGCGCAGGGCGGACGCGCCGGCGACGAGCCCTCCTGCGCCGGCGTCGACCCGCGCCGCGCCGTCGCGCACCGAGCCCGCCGCACCCGCGAGCGCGTCGAGCCTCGCCTTGAGGGCCGGGTCGTCGGTCGCCGCGGCCAGCCCCTGGAGCTGTGCGGCGAGGGAGTCCGCGCCCGCGTGGACCTGGTCGGCACCCTCGGCCACCGAACGCGTCCCGTCGGCCAGGCGGACGGCGCCGTCGCGAGCCGTGGACAGACCTGCCGCGAGTCCGGTCGCGCCGTCCCGGAGCTGGAAGGACGCCGCCGCGACCTGCTGCGCGCCCGGCGCAAGGAGCGCCGTGCCGGCCTGCAACGAGCTCGCTCCGGCGGACAGCTGCTCGGCGCCCGCCGCGACCGTCGCCGCGCCCGGTGCGAGCGAGCCCGCGCCCCGGGCGGTGGCGGCGACGCCGTCGCGCAGGGTCGACGCGCCCGCCGAGACGCTGCTCGCCCCGGTCGCGAGATCGCGCGCGCCGGACGCGGCGCCGGTGAGGCCCGTGGTGACCGTCGACGCGCCGTCCGCGACGGTGCTCGCCCCGACGGCGAGCCGTGCCGTGCCGTCGGCGAGGTCGGACGCGCCGCTGGCGAGCGCCGAGGTGCCCTCGGCGAGCAGCCCGGCACCCTGCGCGGCCGTCGCGTTCCCGGCGAAGAGCTCGGCCGCGCCGTCCTTCAGGGTGCCCGCACCCGACGCGATCTGGGACGCGCCGTCGGCGGCACGGGCGTTCCCCGCGGCGAGGCGTGCCGCCCCGGAGTCGAGGTCCTTGCTGCCCGCGGCGAGGCGGGCCGCGCCGCTCGCGGCGTCGCCCACCCCGGCGGCGAGGCGTGCCGCCCCGGCGTTGAGCTCGTCCGCCCCGGCGGCGAGCTCGGTCGCGCCGTCCAGCGCGGTGGCGCCGCCCGTGGCGAGCTGGGTGGCGCCGTCGGACGCCTTCCGAGCGCCGGCGGAGAGGTCGCCCGCGCCGGCCTCGAGGTCGCCCGCGCCGGCGGCGAGACGCTGCGCGCCGGCCTGGGCCTCGGTCGTGCCGTCGGCGAGGGTCGCGGCGCCCGCGTCGAGCTCGGCGGCCCCGTCGTCGAGGCGGGTCGCGCCGTCGGCGACCTTGCCGTTGTACACGAGGAGGAACGCGACCAGGCCGGCGACCGCGAGGGCCAGCACGGCGAGCGCGACGGAGGTGAGGACCGTGTGCGTGCGTGACGGTCGGAGAGAGTGCTGCGTCATCTGTCGTCCTTCCTCACGCCCGGCGTCGTCGCGGGGCGGTCGGCACGAGGGGAGAGCTGCGGGAGAGGCGGGTACCGGTCTGCTCGGCGCGGGAGTGCGCCGGTGCGCCCGCCACCGTTGGCGGGACGTGGAGTAGCAGGTAGATCCCCAGCGACGCTAGCAACGCCCCGGACACCACGGACAGCGAGTACTAGGTACTTTTGCCGTCACGATTCGGTCACGGGTCCGAAGTATCAGGTACTCCGTGCGCGAGTCCGTCGCTCGGAGCAACGGCCGCCCGTCCGGGGCGCCGGAGACGAGCCCGAGCGCTGCCGTCCGGAGCCGGAGCCGCGCCGCTCATGAGGCGATCTTGGTACTCATCGGCGAAGGTAGGGCGGTGCTCGACGACGCGCCCGACCAGCGGGGCTCGACGGTGACGCTCCGGACGGTGCTGGGACCGGGGCGGAACGAGGGTAGGGCAGAAGGGGAAGAGGAACAGCATGGAGTGCAGTGCGCCGACCGGCGTGTCGTCCCTCCGGGGCAGGGCGTGGAAGACCGACGCCGAGCCCGGGACCACCGTCGACGGCTCCGGAGCCGTCCGCGAGCAGGGGCGGTGATCCGGTGAGGGCGTCGTCACGCGCGGCGCGGTGGGCCGCCGGCCTCACGACCGCGGTCGTCCCGCTGGCGGTGGCGGGGTGCTCGTTCCAGAGCTCCGAGGAGAGGGCTGCGGAGCAGGTGGTCACGACCTTCTTCGACCGCCTCGTCGACGGCGACGCCACGGGCGCGGGCGAGCTGCTGAGCGATCCGTCGGTGGTCAGCCCGGTCGCGCTCGACGACGCGGTCTACGCCGAGGCGGTGCGCCCCGTCGAGGCCCGTGTCACCTCCGTGACCGGGTCGGGCCCGGAGTCCTCGGTGGACGTCGAGTACCGGCTCGACGGCGAGGAGGAGACGCGCACCCTCGTGGTCAGCACGGAGACCGTCGGAGGGGAGCCGAGGGTCGCGCTCTGGTCCGACCACGGGCTCCCGGTCGTCCATCCGGGCGTCCCGGTGGAGATCGTGGTCGAGGGGTCGGGCGCGTTCGACCTCGCGACGTCGGGGCCCCTGCGGCTGCTTCCCGGGATCTACGACCTCGAGCTCGCCGGGCCGCAGGACCTCACGACGATCGATCCCGACGGCGGCGACAGCGAGCCGTTCACGGTGGAGTTCCCCGTGGACCCGGACGAGATCCAGCCTCCTCCGGGAGCGGAGCTGCGTTCGAACATGCTGCACGTCGACCCGGTGCTCCGCGCCGAGGTGGCCACCGAGGCCGAGGCGCGCATCGACGAGCTGCTCGCCTCGTGCACCGCCGCCGGGCTCACGGGCGACGCCTGCCCGCAGAGCGTCGCGGACGGGATCTTCCGCGGGTACGCAGGGGTGGACGTGGCGTCCGCCGTCTGGGCCCAGGCGGAGCCGCTCTCCCTCGTGGCCGGGGAGGAGGTGCGCGCGTCCGCCCCGTACACGGTGAGTGCTCGATGGCCGCAGGGCCCGCTGGAGGTCACCGTGAGGGTCGAGGGCACCGTGCTGCGTGACCCGTCCGGCGCCGTCGTCGTCGATCTCGACTGAGGCGTCCCGGCCCGCCGGGACGAGTCGGTCGAACGACCGCCAGGGGCTTTGCCCGACCGGCGCGTGGACCGTGGTCAGTCGCGGTCGTTCGGCATGAGGGCCCACAGGACCAGGTACGCGATGACCTGGGGGCCCGGGAGCAGGACCGAGACCGCGGCGACGATGCGGACGACGGTCGGGTCCCAGCCGAACCGGCGGGCGATCCCGGCGCACACGCCGGCGATCATCCGGCCGTGGCGCGGGCGGGACAGCGTCGGGCGGTACGCGGCGGTGGAGGCGTCTGAGGTGCTCATGCCTTGACGGTACGAGCGTCCCGGGCGCCCCGGTATCCGGAGGCCCCCCGACCCGACCCTGATCCTCGGGGCGGCGACCCCGAGGGTCGGGGCTCAGCGGGCGAGGGCGGCCTGGAACGCCGCGAGCGCCCGCGGCGTCGCGAGGGCGAACGTCACGGCCGAGACGCCCGGCCCGGGGCGCGACCCGTCCCGGTCCTGGGCCGCCGTCGGACCGGCGGGCTCGTCGAAGAGGTCGGGTGCGGACCAGCCGCGGACGGCGTCCACCGCCACGCGGGCGACCTCCTCGACGTCCCAGCCGTACGCGCCCGCGCTGATCGCGGGGAAGGCGACGGTCGTGGCGCCGAGGTCGTCCGCGACGTCGAGCGAGCGGGCGAAGCAGGACGCGAGGAGCGCGGGGTCCGTCTCGCCGCGGTAGCGGTTCGGCCCGACGGTGTGCACGACCCAGCGGGCGGGGAGGTCGTAGGCGTCGGTGGCGACGGCGTCGCCCACGGGCAGGCCGTCGGGGAGGGTCGTGCGCCGGAGCCGTCGGCACTCCTCCAGGAGCCGCGGCCCGGCCGCGGCGTGGATCGCGCCGTCCACCCCGCCGCCGCCCAGCAGGGACGAGTTCGCGGCGTTGACGATCGCGTCGACGTCGAGCGTCGTGATGTCGGCGAGGCGCGCGTCGAGGTCCATCGCTCCATGGTGCCCGGGGAGGGGGTTGCTCGCCGTCGACCACGGGGTCCGTGGCGTCCTGGCCGCCTTGCCGACGGCGACCTCGTGCTCGGCGACCCTGGTCAGTCGCGCGAGACCACGACGCTCGAGCTGTGACCGCCGAACCCGAACGCGTCGACGAGCGCGTGCCGGGCCGACGTCGCGGCCGCCTCCCGCACGACGTCGAGGTCGATCGCGGGGTCGAGCGTGTCGACGTTGAGCGTGGGCGGCACGCGGCCGTCGCGCAGGGCGAGGAGCGCGACGAGGACGCCCAGCGCGCCCGACGCGCCGAGGAGGTGGCCCGTCGCGCCCTTCGTGCTCGTGACGGGCGGCGGCATCCCGAGGGCGGCGCGCAGCGCGTCCGCCTCGTTGACGTCCCCGACGGGGGTCGCCGTCGCGTGCGCGTGGACGAGCCCGACGTCCTCGGGGGAGAGGCCCGCCGAGCGCAGCGCCATCATGATGGTGCGGGCCTGGTTCTCGGGGTCCCCGCCGACGATGTCGTACGCGTCCGACGTCAGGGCCGCACCCGAGACGACGCCGTGCACGACCGCCCCGCGGGCCCGGGCGTGCTCCTCGCGCTCGAGCACGAGGAGCGTCGAGCCCTCGCCCATGACGAACCCGTCCCGGTCCACGTCGAACGGCCGGGACGCGCGCTCCGGCTCGTCGTTGCGGGTCGACATCGCGCGGGCCGCGGCGAAGGCCGCGAGCGAGAACGGCTGGACGCCCGCCTCGACGCCCCCGCACACGACGACGTCCGCCGAGCCGGCGAGGATCATCTCGCGGCCCATCGTGATCGCCTCCGAGCCCGCCGCGCACGCGCTGATCGGGGCGCGCGCGCCGGCCTTGGCGCCGAGGTCGATCGACAGCCACGCGGCCGGGCCGTTGGCCATGAGCATCGTCACGGTGTGCGGGGACACGCGCCGGTGGCCCTGCTCGTGCAGGACGCGCGACTGGTCGAGCGTCGTCGCGATCCCGCCGTTCGCGGAGCCGACGACGACGGCGAGACGCGTCGGGTCGACGTCGGGCGACCCGGCGGACGCCCACGCCTCCCGGCCCGCGACGAGCGTGAGCTGCTCGGCCCGGTCCGTGCGGCGCCGCTCCCGGACGGAGAGCGCCTCGGCGAAGGCGTCGTCGACGCGCGCGGCGATGCGCACGGGCAGCTCGGCCGCCCAGTCGTCGTCGATCGCCCGCACCCCCGGCTCCCCGCGCAGCAGCGCCTCCCACGTGTCGGGGGCGGTGCGCCCGACCGGGGTCACCGCCCCGTACCCGCTGACGACGACTCGTGTCATGGTGTGCCCCTTGCAGCCGAGCCGCCGAGAACGGCGACGGGTGTGGTCGATGGGTCTTATTCCAAGTCATCGCGACGGCCTTTGTCGCCCTCGCAGGTGTGACGGTGCGCACGCCGACATCCCGGCAGGAGCGGCGGACGGCTGCCGCGAGCGCCCTCGGGCGGCGTACGGTCGGCACAGCGGCCGCCGTCGGGGAGGCCGCGGGACGAGGGCGGGGGAGCAGCGGTGCACCGTGCGGGGACGCGAGGGCCTGCTGCCCGACGGCGCGCGCACCGCGCCGTGGTGGCGGTCGCCGTGGGCGTCGTCGTGCTCGGGACCGGGTCGTGCGCCGCCCCCTCGTCCCCGGCGCCCGCGGCTTCTGCCCGGGCGGAGACGCCCGCCCTGCCGCCCACGGACGGCGTGCTCGACTACCAGCTCGGCGGCGCGTACGACGAGGTCGACGCGGGGGACGGGCCCGTGCGGCC
The DNA here is from genome assembly GCF_002127155.1 of Cellulosimicrobium sp. KWT-B. Lineage (NCBI taxonomy): Bacteria > Bacillati > Actinomycetota > Actinomycetes > Micrococcales > Promicromonosporaceae > Cellulosimicrobium > Cellulosimicrobium sp. KWT-B. The sequence continues at coordinate 510,344 of NZ_NEDO01000002.1, read as the reverse complement.
GGACGTCGTCGTGCGGGACGCGACCGCCGCACCGCTGCCGGGCGCGTACTCCGTCTGCTACGTCAACGGCTTCCAGACCCAGCCGGGAGAGACCGGCCGGTGGCTCGAGGGCCACGAGGACCTGCTCCTGCACGACGCCGACGGGACGCTCGTCGTCGACCCCGACTGGCCGGACGAGCACGTCCTCGACCCCTCCACGCCCGAGCAGCGCGACGGCATCCTCGCGATCCTCGGGCCCGTCGTCACGGGCTGCGCCGACGCCGGCTTCGACGCCGTCGAGCTCGACAACCTCGACACCTGGACGCGGTTCGACGCCGTCGACGAAGACGGCGCCCACGCCCTCGCCCGCGCGTACGTCGACCTCGCGCACGACGCCGGGCTCGCCGTCGCGCAGAAGAACGCGGCGGAGATCGCGTCCGTCGCGCACGACGACCTCGGCTTCGACCTCGCCGTCACCGAGGAGTGCGCGGTCTTCGACGAGTGCGCTGCGTACACCGACGTCTACGGCGACCACGTGCTCCAGGTCGAGTACCCCGACGCGCTCGCCGGCGCAGGCCTGACCTTCGACGACGTCTGCGCCCGCGACGACCGCGCCGCGCTCACCGTCCTGCGCGACCGCGACCTCGTCGGCCCGGACGAGCCGGGCTACGCCTACGACGTCTGCTGACGGCGCGGCGGAGCGTCCGGTCGCCACGAGCATGACCGTGGGTTCCCGCCCCGCGCGTCACCAGCCGTCAGGTGTGAGGAGCTTGCGGATGCGCTTCTCGCTCACCGGGCCGTCGGTGCCGAGCTGCTGCGCGAACAGCGACACGCGCAGCTCCTCGATCAGCCACCGCACCTCGGCCAGGTCGGCGGCGCGGACCGGGTCGGCCGGGCCCTGCGCGTACGCGGCACGGGCGCGCTGGTAGGCGTCCTCGACGTCGTGCACGCGCCACGCGAGCTCGGCGTCGCGGTTCGGGTTCGACTGCGCCTTCTCCAGCCGGTAGGACGCCGCCCGCAGGTAGCGCGTCAGGTGCGGCAGGCGTCGGGGCGGGGTCTGCGAGACGAAGCCGTCGTGGATCAGGCCCGCGGCCTGGTCGCGCAGGTCGGTGAGCGTGTTGAGCAGCGCGAGGCTGTTCGACGCGCGGATCTCCGCGTCGAGGTTCCGCGACGCGGTGAGCGCGGCGACCACGTGCCCGACCACCTGGTGCACGTGCTCCTCCAGGTGCGCGCGGACGAACGTGCGCGCGGCCGCGTAGGCCTCGGCGTCTCTGATCGTCGCCGCGTCCGGCTGGCCGCTGCCGCCGCTCGTCAGCGCGATCACCGCGGCGAGCTGCAGGTCCGCGACGAGCGCGTCCGTGTTCCGGTACGGGCTGGCCGCCAACGTGAGCGACTGCGTGCCGTTCCAGCGGCTCGTGATGCGCCCGGTCTGGAGCGCCGTCTCGGTCAGCAGCAGACGCCGCACACCCCGCGCGTGCTCTCGCGCCTGCGCGGTCGCGTCGGCCAGCACGCGCAGCGCGACGACCGGCTTCCCCTTCGCGTCCTGCTCCTCGACGACCGCCGGGTACCCGCGCACCACGACCCCACCCCCGAGGTCGGTCGACACCGTCGCGGGCAGCCGCCCGTCGGCGAGGTCGTCGGGCCACGTCGTCAGGTCGGTGCGCTCGCTCACCAGGCTCGTGGTCGAGTCCGGGGGCGGTGCGCCGTCGGTGCTCGGGCCGGCCGCGCCGTCACCTGGTGCGGTCGGCCGTCCGTGGCCGCGCGCGGCCTCGACGCCCGGCGCACCCGACGGCGCGCCGCCCGCTCGTCCTGCACCTCGCCCGGGTGAGCCGGACGCGGAGGCGGGGGAGGGGGCGTCGGATGCGAAGGGCGTGGCGGGCCTGGCGGGAGCGCCGTGAGGAACGAGCGGCGCGGATGGTAGCCCGAGCACCGACGCCCCCTCCGCCGCCGGACCCGACCCCGCGCCGACGGAACCCGACGCCGCCTCGCGCAGAGCAGCACCCACCGCGCCCTTGACCGCCGCCCGTACCGCCGCCTGGTTCTGTGCCGCGAGACGGCGCTGGAGCGCGAGAAGGTCCTTCGACTCGTCGAGCACGACGGAGCCGCCGCGCCCGCGGGTGTCCTCGACGCGGAACGTCATGCGCAGGTGCGCGGGCAGGCGCGCCTCCTGCTCGGGGCCCCACGCGTCGTCGGGGATGACGACGTCGCGCAGCGCCCGGACGGCGCGCGTGAACGCGACGTGGAACGGCTCGGCCATGTCGCCCGCGCGGGCCATGTCCTCCCAGGCGGGCGTGTGCTCGCGGAGCCAGGCGACGACGTCGCGCGCGACGTCCGGTGCCGGCACGAGCTGGACGCGGACCGGCTTGGGCAGCGAGCGGATCGTCGCCGTGGCGAGCTCGTCGAGCAGGCCCGGCACCATCCAGTCGAACCCGTCGGGGACGACGCGGTTGAGCACGGAGATCGGGACGTGCACGGTCACGCCGTCGGCCTCGGTCCCGGGCTGGAACTGGTACGTGAGCGGGAGCGTCAGCTCGCCCTGCGGCCAGGTCTCGGGGAACTGCGACGTGTCGACCTGCTCGGCGTCGGGCACGAGCTGTTCGAGCGTGAAGGTGAGGAGGTCGGGGTCGCGGCGCTGCGCCGTCTTCCACCAGCGGTCGAAGTGCGCGGCGGACACGACGTCGTCGGGCACGCGCTCGTCGTAGAAGTCGAACAGCACGTCGTCGTCGACGACGAGCCCGCGCTGGCGCGAGCGCGCCTCGAGCTCCTCCGCCTCGGCGAGGAGCTTGCGGTTGTCGTGGAAGAACCGGTGGTGCGTCGTCCACTCGCCCTGCACGAGCGCGTGCCGCACGAACATCTCGCGCGCGGCCTCGGGGTCGACCTTGGCGTAGAGGACCTTGCGGTCCGCGACGATCGGCACGCCGTACAGCAGCACCTTCTCGGTCGCGATCGCCGCGCCGCGCTTGGTCGACCAGTGCGGCTCGGAGTACGTGCGCCGCGCGAGGTCGCCCGCGAGGTCCTCGGCCCACTCGGGCTGGATCCGGGCGACGTCGCGCGCCCACAGCCGCGACGTCTCGACGAGCTCGCCCGCCATGATCCACGCCGGCGGCTTCTTGCTCAGCGGCGAGCCGGGGAAGATCGCGAACCGCGCGCCGCGCGCGCCGGTGTACTCGTTGCGGGCCTGCTTCTGCGCGCGCCGCAGCGCCTTGGCGCGGGCCTCGCCCTTGAGGTGCGCGACCGACGACGCCTTCACCTCGCCCGTGTCCTGCATCCCGATCTGCGACAGCAGGCCGGACAGGAGCGCCTTGTGGATCGTGTCGCCGTCCCAGGCGCGCTTGTAGGTCTGGTTTTCGGGGGTTGCGTCCGCGGTGGGGGCGGCGTCGGTGCTCGGAGCTGCCGCGCCGTCGCCCTGGTCGTCCGGCCGGGAGTTCACGAGCGCGGCTTGACGCTCTCTCGCATCCGACGCCGCCCCCACCGCTCGTCCTGCACGTCGCCCGGACGTCGGTGCCGCGTCCCCCGCGACGCCCGACCCGTGACGCGCGCGGGGGCGGTACGACATGTCGATGCCGAGGGGCTTGGACATCTCGCGGAGCTGGGCGACGACGTCCTGCCACTCGCGGATGCGCAGGAAGTTGAGGTACTCGGCCTTGCACAGGCGGCGGAATGCCGACGACGAGAGCTCGTGCTGCTGCTCGCGGACGTACTCCCAGACGTTGAGGTAGGTGAGGAAGTCGGAGTGCGGGTCGGTGAAGCGCGCGTGCGCCTGGTCGGCCTGCGCGCGGACCTCGGCGGGGCGCTCGCGCGGGTCCTGGATCGACATGACGGCGGCGATGATCGCGACCTCGCGCGCGACGCCCAGCCTCGAGCCCTCCCAGATCATGCGGGCGAGGCGCGGGTCCATGGGGAGCTGCGCGAGGACGCGCCCGACCTCGGTGAGGCGCGTGACGCCGTCGGACGTGGCGAGGGCGCCGAGCTCGGTGAGGAGCTGGACGCCGTCGCGCACGGCGCGCGTGTCCGGGGGCTCGACGAACGGGAAGCGCGCGACCTCGTCGGGGGTCTCGACGACGCCGACGGAGATCATCTGGAGCAGCACGGACGCGAGGGAGGTGCGCAGGATCTCCGGCTCGGTGAACTCGGGCCGGGAGAGGAAGTCGTCCTCGGAGTAGAGGCGCACCGCGATGCCGTCGGCGACGCGGCCGGAGCGGCCGGAGCGCTGGTTCGCGCTCGCCTGCGAGACGGGCTCGATGGGCAGGCGCTGGACCTTCGTCGCCTTGGAGTAGCGCGAGATGCGGGCCGTGCCGGGGTCGACGACGTAGTGGATGCCCGGCACGGTGAGCGACGTCTCGGCGACGTTCGTCGCGAGCACGATGCGCCGCGAGGAGTGCGCCTGGAACACGCGGTGCTGCTCGGCCGACGACAGCCGCGCGTACAGCGGCAGGATCTCGACGCGCTGCGGGTGCTTCGGGTCGGTGACGCGGTCCTTGAGGTGGCCGGTGAGCGCGTCGGCGGCGTCGTGGATCTCGCGCTCGCCGGAGAGGAACACGAGGATGTCGCCCGGTCCCTCGCGCATGAGCTCGTCGCACGCGTCGACGATGCCGGTCACGAGGTCCTTCTCCTCGGCGCCCGCGCGGCCCTTCGCCTTCGTGCCGCTGCCGGTGGAGGCGCCGGGGTCGACGTCGGGGGACAGCGGCCGGTACCGGATCTCGACCGGGTAGGTGCGGCCGGACACCTCGACGACGGGCGCGGCGTCGGGCAGGGCGTCGACCACGTAGTCCGGCGCGCCGCCGAGCTGGGCGAGGTGCGCGGGGGAGAAGTGCTGCGCGAAGCGCTCGGAGTCGATCGTCGCCGACGTGATGATCAGCTTGAGGTCGGGGCGGCGCGGCAGGAGCCGCGCGAGGTAGCCGAGCAGGAAGTCGATGTTGAGGGACCGCTCGTGCGCCTCGTCGACGATGATCGTGTCGTACGCGAGAAGCTCCGGGTCGCGCTGGATCTGCGCGAGCAGGATGCCGTCCGTCATGACCTTGACGAGCGTGTCCTCGCTGGAGGTGTCGGTGAACCGCACCTGGTACCCGACGACGCCGCCCAGCTCCGTGCCGAGCTCCTCCGCGATGCGCTCGGCGACCGTGCGCGCGGCGATGCGGCGGGGCTGCGTGTGCCCGACCTGACCCGAGCGGCCTCGGCCGAGCTCGAGCGCGATCTTGGGGAGCTGCGTCGTCTTCCCGGAGCCCGTCTCGCCCGCCACGATGACGACCTGGTGGTCGCGGATCGCGGCGGCGATGTCCGCGCGTCGGGCGCTGACGGGGAGCTGCTCGGGGTACGTGATGGGCGGGACCGTCACGTTCTCGCGCGCCTGCGCGGCCCGGTCGAGCTGCGCGCGGCTCACCTGCCGCGGGCCCGACGTCGTCCGCTCGCCCCGACCGCGACGCGTCGGCTCCCTGGTCGTCGAGGTGCCCGACGCCGTCCGCTCGCCCCGCCCGCGCCCGCGGCGGTTCCCGCGGCGTCGGCGACCCTCGCGCGGGGTGCCCTCGGCGGCGCCGTCCGGCTGGGGAGGGCGCGCGTCAGGCTGGTTCGCTGCGGGCTCGGTACTCACGACGGTCCATTCTCTCAACCTCTCGCAACTTCATTGCTCTCGAGGAGGGGCCGACCCTGGCCGATCGTGCTGTCATTTTGCTAGCGTCATGCGTGGGAGGTGGTCCAGGTGGCGACGCTGACGATCCGAGGGCTCGACGACGACGTGCGCGAACGGCTGCGGGCGCGGGCGGCGGAGCACGGGCGGTCCATGGAGGCGGAGGTGCGCGAGATCCTCACGTCCGCGGTGACAGCCCCCAGCGGGCTGGAACGGGGGCTGGGCACCTTCATCCACAGGTCGTTCGCCGACGCCGGTCTGGCGGTCGAGCTCGACCTCCCCGCGCGCTCGGAGCACGGCCGGGTCGTCGACCTCTCCGACGAACCGGGCACGCCGGACCGGGAGACCGCGGACACGTGATCGTCCTCGACACGAACGTGGTGTCCGAGGTGATCCGCCCGGTGCCCGAGGCGCGCGTGCTCCGCTGGCTCGACGCGCAGGCTCCGCAGGCGCTGTCGATCACGGCGGTCACCGTCGGCGAGATCGTCCACGGGGTGGCGCGGCTCCCCGAAGGGCGGCGCCGTGACCGCCTCGCCGCGCTCGTCGAGGAGCACGTCACCACGACCTTCGCGGGCCGGGTGCTCCCGTACGACGCCGACGCCGCGCGCGTCGGGGGCACCCTCCTGGCGCTCCGCGAGCGAGCGGGCCGGCCGATGAGCCTGGCCGACGCGCAGATCGCTGCGATCTGCCGCGTGCACGACGCGACGCTCGCGACGCGCAACGTCCGTGACTTCGCCGCTACCGGAGTGGACGTCGTCGACCCGTGGGACCCACGCACGACCTGACTGACGCGGGAGCCCCCGACCGTCGCCGAGCATGGGCTCGGCGACCGATTCCCTCGAAGGAAGGCCGCCAGCCCCATGCTCGGCGACCGGGTCGGGTCACGGCGGGGTCGCGCGGGCGTAGCGGGTCGCCAGGGTGCGCACGTGGTCGACGAGGGCCGGCGGCTCTGTCACGTGGAAGTCGAGGCCCAGCATCCCGACCCACACCGCGACGACCTCGACGCTGTCGCCGCCGGTGACGAGGACGCAGCGGTCGTCGGCGAGCGGTTCGACCGTGCCGACCGTCGGGTTGATGCGCCGCAGCACCTCGTCGGCGGGCGCGTCGACGACGATCCGGGCGTGCACGGCCCAGCCGGCGCGCGCGACCTCGCGCACGACGAACTCGGTCAGGTCGCCGGGGAAGTCCACCGGCGCGAACCGCCGCCCGCCCGGCACGCGCAGCACGAGCCAGTCGACGCGGTAGGGAGCCCACGCGCCCGTCGCCGGGTCGCGGGCCACGAGGAACCAGCGGCGCTGCCACGCGACGAGGCGGTAGGGCTCCAGCTCGAGCGGCTCGTCGCGGTAGAAGCAGCGCAGGCCCTGGTGGTCGCGCACGGCGTCGGCCAGGGCGGTGAGCGTGTCCGGATCGACGACCGGGTCCTCGACGTTCGAGTCCGTGTTCGCGGGGCCGGCGGCGCTCGCGGACCGGAGGGCGGCGAGACGACGGCGCAGGCGGTCCGGCATGACCTGCTCCAGCTTCGCGAGCGCGGACGCCCCGGACTCCTCGAAGCCCGCCGTGCCGGTCGCGGCCCGCAGCCCGACGGCGACCGCGACGGCCTCGGCGTCGTCGAGCAGGAGCGGGGGCAGCCGCGCCCCGGCGCCGAGCCGGTACCGGCCGCCCGGGCCGCGCACCGCGTCGACGGGGTAGCCGAGCTCGCGCAGGCGGGCGACGTCGTTGCGGACCGTGCGGTCGCTGACGTCGAGGCGCTCGGCGAGCTCGGCGCCCGACCAGTCGGGGCGCGACTGGAGCAGGCCGAGCAGCGCGAGCATGCGGGCCGAGGTGGAGGCCACGGGTCCCTCCTGGGGTCGACGGACGACGCGGGAGAACTCCTCAGAGCACAGCCAGAATAACGGAAGGAAGCGTTCCTAAACCCTTCCTAGAGTCGGGAGCAGAGCAGGGCACGAGGCCCCGCCCGACCGAGGAGACCACCATGACCGCGTCGCACCGCTCCCCGTCCCTCGAGCACCGCCCGTTCTCCGTCGCCGTCCCGCAGGCCGACCTCGACGACCTCCGGTCGCGCCTCGAACGGACCCGGTTCGCGCCCGCCGCCCCCGGCGACTCCTGGGACTACGGGACGCCCGAGTCCTACCTGCGCGACATGGTCGGGCGCTGGACGGCGTTCGACTGGAGGGCGGTCGAGGACCGGGTCGACGCGTACCCGGGCTTCCGCGCCGAGATCGACGGCCAGCCGATCCACTACCTCCACGTGCGCTCCCGGCACGACGACGCGACGCCCCTGCTGCTCGCACACACCTACCCGGGCTCGTTCCTCGACTTCCTCGACATGATCGACCCGCTCGTCGACCCTGTCGCCCACGGCGGCCGGCCCGAGGACGCGTTCCACCTCGTCATCCCCTCCATGCCGGGCTTCGGGTTCTCGACGCCCGTCGTCGGGGACACGGACTGGACGATGGCCCGCGTCGCCCGCACCTACGACGTCCTCATGCGCGACCTCGGGTACGACTCCTACGGGATCCACGGCAGCGACGGCGGCGCGATGGTCGGCCGCGAGCTCGCGGTCCTCGACCCCGAGGGTTTCCTCGGCGCCCACGTGCTCCAGCTCTTCTCCTTCCCGTCGGGCGCTCCCGGCGAGATGGACGGCTTCGGCGAGAAGGAGCTCGCCGCGCTCGGGCACCTCCAGTGGTTCCAGTCCGTGGGTGCCTACAACACGATGAACGCGTCGCGGCCGCAGACGATGGCCGCGGGGCTCGCCGACTCGCCCGTCGCCGTCCTCGCCTACCACGAGCTGTTCGAGAGCTTCGGCAACGGGACGAGCCTCGTGAGCGCCGACCAGGTGCTCGCCCAGGCGACGCTCTACTGGCTGACCAACTCCTACGCGACCGCCGCGCGCTACCACTACGCGGAGCAGCGCTCGGGCGCCGAGCCGGTCGTGAGCCGGGGTCGGATCGGCGTGGCCGTCTTCGCCGACGACTTCCAGACGATCCGCGCGTTCGCCGAGCGCGACAACGCCCGGATCGAGCACTGGTCCGAGCACCCGCGCGGTGGTCACTACGCGGCGCTCGAGGTCCCGCTCGACGTCGTCGCCGACCTCCGGGTCTTCTTCGCCTGACGCCCGCGACCGTCGAGAACGGGGTACCGCGCGCTCGACCACGACGTCGCCGTCGTCATCGGCCGGATGACGACGGCGACGTCGTGCTCGGCGCAGAATGGGGCGGTGTTCTCCCGACCCGCGACCCGCCTCGACCTCGTCCCGCGCCGCGTCCGCGTGCACGCCGTCCGGGAGACGTCCGGCGCGCTGCGCCGCCTCACCTTCCGCGACGCCGCCCCGGGCGAGGCCTCGCTCGCGACGCTGCGCGTGCCCGGTCCCGACGACCACGTCAAGGTGTTCCTCCCGGACCCGGCCACCGGCGTCCTGCACGCCCCGACGCTCACCGACGACGGCGCCCTCCAGCGCCCGGCAGGCGTCGTGTCGATCTCGCGCGAGCTGACCGTCCGGGCGACGCGGACCGTCGACGGGGTTCCCGAGGTCGACGTCGACTGGGTGCTCCACGGCGGCACCGACCCGGGTGCGCCGCCCACCGGCGAGGGTGGCCCGGCGTCGGCGTGGGCCGCACGGGCGGCGGTGGGCGACGAGGTCGTGCTCGCCGGCCCGACGACGAGCCGCGCCGTGCCGGACGGCGTCCGGCGGCTCCTGCTCGTCGGGGACGAGACGGGCCTGTCGGCGCTCGCGCGCTGGGTGGAGGCGGTCGGGGCCGAGGTGCCCGTGACCGCGATCGTGGAGATCGGCGACGACGTCGACGAGGCGTTCGTCGAGGACGAGCTCGGGCGCGCGACGACCGAGCTCCTCTACCGCACCGACGGGCCGGGACAGCTCGCCGAGGCCGTCCGCGCGCTCGGCCCGCTCGACGCCGACGAGTACGTGTTCGCCGCGGGCGAGGCGACCGACCTCGTCGCGGTCCGCCGTGCGCTGCGCGGCTCCGGCGCGCGGCCCGACCAGCTCGCCGTCCACGGCTACTGGCGCCGCGGCGTCGTCAACCTCGACCCCGAGGCTCCTTTGGACCCGACCGACCCGGACTGACGCCTCGCCCGGGTCAGCTGCCGTGCAGGACGTCGACGGCGAGCCCGCGCCCGGCGACGGCGAGCCGCGAGTCGTTCGTCCACAGGGCGGAGCACCCGTGGACCTGCGCGGCGGCGAGGTGCAGCGCGTCGGGCGTCCGGAGCGACGAGGAGGCGCGCAGGCGTGCCGCCCGCTCGAAGGCCGCCGTATCGAGGGAAAGCTCGACGAACAGGTCGAGCGCGCCCCGGTACCGGTCCTCGAGCTCCGGGTCCCCGGACCGCAGCGGTCCCACGAGGCACTCGAGCCGGACGAGCGGGCTGATCGCGAACTCCTCGTGCCCGTGCCGGGCCAGCAGCTCACGCACGTGCGGACCACGCTCGGCGTCCTCGACCAGGTAGATGACGAGGCACGTGTCGAGGTAGATCACTCCCAGCCCTCGCGCGCGGCCTCGATGTCGGCGTCGATCTGGCTCCCAGAGCGGGCAGTACGTCGCGACGGCGGGTGGTCGTCGAGCCACTCGACGATCGCCGCCCCGGTCCCGTGCGCGAGGTCGGCCCGGACCGGCACGAGCCGCACGAGCGGGACACCACGGCGCGCGATGACCACGTCCTCGCCGGCCGCGGCACGGCTGACGAGCTGGGAGAGGTTGTTCTTGGCCTCGAGCACGTTGACCTGCATCGCCGCTCCTCGGGTCGGTCGTCCTGGCCAGGATACCTGGCCAGTGTGCTCCGCGGAAGGCCCGCGAGGGTCGTAAGGTCCCTCCCGCGGCCGTCTGCGGGCGGCGTAACGGGCTGCAAGCAGACCGACGGCGCGCCACAGTGGGCCCATGACCCGACTCCTCGTGCTCGGCGGTTCCGACTTCGTGGGGCGCGCCGTCGTCGACGACGCCCTCGCCCGCGGCTGGGACGTCACCGTCCTCAACCGGGGCACCACGCCCGTGCCCGACGGCGTCCGGCAGCTCGTGGGCGACCGCACCCGGCCCGACGGCCTGGACGCGCTGCGCGTGGACGACGTCCCGCAGAAGTGGGACGTCGTCGTCGACACGTGGTCCTGGGCGCCCGCGGCGGCACGCGACGCCGCCCGGCTCCTCGCCGGCCGGGTGCCGGGCGACGACCGGTACGTCTACGTGTCGTCGCGCTCGGTGTACCCGTTCCCGCGACCGCGCGGAGCCGACGAGACGTCGGAGCTCGTCGACGGCGACCCGGACGGCACGACCTCCGACGACTACGCCCGCGCCAAGCGCGGCGCGGAGATCGCCGTGACCGACGCGCTCGGCGACCGGGCGATCCTCCTGCGCGCGGGCCTCATCCTCGGGCCGCGGGAGAACGTCGGCCGCCTGCCGTGGTGGCTGCGGCGCGTCGCGCGCGGCGGCCCGGTGCTCGCCCCCGGGCCCGCCGACCTGCCGCTGCAGTACGTCGACGCGCGCGACCTCGCCGCGTTCGCGCTCGACGTGGCGCTCGCGGGCGCGTCCGGGCCGGTCGACGTCGTCAGCGCGCCCGGGCACACGACCATGGGCGAGCTGCTCGCCGCGTGCGTCGAGGCGACCGCCGACGACGCGGCAGCAGCGGGCGACCCGCCCGCCCAGCTCGTGTGGGTCGAGCCGGAGGCCGTCCTCGCGGCCGGGATCGAGCCGTGGACCCAGCTCCCGGTCTGGCTGCCGCCGGGCGAGCTGCACGACGCGCTCCACGGCTCCGACACGTCGCGCGCGGCGGCGCTCGGCCTGCGCACGCGCGACGTGCGCGAGACGGTGCGCGACACGTGGGCATGGCTCCGCGCCCTCGACGCCACGGGAGGGACGACGCCGCAGCGCGCGGACCGCCCCGCCGTCGGGCTCCCGCCGGACCTCGAGGCCGCCGCGCTGCGCGCCGCCGGCCGCGGCTGACCCGCCGACGCGCTGACCCGCGGCCCGCCGACCAGCCGCCGTCGAGCACGACCCTGCCCTCCGTCGAACACGACGTCGCTGTCGTTCTCGCCCCGATGGCGACAGCAACATCGTGTTCGACCGGGCGGTCGGGCCGCGCAGGCGATCGGTGGGGGTCAGTGCTCCGCGAGGAGCTCGCGGACGCGGGGGATGACCTGGGTGCCGTAGAGCTCGATGCTGCGCAGCATCGTCGAGTGGGGGAGCGTGCCGGTCGAGTACTTGAGGTCGAACCGGCCCGCGCCGAGGAGGCGGACGGTGCGGGCGATCTTGCGGGCCACGGTCTCGGGCGAGCCGACGTAGAGCGAGCCGTCGCGCACGTCGTGGGCGAACCGCCCGCGGTGGTACGCGGGCCAGCCACGCTCGCGCCCGATCCGGTTGTTCATCGCCGCGAAGTGCTCGTAGACCTCCTCCTGGGCCTGCTCGTCGGTCTCGGCGACGTGGCCGGGCGAGTGCACGCCGATCGGCAGCACCGGGGTGCCGAGCTCCTCGACCGCGCGGTGGTAGAGGTCCACGTAAGGGCGGAACCGCTCGGGCTCGCCGCCGATGATCGCGAGCATGAGACCCAGGCCGTGCCGCGCGGTCCGCACGACCGACTCGGGCGAGCCGCCGACCCCGACCCACGTGCGCAGGCGCCCGCTCTCGGTCTTGGGCCACACCTCCTGGTCGGCGAGCCCGGCGCGCGTCGTGCCCGACCACGTGACCGGGCCCTCGTCGAGCAGGTGGACGAACAGGTCGAGCTTCTCCTCGAACAGCACCTCGTAGTCGGCGAGGTCGTAGCCGAACAGCGGGAACGACTCGATGAACGACCCGCGCCCCAGGATGACCTCCGCGCGCCCGCCGGACAGCGCGTCCAGCGTGGAGAACCGCTCGAAGACGCGCACCGGGTCGTCGGAGCTGAGCACGGTCACCGCGGAGCCGAGGCGGATGCGCGACGTCCGCGTCGCGATCCCGGCGAGCACCACCTCGGGCGCGCTGATGGCGAAGTCCGCGCGGTGGTGCTCCCCGACGCCGAAGAAGTCGACGCCGACCTGGTCCGCGAGCTCCGCCTCCTCGACGACGTCGCGGATCGTGCGCGCCCCGCTGAGGAGCACGCCGTCCGGCCCGGCGGTCACGTCGCCGAAGGTGTCGAGCCCGAGCTCGACCGTCGCGGGATCCGGTGCGGCCGTCGCGCTCTCGGTGGGGATCGGGGAGGTCGTCTCGTCGGTCATGATCTGCTCCTGCGGTCGGGCGACCGTCGGGGGACCGGTGCTCTCACCGGTGGCGCGGTCGTGCGCGTCTCAACCGTGCCCGGTCCGCGGATCTTCCGCGACCCGTCCGCGGGCCACTCCGGCAGGGACGACGACGGCCGCCGCCCCGGGTGGGACGACGGCCGTCGGTGCCGCGCGGGCGGGCCGGCGGGGACGTCAGTACGTCGCGACGTCGCCGTTCGCGACGAGCGCCGCGATGGCGACGATGTAGATGACGAAGCCGATGGCGCCGAGCACGGTGAAGATGATGCTGAGGATGAGACCCCACTTGGCGAGCTGGTTGTCGAAGCCCGCCTCCTTGCTCTTCTTGCGCGCGATCGCGCTGACGACGATGCCGGCGACCGCGAAGACGAACGCGAGGACGAAGCCGACGATGCCGAGGGTCTTGCCCGGGTCCTCGATCGGGGCCGAGTAGCCGGCGTGGGCCTGCGGGGCGGCGGGGTACTGCTGGGCCATGGTTCTTCTGCTTTCTGGTGGGGCCGACGTGGTCGAGTCCGGACGGGGCGCGGACGGGGTGCCGGCCGCGCGACTGCGGGGCTCATTGTGGGGCATGACGGCTGTGCGTGAACAGGGGGAGTTCTCCCCGGGTGCCGTGAACACCGGGCATACCGGACAGGCCGGACGGATCAACCCGCCGTCGGGTCGCTCGGGGCGTAGAGACGCAGCGCTCCGCGCCGCATGGTGAGACGGACGGTGACCGGCCCGGCGGGGGCGACGTCGTCGAGCGAGAGCGTCTCGCCGTCGTGCGCGAGCACCACGGGCGGCGACCCGGGGCGCCCGTGCTCGGCGTCGGGGGAGCGGTCCGTCGTGACGGCCTCGCCGTCGGGCCCGACGACCGCGCCGCGCGCGGGGAAGCGGAGCTCCAGGGCCGGGACGGACGTCGCGTCGACCACGAGGTGCCCCCGCACCCCGGGCACGCGCCGCGCGACGCGCGTCCCCGCGTCGCCCGCCGCGACCTCGAGGAACGTGCGCAGCCTGCTCGCGCGCCGCTCGGCCCGGGCCGTGCGGACGTCGAGCACGCCGTCGTCGAGGCGGTGCCGCTCGACCGGCGCGAGGCTCTGCGGGTAGTAGCGGTTGACGCCCGCGAACAGCGACCAGTACTCGCCCTCGTGGCCGTCCACCTCCATGCGCACCCGGTGCGCGCGCCGCAGCACGCGCGCCGCCGCGAGGACGGCCGCCGGCCACTTGCCGAGCCGGTGCTCGTGCTTCTCGCGCTCGGTGACGAGCTCCGGGTAGACGCCGGCCGAGAAGGTGTTGAGCACGGTGCGGGGCGGTCCGTCGACCCCGTCGACCTCGAGGTCCGCGACGTCGATCGTCACGCCCGAGCCCGTCCGCACCGCCTCGATCGTCGCGCGCATCGACGTGAGGTCGGCCGCGCGCGCGAAGTGGTTGAGGGTGCCGCCGGGGAGCACGGCGAGCGGGAGGTCGTGCGCGCGCGCCGCCGCGGCCGCGGTCGACACCGTGCCGTCACCACCGCTGATGCCGAGCGCGCGGGCGCCCCGCGCGACGGCGTCGTCGTACAGACGGCGCAGGTCGTCGCCCTCGGCGAGCACGTGGACGTCGGCGCGGGGGAGCCCGTCGCGGACCGCCACGAGCGGGTCCTCCTTGAGCAGCCGGCCCGAGCCCGCGGCCGGGTTGACGACGACGAAGAGGCCCGCGCCGTCGTCGAGCGCGGGGACGTCCGCGGGTGGCCCCGCCGGGACGTCGGGGCGCTGCTCGGCGCGGCCGGGGACGAGCACCCGACCCGCGAGCGCGACCCCGACGCCCAGCGCCGCGCCCGCGGCGACGTCCGAGAACCAGTGCGAGCCCGTGTGCAGGCGCGAGTACAGGACGGCCCCGGCGAGCGGCGTGAGCGCCAGCCCGACCGTCGGCCACTCGATCGCGACGCCCGTGACGAACGCGGCGGCCGACGCCGAGTGGCCCGACGGGAACGAGGGCGACGTCGGCGGGTCCGCCACGCGCCGCCACAGGGGAAGGCCGTCGAGCGACGGGCGCACGCCCCCGAACACGGTCTTGCCGACGACGTTCGCGAGGACGCTCGACACGAGCAGCGAGCCGTAGCCGCGCAGGGCGGCGTCGCGCCCGCGCCGCCCGGTGGCGGCGATCCCGACCGCGGCCCCGGCCCACAGCACGCTGTGGTCGGCCCACGTCGAGAGCCGGGAGAGCGCGGTGTCGGCCGCGGCCCCCAGCGCGCGGCGGTTCGTCCAGCGGTTCACCGCGCGGTCGAGGCGGGCGACGCCGGGGAGCGCCTCGTGCGGCTTGACGATCCCGGTGACACGAGGCATCTCGCCATCGTAGGAAGGGCGGTCGAGGACCGCGCGGCGACGCCGCCCCGGGACCCCGCGCGGGCCGGCTGGTCGGGCTCAGGCCCCCGCGCGGCTCGTCTCGCCGCGGAGCGTGTCGATGTGCGCCTGCAGGCGCTCCAGCGCGACGGCGACGCCCTCGCCCGCGTCGTGCGCGAGGTCCGTCACGTAGCGGAGCTGGGCGGACGCCGCGTCGAGCGCGACCTGGGCGTCGGCGAGCGCGACGGCCGCGCGACCGTCGGCCGCCTCGTCGTCGTCGGTCGCGCGCTCGAGCGCGGAGCGCGCCTCGTCCGTCGCGGCCTCGACCGACTCGACGGCGTCGAGCACGTCGTTGCGGAGCACGGGGTGCAGGGCGGGGAGCTGGGCGTGCACGCGGTCGAGGTCGTTCCCGATGGTCTCCGTCTGGACCTGTGCGTCGGCGATGAGCTGCTGAACCTCGGCGGCGCTCGCCGTCGAGCACATCGGCAGCATCATGGACAGCGCGAGCAGGCTCGCCGCGGCGAACCGGGCAGACGTGCGCGTGCGCTGCGGCGTCGTGGGCTCGCTCGTCCTCGCTGACATGGCGACAAGTCTCCCGGGCGAACCTGAGAAGCACCAGGGAATCGAGGGCGAATTCATGGAGATTTCGCACACAGCGCACGCAGGAGGCGTGGTCCGGCGGCCCGGACCGGGTTCCGGGCCGCCGGAGCGGACGGTCAGACGCGCGCGAGCCGACGGCGTCGGGCCGCCGCGACCCGCGTCCCGACGAGCCCGTGCCGCGGGCTGAACAGGTACGCGAGCGCGAACGCCACGCCCAGCGCGACGACGACCGTCCCGCCCGACGCCGTGTCGAGGTAGTAGCTGACGTAGATGCCCACGACCCCGCACACCGCCGCGACGAGCGGCGAGATCCACAGCATCCGCGAGAAGCGGTCGGTGAGGAGGTACGCCGTCGCGCCGGGCGTGATGAGCAGCGCGACGACGAGGACCACGCCGACGGCCTGGAGCGCGACGACGACCGTCAGCGCGAGCAGGCCGAGGAGCAGCGCGCCGAGCCGCCGGGGCGAGAGCCCGATCGCGTGCGCGTGCGTCGGGTCGAACGCGTAGAGCGTGAGGTCGCGCCGCTTGAGCACGACGACCGCGAGCGTCACCGCGCCGAGCGCGAGCACCTGGAGCAGGTCCGCGCGCGAGACCCCGAGCAGGTTGCCGAACAGGATGTGGTTGAGGTCCGTCTGGCTCGGCGTCACGGAGATGAGGACGAGGCCGAGCGCGAAGAGCGTCGTGAACACGACCCCGATCGCGGCGTCCTCCTTGACGCGCGACGTGTCGCGCACCGCGCCGATGAGCAGCACCGCGAGCAGCCCGAAGACGAGCGCGCCGAGCGCGAACGGCGCCCCCACCACGTACGCGAGCACGACGCCGGGCAGCACGGCGTGCGAGACGGCGTCGCCCATGAGGGACCAGCCCACGAGCACGAGCCAGCACGACAGCACGCCGCACACGATCCCGGCGGTCACCGTGACGGCGAGCGCGGTGCGCAGGAACTCGAACGACAGGGGCTCCAGGAGGGTGGCGAGGAGGTCGGTCACGGGGCCACCTCCACGCCGAACGCGAGCGCGAGGTTCTCGGGCCGCAGGACCTCCGCGGGCGTCGAGTGCAGCAGGACGCGGCGGTGGAGCAGCACCGCCTCGTCGGCGAGCTCGGGCAGTGCGTGCAGGTCGTGGGTCGAGACGAGGACGGTCGCCCCACCGGCCGCGAGCTCGCGCAGCAGCGTGGTGATCGTCGCCTCCGTGCGCTTGTCCACGCCGGCGAACGGTTCGTCGAGCAGGAGGATCGTCGCGCCCTGCGCGAGCCCCCGGGCGACGAACGCGCGCTTGCGCTGCCCGCCCGAGAGCGCGCCGATCTGCCGGTCGGCCAGGTCGGCGAGCTCGACGCGCGCGAGCGCGTGCTCGACCGCCTCCCGGTCCGCGGGCCGCGTGCGCCGCGTGAAGCCCTGGTAGCCGTAGCGGCCCGTCATGACGACGTCGCGCACGCTCAGCGGGAACGCCCAGTCGACGTCCTCGCTCTGCGGCACGTACCCCACGGCCTGGGCGCGCCGGGCGCGCGCGGGGGGTGCGCCGTCGACCAGGACGGTGCCGCGGTCCGGCCGGACCATGCCCATGACCGCCTTGAACAGCGTCGACTTGCCCGAGCCGTTCATGCCGACGAGCCCGCACACCGTCCCGCGCCCGCTCGACGCGCCGAGCGTGAGCGTCGCGCCGTCGAGCGCGAGGACGTCGCCGTAGTGGACGGTGAGGTCGCGCACGTCGATCGCCGGCGTGCCCGACGGCGCGCGCCCGCCCGCGCTCACGCGTCACCGCCCGCGGTGGTGCCGGTGAGGCCCGCGACGATGGTCTCGGTGTCGTGGCGCAGGAGGTCGAGGTAGGTCGGCACGGGTCCGTCGGGCGCGGAGAGGGAGTCGACGTAGAGCGTCCCGCCGAACGCCGCGCCGGACTCGCGCGCGACCTGCTGCATCGCGTCGTCGGAGACGGTGGACTCGCAGAACACGGCCGGGACGTCGTGCTGCTCGACGAACTCGATGGCGCCGACGACCGACTGCGGCGTCGCCTGCTGCTCGGCGTTGACCGCCCACAGGTACTTCTCCGCGAGCCCGGCGTCGCGCGCGAGGTAGGGGAACGCGCCCTCGCACGTGACGAGCGCGCGGTGGCTCTCGGGCAGCGCGTCGAGCGCCGTCGTGAGCTCGTCGTGCACGGCGGCGAGCTCGGCGGAGTAGGCCGCGGCGTTCGCCGCGTAGTCGTTGGCGTGGGCCGGGTCGAGCTCCGCGAACGCGTCGGCCATGTTCTGCACGTAGACCTGCGCGTTCACCGGCGACATCCAGGCGTGCGGGTTCTCCTTGCCCTGGTACTCCTCGGCGGTGTCGTCGCCCAGCGCGATGGGCTCGACGCCCTCGCTGACGACGACGTGCGGCACATCGAGCCCGTCGACGAACCGAGCGAACCACGCCTCGAGCCCCATGCCGTTGTCGAGGATGAGGTCGGCGTCCGCCGCCTTGCGGACGTCGCCGGGCGTCGGCTCGTAGCCGTGGATCTCCGCCCCGATCTTGGTGATCGACTCGACGCGCAGGTGGTCGCCCGCCACGTTCTCCGCCATGTCGGCGAGCACGGTGAACGTCGTGAGCACGACGGGCCGGCCGTCGTCGGGCGGGGTCGCCCCCGCGTCCATGGCGCTCGAGCAGCCGCTCAGCGTTGCCGCGGCGAGGAGCGCGACGGCTGCGGCAGCGCGGGATGCGGACTTCCGCGTCGAAAAGTTCGGCATACCGAAAAATCTAGTCGGCACGTCGGCCGCACGCAACGCCGCTTCCACTCCGGTCCGCCGAGGTAGAGCCCAGGTGCCGCGAGGTAGTGCCCTGGTCCCGCGAGGTAGAGCCCTGGTTCAGCGAGGGGGAAGACCAGGGCTCTACCTCGCCAGACCACGGCTCTATCTCGGCAGACCGGGCCTCTACCTCGGGGCGGTCGGGCCCGCCGGGCGGGTCGGAGGGGTGCGGGCACCCAAGCGGCGGCTCACCTCGGCGGCGGCGCGCCCGACGGCGGCGGCGAGCTCCGCGCGGCGGGCGGGCGGGGCGTCGTCGGCCCAGAAGGTGAGGGCGATGCCGGCGACGGGGAGCCCGGTGTGATCGACGGCCGCGTGCGCGACGGACGCGAGTCCCGGGGTGACCTCGCCGTCCTCCTCGGCCCAGCCGCGCCGTCGGACGCCGCGCAGCACCTCGCGCAGGGCGCCGAGGGTCTGCGGCCCGACGCCGGTGCGGTCGGCGAACGCCGCGGCGCCGGGGAAGAGGGCGCGGACCTGGGCCGCGGGGAGGCCGGCGAGGACGGCGCGCCCGCTCGCGGTGAGGTGCGCGGGGAGGCGCACGTCGACGTCGGTCACGAGCGTGGGGCGGCGCGGGGCGCGCTGCTCGACGAGGTAGAGGACCTCGCGCCCGTTGAGGACGGCGAGGTGCGCGCTCTCGCCCGTCGACTCGACGAGGCGCGCGACGACCGGCCGCGCGAGCCGGGCGAGGGGCGCCTGCCGCGCGTACGCCGACCCGAGCGCGAGCGACGCCGTCCCGAGCCCGTAGCGGTGCTCCTCGGGCAGGTGGGTCACGAACCCCTCGTCGACGAGGACGGACAGCAGGTGGTAGACGGTCGAGCGGGGGAGCCCGAGTCCCTGCGCGACGGCGGCCGCGGGCGACGGGCCCGCCTGCGCGGCGAGGAACGTGAGCACGCGCACGGCCTGGCGCGCGGCGGGGACGTCACTCGGCATGGAGGCCACGGTAGGCCCGTGGCACGATCGAGGCGTGACGACGACGCCCGACGACCAGCGCCTGCGCGACCTCGCGCGCCTGCGGCGCGTGCGCGACCGGATCGACCGCGAGTACGCGCAGCCGCTCGACGTCACGGCGCTCGCGGCCGGCGTGCACGTGTCGGCCGGGCACCTGAGCCGCGAATTCAAGGCGGCGTACGGGGAGTCGGTGTACGCGTACCTCATGACGCGGCGGATCGAGCGCGCCAAGGCGCTGCTGCGTCGCGGTGACCTGAGCGTCACGGACGTGTGCTTCGCGGTGGGGTGCTCGTCCCTGGGGACGTTCAGCACGCGCTTCACCGAGCTCGTCGGCGTGCCGCCGAGCGTGTACCGACGGCGCGCGGCCGAGTCCGGCGCCGGGTCCCCGGCTCCCGCGGAGTCGCGGACGGCCGCGGCGGCGGGCACCGCGCACGGCACATCGCCGGGCGCTTCGCCGGAGACCACGACGGGCACCGACGCGGGCGCCGTCCCCGGCGCGGAGCGGCTGGACGGGCTGCCGGCGTGCGTCGCGCGACGCGTCACGCGACCGGTCAGGAATCGAGAAGCGCAGGCCGGACGGCGGTCCTAGCGTCGTTCTCATGAACCTCACCATCAACTCCAGCTTCCTGCCCCAGACCGACCCCGACGCGTCGCTCGCGTTCTACCGCGACGTGCTCGGCTTCGAGGTCCGCAACGACGTCGGCTACGAGGGGATGCGGTGGATCACCGTGGGCCCGGCCGACCAGCCGGACACCGCGATCGTGCTGCACCCGCCGGCCGCGACCCCGGGCCTCAACGACGACGACAAGCGCGCACTCCTGGAGATCGTGGCCAAGGGCGCGTACTTCGGCGTCAACCTCGCGACGCCCGACGTCGACGAGACGTTCGCCCGGATCGAGGCCGCGGGGGCGGAGGTCGTGCAGGAGCCGATCGACCAGCCCTACGGCGTGCGCGACTGCGCCTTCCGCGACCCGGCGGGCAACGAGATCCGTATCCAGCAGCGCTCCTGACCTCCGCACCGCCGCCGTCACGTCCCGGCGCCCCGGTCCCGCGCCGCCGTCGCGCACGGCGCGATGAGTCCCGACCGCCCGGCCGGTCCTCACCCCGGGACGTCCACCCACCGCACCCATCCACGCGCCGACCGTCCGGCTCTCCGGCAGACTCTTCCCGGGCTGCCGGGAGCGGGCGGTCGGCGCCGTCGACCGGTCTTCCGACCGCGCGACGAGGCTCGACGACGAGGAGACACGCATGAGCACGGCCACGACGACGGGAACCCCGACCTCGGAGCGCCAGGACCCCGACGCGCACGACGTCATCCGGGTCCAGGGGGCGCGGGCGAACAACCTGCAGGACGTGAGCGTCGAGATCCCGAAGCGGCGTCTCACGGTGTTCACGGGCGTCTCCGGGTCGGGCAAGAGCTCGCTCGTGTTCGACACCGTCGCGGCCGAGTCGCAGCGCCTCATCAACGAGACCTACCCGGCGTTCCTCCAGGGGTTCATGCCCACGCTGGACCGCCCCGACGTCGACGTGCTCGAAGGGCTCACGACGGCGATCGTCGTGGACCAGGAGCGGCTGGGCGCCAACCCGCGCTCCACGGTGGGCACGGTGACCGACGCGAACGCGATCCTGCGGGTGCTGTTCAGCCGGTTCGGCGAGCCGCAGGTCGGTCCGCCCACGGCGTTCTCCTTCAACATCCCCGCGCGCAAGGCGAGCGGCATCATGACGTCCGCCACCGGCGAGAAGACGATCGTCCGCAACGCGATCTACCACGGTGGCATGTGCCCGCGGTGCGAGGGCCGCGGGTCCGTCTCCGACCTCGACCTCACGGAGATCTTCGACGACTCGAAGTCGCTGCTCGACGGCGCGATCAAGGTCCCGGGGTATACCGCCGACGGGTGGATGGTCCGCGGGTTCGTCGAGTCCGGGTTCTTCCCGGGCGACAAGCCGATCCGGGAGTTCACCGACCAGCAGCGGCAGGACTTCCTCTACAAGGAGCCCACCAAGATCAAGGCGGCGGGCATCAACCTCACGTACGAGGGCCTGATCCCCAAGATCCAGAAGGCGATGTTCTCCAAGGACGTCGACTCGCTCCAGCCGCACGTCCGCGCGTTCGTCGAGCGCGCGGCGACGTTCGCGCCGTGCCCCGACTGCGGGGGCACGCGTCTGTCCGAGTCGGCGCGCTCGTCGAAGATCCGGGGTGTGAACATCGCGGACCTGTGCGCGATGCAGATCACCGACCTCGCGGCGTGGATCCGCGACCTGGACGACCCCCACATGGCGCCCGTCGTCAACGCCCTCGGCGAGAACCTCGCGTCGTTCGTCGAGCTCGGGCTGGGCTACCTCAGCCTCGACCGGCCGTCGGGCACGCTCTCGGGCGGCGAGTCGCAGCGCATCAAGATGCTGCGCCACCTCGGGTCGTCGCTCACCGACGTCACCTACGTCTTCGACGAGCCGACCATCGGCCTGCACCCGCACGACATCGACCGCATGAACGGCCTCCTGCTCCAGCTCCGCGACAAGGGCAACACGGTCCTCGTCGTCGAGCACAAGCCGGAGACGATCGTCGTCGCGGACCACGTCGTCGACCTCGGCCCGGGTGCGGGCACGGCCGGCGGCCGGGTGACGTTCGAGGGCACGGTCGAGGGGCTGCGCGCGAGCGACACCGTCACCGGGCGCCACCTCGACGACCGCGCGACGCTCAAGGAGGAGGTGCGCTCGCCGTCGGGCGCGCTGGAGATCCGTGGCGCGGACGCGCACAACCTGCAGGACGTGGACGTCGACATCCCGCTCGGGGTGCTCGTCGTGCTGACCGGGGTGGCCGGGTCGGGCAAGAGCTCGCTCGTCGAGGGGTCGGTGTCGCGGCGCGAGGGCGTCGTGACGATCGACCAGAGCGCGGTGCGGGGGTCGCGCCGCAGCAACCCCGCCACCTACACGGACCTGCTGGAGCCGATCCGCAAGGCGTTCGCCAAGGCGAACGGCGTCAAGCCCGCCCTGTTCAGCGCGAACTCCGAGGGCGCGTGCCCCGAGTGCAAGGGCGCGGGCGTCATCTACACGGAGCTCGGCTTCATGGAGACCGTCTCGACGCCGTGCGAGGACTGCGGCGGACGCCGGTTCCAGGCCGCGGTGCTCGACTACACGCTCGGCGGGCTGAACATCGCCGACGTGCTCGACCTCCCGGTCGCGAAGGCGCGCGCGTTCTTCTCGTCCGGCGAGGGCAAGGTGCCGGCCGCCGCGGCGATCCTCGAACGTCTCGACGACGTCGGCCTCGGGTACGTGAGCCTCGGCCAGCCGCTCACGACGCTGTCCGGCGGCGAGCGCCAGCGCCTCAAGCTCGCGACCCACCTCGGCGACAAGGGCGGCGTGATCGTGCTCGACGAGCCGACGACCGGCCTGCACCTCGCCGACGTGCAGAACCTCCTCGGGCTCCTCGACCGGATCGTCGACGCGGGCAAGTCCGTCATCGTCATCGAGCACCACCAGGCGGTCATGGCGCACGCTGACTGGATCATCGACCTCGGCCCCGGCGCCGGGCACGACGGCGGTCGCGTCGTCTTCGAGGGCACCCCGGCCGACCTCGTGGCGGCCCGCTCCACCCTCACGGGCGAGCACCTCGCGGCCTACGTGAACGCCTGACCCGCTGCCACCCCGCCGCCGCCCGACCCTCCCGGCCCCCCGGTGCCGAACAGGTGATCGTGGCGCGTCCAGAGCGGCTGACGCGCCACGACCGCCTGCTCGGCTCGCCGGGGTGGCCTGGTCGGCGGCGGCGGCGGCGTCGGCGGCGTCGGTAGCTGCGGTAGAGGGCCGGCTTCTGCGGTCGGGGAGGGAACAAACAACCCTGTCTGGGATCCCAGACTGAACCTGTCGCGGCGGGCTCCCGGCGCGTCGGGGCGCGGTGTGTTCTGGGGGAATGACAGCGACGACGCACTCCCCGGCCGTCTCCGACCCGGCCCGCGCCGCGCGCGTCGTCGTCGTGGGCGACGGTCCGCTGACGATCGACGACGTGGTCGACGTCGCGCGGCACGGCGCGCGCGTCCGGCTCGCGGACGCGGCGGTCGAGGCGATGGCGGCGAGCCGTGCCGTGGTCGAGGGGCTCGCGGACGACGACCGCCCGCACTACGGCGTCTCGACCGGGTTCGGGGCGCTCGCGCGGCGCCACATCCCGGTCGAGCGGCGCGCGCAGCTCCAGCTCAGCCTCGTGCGGTCGCACGCGGCGGGGTCGGGGCCGGAGGTCGAGCGCGAGGTCGTGCGGGCGCTCCAGCTCCTGCGGCTCGCGACCCTGGCGACCGGGCGGACCGGGGCGCGTCCCGTCGTCGCGCAGACGTACGCCGCGATGCTCGACGCCGGGATCACGCCCGTGGTGCGGGAGTTCGGCTCGCTCGGCTGCTCGGGCGACCTCGCACCGCTCGCGCACGTGGCGCTCGCGGCGCTCGGCGAGGGCGAGGTCCGGGACGCCACGGGAGCCCTCGTGCCCGCCGCGGACGCGCTCGCCGCGGCCGGGATCGCGCCGCTCGCGCTGCGCGAGAAGGAGGGCCTCGCGCTCATCAACGGCACGGACGGCATGCTCGGCATGCTCGCGCTCGCTCTGCACGACCTGCGGTCCCTGCTCACGACGGCCGACGTCGCGGCGGCGGCGAGCGTCGAGGCGCTGCTCGGTTCGGACGCGCCGTTCGCGGCCGACCTCGTGGCGATGCGACCGCACCCCGGCCAGGCGGCGTCGGCCGCGAACCTGCGCGCGCTGCTCGACGGCTCGCCCGTCGTGGCGAGCCACCGCACGCTCGACGCCGACGGCCGGCCCGAGTGCACGCGGGTGCAGGACGCGTACTCGCTGCGGTGCGCACCCCAGGTGCACGGCGCCGCGCGCGACACGCTCGACCACGCGACCGCCGTCGCGCGCCGGGAGCTCGCGGCGGCGATCGACAACCCGGTCGTCACGGTGGACGGGCGCGTCGAGTCGAACGGCAACTTCCACGGGGCCCCGGTCGCGTACGTGCTCGACTTCCTCGCGATCGCCGCGGCCGACGTCGCGAGCATGAGCGAGCGCCGCACGGACCGGTTCCTCGACAAGGCCCGCAACGAGGGCCTGCCGCCGTTCCTCGCCGACGACCCGGGCGTCGACTCCGGGCTGATGATCGCGCAGTACACGGCGGCGGGGATCGTCTCGGAGCTCAAGCGGCTCGCGGTGCCGTCGAGCGTCGACTCGATCCCGTCGTCGGCCATGCAGGAGGACCACGTGTCCATGGGCTGGGCCGGGGCGCGCAAGCTCCGCCGCGCCGTCGACGGGCTGGGCCGGGTCCTCGCGATCGAGCTGCTCACCGCGACGCGCGCGCTCGACCTCCGCTGCGACGCCGGGTCCCTGCACCCCGCGCGGGGGACCGGCGCCGTGCGCGACCTCGTGCGCACGGCCGCCGCGGGACCCGGACCGGACCGCTACCTCGCGCCCGAGATCGAGGCCGTGACCCACCTCGTCGCGACGGGTGCCGTGACCGCGGCGGCGAGCGCCGCCGTCGGGCACCTGGCCTGACCTCCCGCCCGACCCCGAAGGAGCGAGACGACCATGACCCACGAGCCGACCCACCGCCTCGGCACGCCCGTCCCCGTCCGCGCCCCGCGCGGCACGACCCTCACCGCGCGGTCGTGGCAGACCGAGGCGCCGCTGCGGATGCTCATGAACAACCTCGACCCGGAGGTCGCGGAGCGGCCCGACGACCTCGTCGTCTACGGCGGCACGGGCCGGGCGGCGCGCGACTGGCCGAGCTACCACGCGATCGTCCGCACGCTCACGACGCTCGCGGACGACGAGACGCTCCTCGTGCAGTCGGGCAAGCCGGTCGGGGTGCTGCGGACGCACGAGTGGGCGCCGCGCGTGCTGCTCGCGAACAGCAACCTCGTGGGGGACTGGGCGACCTGGCCCGAGTTCCGGCGGCTCGAGGCGATGGGCCTGACGATGTACGGGCAGATGACGGCGGGGTCGTGGATCTACATCGGCGCGCAGGGCATCCTCCAGGGCACGTACGAGACGCTCGCCGCGGTCGCCGCGAAGCGGTTCGGGGGCTCGCTCGCCGGGACGCTCACCCTCACCGGCGGGTGCGGCGGCATGGGCGGCGCGCAGCCGCTCGCGGTGACGCTCAACGGCGGCGCGTGCCTCGTGGTCGACGTCGACCGGTCGCGCCTCGACCGGCGCGTGCGCGAGCGGTACCTCGACGTCGTCGCCGACGACCTCGACGCCGCGGTCCGGCTCGTCGAGGACGCGCGGCGCGAGCGCCGGGCGCTGTCGGTGGGGGTCGAGGGGAACAGCGCGACGGTCGTGCCGGAGCTGCTGCGACGCGGGGTCGAGGTCGACGTCGTCACGGACCAGACGTCGGCGCACGACCCGCTGTCCTACCTGCCGGTCGGGGTGGACCTCGCGGACTGGGCGGACTACGCCGCCGCGAAGCCCGACGAGCTCACCGACCGCGCGCGCGAGTCCATGGCCCGGCACGTGGAGGGCATGGTCGGGTTCCTCGACGCGGGCGCCGAGGTCTTCGACTACGGCAACTCGATCCGCGACGAGGCGCGCCGCGGCGGGTACGACCGGGCGTTCGACTTCCCGGGGTTCGTGCCCGCGTACATCCGGCCGCTGTTCGCGCAGGGCAAGGGCCCGTTCCGGTGGGCCGCGCTCTCGGGCGACCCGCGCGACATCGCCGCGACCGACGCCGCCGTGCTCGACCTGTTCGACGACGACCACCTCCACCGCTGGATCCGCGCCGCCCAGGAGCGCGTCGCGTTCCAGGGCCTGCCCGCGCGCATCTGCTGGCTCGGGCACGGCGAGCGCGACCGCGCGGGCCTCGCGTTCAACGACCTCGTCGCGTCGGGCGCGGTGCGCGCGCCGGTCGTCATCGGCCGCGACCACCTCGACGCCGGGTCGGTCGCGTCCCCTTACCGCGAGACGGAGGCCATGGCCGACGGCTCCGACGCGATCGCCGACTGGCCGCTGCTCAACGCGCTCACGGCCGCGTCGTCGGGCGCGACGTGGGTCTCGATCCACCAGGGCGGCGGCGTCGGCATGGGCCGCTCGATCCACGCGGGCCAGGTGTCCGTCGCGGACGGCACGCCGCTCGCCGCGGCCAAGCTCGCGCGCGTGCTGTCGAACGACCCGGGCCTCGGGGTGCTGCGCCACGTCGACGCCGGGTACGACGACGCGGTCGCCGCCGCCGAGCGCGGCGGGCTCCGCGTCCCCGCGCGGGAGACGCCGTGACGGGACGACGCGCGGCGGGCACGTCCTCGGTGCCCGGGTCGACGCTCGTCACCGGCATCGGCGAGCTGACGACCAACGCCCCGGGCGGCCCCGGCACGCGCGACGGGGACCCGACCGGTCTGGTGACGGACGCCGTCGTGCTGCTCGACGGCGGCCGGGTCGCCTGGGCGGGCCCGGCCCGGGAGGCGCGGGACGCCGTCGGGCAGGCGCTGGACGGACGGGAGCCGGACGTGACCGTCGACGCGGGCGGGCGCGCGGTGCTCCCGGGGTTCGTCGACTCGCACACCCACCTCGTGTTCGCGGGCGACCGCGCCGCCGAGTTCGAGGCGCGCATGGCCGGGCGCCCGTACGAGGCGGGCGGCATCCGGTCGACCGTCGCCGCGACGCGCGCCGCGTCCGACGACGTGCTCCGCGCCGGGCTGGCCCGGCACCTCGACGAGGCGGCCCGCCAGGGCACGACCACGGTCGAGGTGAAGAGCGGCTACGGCCTCACCGTCGCGGACGAGGAGCGTTCCGTGCGGCTCGCGCGCGAGGTGACGCCCGAGGTGACGTTCCTCGGGGCGCACGTCGTGCCGGTGGAGCACGCGGGCCGGGCCGACGCGTACGTCGACCTCGTGTGCGGGGAGATGCTCGCCGCGTGCGCGCCGCACGCCCGGTGGGTCGACGTGTTCTGCGAGACCGGCGCGTTCACGCCCGAGCAGTCCCGCCGCGTGCTCGAGGCCGGGGCCGCCGCCGGGCTCGGCGTCCGCGTGCACGCGAACCAGCTCGCGCCGGGGGAGGGGGTGCGCCTCGCCGTCGGGCTGGGTGCCGCCGCGGTGGACCACTGCACGTACCTCACCGACGACGACGTCGCGGCGCTCGCCGGCTCGTGGGCCGACAGCGGGACGCGGCCGGACGGGCCGGCGGGAGCGGTCGCCGGGACCGTCGCGACCCTGCTCCCGGGCGTCGAGTTCTCGACGCGCCAGCCCTACCCCGACGCGCGACGCTTCCTCGACGCGGGCGCCGTCGTCGCGCTCGCGAGCGACTGCAACCCCGGGTCGAGCTACACGTCGTCGATGCCGCTGTGCGTGGCGCTCGCGGTCCGCGAGATGCGGATGACCGTCGCCGAGGCCGTGTGGTCCGCGACCGCGGGCGGCGCGCTCGCGCTGCGGCGGGACGACGTCGGCCACCTCGCCCCCGGCGCCCGGGCCGACGTCGTGCTGCTCGACGCCCCGAGCCGCACCCACCTCGCCTACCGCCCGGGCGTCCCGCTGATCGCGAAGACGTGGAGGTCCGGCCACCCCCACCCCTGACCCACCCCCAACCCCCCGGCCCCCAACCCCCCCGGCCCCCAGCCTGCGTCGAACAGGTGGTCCTGGTGCGTCCGGGTCGCGTGTCGTGCCAGGACCACCTGGTGGGCGGCCGGTACCGCCTGCTCGGCGGGGGGGGGGGGCTACGTCAGTGCCGGTTTCGGGGTCGGCGGGTGGAGGGAGAGGCCTGCCGCGAGCTCCAGGACGCAGAGGGCGGCGAGGCGGACCGTGCGGCCGTCGGGGGTGTCGGCGGTCGCGTCGACCTCGACGACGTCGGCGGAGCGGAGCCGGTCGTCGCGCGCCGCGGCCCGGACGAGGGCGCGCAGCTCCCACGCCGCGATCCCGCCCGGGGCGCTCGCGGGGCAGCCCGGGGCGACGGAGCGGTCGCACACGTCGACGTCCACGTCGAGGTGCACCGGCCCACCTGCGGCGCCCGCGACCTCCATGGCCGCCCGCATGACGTCCTCGGGCCCGCGCCGGCGCAGCTCGTCGACGTGCACGACGGTGATCCCCAGCTCGACGGCGCGGCGTGCGTACTCGGCGGAGTTCGCGAAGTCCGCGATACCGACCTGCACGACGCGCCGCGGGTCGAGCCCCGCCTCGACCAGACGCCGCACCGGCGACCCGTTGGACACGCCGTCGCGCAGGTCGTGGTGAGCGTCGAGCGTGACGAGGCCCGCGGTGGCGAGGTCGTCGCCCCACGCGCCGAGCGCGGTCGCGACGGTCACGGAGTTGTCGCCGCCCAGCGCGACGAGCAGCCGTGCGCGCTCCAGCGCCGCGCGGGCCGCCGCGCGCGTCCGGGCCTCGCCCTCCGCGCCGTCGGGCTCGTCGACGTCGCCGAGGTCGGCGAACGTGAGCTCGGCGAGGTCGACGGGGCCGGTCCGCTCCGCGGGACCGCCCGAGGCGACGGGTCGCACGCGGGCAGAGGGGCCGCCGTCGGGCAGCGGGCGGTCGGGGACGAGCGCGGGGCTGTACCGGCGCAGCGCGGCGCGCACCGCGGCGGGCGTCGCGTGCGCGCCGGTCGGCGAGAGCGACGTGCGCCAGGCCGGGACGCCGAGCAGCGCGACGTCGACGGCGTCACCCGTCGGCCCGGGCCAGTCGCCCGCCCGGGGCCACGAGGGGTCGTGCGGGAGGGCCTGCGCGTCGTCGCTCACGGTCTCGACGCTAGCGGCCCGACGACGGTCCCGCCGCGCACCTAGTCGCGCGCCGCGTGCACGACGGCGACGGGGTGCGTCGCGTGGTGCAGCACCTCCTGGCTCACGGAGCCGAGGAGCATGCCGCGCAGGTCGCCGCGGCCGCGCGACCCGACGACGGTCAGCGCGGCGCCCGCCGCGGCCTCCCGGAGGGCGACGGACGGCTCGCGGTCGACGACGAACGTCTCGACGAGGACGTCGTCGTGCTCCGCGGTGCGCACGCGCGCGAGCGCGGCCTCCACGGTGCGCGACGCCTCGGCGCGCGCGTCCCGCTCGGCGGCGGTGTAGAACGCGGGGTTCTCCTCCCACAGCGGACCGGCGGGCAGCCGCCAGGCGCACACCGCGACGACGCGGGAGCGCGTGCGCGCGGCCTCGTCGAGCGCGAACCGGAGCGCGGCGTCACCGTGCACGGACCCGTCGACGCCGACCACGACGTCGGTCGTGCGCTCCACGTGGTCCACGGACGGCGGAACCACGACGACCGGCACCGGCGCGCGGGCGGCCAGCCGGGTCCCGACGGACCCGAAGAACATCGACCCGACGGACCCGAGCCCGCGCGACCCCACGACGACGAGGTCGGCGTCCTTGGCCTCGTCGAGCAGCGCCTCCGAGGGCGGGCCGGAGCGCAGCAGCGTCCGCACGGGCACCGACGGGTCCACGCGCGCGGCGCGCTCGGCGGCGGCCGAGAGGATGGGGCCGGCGATCTCGCCGAGCTCCTCGACGCTCGGGTAATAGGCGCCGCCGACGAACGGCGTCGCGACGACGGGCACGTACGCGACGTGCAGCACGCGCAGCTCCGCGCCCCGACGTGCCGCCTCGTGCACCGCCCAGTCCAGGGCCTTGCCGCTCGTCGTGCTGCCGTCCACACCGACCAGCACGACCTGCTGCGTCGATCCGCTCACCATGACCACCTCGGTCCGTCGTCCCCTTCGTGGCGGTCGTCCCGCCACCTGCCACACCTCCTGGATACCCCGCGCGGGCGGTCCGCCGCACCCGGCGACCGCCCCCGACGCGCGGGACGCTCGGCACGACCCACCGGGACGAAGGTCCCGCACCCGCGGCGCCACGGGCGGACGCGCGCGAGAATCCCCCTCCGACCGGCTACGTTGAGGGCATGGGCTCTCCCCACCCGATCCGCGTGTTCCTGCTCGACGACCACGAGGTGGTCCGCCGCGGCGTCGCCGCTCTGCTCGAGGCCGCCGGTGACATCACCGTCGTCGGCGAGGCCGGCACCGCCGCCTCCGCGCTCGCCCGCATCAAGGCGACGCGCCCCGACGTCGCGATCCTCGACGTGCGCCTGCCCGACGGCTCGGGCGTCGAGGTGTGCCGCGAGGTGCGCTCCGAGCTGCCCGAGGTCGGCTGCCTCATGCTCACCTCCTTCGCCGACGACGAGGCGCTGTTCCAGGCCGTCCTCGCCGGGGCGTCGGGGTACGTGCTCAAGCAGATCCACGGGTCCGACCTCGTCGGGGCCGTCCGCACGGTCGCCGCGGGCGGGTCGCTGCTCGACCCGGCGAGCACCGCGCGCGTCCTGGAGCGCCTGCGCCACGCCGCGGACGAGACGCCGGACCGCCTCGAGGGCCTGTCCCAGCAGGAACGCCAGATCGTCGCGCTCATCGGCGAGGGCCTGACGAACCGCGAGATCGGCAAGCGCCTCTACCTCGCGGAGAAGACGGTCAAGAACTACGTCTCCCACGTCCTCGCGACGCTCGGCCTGCAGCGCCGCACCCAGGTCGCGGTCCTCGCGACCGAGATGCGCCAGGAGGAGGCGTCCCGCCAGGGCGCCCCGGGCGCGGGCGGTCCCACGGGGGACCGGCAGCACGGTGGCCCGGCGCAGCGTCCCTGACGGCGGGCCCGACCCGCAGGGCGGGACGGGGCCCGAGGGCTCGCCCGCGCACGGTCCGGGGACCGACGCCCGCGGACCGGGCGACCGCGCGGCGTCGGGACCTTCGGCACTCCCGGATCTGACACCGCGGCGCGACGATGTGGAGATGGACACAGTCGAGCGGACCGGGACAGGGGCACCGGTGGGGAGCGGGGGGCTCGCGACGGCCGAGCGCCCGCGCGCCTCGGCAGGGCTCGCGGAGCTCACGCCGGAGGAGAGCTACGCGCTTCTCGCGACCGTCCCCGTGGGCAGGATCGTCTACACCGACCACGCGCTGCCGGCGATCCAGCCGGTGAACTTCGTGCTCGACGGCCCGGACGTCGTGTTCCGGACCGCGGAGGGCTCGAAGCTCGCGGTGGCCGCCAGCCGCGCCGTCGTGGCGTTCGAGGTCGACTCGTTCGACGCCGACGCCCGCTCCGGGTGGTCCGTCGTGCTCGTCGGCCGCACGTTCGAGGTCACGGAGCCGGTGGAGCGCGCGCGGCTGCTCGCGCTGCCGCTCGTGACGTTCGTGCCCGGCGTGCGCGACCGCGTCATCAAGGTCGTGCCGCGCATCGTCACGGGGCGGCGGATACTGCGCTGAGCCGCGGGCCGCGCACTACGCTCGCCGGGTGACTGCGACGATCGAGGTGCGCACCGCGACGCCGGCGGACTGGCCGGGCATCTGGCGGGCGCTCGAGCCCGTGTTCCGCGCGGGGGAGACGTACACGTACCCGCGCGACATCACCGAGGCCGACGCCGGGGCCGCGTGGCTCGACGCCCCAGGGGCGCGCGTCCTCGTGGCCGTCCCGGCGGAGGACGGCGCCCGTGGCACCGTGCTCGGCACGGCGAAGTACCTGCCCAACCACCCCGGCGCCGGGGCGCACGTCGCGAACGCGAGCTTCGTCGTCGGGCCCGACGGCGCCGGGCGTGGCGTCGGCCGGGCGCTCGCGCGCGCCGTGCTCGACGGTGCGCGCGCCGACGGCTACCGGGCGATGCAGTTCAACGCCGTCGTGGAGACGAACGAGCGCGCGGTCCGGCTCTGGGAGTCGCTGGGGTTCACGATCCTCGCGACCGTCCCCGAGGCGTTCGACCACCCGGTGCACGGGCTCGTCGGCCTGCACGTCATGCATCGGACGCTCTGAGCACCCGGTCGCGCGCGCGTCAGCCGAGCGGCACCCACCACTCGAGGCGCGTGCCGCCGTCGGGCCGGGCGGTCGCGGTGCTGGACCCGCCGAGCGCGGCGGCGCGCGCCTGCATGTTCCGCAGGCCGGAGCGCCGGCCGCCGGGCTGGATGCCCACGCCGTCGTCGGTGACGGTGAGGCGCGCCTCGTGCGCGGTGACGGCCAGGTGCACGACGACGCGGCTCGCCTGCGCGTGCCGGGCCACGTTGGTCAGAGCCTCGCCGAGCACGACGACGAGCTGGTCCGCGACCTCGGCCGGCAGGCTGGGGCCGCCGTCGGTCACGCCCGCGCCCGACCCCTCGGCCGCCACCTCGACGTCGACCTCGGGCGCGAACCCGAGCACGGTCGTCGCGGCCTCGGCCTGCGCGCGGAACCGGTCCTCGATCGAGGGCGCGTCCGGGTCCGTGGCCGTGTGCAGCGCGAAGATCGTGGACCGGATCTGCCGGATCGTCTCGTCGAGGTCGGAGACGGTCTCCTCGATGCGCGTGCGCGCGTTCGGGTCGCTGACGAGCGGCTGCACGCTCATGAGCGTCATGGCCGACGCGAAGAGGCGCTGGATGACGACGTCGTGCAGGTCGCGCGCGATCCGGTCGCGGTCCTCCAGGACGCCCACCTGCTTCGCCCGGCCGTAGAGCCGCGCGTTCTCGATGGCGACGCCCGCGGCGGCGGCGAGCGCGACCACGGCCGCCTCGTCCTCCGCGGTGAACTCCTCGCACCCGCCGCCGGGGACCTGCTTGTCGGTGAGGTAGAGGTTGCCGAACACCGTGTCGCGCACCCGCACCGGCACGCCGAGGAACGTGTGCATGGGCGGGTGGCCGTCGGGGAAGCCGGCCGAGCGCACGTCGTCGGCGATCTCCGGGACGCGGATGGGCGCCGGGTGGTCGATGAGCTCGCCGAGCAGCCCCTCGCCGTGCGGCCAGTGGTCGATCTCGGCGACCTCGTCGTCCGAGAGACCCAGGGGGATGAACTGCGCGAGGCGCTCGCGTCCCGAGGCGTCGAGCACCCCGAGCGCGCCGTACCGGGCGCCCGTGAGCTCCATCGCCGCGTCGACGATGCGCCGCAGCACCTGCGGCAGGTCGAGGTCGCTCGTCACCGCCACGACGGCGTCCAGCACGCGTTGCCCGGCGCTGGCCGGCAGGTCGGTCGTTCCGCTCACCCGATGCAGTCTCCCAGACCCCGGCGGCCCGGCGGCACCCGTCTCGCCCGGGGTGTGACGTGGGCGACACCGCCGCGCTATCGTGCGTCCACATCTCGGGACGTCCGACGCCGTCCTGCCGCCGGCCGCACGTCGCCGTCGTGCAGGTCCCGGACCACCGGGCCGTCGACGCAGGGGGCCGAAGGGACGCGGTGCCGCATGCCGACCACCGACCAGGGCGCGGACGTCGCCCCGCACTCCGGGGCGCCCGCCGAGGCCGCGGCGAGCGCCCTCGCGGACCTGCGGTCCGCCGTCGGGCACCTGCACCCCGACGACCCGGCCGAGCTCGTCGCGATCGCCGACGACCTGCGCGCGCTCGGCAGCCCGGCCGCCGCGGTCCCGTTCTACGAGGCGGCCGTCGAGCAGGGCGTGCCCGGGGCCGTGTACCGGCTGGGCGTCGCGCACCACGAGGCGGGCGACGCCGCGGAGGCGTTCCGCTGCTTCGAGCTCGCCGGTCTGGCGGGCGACGCGCTGGGGGCGTTCATGGCCGCGCAGGTCGCGGCGGAGCGCGGCGACCTCCACGCGGCCCGCCGCTGGTACGAGCTCGCGCAGGGCGTCGAGGGCGCGGCCGTGCGGCTCGCGCAGGTGCTCGCCGAGCTGGGGGAGCGCGACGCGGCCGACGACGTCCTCGCGGCGACGTCGGGCGAGAGCTGGGAGGCGGCGGTCGAGCTCGTGCGCAGCGGCGCCCTCACCCCGGACGACGCCGTCGCGCTGCTCGAGGGGTGGGCCGGGACGGGCGAGGCGCGCGTCGCGGCGGCCCTCGCGGACCTCTACGTGCGCGCGGGTCGCGGGCCGGACGCCGAGGACCTGCTCGAGCAGGCGGCGCTCGCCGGCGAGCCGACCGCGCGCACGAGCCTCGGGGTGCTCCGCCTCCGGGCGGGACGCGTCGCCGAGGCGATGGCCCTGTGGCACGAGGCCGCCGCCCAGGGCGATCCCCAGGCGGCGGAGCTGCTGGCCCGCTTCGGCTGACGCCGGGCGGCCGCACCGGACCGGGCGGCCACGGTCCGGGCACGCAGAAAGGCGCCCGGCGGGCGACCGGCTCCGTCGAGCTGTCGGTCGCCCTGCCGGGCGCGGAGGGCGGGACGTGCGGGTGGTCTCCCCACCGCCCGCACGCCCCTCTTCCCCCGGGAGCGACTCCCTGCAGCGACGGCCTCAGATCGTCGCGCGGTATCGGTCGCCCCGTGGCCCGCCGCACACGGCGGGCGGTCGAACCGTCAGACCAGCCAGGCGTTGCGCTGGACGAACGGGATCCTCTTCCACGCCTTGCCGAGCCCGAGCACGCTGCCCGCCCCGAGGAGCGTGAGAGCGATGATCGTGAGCGACATCGTGATGTGGTCGTCGATGATCGGGTTGGTCACGAGCGGGAGCTCGGCCAGGTACATGAGCAGGAGCAGGAGCGTGCCGCTCACCGCGGCGATCCGCATCCCGATGCCCAGGATCAGGGCGAGCCCGATGCCGAGCAGGCCGACCATGAAGAGCACGTCGATGAACGCGTTCCCCGCGAGGCCGCTGAAGAAGCCCGAGAACGTGCCCTCGAGGTTCGACAGGAAGCCGGTGGTCGGGCTGTTCCCGTTGATCCACGACCGCTCGGCGGGGGTGGCGAACCCGAGCCCGAACGTCTTGTCGAGGAAGGCCCAGAGGAAGTAGAACCCGATCGTGATCCGCAGGACGCCGAGCACCACCTGGGTGGGTCGCGTGGCGCGCTCCGCGAGGCTGAGGGTCTCCGGCTCGGTGCCTTCGACCGTGGGGAGCGGCGCGTTGGCGTTCCGCTCGATCGTCCCCTTCATCACTGTCCCCTCTCATCGACCCGTCCGGTGCGGTCGGGCTCCTGAGACCAAGCAAACCCCTGTGAAGGAAGGGTGGACGTCAGGCAAAAGTCGCCGGGCCCGGGGACCTAGGTCCCCGGTGCGGACGAGGGCGCGGGGATACCGGGCGCGGGCCGCTCGCGCGCGGCCCGTGCGGTCACGAGCCCGAGGCGTCCTCGAGGTCCGCGCGGAGCTCGTCGACCCGGGTGCGCAGGCTCTCGATCGCGTCGCGCACCGCGGCGTCGGCACCGGAGAGCGAGCCCGCGACGTCGCCCAGCTCGGTGGACGCGTCCTCGAGCGCGGCCTCGGCGTCGGCCAGGCGCTGCTCGGCCTGGGCGCGCGTCTCGTCCGTGGCGGACGCCGCCTCGTCCGCCGCGGCGCGGGCCTCGTCGGCGGCCTCCTGCGCGGACGCGACGGCCTCCTCGGCGCGGGTGCGCGTGTCATCCGGGAGGGTGCCCAGGTCGTCCGTGAGCGACCGGACGTCCTCGCCGATCGTCTCGACCTGCGCGCCCGCGTCGTCGAGGAACTGCTGGACCTGGTCGCCCGTCAGGGTGAATTCCGGCACGCTCACCGAGCCGTCCTCGGCGCACCCGCCCAGCGCGACGGTCGCGGCGACGGCTGCCCCGAGCGCGAGCGCGCGAGACGTTGACCTGCGGTGACGTGTCGGTGAACTCATGGGGAGATTGTCCACCGCGAACATGAGACCGGGGTGAGAGCCTCGTGGAGGCGGTGTACGGTAGGCGGACGAGGGCACTGTGGCGTGCAGCACACCGATCGTGTGCGCGCGCAGCCGTGACGTCGGGCGCGACGACGCGCACATCCGGCGTGCGGGACCGCAGGTCCGTGGCAGGGCACGAAGCACGGGAGTGAGCGGTGAGCACCACGGCGGAGCACGAGGGCGCGGACGACGCGCCCGTGACGCCCGAGCCCGCGCCCGCCGCCGCCGCGGTGGGCCCGGAGTCGTTCGGACGGCGCGCGCGGGCCGTGTCGCACGTCCTCATCTCCTCGGCGCTCGCCATCACGCTCGCCGCGGCCCTCGCCGGCAGCGCCCAGCCCCGCCCGGGTGCGTCGTTCTTCGCGCAGGAGGCGGCCACGGCGACCCAGGTCGCGGCGCTCTCGAGCACGCTCGGGGCCGGCCTCGACGAGGGCCAGCAGCTCGACGGCGCCATCGAGGTCCTCGCGACGGCCAACGCGCTCGACGACGGCCACGTCTCCCCGCCCGTCGAGCAGGCCCGCGCCGAGCTCGGCATGCTCCTGGCCACCTACCTCGCGCAGCAGGACGCGGCCCGCCGCGTCCCCGCGCCCCTCGTGCCCGACGGCGACCTCGACCTGGACGAGTCGCTCGACGGCGCGCAGGTCCCCGAGCTGCCGGAGCCGCTCGACCCGGGTACAGGCGCAGGCGCGGGCACCGACGACACCACGACGGGCACGGACGGCGAGACCGCGGACCCCGCGACCGACCGCCCGGCGCAGCAGCCGGCGACGGTCGACGCCGCCGGTGACGTAGCGACCGACGCGGTCCGCACCGCGGCGACGCCCACCGCGCCCTCGCCGAGCCCGACGAGCAGCCCGTCCCCCAGCGCGACCGACCCCTCGCCGAGCGTCACCCCGAGCCCCGGCGGCACGCCGAGCCCGGCGCCCGGCACGAGCACGCCCCTGGACCCGTCCGCCCCCGGCGGCACGGGATCCCCGGGAGGCGCCGGGTCCCCGGGCGACCGGACGCTGCCTGAGGACGAGGTGCCCGCGCCCGACGGGGTGGCACCCGGCGAGATCGACGGTTCCCAGGACCCGGCCGACGGCTCGGCTGACAGCGGTGACGGCGACCACGCCGAGGGCGACGACCACGCGCACGGCGACGTGACGCTGGAGGACGTCCTCGCCTCCGCGACGACGCTCGCCGAGCTGCTCGGCACCGACCTCGTGCCGGTCGGGGTCGTCCCGGCCGCCGGGGCGACGGCGCTCGCGGGCACCACCCTCGCGGAGCGGCTCGCCGAGGTCGTCGAGCGGTACGCGGGCTCGACGGCGCAGTACCAGAACGGCCGCATCCCGCCGGAGGCGCTGTGCGCGCTCGACTTCGCGCCGGGCAAGACCCTGCGCTGCGACGCCGCGGAGCAGCTCGAGGCGCTCGCCGCCGAGTTCGAGAAGGAGTTCGGGTACGCGCTGAAGATCACCGACGCGTACCGCCCGTACGACGAGCAGGTGCGCCTCAAGGCGGTCAAGCCCTACCTCGCGGCCGTGCCCGGCACGTCGCAGCACGGGTGGGGGCTCGCCATCGACGTGGGCGGGAACGTGCCGTCGGGGACGTCGCTCGAGTACGTCTGGCTCCGCACGCACGGTCCGGACTACGGCTGGGACAACCCCGCGTGGGCGCGGCCCAACGGGTCCAAGCCGGAGCCGTGGCACTTCGAGTTCTTCGCGGCGGGCAAGATGCCGACGCGGTACACGCCTGCCGAGAGCAGCGCGCCGTCCACGCCGCAGAAGCCGGCGACGCCGAGCGCCCCCGCGCCGAAGCCGACGACCCCGCCCGCGCCGCAGCCCCCGGCACCGACGCCCACGCCCACGCCCACGCCCACGCCGACGGAACCTCCGCCGACGAAGCCCACGGACCCGCCGCCGCCCACGACCGTCGCCGTCCCGGCGAACCTCGTCGGCAAGCAGCAGGCCGCCGTGGAGGCAGCGCTCCAGGGCGCCGGGTTGAAGGTCAGCGTCACGACGAAGGCCGACCCGGCCGCGCCCGGGACCGTGCTGTCCGTCGCGCCGGGCTCCGGCACCCAGGTCGCGCCGGGAAGCACGGTCGCGATCGTCGTCTCGTCCGGGCCGCCGCCTGAGCCCGAGCCCGAGCCGTCACCCGAGCCGACGGACCCGGCACCCGAGCCCACGGTCGCGCCGACCGAGGCCCCGACGGCCCCCGGGACGGAGCCGACCACCCCCTGAGCCGAGGGGCGTCGTCGGGCCCGGGCGGGACCGTGGCCGCGCCCGGTGCGAGGGCGCCGCCGGAAAATGCCGTGCGCCTCCCGAACCGACGGCGTAGCGTCGGGCGCGATGTGATCCTCACCCGCCCCGGCCGCTCCGTCCCGTCGAGCCCGTCGCCGTGGCCCCCGCCGCCCTCCGCGGCGTGCGCGCGCCACCCGGGCACCTGGTAGGTGATCACCCATGGCACGTCCCACCCCTGTCCTGCGCGCGTCCGACGTCCGCGTGTCCTTCGCGGGCCGCGCGGTCCTGCGCGGCGTCGACCTCGCCGTCGACCCCGGCCACCGCACGGGTCTCGTCGGCGAGAACGGCGTCGGCAAGTCCACGCTCCTGCGGGTGCTCGCGGGCACGCTCGCGCCCGACGACGGCACGGTGAGCCGGCCCGCGGACCTCGGGTTCCTGCACCAGGAGTTCCCGTACCCGCCGAAGACGACGGTCCGCGCGGTCGTCGACGACGCGCTCGTGCGCGTGCGCGGGATCGAGCGCGAGCTCGAGGAGGCGGCGCTCGCCCTCGCCGGCGACCCGGGCGGCGAACCCGCCCCCGGTGCCGAGGAGGCGTACGCGCGCGCCCTCGCGCGCGCCGAGCTCGCCGACGTCTGGGACGCCGACGCGCGGGCCGCGCGCACGCTCGCGGGTCTGGGGCTCGACGTCGACGGGGTCGCGGGCCGCGAGGTCGGGTCGCTGTCCGGGGGCCAGCGCACGCGGCTCGGCCTCGCCGCGCTGCTCGTGCGCCAGCCCGGCGCGATGCTGCTCGACGAGCCGACGAACCACCTCGACGACGACGCGGCGGAGTTCCTCGCCGCGGCGCTGCGCGCGCTCCCGGGCGCCGTGGTGCTCGCGAGCCACGACCGCGTGTTCCTCGACGAGGCGTGCACCGAGATCCTCGACCTCGACCCGGTCGCGGAGCCGCTCCGCGGCGCGGGCGGCGGGGACGCGGCACGCGGCGGGGGAGCGGGGACCCTCTACGGCGGCACGTACGGCGACTACCTCGAGGCCAAGCGCGTCGAGCGCGAGCGCTGGGAGCAGCGCTTCGAGGCGGAGCAGGCCGAGCTCGCGGAGCTGCGGCGCGGCGTCGCGGTGACGGCCCGGGACGTCGCGAAGAACCGTGAGCGCGGCAACCAGGCGAAGATCCTCTACGACTTCAAGGGCGAGCGCGTGCAGGGCCAGGTCGCGCGGCGCGTGCGCAACGCGCAGCAGCGGCTCGACGCGCTCGAGCGCGACCAGGTGCGCAAGCCGCCACCGCCCCTGCGCTTCGCCCCGCCGAGCTGGGGGACCCGCCTCGCCCCGGGCGGTGGCGACGTGGTCGCGTGGGCGCGGGGCGTCGTCGTGCACCGGCCCGGGCGCGATCAGCGAGGGGCGGCCCCGGGCGAGCGGCCGGACCGGCTCGACATGGCGGCGTCGGGCGTCCCGTCGATCGAGGTCGCCCGGGGGAGCCGGCTGCTCGTCACCGGGGCCAACGGCGCCGGGAAGTCCACGCTGCTGCACGTGCTCGCGGGCGACCTCGTGCCCGACGCCGGCACCGTGGGCCGGGTGCGCGGGGTCCGGGTGGGGCTGCTCGAGCAGGACGTGCACCTGCACGACGACGACCGCACCCCGCGCGAGCTGCTCGCCCTCGCGCAGGGCGTGGACCCGGCGGACGCGCGCGACGCTGCCGTGGACGCGCGCGGCCTCCTCGCGCCGCGCGACCTGGGCCGACGGCTCGCGGAGCTCTCCGTGGGGCAGCGCCGGCGCGTGGTGCTGGCGATGCTCGTCACGCAGGCGCCCGACGTGCTGCTCCTCGACGAGCCGACGAACCACGTGTCGCTCACGCTCGCGGGCGAGCTCATGGAGGCCGTGGAGGAGTGGCCGGGCGCGGTGGTCGTGGCGTCGCACGACCGGTGGCTGCGGCGCCGCTGGCAGGGCGACGCCGTGCACCTCGCCTGACGGCCCCCGCCGCCCGTCGGCCCGGCTGGGGGGTCGGGGCGCAGGTCGGGCGCGGGAGGTGGAGCGCGGCCTGCGGGTCCGGAAACCCGGTGGCCGTGCGCGGCGCGGCGTGCGTAGGGTCGGGCGGTGGACGACGACCGGACGGGCGCCCCGGTGCCCGACAACGCGTGGAAGCAGGTGGTCGCGTCGCTCGCCGACGCGGGACGGCTCGAGGTGCTCGCGCGCGTCGTGACCGAGGGGCCCGCGGAGGCGGTGCTGTCGGCCGACGAGCGCCGTCGGCTCGCGCCGCTCCTCGCCGCGGGCGTCGTGGTGCGCGAGGAGACGGGCTTCCTGCGGGCGGCGCCCGAGCGGTTCGCGGCCCTGCTCGCGACCGTGCCCACGCCGCGCCCCACGGGCCCCGACCGCTTCCTCACGGACGGACGCCTGCTGCGCATGCCGAAGCGGTGGCGCGACCGCGAGCTCGTCGTGCGGTACCTCGCGGCGCAGGTGCTCCCGCTGGAAGAGCCCGTCACCGAGCTCACGCTGACCAAGCGGCTCGCGGCGCGCGCCGCGGACCCCGTGTCGCTGCGGCGCGCGATGGTCGACGCGGGCCTCGTGCACCGCACGCGCGACGGCGCCGAGTACTGGCGCACCGTCGTGACGGAGTTCGACGACGTCTGACGGGCGGCGGCCCCGCTCCGGCAGCCCGTGCGTCGGGGGCGAGGGCTAGGGTCGGTTCTCATGAGCAGCGAGCGCGCCGTGGCGGCGCTGGAGGCGTCGGGCATCGACTTCACCCTCACCCGGCACGGCCGGGTGGGGTCGCTGGAGGAGGCCGCCGCCGCGCGCGGCGTGCACCCGGCGCGCGTCCTCAAGACGATCGTCGTGCGGCGTGCGGAGGACGACTACCTGTTCGTGCTCGTCCCGGGCGACCGGCAGATCTCGTGGCCCAAGCTGCGCGCGCTGCTCGGGGTGTCGCGCCTGTCCATGCCGGACAAGGAGGTCGCGCGCGACGTCACGGGGTACGAGCGCGGCACGATCACGCCGTTCGGCGCCACGCACGCGTGGCCCGTCGTGGCGGACGTGCGCGTGGTCGCCGTGCGCGGCGAGGACGAGGTGGATGTCGCGGGCGACCCCGCGACCCCGGAGGCCCCGGGCGACGGCGACCACCTCGTCTCGATCGGCGCGGGCGAGCACGGCGTGGCCGCGACGGTCGACGGGCAGGCCCTCGTGGCGGCCCTCGGGGCCCAGGTCGCCGACGTCACCGAGCCCCTGTAGCGGGTCCGGGAGCGAGCCCTGCGACGCCGCCCGGGCTGCACCTCAGCGTGGCGCTCCCGGGGCTCCGGGAGGCGCGCGCAGGCACCGGCGCGGTCCGGGTTGTGAGGGTTCGGAGGAAGGTCGCGGTCGACCGTCGCGCGGGCTGGTGTGCGCCCCGCGCCGGGTGCAGACTCTGGGGTGTTCCGGTCACGGTCGCCTGGTCCGACCCGCCGCCCGACGGTCACGGCCGGCAACCGGACGGAGCCGTGAGGCAGGCGCAGGGAACAGGCCACCACCGCCGGACGTTGTCCGGAGGGGCGGCCGACAGCAGCAGGACGACTCGAGAGAAGCGGGAACCGTGGACACAGGCAGCGCGATCGACCGGACGAGCGGGATCGTCTACGCCCCGGCGGACGGCGGCGTGGTCGTGACGATGTGGGGCGAGGTCGACGCGGCGCTGCGCGACCGCGCGAGCGAGGCGATGTCCTACGTGCTCGACACCCGCGGGCGCGTCGTGGTGGACGTCGCCGACGTCACCTTCATCGACTCCTCGGGCATCGCGTTCATCATCCAGCTCTACATGCTCGGCGAGGAGGACGGCCGCGAGGTCGTGCTCCGGGACCCGTCGCCGAGCATCGTCGAGCTGCTCGACATGATCGGCATGGGCGGGCGCATCCCCGTCGAGCGCAGCGGCGCCTCGACGGGCCCGATCGAGGTCGTCGGCGCCGTCTGACACCCGCGCGCCCGCCGCCGCCCCGGGTCCCCGGGGCTGTGGGAACCGGCCGGTACGGTGCGGGCATGCGCATCCTGCACACCTCCGACTGGCACCTCGGGCGCACCTTGCACGGGGTCGACCTGCTGGAGCACCAGGCCGCGCACCTCGACCACCTCGTCGAGCTGACCCGCTCCGAGGCGGTCGACGCGGTCGTCGTCGCGGGCGACGTCTACGACCGCGCGATCCCGCCGGTCGACGCCGTCTCCCTCCTCTCGGACGCGGTGACGCGGCTCGCCGAGCACGCGCACGTCGTCGTCACGCCGGGCAACCACGACTCCGCCGTCCGGCTGGGGTTCGGCGACCGCCTCCTGCGCCCGGGCGTCCACGTGCGGGCGCGCCTGGCCGACGTCGGTGCGCCCGTCGTCCTGGGCCCGCGCCCCGGTTCGACAGACGGTGACGACTCCCCG
The DNA here is from genome assembly GCF_002127155.1 of Cellulosimicrobium sp. KWT-B. Lineage (NCBI taxonomy): Bacteria > Bacillati > Actinomycetota > Actinomycetes > Micrococcales > Promicromonosporaceae > Cellulosimicrobium > Cellulosimicrobium sp. KWT-B. The sequence goes on along the minus strand of NZ_NEDO01000002.1, from coordinate 467,849 downwards.
CTGCTCGTCTACGCGCTCCCGTACCTGGACCCGGACACGGCCCGCCACGTCCTCGCGGACGCCGCGGACGCGCCGGACGCCGACGCTCCGGGCGTCGAAGGTGTGGGCGGCGACCCGGTGAGGCAGCGGCCGCTCGCGCGGTCCCACGAGGCCGTCATGGGGGCGGCCCTGCGCCGGGTGGGCGCCGACCTCGCGCGGCGCCGCGCCGCGGACCCACGGGTGCGGGCGGTCGTCGTGGGGCACGCGTTCGTCGTGGGTGGCCTGGCATCGGACTCCGAGCGCGACATCCGCGTGGGCGGCGTGGACGCCGTCCCGGCCGCCGCGTTCGCGGGCCGCGGGGTGGACTACGTGGCGCTCGGCCACCTCCATGGGCCGCAGCGCGTCACCGTCCCGGAGGTCGGCGGCGGAGAGCCCGGGGGCGGCGTGGCGACCGTCGCTCGCTACTCGGGCTCGCCCCTCGCGTTCTCCTTCTCGGAGCTGCACCAGCGCAAGTCCACCGCGCTCGTCGACGTCGACCGGCTCCGCACGGACGCGGACGCGGCGGTCGAGCTCGTCCCCGCTCCCGTGCCGCGCCGCCTCGCGGAGGTGACCGGCTCGCTCGACGAGCTGCTCGGGGAGGCGGGCGAGCCGCACGTCGACGACTGGCTGCGCGTCGTCGTGACGGACCCGGTCCGGCCCGCCGAGCTGTACGCCCGCGTCCGGTCCCGGTTCCCGCACGCGCTCCAGGTGACGCACCGCCCGCCGCGCGTCGCCGAGCGGGAGGTCGTGACCGCCGTCGGGCCGGGACGCGACCCGCTGGACGTCGCGCGCGACTTCGTCGAGCACGTCTCCGGCCACGCCCCCAGCGAGGCCGAGGTCGTCGTGCTGCGCGAGGCGTTCGAGCTCGCGCTCGCCGAGGAGCTCAGCGCCTGATGCACCTGCACTCCTTGACCTTCCAGGCGATCGGCCCGTTCGCGGGCCGCCACCACGTCGACCTCGCGGCGCTCGGCGCGTCCGGTATCTACCTCCTCGAGGGGCCGACGGGCGCCGGCAAGTCCACGATCATCGACGCGATCGTGTTCGCGCTCTACGGCAAGGTCGCCTCCGACGCCGCGAGCGACGACCGTCTCCGTTCGGCGTTCGCGGGACCGGACGTCGAGTCGTACGTCGACCTCGTGCTGGAGGTCCCGGCGGGAGTCTTCCGCGTCCGGCGCACGCCCGAGTACCGCCGGCCCAAGAAGCGCGGCACCGGCACCACGACCCAGCAGGCCTCGGTGCGGCTCTGGCGGCTCGCCGAGGTGCCGCCCACCGACGCGCCGGACGCGGTCGAGGACGCCGCGGGCGAGCTGCTGTCCGCACGGCTCGACGAGGCGGGCGACGAGATTCGCCGGCTCGTGGGCCTCGACCGACGCCAGCTCGTGCAGACGGTCGTGCTGCCGCAGGGCGAGTTCGCGACGTTCCTGCGTGCGAAGCCCGAGGACCGGGCCGTGCTGCTCCAGAAGGTCTTCGGCACGGAGCTCTACCACCGCGCCGCGGCGCGCCTGGCGGAGCTCGCACGCGCGGCGCGCTCGCGCACGGACGCCGCGCGGCAGGGCGTCGTGGGCGCGGCGGAGCGGTTCGCGGGGGCTGCCGGGCTCGGGCCCGACGACGCGCGGTGGCTGCGCGAGGCGGCGCACGACGACGACCGGCTGCGGCGGGCCGACGACGACGCCCCGGCCGCTGCGGAGGCGGCGCCGGGCGTCCACGCGCTCGCCGTCGCGCACGTCGCGCGCCTCGACACCGAGGCCACGTCGCTGGCCGAGCGTGCGGCGGGGGCCGACGCGACGCTCATCGTCGCGCGTGAGCGGTTCGAGCACGAGCGCGCTCGGCACGACGCGCTGGAGCGGCGAGCCCGGCTGCGGGCCGACGCGGCACGCCTCGACGAGGAGGAGGCGGCGGTGGCCGAGTGCCGCCGTCGGGCGGACGCGGCGGCACGTGCCGCGGTCGTCGCCCCGGCCGCCCAGGGCCTCGCGCGCGCCGAGCAGACCCTGCACGCCGCGCTCGACCGGCTCGCGCTCGCGCGCACCGGGGCGCCCGCCGCCCTCGCCGACGCCGACCCGACGACGCTCGAAGCCCTGCGTGCCGACGTCGCGACGGCGGCCGTCCGCGTGGCGCGGCTCGTCCCGGTGGGGGCGTCGCTGCCCGCGCGCGACCGCGAGCTCGCCGACGGGCGAAAGGAGATCGCGCAGGCGACGGAGGAGCGCGGTCGCGTGCTGGCCGAGCTCGACGCGCGTCCGGCGCGCCGCGACGCCGTGCGCGTGCGGGTCGCGTCCCTCGCCGAGGCCGCGGGCGCGCTCGGGGTGCTCCGCGAGCGCGCGGACCGCGCCCGGGCGGTCGAGGAGGCGGCGCGCCAGGCGGCGGCGCTCGCGACCGAGGCGGCCGAGGCGCACGCCGAGCGGGCGCGGGCCGCGGCCCGGGCGCACGAGGCGGTGGAGCACGAGGCCCGGCTTCGGGCCGCGCGCATCGCGGGTCTGGCCGGGGAGCTGGCCGCGGGCCTCGCCGTCGGCGAGCCGTGCCCGGTGTGCGGCGGGGACGAGCACCCGCACCCGGCGCCGCTCGCCGAGGACCACCCGACGGTCGAGGACGTCGAGCGCGCCGAGCGGCAGCGCGCGGACGCCGAGCGCCTGCTGCACGACGTCTCGGCTCGGGCGCAGGTGCTCTCCGAGCGGTGCGAGGCCCGTCGTCGGGACGCCGACGGGCTGACCCCGCAGGAGGCCGGGCAGCGGGTCGCGGACGCGGAGGAGCTGGTGGCCGCCGCGCGCGCCGCGGAGCGCGAGCGCGCCGAGGCCGAGCGCGAGCTCGAGGAGCTGGACGCGGAGACGCGTGCGCTCGAGGCTCGGGCGGCCGGGCTCGCCGAAGCGGTCGCGGGCACGACCGCGCGGCTCGAGGAGATCGAGGCGGCCCTCGCGCGCGACCGCGCGGAGATCCGCGCCGAGCTCGACGCGGCGGGCCCGCTCGTGGAGCTCGTGGACCTGCCCGACCCGCTCGCCGACCAGGGTGGCGCGCGCAACCCCGTCGCCGTCCTCGCGGCCGCGCTGGAGGGCCGGGTGCGCACGATCGACGCGCTCGCGGACGCGGGCAGCGCCGTCGCCGCGGCGCAGCGGGCGTGCGAGGAGCGTGCGGCCGACGTCGCCGCGCTCGTCGCACGGTCCGGTTTCGCGGACGCGGCCGAGGCGCTCGCCGCGGTGCTCGACGACGCCGAGCGGCACGCGCTCTCTCAGCGCGTCGCGGAGCACGACGCCGCGCGGACCGCGACGGCGACCGGCCTCGCGGACCCGGCGCTCGCCGACCTGCCCGAGGACGCACGGGCCGACGTCGCGGGCGCCCGCGCCGCCGTCGCCGAGGCAGAGGCCGTGGCCGGAGCCGCGGCGCGGCAGCACGAGCTCGTCGCCCGCCGGGCCGAGGAGGCCCGGACGGCGGCCGAGTCCGTCGGGGCGGCGGTCGACGGCTGGACCGCGGCGCGGGACGCGGCGGGACCGGTCGTGCGCATGGCGGCGCTCGCGTCGGGCACGGGCGACAACGCGCACGCGCTCTCGCTCGCGACGTTCGTGCTCGTGCAGCGGTTCGAGGACGTGGTCGCGGCTGCGAACGAGCGCCTCGCCGAGATGTCGTCCGGGCGGTACGAGCTCGTGCGCAGCGCGACGCGCGAGGACGTGCGGGCGCACAAGCGCGGCCTCGCGATGAAGGTGCTCGACCACGTGACCGAGCGCGAGCGCGACCCGCGCACGCTGTCCGGCGGGGAGACGTTCTACGTGTCGCTGTGCCTCGCCCTCGGGCTCGCGGACGTCGTCACGGCCGAGGCGGGCGGCATCGAGCTCGGGACGCTGTTCGTCGACGAGGGCTTCGGCAGCCTCGACCCCGAGACGCTGGAGGCCGTCCTGGCAGCGCTCGGCCGGCTCCGCGCGGGCGGGCGCGTCGTGGGCGTCGTCTCCCACGTCGAGGCGCTCAAGCAGTCCGTCGCGGAGCGCGTCGAGGTCCGCCGCCTCCCCGGCGGCGGCAGCACGCTCACCGTGCGGGCCTGACCGGGGCTGCGCCGTCCGTCAGGACCGAGGGCGCGGCGCTGGCGTCGGCGCGCACACGCGGTCGACGAGCTCGGTCACGGCCGCCCGCACCGGTCCCGGCGGCGCGCCCGCGTCGAGCGCGAGGGCGGCGCGGTCGAACGCCGCGGACAGCAGGAGCGTCAGCGCGTCGAGACGTTCCTCGTCCGCGAGGTCTCGTGCGACGTCGTCGCCCGCGCCGGAGCCGTGGCTCGCGCTGCCCCCGCCGGGCTGGGCGCCGAGCGCCGCGCCGAGCCCTTCCCTCAGGGTGCGGCGCGCGTGGCGGGCGTCGAGCGCGTCGGCCTCTGCGGGCCCGAGCACGGCGGGTGCGTCGACGAGGAGGAGCCGCGTCCGTCCGGGTTCACCCATCGCGTCGAGGTAGGCGCGCGCACCCTCCACGAGCATCGCGCGGGCGTCCGGGGCGTCCGGGGCGTCCGGGGCGTCCGGGGCGTCCGGGGCGTCGGAGGCTGCGGGTCGTTCCGGGGCTGCCGCGCCGGGATCCGCGGCGGTGCGCTCCTCGATCTCGCGCGCGACCGCCTCCGCCTCGGCCTCGGCGACAGCGCGGAAGAGGTCCTGCTTGTCGGCGTAGTGGTGGTACAGCGCGCCGCGCGTGACGTGCGCGGCGGCGGCGATCTGGGGCGTCGACGTCACGGCGTACCCGGCGCGGACGAAGAGGTCGCGCGCGGCCGCGACCAGGGCAGCGCGGGTCGCGTGGGTGCGTTCGGCGTTGGTCCGGCGGCGCTCTTGCATACCGACAGACTGTAGGCCATCCTCGATACATACAGCCTGTATGTTTCTGCGACCGCCCGGTCGCCGACGACGAGGAGAAGACCGTGCGCATCACGAGCTGGTACCCGGTGCTCATGACCGGCGACGTGGCGGGGACCGTCGCGTTCTACCGCGACCACCTGGACTTCCGGCCGCTCTTCACGAGCGACTGGTACGTCCACCTCCAGTCCGCGCACGACGCGTCGGTGAACCTCGCCGTGCTCGACGGCGACCACGAGACGATCCCGGAGAGCGGCCGGGGTCGCGCAGGCGGGCTCCTGCTCAACCTCGAGGTCGAGGACGTCGATGCCGTGCACGCGCGTCTCGTCGCCGCGGGACTGCCGATCCTGCGCTCGCTGCGCGACGAGGCGTTCGGGCAGCGGCACTTCATCACGGCCGACCCGAACGGGGTGCTCCTGGACGTCATCACGCCCATCCCGCCGACGGGGGAGTTCGTCGAGCGGTACGAGGAGTCCGCCCGCCCGACGGCGTAGCCGGCGCCTAGGTCCCCGAGGTTGCTGCAGGCTCCGGGCTCCGGGCTCACGGTTCGGGGCTGGGGCTCAGGACCCCAGGCGCGGGGTGCAGGGCTGCTGCTCACGGCTCGGCCGGACGAGGCGTGGCCGGGCGCACCACCACGGAGGTCGTGACATCACCCCAGGAGTCGGGATGTCACGAACCGGCCCCGTGTCCGTCTCTCTTCGAGGAGCAGTGCGACGGCCCGCCGTCGTCGCGTCCTCTCCCGGGAACGGCCGCGTCCGGCGGCGTCGTCCGGGAGCCGTCGAAGGAGAGCAGCAATGTCAGCAGCATCGTCCCCGCTCGAGCGCGAGCTGCGGCGCATGGAGGTCATCGCGCGCCGGGAGCAGCTCCGTCTCGTCGGCCGCGTCGCCCCGCGCGTGGCGGAGCGCCGCCGCTGGGCCGACGCACCGCGCCGCCAGTCCCCGGCCACCGCCGCCCGCTAGCGTCGGTCGGGACGCGCGGCCCGGAGCGTCCGGCGGCTCCTCACCGTGAGCCGTGAGCCGTGAGCCGCAGGCCGTGGGCCGTGGGTCCGGCGACCGCGCCCCGGTACGGTCCGGCGGCTCGCTACCGTCCACCGTGGGCCGGGCGACCGCAGCCCGGAAACGTCCGGCGGCTCGCCACCGTGCGCGGTCGCGAGCGCGCGCACGTCAGGCCGGTGCGCCGAGGCCCGCGAGCTCACGGGCCCGGAGCAACACGTCGTCGAGCATCTGCGGGGTGAGCCGGCCGGTGAACGTGTTCTGCTGGCTCACGTGGAAGCACCCCAGCAGGGTGAGGGTCTGCTCCGGGGGCGGGGGGCCGCCGTCGGGCACGACGCCGGGGAGCGACGCCCCCGGGGTGGGGCGAGGGGCGGCCCGGCGCAGCGTCACCTCCGCACCGTGCGCGAACCGGGGTCGCGGACGCGGTACGGCCCAGCCCTGCTCGGCGAGCGTCGAGAGCAGCGCCTGCCACCCGAACCCGCCGAGGACGACGGCGACGCGCACCGTCGCGCCCAGCAGCTCGACCTCGCGCGCGAGGTATGGGCCGCAGCGGCGGCGTTCCTCCGGCGTCGGCTTGTTGTCCGGGGGCGCGCACCGCACCGGCGCGGTGACGCGGATCCCGGTGAGGCGGAGGCCGTCGTCGGCGGAGACCGACGTCGCCTGGTTGGCCAGGCCCGTGCGGTGCATGGCGGCGAAGAGGAAGTCGCCGCTGCGGTCGCCCGTGAACATGCGTCCCGTGCGGTTGGCCCCGTGCGCGGCGGGCGCGAGCCCGACGACGACGATCCCCGCCTGCTCGTCACCGAACCCGGGGACGGGGCGGGCCCAGTAGTCGTCGTCGCGGAACGATGCCCGCTTGACGTCGGCGACGTGCTCGCGCCAGGCCACGAGTCGCGGGCACGCCCGGCACTCGGCGAGGTGGGCGTCCAGCGCCGCGAGCGTCGGCGCCGTCCGGGCCGCGAGCGGGTAGTCGGGGTCGTCGGGCGTCACCCGCCCATCCTGCCCGGACCCCCACCCGCCCGCGCCTCGTCCGCCGAGCACGGGATCGGCGACCGAAATCGGCGAGATCCGGTCGCCGACCCCGTGCTCAGCGGGCGGCAGGGCCGTGGTCGGCCGTCAGGCCCGCCGGTTCGTCGGCGCCGTCGCGCCGGCGAGCGCCGCGGCGTCGTGGGGGGCGTCGGCAGCCGAGACGGCGCCGTCGTGGGGCGCGTCGGCGGACGGGAGGGTAGCCCCGACGGGAGCGTCCGGGAGGTCCGTGGCCGGGGCGGGGACAGCGACGGCGGGGTCGGGAGCCCCGAGGGAGCCCGCGGCGTCGGCCGGGAGCGGTGCGCCGAACGTGTGCCGCAGTCCGAGGAGCACGGCGCCCGCGACCACGACGACGCCGAACATCACCGCGGCCATGGTCACCGGCGGTGACCCGCCGAGCAGGCCGGTCACCGGCGCGACGACCGCCCCGACGCCGAACTGGAACGCGCCGATGAGGGCCGCGGCGCTGCCGGCGCGGTGCGCGTTGCGCTCGAGCGCGATGGCCGGGACGGACGGCATGACGAAGCCCGCGGTGCCGAGCGTGAGCACGATGAGCGGGACGAGCCACGCGAGCCCGCCACCGGCGATCGCGGCGACGAGGAGCCCGCCCGAGAGGACGAACCCGGCCGCGACCGCACCCTGGAGGATGCGCTCGGGCGTGACGCGCCCGACGAGCGCGCCGTTGATCTGGCTGCCCGCCGTCACGGACACCGCGCCCACGCCGAAGACGATCGCGTACTGCTGCGCGGACATCCCGTAGAAGTCCTGGAACACGAACGTCGACGCGGAGATGTAGGTGAACATCGCGGCCATGTAGAAGCCGGCGATGAGCGCGAGGCCGATGAACGACCAGTCCCCGAGGAGCGAGCCGTACGAGCGCAGGGCCGCGATCGTCCCGCCGCTGCGGCGGCGTTCGACGGGCAGCGTCTCGCGCAGCCGCAGGAGCACGAGCACGAAGAGCACGGCCCCCACGACGGCGAGCGCGACGAACATGCCGCGCCACGACCCGAGGCGCAGGAACTGCGCGCCGATGGTCGGCGCTAGGATGGGCGCGACGCCCACGACGAGCATGAGCCGCGCGATGACCTTGCCGATCTGGTAGCCCTCGAACGAGTCGCGCACGATCGCCATGGACAGCACCATCCCGGCGGCCGCGGAGAGGCCCTGCACGAACCGCAGCCCCGTGAGCGCGGCGACCGAGCCGGCGAAGACGATCCCGACGGACGCCGCCACGTACACCGCGAGGGACACCAGCAGGGGAGCGCGGCGGCCGACCGCGTCCGAGACCGACCCGATGAGGAGCTGGCCGAGGGCGAGGCCCGCGAGGGTCGCGGTGAGGGTGAGCTGGACGCGGGACTCGGTCGTGCCGAGCTCGTCCACGATGCGCGGGAACGCGGAGAGGTAGAGGTCGATCGTCAGCGGCCCGACGGCGGTGAGCGCGGAGAGCAGCAGGACGAGACCGGCGCTGATGCGCCCGGTGCGGGCCGCGGGGCTCGGCGAGGGTGCGGTGCCCGGGCGGGCGGCGACGGGCGCGGTCGGCGCCGGGGTCGCGGGTGGGGTGGAGGCCATGACAGCGGCAACCACCGGTGGTGCGCCGCGTGTTCCCGCACGGCGTACGTGATCGGATGCTGAGACGTGCGGCGGGTCAGGCGCGGCCGACGTCGGCCCGCGCGGCGGCCAGCCCGCGCCGGGCCCGCGCGTGCTCCAGCCGGTCGTCGAGCTCGTCGGCGAGGTTGAGCGCGGTGTCGTGCAGGTGTGCGGCGCGCTCGGCGTCGCCCGCCGCGCGGACCGCCTCCCCGAGCGCGTTGAGCGCCTCGGCCTCGACGAGCCGGGCCCGGACCCGCCGGGCCAGCGCGAGCGCCTCCTCGCCCGCGGCGACCGCGGCCGTGACCTCGCCCGCGGCGAGCAGCGCGGTGCCGAGCGCGCTGCGGGCCTCGGCCTCGGCGTCGGGGTCGCCGAGGTCGACGGCCGCCGCGACGGCGGCCCGCAGCTCCCCGACGCCCGCGGCGGCCTCGCCCGTGCGGGCGAGGAGCCGCCCCAGGTGCACCCGGCTGCGCGTCCCGAGGCCTGCGTCCCGGAGCGACGTCGCGCTCGCGAGCGCGTCCCGGTGGAGCGCGAGCGCGCGGTCGAGCCCGCCCTCCGCCTCCGAGAGGATCGCGGCGTTGCTCGACACGATGGCGACGTTGAGGGCGTCGCCGACCCGGCGCGACAGCGCCAGCGCGCGGTCGTAGCCGGCGCGCGCGTCGTCGTGCCGGCCGAGGATGCGGTGCACGTCCGCGAGGTTCCCGACGGCGCGGCCCTCGCTCACCGGGTCGCCCGCGGTCCGCGCCCCGGCGGCGGCGTCGCGGTACGCGGCCTCGGCCTCGTCGAACCGGCCGAGGCGCTTGTACACGTTGCCGACGCGGTTGAGCGTCTGGCCGGGGCGGGGGTCGTCGCCGCGCTCGAGCGAGCGGACGAGCTGCGCGAGCGCCTCGTCGTACCGGCCCAGCCGTTCGAGCGCCCGGCCGAGGTCCCGGCCCGCCTGGGACCGGCCCGACGGCCGTCCGTGCTCGACGGCGGCCGTGTGCACCGCGACCGCGTCGTCCCCGTGCCCCGCCGAGTCCAGGTACGGCGCGAGGAGCGCGGAGAGGTCGGTCACGGCGTCGGCCAGCTCGTGCTCCGCGGCGAGCGCCGACGTCGCGACGAGCAGGTCGCGGTGCGCGTCGAGCCACGCGACCGCGGCGTCCGCCGTATGACCGGGAGGCGCCTCGCCCGGTGCTCCGCCCACTCCGACGCCCGGCGCGGCCGCGTCGTGGTGGGGCGACGTCGCGCGCACGGCGGGCCGGGCGTCGTCGAGCAGCCGCGCGGCGAGCCGCCCGACGGCGGCGGCCCGCGCCGAGAACGGGTCGTCCGTGCGGGCCAGGTCGGCGGCGAGGACGCGCACGGCGTCGGGCACGAGGACCTCCCCGCGCGGCCCGGCCGCGACGAGGTGCGCGCGGCCCAGGGCGGCGAGCGCGTCGCGGCTCTCGCTCGTCGAGACGCCGAGGAGCACGGGGACCTCGGCGGCGTGGAGCGGCGCCGGGACGAGGGCGAGCAGGCGCAGGGCGCGGGCGTGGTCGGCGGGCAGACGGCGGTGCACGGCGGCGAGCGCGGGGTGGAGAGCCGGTCCGGGGAGGTCCTCGACCCGACGGACGTGGTCGGCGAGCGACCAGCCGGGCCGCGCGCGGACGTCGTCGGCGATCTGCGCCAGCGCCGCAGGGAGCCCTCCGGACGCGCGCACCAGCCGCGCGGCGGCCTCCGGCTCCGCGGCGGTGCGGTCCTGGCCGACGCGCGCCGCGAGCAGCGCGCGGGCGTCGGCCTCGCCGAGCGGCGCGAGGGTCGTGGCGGTCTCGCCGGGGAGCCCGACGACGCGGTGCGCCGCGACCACCACGCGCGCGGTGCCCGGCAGGTGCGCGACGACGTCGGTGGCCTGGGCGCCGTCGGTCACGCCGTCGAGGACGATCGTCGCGCGCCGCCCGTCGAGCGCGGTCGCGAGCGCGGCGGCGAGGGCGGGGAGGTCGCGCGCCTGCGCGTCGGGCGGGGGTGCGCCGAGCGCCTGGAGCAGCGCGTCGAGCACGACGGCGGCCTGGGGCGGCCCGTCCGCCTCCCCGTGCAGGTCGACGAGCGCGACGACGCCCGCGGGGACCTCGCGGGCCGCGGCGAGCGCGACGCTCGTCGTCCCCGACCCGGGCAGGCCCGTGACCGTCACGACGCGCGGCCGCACGTGCGAGGGCGCAGGAGGCGGGGCGGCGAGCGCCGCCGCGAGCCGTGCGACCTCGTCGGCCCGACCGACGAGCGGCCCGTCGGGCGCGAACGGTCCCAGCCGGACGGTCGGCGGGAGAGCGGGTTCCGGAACGGCCGCGGGGACGGTCGCCGTCCGGTACGCGGCGCGCCACGCCGCAGGCTGCCGGTCGCCGAGGACGTGCGCGACGTCGGCGAGCAGGTCGACGTCGAGCCGCGCGCGGCCCGCCCGGAAGACGTCGTAGACGGTGACGCGGCCGGGGCGCGCCTCCGCGGCGGGGACGCCCCGGGCGGTGCGGAGCGCGCCGACGCGCCGCGCGATCTCGGTGTACGAGGGGTCTCCCGCCCACGCCCGCAGCGCGCGCAGCCGGGCGGCGAGCTCGTCCACCGACCCCGCGCCCACGGGGGACGGCGGCGGGTCGGGGGGCACGGCGCCAGGCTAGCGACGGCCGCCCGCCGCTGCGCGGCGTGCTCGCCCGGTGACGTGGCGGCGGCGTGCGGGCGGGTCGGCGGTGACCTTGGTCCGGGTGACGAGCGCGTCCGGCCCGTTCGGGATCGTTCGGGATGCGTGCCGCGGGCGCGCGGCGTCGTCAGGCTCTCCGCAGGCCGCGACGTCCGCGGCGCGAGGTCCGCGCGGCGCGCGGCGGGACGAAGGAGCGACCGGTGGGGCTGTTCGACAAGCTCAAGGAGATGTTCTCGACGACGGCGGACCTCTACGCGAAGGAGGACGCCCCCGCGCTCACGCCGGCGCAGCAGCGCGGGCTCGCGCTCGGTGCGGTCTACGCCGTCGAGGGCGTGCTGCCGATCAACGCGCTGACCGTGGAGGCCGACGCGCGCACGGCCGCGAAGCCGCTCGCGGCCGGGTGGGACGTGCGGGGCGCCGACGACGTCGAGCGCACGTTCGAGTTCCTGCTCACCCAGGGGCACCGGGGCTACTACGCGATCGCGATGCCGAAGGTCGAGGAGCTGTACTCGGGCCGCCTGAGCCGTCGCGACGCGAAGGGCGCGGCGGACCAGCACGTCGCCCAGGCGCGGCAGGAGGCGACGGCGCGGGGCCTCGACCCCGAGCGCGCGGTCGCGTTCTACCAGGGGTGGAGCGCGTCGGCCCAGATGGGTGGGCACGGCGAGCTGGCCGACCCGCTGCCGCCGTCGATCGCGGCGTGGGACGCGGCGCGGGTCGTGCACGTGAGCCGGCTCGCGGTCGACGCGGGGTTCGTCACCCCGGAGCGGGCGTGGGCCGCGATCGAGGAGGCCGTCGCGATGTCGCGCCCGGCGTACGCGTCGTGGGAGCAGTTCGGCGACGGGTTCCTCGCGGGCCGCGCGTTCTGGTCCGCGGGCAACCGCACCCCGGTCGACCAGGACCTGCCCGACTTCAAGCGCGCGGTCCGGCGGCTGCTCGACACCGAGTCGTCGCCCTGGCGCACACTGTCGTACTGACGGCGGGGACGAGAGCGGCGGGACGAGAGCGACAGGACGGGAGGGCGGACGGTGCACCGATCGGCGTGGTGGTGGCGCGCAGGGCTCCTCCTCGTCGTGGTCGGCGTCGGCGTGGCGGTCGTCGCGGCCGACGACGGCCTGCGCTCGGAGGTCCACGCGGCCCTGTCGAACCTGGCGCGCGCCCTCTTCTGACCAGACCGTCCCGCCGAGCACGGGGTTGCTGTCGTCCTGGGCGTCAGAGCGACAGCAACCTCGTGCTCGGCACCGTGACCGACGCCAAGCGCCGGCGCCGGCGCCGGGGGCAGCGCCGGGGTCAGTCCTGGGCGTCGCGCCAGGTGATCCACTCGCGTACGAGGGACAGGTCGTAGTCGGGCCCGCTCGTGCCGACGGTGAACAGGGTCGCGCCCGCGGCGACGAGCGCGTCCGCGGACTCCGCCGGCGGCCGGGACACGGCGACCGAGCGCTCGACGAGCGCAGCGGTGTCGCGGCCCACGGCCGCGCCGTGCTCGTCGAGGATCGCGCTCTTGCGCGCGAGCGTCTCCGCGTCGCCGAACGAGTGCCAGACGTCCGCGTGCTCCGCGACGACGCGCAGCGTCTTGCGCTCGCCGCCCCCGCCGACGAGCACCGGAATGTCCCGGGTCGGCGCCGGGTTCGACGCCGCCCAGCGAGCCTTGATGCGCGGGAGCGCTGCGGCGAGGTCGGCGATGCGGCCGCCTGCGGTGCCGAACTCGTACCCGAACCGGTCGTAGTCCTTCTCGAACCAGCCCGCCCCGATCCCGAGGATCAGACGACCGCCGCTGATGTGGTCGACCGTCCGCGCCATGTCGGCGAGGAGGTCCGGGTTGCGGTAGCTGTTGCACGTGACGAGGGCGCCGATCTCGACGCGCTCGGTCTGCTCGGCCCACGCCCCGAGCATGGTCCAGCACTCGAAGTGCTTGCCGTCGGGGTCGCCCGTGAGCGGGAAGAAGTGGTCCCAGTTAAAAACGACGTCGACGCCCAGGTCCTCCGCGCGCAGCACGGCGTCGCGGACCTGGGCGTAGTCGGCGTGCTGCGGCTGGAGCTGGACGCCGATGCGGAAGGGGTGCCGAGGAGAGGTCATGCTCGGAATCTACGTCCGGGCCGAGAACGACGACACCCCGCGTCGAGCACGACCTCGTCGGCGCCACGAGCGTCAGAACGACGGCAAGGTCGTGGTCGGCGGACCTAGGGTGGGGCGCATGAAGCGACTGGTGGGCCTGCTCGTGACGCTCGTGGTGCTCGTGGCGGTCGCCGTCGTGGCCGACCGGGTGGCGGTGCGCGCCACCGAGCGCGGCGCGGTCACGGCGTTCGAGCAGCAGGCGGACGACGTGTCCGGCGCCCAGATCGACATCACCGGCTTCCCGTTCCTCACGCAGCTCGTGCGCGGATCCCTGACGCACGTCACGGGCTCCGCGGACTCCGCGTCGTTCGGCGGCTACGCGATCTCCGACCTCCAGGTCGAGGCCGACGGCGTGAGCACGTCGGAGCCGTACCGGATCGCGTCGGGCACGGCGTCGGGCGTCATCGCGGCGGAGTCGCTGCAGCAGGTGGTCGCCGAGCAGAGCGGTCTCGACGTCGACCTCACCGCGACCGGCGGCGTGCTCTCCCTGGGCTTCGAGCTGCTGGGCACCACGATCACGGTCGACGTGACGCCGCGCGTGTCCGGGCCGGCCGAGCTCGCCGTCGACGTCGTCGCGGTCCGCACCGGCCTCGGCACGGTCTCGGTCGACGACCTGCCGTCCGGGCTCTCGGGCGCGCTGTCCGACCTGCGCGTCCCGCTCGACCTGCCCGACGGCGTCGCGCTCGACTCCGTGTCCGCCGTCGAGGGCGGCGTGCGCGTCGCGGTGACGGGGACCGACGTCGTCGCCGCGGACCTGGTGGCCTCGTGACCCGGGCGGTGCGAACGTCGTGACCGGGGCGGGGTCGTGAGCACCGAGGCGGTCGACGGGCGCCGCGTCCTCGCGGCGCGCCTCGCCGCGCACCGGCTCCGCTCGCCCGACCTGCCCGACGTGCCGACCGCCGTCGGGCACCTCGTGGCGGTCCAGGGGCAGGAGTTCCACCCCGCCCTGTGGGGCCTCACGCGGCGGCTGCGGCCCGGCGCGCGGCCGGGTGCGGCGGGCGCGGTCGCCGCGTGCGACCGCGGGGAGGTGCTGCGCACGCACGTGCTGCGGCCCACGTGGCACCTCGTCCGGCCCGACGACGCGCGCTGGCTCCTCGAGCTCAGCGCGCCTCGCGTGCACCAGGCCAACGGGACGCTGTACCGGCAGGTGGGGACCGCCGGGCACGGGCCGGAGACCGACCTCGTCGTCGCGGCCGTGCAGGAGCGGCCCCGCACGCGCCGCGAGCTCGCGGGGCTGCTCGCCGCGCACGGCCGCCGGCTCGAGGGCATCGCGCTCGGCTACGTGCTCATGCGCGCCGAGCTCGACCGGCTGCTGGTCAGCGGGCCGCTCGACGGCCGGCAGCAGACGTACGCCGCGTTCGACGACCGCGTCCCGCCCGGCTACGGGCCGCTCGGCGAGCGGTTCGACCGGGACGCCGCGCTCGTCGAGCTGCTGCGCCGCTACCTCGCGAGCCGCGCGTACGCGACGGTCAAGGACGTCGCGCAGTGGTCGGGCTTCACGCTCACCGACGTGCGGCGCGCGCTCGACCTGCTCGACGACGAGGTCGTGGCGGTGCCCGGGGCGGGTGCGCTCGACGGGCTGACGCTCTGGCGGCTCGCGGACCCCGGCGACCGGGTGCTCGACCCCGCGCCGTTCGTCGGTGCGCTCGCGCCCGACGGCGACCCCGCCCGGCCGGTCGTCGACCTGCTGCAGAGCTACGACGAGCTCTTCCAGTCCTTCGGCGAGTCGCGCAGGATCGTCGTGGCCGACGGCGTCGACCTCGGCGACCGGCTCGGGTCCTTCATCCATGCCGTCGCGGTCGACGGCGTCGTCGTCGGCCGGTGGCGCTGGGTCGTGGGGACGCGCGACGTCGTCGTCGAGCCGCAGTGGCGCCGCGCGCCGTCGCCCACGGAGGAGGCGGCGTTCGCCGCCCAGGTGGACGCGGTCCGCGCCCACTGGGGCACGCTGCTCGCGTGACGAGCCGCCGAGCACGGGATCCGCGACCGGATCGGCCCCGGGACGGTCGCCGACCCCGTGCTCGACGGGGGCGGGCGGGCTAGAGGGTGGCAGGGTGGAGGGCGTGACGAACGTCGACGCTCCGCGTCTCGCGAACTGGGCCGGGAACCTCACCTACGGGTCCTCCGGGGTCGCGCACCCCGCGAACCCGGAGGAGCTGGCCGACGTCGTGCGGCGGTCGGCGCGCGTCAAGGCCCTGGGGTCGCGGCACTCGTTCGGGGACGTCGCGGACACGACGGGCACGCACGTCGTCCTCGACCGGTACGACGACGGCCGCGCCCCCGTCGAGGTCGACCCGGCCTCGGGCGTGGTGTCGGTCGCGGCGGGCCTGCGGTACGGCGACGTGACGCGGCCCGTCCAGGCGGCGGGCCGGGCGCTCGCGAACCTCGCGTCGCTCCCGCACATCTCGGTCGCGGGGTCGGTCGCGACGGCGACCCACGGCTCGGGCGACGCGGTCGGCTCGCTGGCGAGCGCCGTCGTCGGGCTGGAGCTGGTCACGGGCGACGGCGAGCGCCGGACGCTGCGGCGCGGCGACGCGGACCTCCCCGGAGCGGTCGTGGCGCTCGGGGCGCTGGGCGTCGTGACGCGCGTCGAGCTGGAGACGGTCCCGACGTTCGACGTGCGCCAGGACGTGCACGTCGGGCTGCCGTGGGACGCGGTGACGGCGCACTACGACGAGATCACCGCGTCGGCGTACTCGGTGAGCCTCTTCACGGACTGGGGGCCCGACGGCGTCCAGCAGGTCTGGCGCAAGTCCCGCCTCGCGCCGAGGGAGCCCGGCGCGGCGCGGGCGGACCTCTTCGGTGCGACGCCCGCCACGACGATGCTGCACCCCCTGCCCGGCATCGACCCCGTGCACTGCACGCCCCAGCTCGGGGAGCCCGGCCCGTGGAACGAGCGGCTGCCGCACTTCCGGCTCGACTTCACGCCGAGCAACGGCGCCGAGCTGCAGTCGGAGTACCTCGTGCCGCGCGCCCGGGCCCAGGAGGCGTTCGCCGCGATGCGCGACCTCGGCCCGCGCGTCACCCCGCTGCTCCAGGTGGGGGAGATCCGCACGGTCGCGCCCGACCCCGAGCCGCTGTGGCTCAGCCCGTTCGACGGCCCGGCCGTCGGCGTGCACCTCACGTGGAAGCCACTGCCCGACGACGTCGCGCGCGTCCTGCCCGACGTCGAGGCCGCGCTCCTCCCGCTCGGTGCGCGCCCGCACTGGGGCAAGCTCTCGCACGCGCTCGTCCACGACCCGGGCTCCGTCGCCGCGCTCTACCCGCGCGTCGACGACTTCGGCGCGCTCGCGCAGCGGTACGACCCGCAGGGCCGCTTCCTCGGCGGGTACGTCGAGCGCCTGCTCGCGGGCTGAGCACCGCCGTCGGCTCGCACGGCGCCCGACCGGTCGTTACGGTCGTCCGAGCACCGAGAGGCTCGCCGCCGCGCCGACCCGCGCGGCGCCCGCGCGGGCATGGCACGACAGAGGTACCGAGGAGAACTGTGGCAGCGACCGACACGGCCGGCGGCGACCCCGCGACCCAGCAGCCGCGCGAGGAGTGGACCGGGCAGGTCGGCTTCATCATCGCGGCCATCGGCTCGGCGGTCGGGCTGGGGAACATCTGGCGGTTCCCCGGCGTGGCGTACGAGAACGGGGGCGGGGCGTTCCTCGTGCCGTACCTCGTCGCCCTGCTCACCGCGGGCATCCCCATCCTCTTCCTCGACTACGCGATCGGGCACCGCTTCCGCGGCTCGGCCCCGACGGCGTTCCGGCGGATCGCGCGGTGGCTCGAGGGTCTGGGCTGGTTCCAGGTGATGATCTGCTTCGTCATCGCGCTCTACTACACCGCCGTCATCGCGTGGGCCGTGAGCTTCTTCGTCTTCTCGTTCGACCTGCGCTGGGGCGACGACCCGGCCGCGTTCTTCACGGGCGACTACCTCCGGCTCGCCGATCCGGGCGTCAGCCTGGAGTTCGTGCCGGCGGTGCTCGTGCCGCTGGTCGCGGTCTGGGTCGTGACGATCGTCGTCCTCGCGCTCGGCGTGGCGAAGGGCGTGCAGCGCGCGAACACGGTGTTCCTGCCGCTGCTCGTCGTGGCGTTCGCGGTGCTCGTGGTGCGCTCGCTGTTCCTCGAGGGCGCGGCGGACGGGCTGAACGCGCTGTTCACCCCGGACTGGTCGGCGCTCGGCGACGCCAACGTGTGGATCGCCGCCTACAGCCAGATCTTCTTCTCCCTGTCGATCGCGTTCGGGATCATGGTCACGTACGCGTCCTACCGTCGGCGCCGGTCCAACCTCACGACGCCGGGGCTCGTCGTCGCGTTCTCCAACTCCTCGTTCGAGATCCTCGCCGGCATCGGCGTCTTCGCGACGCTCGGCTTCCTCGCGCACGAGCAGGGGGTCGGCGTGGGGGAACTCGAGGGCATCAGCGGGCCGATCCTCTCGTTCGTCACGTTCCCCGCGATCGTGTCGCAGATGCCGGGCGGCCCGATCTTCGGTGCGCTGTTCTTCGGGTCCCTCGCCATGGCGGGGTTCACGTCGCTCCTGTCGATCCTTCAGGTCGTGTCCGCGGGGTTCCAGGAGAAGTTCGGCTGGACCCCGCGGCAGGCGTCCGTGCGCCTCGGCGTCGTGAGCGCGGTCATCTCCGTCCTGCTCTTCTCCACCACCACCGGCCTCGTCGCCCTCGACACCGCCGACCAGTGGGCCAACAACGTCGGCATCGTGGGCTCTGCCGTGCTCATGTCCGTCCTCGTGCTGTGGGTGCTGCGGCGCGGACCGGAGCTGCGCTACCACCTCAACGCCGTCTCGACGTTCCGCCTCGGCCCCTGGTGGCAGGTGCTCGTCGCCGTGCTGGCCCCGCTCGTGCTCGGCTACATGCTCGTGTCGCGGATCGTCACGCTCGTCGTCGACGGCTACGAGGGGTACCCCGCCTGGTACCTCGCGCTCGTCGGCTGGGGCGCGATCGCTTTCATGGTGCTCGCCGCCCTGGTGCTCACCGCGATGCGCTGGCGCCGCAGCCCCGACGACTTCGTCCCCTGGCCGCCGTACCCGCCGGGTGACGCCTCTGCGGGTACGGGCCGGGCGCCGTCGGGCCGTGGGACGACGGGCCGTGCGACAGCAGGCCGCGCGACGGCAGCCGCGACCGGTGCCGACCGGGAGGAGACCCGATGACCACCTCGGCCGTGATCCTGCTCGTGCTCGCGATCGTCGTCGTGTGGGGCGGGCTGCTCGTCGCCATCCTGCGGCTGCGTGCCCAGCCCGAGCGGGCGGACTACCCGCCCGGGGACGAGGACGACCACCGCGAGGACGAGGCGCCCGCCGCACGCGACACGTAGCCCGCGCCGGTCCGCGCCGAGGGCGGGTGCGGTTCGTCACGGTTAGGCCTCGATGTCCCCGCCGGTTTGGTGAGCGGGGCCGAACGGCCCCACACTCGTGCGCAGGTGCCGCGCACCGCCGGGTCCTCTGTTCCCCGTACGTTCCTCTGCCCTCGCGGGCCGGGTGCTGACGTAACACGACGGAGACGATCGGTGTCTACGCTGCCCCTGCCCGGCCCCCACCGATCGGAGACACCATGCGTACGACCCCGCGCAAGCTCCCCCTCACCGGCCTCGTCGCGCTCGCCGCGACGAGCACCCTCCTGCTCGCCGCGTGCACCGACGCGTCCCAGACCGGGACGGACGGCAGCACGTCGGGCTCCGGTGACGAGACGTCGGCGGCGCCGTCGTTCGACCCGTCGACCATCGAGGTCGACGACGCGGCCGCCGCGCTCCTGCCCGAGGACGTCGCGTCCGCGGGCACGCTCGTCGTCGGCTCGAACACCGAGTACGCGCCCGCCGAGTTCATCGACGCCGACGGCAAGACGCCGATCGGGTTCGACATCGACGTCATCAAGGCCGTCGGCGCGACGCTCGGGCTCGACGTCGAGGTCCAGTCGGCCGACTTCCCCGCGATCATCCCCGCGCTCGGCACCAAGTACGACGCCGGGATCTCCTCGTTCACCATCACGGAGGAGCGCATGCAGGAGGCGAACATGATCGCCTTCCTCAACGCGGGCTCCGCCTACGCGGTCGCGTCGGGCAACCCGGACGACATCGACCCCGAGAGCCTGTGCGGCGTGACCGTCGCCGTGCAGACGGGCACGGTCCAGGACGAGGACATCGCCGTGCAGAGCCAGGCGTGCACCGACGCCGGCGAGGAGAAGATCGACATCCTCCAGTACGACTCGCAGTCCGACGCCACGACGAACGTCGCGGGCGGCAAGGCGCAGGTCCTCTACGCCGACTCGCCGGTGATCGGCTACGCCGTCGAGCAGACGGGCGGCCAGCTCGAGCAGCTCGGCGACGTGTTCGACAGCGCGCCGCAGGGCGTCGTCGTCGCGAAGGACGACACGGAGCTCGCCGCCGCGATCCAGGCCGCGCTGCAGTCGCTCATGGACAGCGGCCAGCTCGAGGAGATCCTCGGGGCCTGGGGCAGCGGCGACGCGGCCCTGGAGACCGCCGAGCTCAACCCGTCCGTCGGCTGACGACCCCCTCGCCAGCCCCCGTCCGTCCCGCCGTCCCGCGGGCGCCCACCCGGCGCCCGCGGCCGGCGGCCGGGACGACCGCGCGGACGACGACGACCGCGCGGCCCGGCTCGTCCCCCGAGCCCCGACCCCCCGAGGTGCACCATGACGACCGGTAGCTCCCCCCGCGGCGCCGCCGCCGGCCCGGCCGACGACCCGGTCCCCGACCGCATCCACGCCGTCCCCGTCCCGCGGCCCGGGCGGTGGATCTCCGCCGCCCTGCTGCTCGTGCTCGCCGCGATGGCGGCCAACGCCCTGCTGACGAACGAGAAGTTCCGGTGGGACGTCGTCTGGCTGTACTTCCGCGACGTGACGGTCGTGCGCGGCGTGGGCTGGACGCTCGTGCTGACGTTCGGCTCGATGCTCATCGCGATCGTCCTCGCCGTGCTCCTCGCGATCATGCGGCGCTCGGACAACCCCGTCATGCGGTCGGTGAGCTGGGGCTACATCTGGTTCTTCCGCGGCACCCCGATCTACACGCAGCTCGTGTTCTGGGGCCTCATCTCGGTGCTCTACCCGCGCCTGAGCCTCGGCATCCCGTTCGGGCCGGAGTTCTTCGAGTTCCGCACGGCGGACCTGTTCACCGCGTTCGTGTGCGCGCTCATCGGGCTCTCGCTCAACGAGGCGGCGTACCTCGCGGAGATCGTGCGCGCGGGCCTCGGGTCGGTCGACCCGGGCCAGACCGAGGCCGCGAAGGCGCTCGGCATGAAGGACGGCAAGATCCTCACGCGCATCGTGCTGCCCCAGGCCATGCGCGTGATCGTGCCGCCCACGGGCAACGAGACGATCTCCATGCTCAAGACGACGTCGCTCGTCCTCGCGGTGCCGTTCACGCTCGACCTGCAGTACTCGACGAACGCGATCGGCAACCGCCTCTTCCTGCCGATCCCGCTGCTCATGGTCGCCGCCATCTGGTACCTGCTCATCACGAGCGTCCTCATGGTCGGCCAGCACTACGTGGAGCGGTACTACGGCCGAGGGTTCGGCACGCAGACGCCGACGCGGCGCCGCGGGCGCGGCCCGGGCGGGCGCGGCCGCAAGCCGAACCGGCAGGACCTCATCGCCGCGTCCGGCACGACGAAGGACGACCCCTTCCTGGAGGTGACCCCGTGAGCGGGACGCACGACACGGCATCCGCGACGCCCCGGACCTCCCCGGAGGCGGGCCGCTCCACCGACGCCACCCCGATGGTGCAGGTCGAGGGCCTGCACAAGATGTTCGGCGACCTGCACGTCCTCAAGGGCGTGGACCTCGAGGTCGCGCGCGGCTCGGTGTGCGTCGTGCTCGGCCCGTCGGGCTCGGGCAAGTCGACGCTGCTGCGCTGCGTCAACGAGCTCGAGGAGATCACGGGCGGCCGCGTCCGGGTCGACGGCGAGCTCATGGGCTACCGCGAGGTCACCAAGGACGGCCGCACGCGCCTGCACCGCCTGCACCCCAAGGTCGTGGCGCGGCAGCGCTCGCGCATCGGCATGGTGTTCCAGCGCTTCAACCTGTTCCCGCACATGACGGCGCTCGAGAACGTCGCGGAGGCGCCCGTCCAGGTGCGCGGGCTGAGCAAGGCGCAGGCGCGGGCGCGCGCGTCCGAGCTCCTGGACCGCGTGGGCCTCGCGGACCGCGCCGACCACTACCCGGCGCAGCTCTCCGGCGGCCAGCAGCAGCGCGTGGCCATCGCGCGGGCGCTCGCCATGGACCCCGAGCTCATGCTGTTCGACGAGCCGACGTCGGCCCTCGACCCCGAGCTCGTCGGCGAGGTGCTGGCCGTCATGCGCGACCTCGCGCGGTCCGGCATGACGATGATGGTCGTGACGCACGAGATCGGGTTCGCGCGCGAGGTCGCCGACACCGTGGTCTTCATGGACGAGGGCGTCATCGTCGAGCAGGGCAGCCCGGAGCAGGTGCTCGGGGACCCGCAGCACGAGCGCACGCGGTCGTTCCTCGCCCACGTGCTGTAGGCGTCGCCCCGCACGGCGGGGCAGCCGCTCAGCCGGCGCGGCGGCGACGCGGGAGCGCGGGCGCCCCGTGCTCGGGCGCGAGGCGGGGCGAGAGCCCCGTGGGGCGGGCGACCGTGACCATCTCCCCGCTGAGCGCCCGGCCGAGGTGCACGAGCGGCAGCATGTTCTCGTGCTCGACCACGAGGGCGTCGTAGATCGGGGTCTCGCTGTCGGGGGTGGGAGAGGAAGATCGCGTCAGCACGCCTCCCACTGTCGGTGAGGGACGTGTGTTCCGCGACCGGAAGCGGTGACGTGTCCGTGAGGCGTTCGTGGAGACCGCCGGGTCACCAGCCCCAGTCGCCCCAGTCCCAGCCGCCCCCGCCGCCGTCCCCGTCGCCGCCGTCGTTCCCGTTGCCGCCGCCGTTCCCGGGTCCGTTCCCCGGACGCTCCTCCTGCTCGCGGTCGTCCTGCTCCTTCTGGCGGTCGTCGAGCTCCTGCGAGCGCTTCGCCGCGTCCTCCTCGGCCTGCGCGACGGCCTCCTCGCGCTCCGTGAGCTGGGCCGTCGCGGCGTCGAGCTCGGCACGCTGGGCGTCGAGGTCGGCTCGCTCGGACTCGAGCTGCTCGCGCTCCGCCGCGACCTCGCTCTGCACGCGCTGCGCCTCGGCCCGCTCGCGCTGCGCCTCGCCCTGCGCCGAGAGCGTGAGGCCGATGCCGACGAGCAGGCCGACCGCGACGCCCGCGAGGCCGACCGCCGTCGGGACGAGCCAGCGCCGCCCCCGCTCCGGCGCGTGGTCGCCGTCGTCGTCGGCCGCGGGCAGGGCGAGCGGCCCTACCGGGACGACGCCGGAGCGCCCGGCCCGGGCCGGGACCGCCGGGGCTGCACCCGGGGTGGCGGACGGCGTCGGGCGGGCGGCGGGGACGGGCGTCGCCGGGCGGGCGGCGGGGACGGGGACGGGCGACGGGCGCGCGGCCGGGTCGTCGAGCATGCCGCCGAGCGGGGGGAGGATCATCGTCGAGCTCGCCACGGGGTGGTCCTCCACGGCGCCCCGGGCCGGCGGGACGGCCGGGACGGCGGCCGCGACGCGCGTCGCGTCGGCCTCGGGGCCGACCGCCGGGGTCGCGCCCGACGAGCGGGCGCGCAGCGACCGGCGGGTCGGCGCGCCGGACCCGACGGGCAGCGGCTCGGTGCCGTGCAGGACGGGCGCGTCCGGGGGCGGCACGGGCCCGGGCGCGGGGGCGGCGTCGTCCGCCCAGAACACCCACCCGGGCGGGGGCGGCGGCCAGGACGGGTCCGGGTGCCACTCGGTCGTCGGGGTGAAGCCCGCGGGCACGGGCCACCCCGGCGGCGGTACGAAGCGCACGGCCATGGGTCCTCCTTCGGTGGCGCCCGCCGGGCGGGGGCGCCGGGAGCCGCGGGGCTCCCGGTCCGGCGTGGACGTGCCGCGGCGACGTCCGACGACGACGTCCGGGCGGGACGTCCGACGGGAACAGTAGGGGAGCCCCGCCCGTCGGCACGAATCGCCTCATCCCGGGCACGGGTCGGCCGGGGAGCGGCGGGCGGGGCCGCCCGGGGGCGGCGGGCGGCGCGGTGTGGTCGGCGGGGGCCGGTGGGCCGTCGGTGGGTGCGGCGATGCGGGCGAGTGGTGCGGGCGGGGTGGGGCGGACGCGTGGGTGGCCGCTGGTAGAACGGACGCAGACCGACGGACGGTCGGCGGCGACGGCCGTCGGCGGCCGTCCCGAACCGGAGGTGTGCGTGTTCCTCGTCGACGAGCCGGTGCTGCGGGCCGCGACCGTGGCCGACCGGGCCGGTGCCGGCGCGGCGCCACCCCGCGAGCAGGCGCTCGTGCTGTCCGCGAGCGACCTCGTCGTCGCCGCGGACTGCGAGTACCGGCTCCTGTGCCGGCTCGACGAGCAGCTCGGGCGGGCGCCCCGCCGCGACGAGGGCGACGACGCGATGCTCGCCCGCACGGCCGAGCTCGGCGCCCGGCACGAGCGCGCGGTGCTCGCGGGCTACGAGGCCGAGCACGGCCCGTTCGACCCGGTGACCGGCCGCGGCGTCGTGCACGTCGAGCCGCCGCGCGGTACCTCGTGGGACGAGCTCGTCGCCGCGCAGGCGCGCACGCTCGCCGCGGTCGAGGCGGGGGCGGACGTCGTGCACCAGGCCGCCTTCTTCGACGGCGCGTTCCACGGCCGGGCCGACTTCCTCGTGCGCACCGGCACGGACGACGCGGGCGCGGCGCGCTACGCCGTCGTGGACGCCAAGCTCGCGCGCCGCGCCAAGGTCCCCGCCCTGCTCCAGCTCGCGGCCTACGGCGACCAGCTCCTCGCCGCGGGCGTCCCCGTGGACCCGGACGTCTCGCTCGTCCTCGGCACGCGCGAGCGCACGTCGCATCGCCTGGCCGACCTGCTGCCCGTCTACCGGGACCGGCGCGAGCGGCTCGTGCGCCTGACGGCCGAGCACGTCGCGCGCGAGGGCCGCGCCCCGTGGGACGACCCGGCGGTCCGCGCGTGCGGGCGCTGCGCCGACTGCCGCGCGCAGGTGGAGGCGCGCCGGGACGTGCTCCTCGTCGGGGGCGTGTACGAGTCGCAGCGCGCGGCCCTGCACGCGGCGGGGATCCGGACGATCGACGAGCTCGCCGCCGCGACCGACGAGACGCCGGTCCCGGCCGGGATGAGCAGGTCGACCTTCGCGCGCGTGCGGCGCCAGGCCGGGCTCCAGCTCGGCACCGGCCCGTCCGACGGCACGGTCGTGTGGGCCGACGCGTCCGGGCCGCACGAGCTGTCGTGGCGCATCGACGACCCGGCGCCCGTGCTCGCCCTGCCGGAGCCGAGCCCCGGCGACCTCTTCTTCGACTTCGAGGGCGACCCGCTGTGGACGGACGCGGGCGGCACGAGCTGGGGGATCGACTACCTGTTCGGGTGGGTCGAGCGTCCGGCGACGCCCGCGGACCGGCCGCCGTTCCACGCCCTGTGGGCGCACGACCTCGCGGCGGAGCGGGACGCGCTCGTCGCGTTCGTCGACCACGTGAACGCGCGTCGCCGCGTCCACCCCGACCTGCACGTTTACCACTACGCCGACTACGAGCGCGCGCACCTGCTCGCGATCGCCGCGCGGCACGGCGTCTACGAGGAGGAGGTCGACGACCTCCTGCGCGACGGCGTGCTCGTCGACCTGTACGCCGTCGTGCGGCAGGCGCTGCACGTGTCCGACCGCTCGCGGTCCATCAAGAAGCTCGAACCGCTCTACATGGGCGACGAGCTGCGCACCGGCGACGTGACCACGGGCGCCGCGTCCGTCGTCGCGTACGCCGAGTACACCGCCCTGCGCGACGCGGGCCGCGGGGAGGAGGCGGCCGAGCTCCTGCAGGGGATCGCGGACTACAACCGGTACGACTGCGTGTCGACGCTGCGCCTCGCCGCGTGGCTGCGCGAGGCGGCCGCGGCCGTCGCCGGGACCGCGGGTCGCGACGCCGATGCCGCGGCCACGACGGCTGGCACGGCCACGACGACCGGCGTGGCGGCAGGCCCGGGCGCCGCGAGCGCCGCGGCTGCCACGACCGGTGGGGTCGTCGAGACCGAGACCGAGACCGGGGCCGAGGCCGGGGAGCGCGAGCGGTCGTCCGCGGTGCTGCTGGAGGAGGAGATCCGGCAGGCCGTCGGCGAGGACCGCGCGCGGCGCACCGCGGGCGAGCAGGCGCTCGCGATGTACGGGGCGGCGGCCGGGTACCACCGGCGCGAGGCCAAGCCGTTCTGGCACGAGCACTACTCCCGCCTCGCGCTCCCGCCGGACGAGTGGCTGGGACGGCGGAACGCGTTCCTCGTCGAGCAGGCCGAGGTCGTCTCGGGGTGGGAGGTCGAGCCGGGACGGCGCACGTGGTCCCGGCGCCTCGAGCTCGTCGGACGGCTGCCCGAGGGCAGCGACCTGCGCGTGGGAGTCGCCCCGTTCGTGCTCTACGACCCGCCCCTGCCGCCGTGCGCCCGCACGGCCGTCGACGGCGTGCGGGGCTGGCTCACCGGCGGGGCGATCCTCGACGCCGGGCGCCGCGCGACGCCGGCGGGCGAGCGCGACGTGCTCGTCGTGCGCGAGCAGCTTCCGACGAGCGCGGAACCGTTCGACGCGACCCCGGTCGCGCTCACCCCGTCGCCCGGGCCGGGCACGAAGCCGCTCGAGGTCGCGACCGAGGAAGCGGCGCGCTACGCCCTGGCCACGTGGCGAGCCACGGGCTCGCTCCCGCAGGACGCCGCGACCGACCTGCTGCTGCGCCGGCCGCCGCGCCTCGTGCCCGCCGGTCCGGCCGCACCCGACGTCGCTCCGGACGGAGCCGACGGCGCCGGCAGCGTGACGGGCGGCGCGCTGCCGCCCGTCGCGGACGACGTCGTCGACGCGGTCACGGCGGCCGTCGAGCGGCTCGACGACTCGTATCTCGCCGTGCAGGGCCCTCCCGGGACGGGCAAGACGTACGTCGGCGCGCGGGTCGTGGCGCGGCTCGTCGCACAGGGGTGGCGCGTCGGCGTCGTCGCGCAGTCCCACGCCGTGGTCGAGAACCTGCTGCGCGCGGTCGTGCTCGGCGCGGGCGTGCCGCGCGAGCTCGTCGCGAAGAAGCTCGCGGCGGACGGGCCGTCGCCGCGCGCCGTGTACGCCGAGCTCGACGGCGCCCACCTCGCCGCGTTCGCGACCGAGCCGGGGCCGCGCGTCGTCGGCGGCACCGCCTGGGACTTCGCCGCCGAACGGCTGCCCGCCGGCACGCTCGACCTGCTCGTCGTCGACGAGGCGGGCCAGTTCTCGCTCGCGAGCACGGTCGCGGTCGCGCGGGCGGCCCGCCGCCTGCTCCTGCTCGGCGACCCGCAGCAGCTCCCGCAGGTCAGCCAGGGCCGTCACCCCGAGCCCGTCGACCGCTCGGCGCTCGCCTGGCTCGCCGACGGCCACGGGGTGCTGCCCCCCGAGCGCGGCTACTTCCTCGCGACCACGTGGCGCTTGCACCCGGACCTCGCCGCGGCGGTCTCGACGCTCTCCTACGAGGACCGGCTGCGGGCGCACCCGCTCGCCGCGGCCCGCCGCCTCGACGGCGTCGCGCCCGGCGTGCGGCAGGTGCTCGTGGAGCACGCGGGCAGCACCGTGCGCTCGACGGAGGAGGCGGCCGAGGTCGTGCGCCAGGTCGCGGACGTCCTCGGCCGGTCCTGGACGACGACGGTCGACGGCGTCACGCACGAGCGTCCGCTCGGGCAGGGCGACGTGCTCGTCGTCGCCCCGTACAACGCGCAGGTGTGGGCGGTGCGTGGTGCCCTGCGCGACGCGGGCTACCCGGACGTCGAGGTCGGGACGGTCGACCGGTTCCAGGGCAAGGAGGCACCGGTCGTCATCCTCACGCTCGCGGCGTCGTCCGGGCACGAGGCGTCGCGCGGGCTCGGGTTCCTGCTGTCCCGGAACCGCCTCAACGTCGCGGTGTCGCGCGCCCAGTGGAGCGCGGTCGTCGTGCGCTCGCCGGGGCTCACCGACACGCTGCCCCGGTCGGCCCGCGGTCTGGAGGAGCTCGGCGCGTTCCTGGCCCTCACGTCCTGACGGGCGACGCCCCGGCGTCGGAGCCGCCGGAACGGCACTCCGGAACGACCGCCGGAACCGCGGGCCGGTGCGCGTCGTTGGTCGGGGAGTGAGCCGTACCCGGCCACGACCCCGGCGCGAGCGCACCGCTCGGCGCCCCCACCCCCGGAGGACGACCCATGGGATTCCTGGACCGGCTCCTCGGCCGCGAGCCGCGAGACCACGGCGGCGCGCCGCAGCACACGGGCCCCTACGGCGCCCAGCCCTCGACGCAGCCCGCGAACCCCTACCCGACGCAGTACCCGGCCCAGCAGCCCGCGTACGGCAGCGCCCCGCAGGACGCCCGGCCCGCGGCCGGGCAGCGCACGCCCGACCAGGTGGCGATCGACCGCTACCGCTACCTGCTGCGCACCGCCCCGCCGGACGCCGTCGAGCAGGCGCACGCCGAGGCCTTCGCGCGGCTCACGCCGGAGCAGCGCCGGCAGGTGCTCGCCGAGCTCGGCGAGCGGGTCCCGGCGGGCGAGCGGGCGACGTCGGACGCCCCGCAGGACCTCGCCCGCATGGCGACGCGGGCCGAGATGCGGCAGCCCGGGACGCTGGAGCGCACCTTCGCGGGCCGGGGCCAGGCGGGCCCCGGGTTCGGCGCGATGGTCGGGTCCAGCCTGCTGGGCACGATCGCGGGCGTCGTCATCGGGTCCGCCGTCGCGAACGCGCTGTTCGGGCCCGCGTTCGCCGACCCGAGCCAGCCCGTGGCCGAGGACGCGGCCGCCGAGGACCCGGGCGCAGGCGAGGACCCGGGAGCCGCCGAGGGTGGCGCTGACGGCGGCGCCGTCGAGGCGTCGGGCGGGGACCCCGCGGGCGGTGCCGACGGCGGATTCGACGGCGGCGGTTTCGACGGCGGTGGGTTCGACGGCGGCGGCTTCGACGACTTCGGCGGCTTCGGCGAGTTCTGAGGCCGCCCCGCCTCGCTGCCCGGAACGCACGAGTGCCCCCGACCGGAGGGTCGGGGGCACTCGAGGAACGATCGATCGGTGCGGCGAGCCGCTACCGAGGAGATCGGGTCAGACGGGGCGGATGTTCTCGGCCTGCGGGCCCTTCGGGCCCTGCGTCACGTCGAACTCGACGCGCTGGTTCTCCTCCAGCGTGCGGAAGCCCTGCGACTGGATCGCGGAGTAGTGCGCGAACACGTCGGCCGAGCCGTCCTCGGGGGCGATGAAGCCGTAGCCCTTCTCGCTGTTGAACCACTTCACGGTTCCGGTAGCCATTGTTACTCCTTCAAGAGTGTGGAAACACCCCCCGCGGGCGCAGGGGAGTACATCACGGTGTTCGTCGTCAACTCTTGGGTAACAAGGTCCGCCGGGCACCCGCCGGGTGGCGGTCACGTCGACGCGAGGACAAGCGAGGCACTGCAATCTCGGAGACAACCGTACATGGTAGGCCCCCTCTTGGCCATGGGTTGCCGCGAGCTGTTGTGCCGACCCCCGTGGCATCCGCGGTGGCGGGTGCAGGGAGCGCGCGGGGAGGCGCCCGGAAGGTCCCCGAGCGCTCCCCGTGAGGTGCGCGGAGCGTGCCGCACCAGGGCGCGTCGAGGGCTCAGAACGGGACGTTCGTACCGTTCACGGAACGAAACGAGACCCTTGCGTTACGAGTCGGTAACAACTCCCTGCGTCCCACGAAACCCGATCCGCCTACGTTCGCGTCACCCAGGAACGCGGAGGCGCCCCCTCCCGCGGATTCGTGGGTCCGGAGCCCTCCGAGATGCCGCGGAGGGCTCCGGACGGCGCGACCGCGGGGAGGTTTCGTCCCCGGGTGACCTGTGTCACTATTCAGCACGCAATTCAGTGTTGAATTCAGCGATCGACCGCGGAGAGAGGCGGCTTGGGCTGCCTCCGCGGGGATCAGGACCACGGAGGTTGGCATGCATCGCACAGCACGACGGGCGAGCGGGGGTGCCGCCCTGCTCCTCGCGGCCACCCTCGTCCTCACCGCCTGCGGTCCCCAGTCCCAGGGCGGCGGCGACGAGACGAGCGGGACGTCGACCGAGACCGACGACGGCGGCGGCTCGGCCGACCTGAGCATCGTCCCGTCGGTCCAGATCGACATCGACGGCGCCGAGGTCGAGGCGACCGCGGCCGGCAACCCGACGGACCCCGCCGGTGACGGCAGCGCCGAGTGTGCCGAGGGCACCTCGATCGCGGTCGCCGGAGCTCTGACGGGCCCGAACGCCGCGCTCGGCCTCAACATCCAGTACGGCGCCCAGGTCGCGGTGGACGCGTTCAACGAGGCGAACCCGGGCTGCCAGGTCACGCTCAAGCCGTTCGACACCGAGGGTGACCCGCAGAAGGCGACCCAGGTCGCGCCGCAGATCGTCGGCGACGCGAGCGTGCTCGGTCTGCTCGGCCCCGCGTTCTCGGGCGAGACGGCCGCCACGGGCGACGTGTTCAACCAGGCGGGCCTGCTGTCGCTCACGGCGTCGGCGACCAACCCCGACCTCACGAAGAACGGCTGGACGAACTTCTTCCGCGGTCTCGCGAACGACGCCGTCCAGGGCCCGTCGGTCGCGAAGTACCTCGTCAACACGAAGGACTTCGGCAGCGTCTGCGTCGTCTCCGACAACTCGGACTACGGCATCGGCCTCGCCCAGCAGATCACCGAGGGCCTGGGCGACGCCGCGAACGAGGACTGCGCCGCCGAGGTGAAGACCGGCGACAAGGACTTCTCGGCCGCCGTCCAGATCATCTCCGGCGCCGACGCGGACGCCGTCTTCTACGCCGGCTACTACGCGGAGGCTGCGCCGTTCGTGCAGGGCCTGCGCGACGGCGGCGTCGACATCCCGTTCGTCTCGGCGGACGGCACGAACGACCCGCAGTTCGTCTCGCAGGCGGGTGCCGCGTCGAAGGGCGCGATCCTCTCCTGCCCGTGCGGCCCGGCCCCGGAGGACTTCGCGGCCACCTACGAGGAGACGAACGGCCAGGCGCCGGGCGTGTACTCGGTCGAGGGCTACGACCTCGCGACGATCATGCTCACGGGCATCGCCTCGGGCGTGACCGACCGTGCGGGCCTGATCGACTACGTGGCGAACTACTCCGGCGAGGGCCTGGCCCGCGCCTACGAGTGGGACGACACGGGCGAGCTCGCCTCCGCGCTCATCTGGATCTACGAGGTCCAGTAGTCCGACGACGACGGGCGCCCCGCCCCGACGTCCCCGCCCCGCGCGGGGACCGGTCGGCGGGGCGCCCGTCGTGGACCACGACCTCGTACCCCAGAGAACGAACCAGGGAGCGTCATGCCCGCTCTTGCTGACGCGCTGATGCACAGCGCGACCGCCGGCCCCCTCGTCCACCAGTCCCTCATCGACTTCAACATCGCGGGCCTCGCCCGGAACTTCTGGGGCCTCACCATCGAAGGCCTCACCTACGGCGCGATCTACGCGCTCGTCGCCGTCGGCTACACGCTCGTCTACGGCGTGCTGCGGCTCATCAACTTCGCCCACTCCGAGGTCTTCATGCTCGGCATGTTCGGGCAGTACGCGACGCTCATGCTGCTCGGCTTCTACCCGAGCGGGAACGCGTACGACAAGGGCATCGCCCTGACGGTGCTCTACCTCGGCATCGCGATGCTCGGCGGGATGCTCGTCGCGGGCGGTGCCGCCGTCGGGCTGGAACGCGTGGCGTACCGGCCGCTGCGACGGCGCGGCGCACCGGCGCTCGTCTTCCTCATCACCGCGATCGGGATGTCGTTCATCATCCAGGAGTTCGTGCACTTCGTGCTGCCGAAGCTCACGGGCGGCACGCTCGGCGGCGTCAACGCGCAGCAGCCGATCCGGCTCGTCCAGCCCGAGGTGCAGTTCACGATCGGCGGCGCGCCGGTCACGAACATCACGCTCGTCATCATCCTGTCGGCGCTGGTCCTCGCGCTCGCGACGGACATGTTCATCAACCGGACGAAGTTCGGCCGCGGCATCCGCGCCGTCGCGCAGGACCCGGTGACCGCGACCCTCATGGGCGTCTCGCGCGAGCGCGTCATCATGCTGACGTTCCTCATCGGCGGCATCCTCGCCGGTGCGGCCGCGCTGCTCTACACGCTGCGCGTGCCGAACGGGATCATCTACTCCGGCGGCTTCATCCTCGGCATCAAGGCGTTCTGCGCCGCGGTGCTCGGCGGCATCGGCAACCTGCGCGGCGCGCTGCTCGGTGGCCTGCTGCTCGGCGTCATGGAGAACTACGGCCAGGTCGTGTTCGGCACGGAGTGGCGCGACGTGGTCGCGTTCGCGCTCCTCATCATCGTCCTGATGTTCCGCCCGACGGGCATCCTCGGGGAGTCGCTGGGGAGGGCCCGCGCATGAGCACCTCGACACCTGCACCCGCCCCCGCGCCCGACGGCGGTCGCCCCACCGCGATGCCGCCCGCCGGCCGCGTCGCGACGAAGGACCGGCCGCACAGCGGCGTCGGCGACCGGCTGCGCCTGTGGTGGGACGCTCAGGCCCGGCCCACGCAGTGGGCGATCGGCGTGCCGTTCCTGATCTTCCTGGCGCTCGTGCCGATCCTCAACATCCCGGTGCTCACCACGGTGGGCACCAACTTCGGCGGGGTGATGGCGCAGTTCGGCATGATCGCGCTCATCGCCATCGGCCTCAACGTCGTGGTGGGCCAGGCCGGCCTCCTCGACCTGGGCTACGTCGGCTTCTACGCCATCGGCGCGTACACGGTCGCGATCCTCACGAGCCCCGACAGCCCGTGGAACCAGACCGACGAGTGGCTGTCGAAGGACTGGGCGTGGCTCGCGGCGCTGCCGATCGCGGTCGCGATCACGTCGTTGTCGGGGCTGATCCTCGGCTCGCCGACGCTGCGCCTGCGCGGCGACTACCTCGCCATCGTCACGCTGGGCTTCGGCGAGATCGTCCGCCTCCTCGCGGACAACCTCGACGAGCTGACGGGCGGCGGCCAGGGCCTGCGCGGCGTCGCCTACCCCCGGGTGGGCGTCACAGAGGAGCTGCCCAACGGCGTCTTCTCCGCGGGGAACGCCGCGGGCACGCTCAACTCGGGCGTGTGGTGGTACTGGCTGAGCCTCGTGTTCATCGTCATCTCGCTGCTGCTCGTGGGGAACCTGGAGCGCTCGCGCGTCGGGCGCGCCTGGGTCGCGATCCGCGAGGACGAGGACGCGGCCGAGATCATGGGCGTCCCGACGTTCCGCTTCAAGCTGTGGGCGTTCGTCATCGGGGCGTCGATCGGCGGTGTCGCGGGCGCGCTCTACGCCGGGCAGGTCCAGTTCGTCATCCCGACGAACTTCAACGTCATCAACTCCGTGCTCTTCCTGTGCGCCGTCGTGCTCGGCGGCCAGGGGAACAAGCTCGGGGTGATCCTCGGCGCGTTCATCATCGTGTACCTGCCGAACTTCTTCCTCGGCCGCACGGAGCTGTTCGGCATCCCGATCAACGGCAACGAGATCGCGAGCTACCGGTACCTGTTCTTCGGGATCGCGCTGGTCGTGCTCATGATCTTCCGTCCGCAAGGGCTCCTCCCCGTCCGGCAGAAGCTCCTCGCCTACGGGCGCGAGCTCTACGTCGCCGCGCGACGCGCGGCGCAGGCCGCCACGCGGAGCGGGTCCGACGACGGCGCCCGCCCGGGCTCCCCGGCGGTCGCCACGGCGTCGGGCGGCTCCCGCGCGACGCGCGCGACGGGCACGACGACCGGGACCGGCGCAGACGGCACCACGACCGGGGAGGAGACCCGATGAGCACCCACGACCCCGGCGGCATCGGCGCGGGCGGCGAGCACGGCGACGAGCACCTCGCGTCGTCGGGCCGCGCCGACTCCTCGCGTGCCGACCTGTACATGCCCGGAGCCGTCCTCGAGGAGCCGGCGGTCGTCGACGTCGCGGACGTGCGCCCCGAGCTCGCCAACCCCGAGCTCGTCGACGCGATGGTCGCGCCCGACCGCACGGTCCACGCGCGCGTCGGCGAGCCGCTGCTCCAGATGCAGAACGTCACGGTCCAGTTCGGCGGCCTCGTCGCGCTCGACGACGTGACGTTCGACATCCGGCGCGGCGAGATCCTCGGGCTCATCGGCCCGAACGGCGCGGGCAAGACGACCGCGTTCAACGCGATGACGGGCGTCTACCGGCCCACCCAGGGGCAGGTCGTCTTCGACGGCTCCCCGGTGGGCAAGCTCAAGCGCTACCGGATCACGCAGCGCGGCATCGCCCGCACGTTCCAGAACATCCGTCTG
Source organism: Cellulosimicrobium sp. KWT-B (assembly GCF_002127155.1). Classification (NCBI taxonomy): domain Bacteria; kingdom Bacillati; phylum Actinomycetota; class Actinomycetes; order Micrococcales; family Promicromonosporaceae; genus Cellulosimicrobium; species Cellulosimicrobium sp. KWT-B. The sequence continues at coordinate 434,444 of NZ_NEDO01000002.1, read as the reverse complement.
TTCAACGAGATGACGGCGCTGGAGAACGTCGTCGTCGGGTCGGACGCGCGGCACCGCACGTCGGTCCCCGGCGCGCTGCTGCGCACGCCGCGGCACCGGCGCGAGGAGCGGGACGCGATCGACCGGGCGCTCGCGCTGCTCGAGTTCGTGGGCGTCGGCGGGCGGGCGACGGAGAAGGCGCGCAACCTCTCGTACGGCGACCAGCGCCGGCTCGAGATCGCGCGGGCCCTGGCGACCGAGCCGAAGCTGCTGTGCCTCGACGAGCCGGCGGCCGGCTTCAACCCGGCGGAGAAGGAGTCCCTCATGGACCTCATCCGCCACATCCGCGACGACGGCTACACCGTGCTGCTCATCGAGCACGACATGCGCCTCGTGCGCGGGGTGACCGACCGGATCGTCGTGCTCGAGTTCGGGCGCGTCATCGCGGACGGCACGCCGGACGAGGTCACGAACGACCCCAAGGTCGTCGCGGCGTACCTCGGCGTGCCCGACGAGGAGCTGGACGGCCCGGACGGCGTCGGGCCCGCGGCCCCCACCACCGAAGGAGGCAGCGGCCATGCCCCTGCTTGAGCTGCAGGACATGACGGTCGCCTACGGGCGCATCGAGGCCGTGCGCGGCATCTCGATCACCGTCGAGGAGGGCGAGCTCGTCACCCTCATCGGGGCCAACGGCGCCGGGAAGACCACGACGATGCGCGCCATCTCGGGCATCCGCCCGGTGGCGCGCGGCAAGGTGCTCTTCGACGGCAAGGACATCACGAAGATGAAGGCGCACCTGCGCGTGCTCGAGGGCATCGTGCAGGCGCCCGAGGGCCGCGGCATCTTCCCCGGCATGACGGTCGTCGAGAACCTGGAGATGGGCGCGTACGCGCGCACGTTCGCGTCGAAGGCCGAGCACGACGAGACGGTCGAGCGCGTCTTCGACCTCTTCCCCCGGCTCGCGGAGCGCAAGGAGCAGGTGGGCGGCACCATGTCGGGCGGCGAGCAGCAGATGCTCGCGATCGGGCGCGCGCTCATGGCCCGGCCGCGGCTGCTGCTCCTCGACGAGCCGTCGATGGGGCTCGCGCCCATGGTCATCCAGCAGATCTTCCGCATCGTGTCGGAGATCAACGCGCAGGGGACGACGGTGCTGCTCGTCGAGCAGAACGCGCAGCAGGCGCTGTCGCGCTCGCACCGCGCGTACGTGCTCGAGACGGGTGAGGTGGTGCGCAGCGGGGGCGGCAGGGAGCTGCTCGCGGACTCGAGCATCAAGGAGGCGTACCTCGGCGTCGCCTGACGGGCATCCCGTCCCGGCCGGACGCGCCGCCGGGCGGGTCCGCCCGGGTCGGGCGCGGCCGGGGGCGGGTCCGGCCTGGTTAGGCGCGCCCAGGGGCGGGCCCGGCCGGGGGCGAGTCGGCCGCCGGGCGCTGCCCTAGGCTGGCCGCGTGCCGCTCCGACGACGTGACGCCCGGGACCGACTGACCTTCGAGCTGGTCGAGTCCGACGACGTCGACGCGGACGACGACGCCCTCGGCGGCCCGGGCCCGGTCTCGCCGGGCGGGCCGCGCGGCGTGCCGTCCGGCGCGACGGGGGGCACGACCTGGACGCCGGGCGCGACGGCGGGCGTCCGGGCCGCCCTCGGGGCGACGGACGGTCCCGCGGGACCCGACGGCCCGCCCGGGCGTGCGTCGGTCGACGACGACCCGGCCGAGAACGGCCCGGCGGAGAGCGACCCGGCGGAGAGCGACCCTGCTGAGCGCGACCCGGCCGAGGGTGGACCGCCCCGGCGGGGACGGCCCGCGGCGGTCGTCGCGGGGGTCGCGGCGGGGGTCGCGCTCGTGCTGGGCGGCATGCTCGCGGTCGACGCGTGGCAGGGCCGGGCCGATCTGGAGCGCCTGCGGGCCGCGCCCGGCGGCCTGGAGCCGCTGCCCGACGCGCCCGTCGAGCGCTGGACGGCCGACGTCGAGGTCTCGGGCGGGCTCGCGCTCCTGCCCGGAGCGGTCGTGACGGTCGAGGACGGGACCGCCGTCGCCCGCTCGCTCGACGACGGGGCGGAGCGCTGGCGCGTCGACGTCGGCGCCCACGCGTCGTGCGGCGGCCAGCTGCTGTGGTCGCTGCCCTTCGGTGAGCCCGCCTCGACGCTCGTGTGCGTGGCGCCGTCGTCGGACGCCGTCGGACTCGGGGGCGTGACCGACCTGCAGCTCGACCCCGAGACCGGCCGCGTCCTCGCGTCGGACTGGGCGGTCACGGTGCTCGCCGCGGACGGCGAGGTGCTCGGGCGCCGCGACACGACGTCCGACGGCGGCACGCCCGCCCCCGGGCCCGGCGGCACGCTCCTCCGGGCCCAGCGCGTCGGCGAGGTGCCGGCGGGCGACGGCGCGGTCGTCGAGCAGGACGTGGCCACCGGGGAGGTCGCCGACCTCCCCCTGGGGCGCCCCGCCGTCGTCCGCGTCGAGGACGCGCTCACGGGCGAGGCGCGGTGGGAGGCCGACGTGCCGTTCCTCGCGGGGGCCGGGCAGTGCGTCGGCTGGACCGAGGTGGACGGGACGGAGACGATCCGGGCGGAGCTCGAGAACCTGTGGACCGCGACCGAGTCGCGCCTCGTGCGCGTGGAGGGCTGCGGCGTCACGGGATGGTTCACGCCGGACGGCGAGCGTCTCGACGACCCTGACAACCCGCTGGACTCGGTGGTGGCGCTCCCGGACGGGACGTACTACCGCGACCCGACGGGGTACGGCTCCACCTGGGGCTCGTCGTCGGTCGCTCCGAGCGACGCGGCGCCCGCCGTCCTCGGGGCGGACGGCAGCGTGCGCTGGGAGCCGCCCGGCCCGGTCCTCGTGCCGCGCTCGACCGACGGCTCGGACGCGCCGCTCCTCGCCCGGTACGAGGGCGAGCTCGTCGCGCTCGACGGTGACGGCAGCGAGCTCTGGCGCTCGTCGGAGGTGGTGGCGCCCGAGACGGTGCTCGTCGCCACGCACGGCACGGTGGTCGTGTCCGGGGGTTCCAGCACGGGCTGGATGACCGGGCTCGACGCGACCACGGGGCGGGAGCGCTGGTCGCTCGACCGCGAGACGGTCGAGGCCGCGGCCGGCGGGAGCGTCAGCTGGATGGACACCGCCTACACGGACGGGCGGCGCGCGATCCTGCTCGCCTACCAGGACGACGGGCGGACGGACCTCCTCGCGGTCGACCTCGCCGACGGTCACGTCGCGTGGTCCGCCGAGGGCGGTCCGGACGACGGCTCCTGGCCCGTTCCCCTCCAGGGTCGGCTCCTGCGGATCGGGCAGTCGGAGATCGCCCGGCTCGGTTGACGACCGGCCTACGCTGAGGGGGTGCCGCTCCGACGGGGAGACGGCGGCGACGGCCGCCGGACGTTCGAGCTCGTCGACACGGCCGGGGTCGACGACGACCTCGACCTCCTCGACGCGCCGCACCCGGTGCTGCTCGGTGGCCCGCACGCCGTGCCGCGCGGCACGACCTCTCCACGGCCTCCGGGAGCGTCGGCGACCGAGGCGTCGGGTCCGGGGGCGCTTCCACCCGGGGCTTCGCCCGGACCGCCAGGGGCGCCGCACGTGCCCGGCCGTCGCCGGGTCGTGGCCGCGGCGGTCGCGACGGGGGTGGTCGTGCTCGTCGTCGGCGGGATGCTCGTCGTCGACGCCGCGACGAGCCGGGACGCGCAGGAGCGGCTGGAGACGGCGCGCGGCGCGGTCCGCCCGCTCGACGCCGCCCCGACGGAGCGGTGGCGCGCCCCCGCCGCGGCGGACCGGGGCACGGCCTTCCTCCCGGGCCTGCTCGTCACCGTGGACGGCGACGAGGCGGTCGCGCTCGACCTCGACACCGGCGACGAGGCGTGGCGCGTTCCGGTCGGCGGCGACGAGGCCGTGTGCGGGTCCTGGAGCCCGTGGGAGCGGTCGGCCGTGCCGTCGCGCACGGTGGTGTGCGTCGCCGGGTCGGGGGTCGCGCCGTCCTGGTACGACGTCAGCCCGCCGCCCCGGCCGGGGGAGGGCGCGGCGACCGTGACGGTGCTCGACGCCCGGGGCCGGGTCGTGGGGCAGCGGCAGGCGCAGACGGCGGGGGCGCTGCTGGTCCCCGGCCCGGACGGCGGCCTGGTGCGGGCCGAGCGCGTGGGCGAGCCGGGCGAGCCGAGCGGTGCGCCCGTCGCCGTCGACCCCGGTGCGGGCGAGTCCGTCGACGGCGTCGCGGGGCGGGACGTCGTCGTGACGCTCGAGGACGCCGCCACGGGCGCGGTCCGCTGGCGGCGCGAGCTGCCGTTCCAGGACGTCCCGTGGTCGTGCACGTCGTGGGACGCCGAGACCGGCGGGGAGGAGGTCGACCCGGAGCGGCTGCTGCTCGTCGCGACGGAGACCCTGGTCGACGTGGGTGGGTGCGGCGTCGCGGCGTCGTTCCTGCCGGACGGCGAGCAGCTCGACGACCCGGACGCCCCGACCGACGGCGCGGTCCCGCTCGCGGGCGGGCGGTTCCTCGTCGACGCGGACCGGCAGGGGTCGGACGGCGCGCTGCGCGCCGACCGCGTGCTCGACCCGGACGGGACGCCGCTCCTCGACGTGCCGGGCGAGGTGCTGGACCCGCAGGCGACCGACGACCCCGCTCCGGGCGTGCTCCTCGTGCGCGACGGCATCGCCCTGCGCGCCTACGACGAGCGGGGCGCGCGCCTGTGGACGTTCGACGGCGCCCGCGTGCCCGAGGCCGTGTACGTCGTCGCCGAGGGCACGGCCGTCGTCGGGACGGCGAGCACGGTCCTGGGGCTGGACGCGCTGTCGGGCGAGCAGACGTGGTCGCGGTTCGTCGACGACCTCGCGGGCGAGCGCGGTCACGGCGCCGTGGTGACGCAGGCGTTCACCGACGGGCGGTGCGCCTTCCTCGTGCTCGTCGACCCCGCGACAGGGGCGAGCTCGCGCGTCGTGGCGCTCGAGCTGTCGTCGGGGTCGGTCGTCTGGTCGGAGGACCTCGACGGCGGCTGGGGCGGGCTCCTCCCGGTGCAGGGCCGGCTCCTGCGCTGGGACGGGCAGACGGTCGCCCTCCTCGGCTGACGCCCCCGCACCCCCCCCGCACGCCCGCGCCCGCACGCCCGGACCCGCACGCCGCGCTCGCGGTCGCGCGACCGCCCGGTGCGTCCTACGGTCGGCTCAGCCGCTCGACGTCGAGCGCGCGCGTCCCGCCTCCGCACCCGCGACGAAGGGCCTGAGCGATGACCGAGCCGAGCACCGACCCGCTGGCCGCCGCCGTCGCGGCCGTGAGCACCCCCTCCCCGCTGGACACCCCGTTCGGTCCGGTCGAGCTCGTCGACGGCGTCCCCGCGCAGGGCTCCCTCGACCGGCTCTACGGGTCGCTGGACTTCGTCCGCGGGGTCACGGCGTTCCTCGACGCCATGCCGGGCGCCTCGCTCGTCGCCATGCGGCGCGGGTTCCGCAGCCTCGGCCTGCTCCGCTCGAACCAGGTGGGGTACACGGACCCGCGGGCGGACTCGAACGGCACCTTCCTCACCGCGAACACCGAGACGACGTACGGGTCGCTCTTCGTCGACCTGCGCGAGACGGGTCCGCTCGTGATCGAGCCGCCCCGGCAGTCGCTGTGCGTCGTGGACGACTTCTGGTTCCGCTACGTCGCGGACATGGGCATCGCCGGGCCGGACCGGGGCGAGGGCGGCCGGTACCTGTTCCTCCCGCCGGGCTACGCCGGCGAGGTGCCGGACGGCTACTTCGTGCACCGGACGCCCACGTTCACCAACTGGGTCGTGCTGCGCGCGCTCGGCGGCGTGCCCGCGATGAAGGAGACGCGGATCTACCCGCTCGCCGAGGCGGCGGACCCGCCGCCGACGGAGTTCGTCAACATCGCGGGCGCCCGGATCAACACCGTGCACGCGAGCGACGTCTCGTTCTTCGACGAGGTCGCCGAGCTCGTGGCGGAGGAGCCGCCGGGCGCGCTGGACCCCGAGCGGGCGGGCGCGCTCCGGGCGCTCGGCATCGTCCACGGCCGGCCGTTCGACCCCGACCCGGAGCGCCGGGCGACGCTCGACGCGGCCGCGCGGACGGCCGCGGCGATCAGCCGGGCGCTCGTCTACTCGCCGCGCGACCCGGCGGCGCGGATCGCCCCGGGCTCGCGCTGGCTCGACGCGTTCATCGGCGGGTCGTACGAGTTCCTGGCGGACGGCGCGCGCCTGCTCGACGCGCGCACGCAGTTCCACTTCTTCGCGACGGTCATCACGCCCGCGATGGCGCACGCCCAGGTCGGCGCGGGCTCGGCCTACGCGTACACGGCGCACGACGTGCGGGGCGACGTCCTCGACGGCGGCCGCACGTACCGGCTCGTGCTGCCGCCGAACCCGCCCGCGAAGAACTTCTGGTCCGTCGACCTCTACGACACCCAGACCCGCTCCCTCCTGCGCACCGCGGACCCGCAGCCCAGCCTCATGAGCCTCGGCGGCACGGTCGCGACGGAGGACGACGGGCGCACCGTCCTCTGGTTCGGGCCGGAGCCGCCCGCAGGGCGCGAGCACAACTGGGTCGGGACGGTCCCGGGGAAGTCCTGGTTCCCCATGCTGCGCCTGTACGGGCCGCTCGAGCCGTGGTTCGACCGCTCGTGGCTGCCCGGCGACCTGGAGCCGGTCGACGCCCCGGACGCCTGACGGCCGCGTCCCGGCACTACCCTGGCGAGATGCCCGACGACCTCACGCAGCCCGCCACGCCGTCTTCTCCCGAGCCCGAGGTGGCCGAGGCGCCCGAGACGCCGCAGGCGCCCGTCGCCCTCCGTCGTCCCGCGCCGCGCACGCACCACGGCGAGACGGTCGACGACGACTACGAGTGGCTGCGGGACAAGGAGTCGCCCGAGGTCGTCGCGCACCTCGAGGCCGAGAACGCGTACACCGAGGCGCGCCTCGCGCACCTCGAGCCGCTGCGCGAGCGGATCTTCGAGGAGATCAAGGCCCGCACGCTCGAGACGGACCTCTCCGTCCCGGTGCGCCAGGGCGCGCACTGGTACTACGCGCGCACGGTCGAGGGGTCGCAGTACCCGATCCGGGCCCGCGCCCCGATCGACGCGAGCCTCGGCAGCGACGCGCCGTCGGCCTGGGTGCCGCCCGTGCTGGAGCCGGGCGTGCCCGTGCCGGGCGAGCAGGTGCTCCTCGACGACAACGTCGAGGCCGAGGGTCACGAGTTCTTCTCGCTCGGGTCGTTCGACGTCTCGGCCGACGGGACGCGGCTCGCGTACGCGGTCGACGTCGTGGGCGACGAGCGCTACACGCTGCGGATCCGCGACCTGGAGTCCGGCACGGACCTCGTGGACGAGGTCCCGGGCACGTTCCCGGGCGCCGTCTTCTCCCCGGACGGGCGGTACGTGTTCTACCCGACGGTCGACGACGCGTGGCGGCCCTGGCGCGTGTGGCGCCACGAGGTGGGCACGCCCGCGACGCAGGACGTCGTCGTCTTCGAGGAGCCCGACGAGCGGTTCTGGGTCGGGGTGGGCGTCTCGCGCTCGCAGCGGTTCGTGCAGATCGACGTGGGCTCGAAGATCACGTCCGAGACGTGGCTGATCGACGCCGACGACCCGACGGGCGAGGCGCGCGTGGTCTGGCCGCGCCGCGAGGGCGTCGAGTACACGGTCGAGCACGCCGTCCTGCCGAGCACGTGGTTCCCCTCCGCCGAGCACGCGGTCGGCGACCGTCCCGACGAGAATCCGGTCGCCGACCCCGTGCTCGGCGGGGCGGGGGAGCGGAGCGCGGGGGAGCAGCGGGACGTCCTGCTCGTCCTGCACAACGACGGCGCGGAGAACTTCGAGCTCGTCGTCACCGGTGCCGCCGACGTCTCGGCCGGGCCGGGCGACGCGACCGTCGTCGTGCCGCACGACCCCGCGACCCGGCTCGAGGCCGTGGACGCGTTCGCCGGGCACCTCGTCGTCTCCTACCGGCGCGACGCGCTGTCACGGGTCGGCGTGATCGACCTCGCGAGCCCCGAGCCGCCGCGGCCCGCGGGCCTGCCCACCCCGATCCGCACAGGAGACACACCGGCGCCCGCGACCGACCTCTGGCACGTGCACGAGGTCGCGTTCGACGAGCCGCTGTACACCGCCGCGCTCGGGGCCAACCCCGAGTGGGACCAGCCGAACGTCCGGCTGAGCTACACGAGCTTCGTCACGCCGTCGACCGTGTACGACCTGCGGGTCGAGACCGACGAGCTCACGCTCCTCAAGCAGCAGCCCGTGCTCGGCGGCTACGACGCCGCGGACTACGTGCAGCGCCGCGAGTGGGCCACGGCCGAGGACGGGACGCAGGTGCCGGTGTCGCTCGTGTGGCGGCGCGACGCCGTCGGGCTGGACGCGACGGGCACGGGCGCCGAGCCGGCGCCGCTCCTGCTGTACGGCTACGGGTCGTACGAGATCAGCATCGACCCGGGGTTCTCCATCTCGCGCCTGTCGCTGCTCGACCGCGGGGTCGTGTTCGCCGTCGCGCACGTGCGCGGCGGGGGCGAGATGGGGCGCCGCTGGTACGACGAGGGCAAGACGCTCGCCAAGCGCACCACCTTCACGGACTTCGTCGCGGTCGCGCGGCACCTCGTCGACGCGGGCTGGACGAGCCCCGAGCGGCTCGTCGCGCAGGGCGGCTCGGCGGGCGGGCTGCTCATGGGCGCGGTGACGAACCTCGCTCCCGAGCTCTTCGCGGGCGTGCTCGCGCAGGTGCCGTTCGTCGACGCGCTCACCTCGATCCTCGACCCCTCGCTCCCGCTCACGGTCGTCGAGTGGGACGAGTGGGGCGACCCGCTGCACGACCCCGACGTCTACCGGTACATGCGCACGTACACGCCGTACGAGAACGTGCCCGACGACGCGTCGCACTACCCGCGGATCCTCGCCGTGACGTCGTTCCACGACACGCGCGTGCTGTACGTCGAGCCCGCGAAGTGGGTCGCGCGCCTGCGCGCCGCGGGGGCGCCCGCGCTCCTGAAGATCGAGATGCACGCCGGGCACGGCGGGGTCTCGGGTCGCTACGAGGGCTGGCGCGAGGTCGCGTACGAGGACGCGTGGGTGCTCGACGTGCTCGGGCTGGCCGACCGGTGACGTGCCCGCGGGCGTGAGGCCGCAGGCGGAGGGGGAGCGATGACCGACGAGACCGTGACGCCCGACCCGCGGACGGCGCGCGACGCGACGCCGCCCGGGAGGGCCGTGCTGCTGCTGCGCCCGGTCGGGTACCTCGCCGTCGCGCTCGTGGGGACGGCCGTCGGGCTCGCCCTCCTGGGCCTGTACCTCGCGCCCGCGGCGTACGGGCTGCTCGCTCCGCCGGCGGACCAGGAGCCCTGGGCCGAGCTCGTCGCGTCGCCCGGTGCCGTGCTCGGGCGGCTCGCGGTCGTCGCGCCGGTCGCCGTGGTGCTCGCCGGCCCGGTCGCGTGGTACCTGGCGTGCGCCGTCTGGCCGCTCGCCGCGCTGGCGTTCGTGCACGCCGGGCGGGCGCTGCGGCCGTCGTCCCGGGACGACCGGCTGTCGTTCACGAGCCGGGTCGCGCCCGGCACGACGCTGGGGCCGCCCGTGCCCGGGCCGCTCCCCGTGCCCCTCCAGCCGCAGCGGCGCTCGCGGCTCACGGACACCCTCGTGCGCTTCGCCGTCTGCGGCTGGCACCCCGACCGCCGCGAGGCCGGGGCCGCGGTCCCGGCCGGCGTAGCGTGGGCGCTCGCGAGCGCGGGGGCGTCGACGGCGCTGCCGCCCGCCTGGCGGGTCGTGCTCGTCGTGGCCGCGGTCCCGTTCGCGCTGTGGTCCGTGGTCGCCCTGCGGCGCCGGTGGGTCTGGCGGTTCCACCGCGAGCGCGTGCGCGCGGCGCGGCGCGAGCGGTGGCTCGAGCGCCACGCCGACGGGTACGTGATGCGCGACGGCCCGCGCGTCGTCCGGTCGCGCCCGCAGTCGGCCGAGCACCGCGCACGCGTGGAGACGGAGCGCGCCGCGGCCCGCGCCGAGCAGGACCGCCTCACGAGCCTGACGAGCGACGCGATCGGCGAGCGCCGCGAGGCGGTGCTCCGCGCCCGCCGCGAACGCGAGCAGCACCAGAACGATCCCCCGCAGGGAGACTGACCCCGCGAGGCCGCTGAGCATGGGGTCGTTGCCCGTCCGGGCTCGGGGACGGGCTGTGACCGCATGCTCGACGGTCGGGGGTCAGACGGACTGCGGGCTGCCGCACTCCGCGCAGTAGCGCGCGGCCGCGGTGTTCTGGGTGCCGCACTCGCGGCACGCGGCCACCTGCGCCAGGCGCTCGCCGCACTCGGGGCAGAACTTGCCACCGTCGACCTTCGCGCCGCACGACGGGCACCGCGTGACGGCGGCCGTCCGCAGGTCCGCGCCCCCGACGAGGTCGGTCGTGCGGAGCTGCTCCTGGACCTGGTACCGGCGGGCCTCGGCCTGGAGCTGGGCGAGCTCCTCCACCTGCTTGGGCGAGCAGCGCACGCACTGCCCCACGGCGTCGTTCCAGCAGACCTCGTGGCACATCCAGTCGCCGCACCCGTGGCACTGACGGAACGCGTCGCGGACCTCGCCGACGGCGGCGTCGAGCGCCTTGTCCTTCGCCGACGAGTTGGTCTGGCGGTCTGCGGCCCACGACCCCGCCGCGTAGGAGAGGTCAGCGACCTTGCCCCCGAAGAACCGGCCCGCCGCCTGGACGAGGCTGCTGCCCTTCGCGACGACGTCCGTCCGGTAGGCGGAGCGGTAGCCGTTGCCGCAGCGCTCGCACCGGAACTCGAACTGGTAGCCGCCGGCGTTCGACAGGTCGCGGACGTTGTCGGTGAAGGCGATGGGCGTGCTCATGGCGGGGACCTCGGTGGGCTCGTGGGGGTCGGCGTCCCCGCAGGCCAGGCCCGCGGGAGGGGGGAGTCATGGGGATCCCGTGACCGCTGCGATGCTACCCACCGACCCTCGCCGTCCTGACGGATCACCCGGGTGAAATCGGTCCGACCGCTGGCCGCCGAACGCCGAGCGGGCGGCGGGCGGGGGATCAGGGCCGCACGAGGCGGAGCGGGGCGTCGGCGGTGCGGACCGTCACCGTCTGGCCCCACGAGGCGACGAGGCGGTCGTCCTCCACGCCGTCGCCGAACACGACGAGCCGGTCCGAGGCGACGGTGAGCGCGACGTCGGCCCCCTCCTCGACGACGCCCTCGGTGAGCGAGACGCCCGTCGCGGGCGAGGGCCACGCCTCGCGGACGAACCAGCCGAGCCGGTGCTCGGTGCGCCCCGGGGCCCGCCGTCCGCCGCGGTCGTGCGCGAGCGACGCCCACCACCCGGTCGCGCCCGTGCCCGTCGCGACGAGCACGCCCGACGACGACTGGCGCTCCTCGCCCGCACCGCAGCGCAGCGTGTAGCGCGCGCTCTGGTGGCTGGGGTGCCCGACGAACACCTCGTTGAGCGCGGTGAGGTGCTGGCCGTCGTCGAGGTCGGCGCGGACCATGGTCAGCGCGTCGACGGGCAGGAGCGCCACCCGGTCGGGCGCGCCGCCCGGCGCCTCGGCGTCGGCCCCGAGCCCGCGCAGGAGGGCCGTCGCCGCCGCGACCGGGTGCCGCACGAGGACGCCCGCGTTCACCCCGGGCTCGGGGTCGACGCCGAGGACCGGCTGGCCGTGCAGGTACTTCGCGACGTTCGCGACGAGGCCGTCCTGCCCCACGACCACCACCACGTCCTCGGGCGCGACGAGGAACCGCGACAGGTCCGCGCGTTCGACGTCGGCGCGCGCCCAGCCCGAGGGCAGGGCGGCCACGACGGCGTCGCGCGCGGCCGCGAGGGCGTCGTGCCGCGCCTGCACCTCGGCCAGCGACCGGCCGCGCGACCGGAGGAAGAACTCCGCCTGGCCGCGCGTCCCGTGCCGGTCCAGCAGGTCGTCGAGCTCGGTCCGCCGGTGCACGACGACGGCGCGTCGCCGGAGCATCGTCAGGCCGCCTTCCCGGTCGCCGTGGCGGGCGACCCGCCGTCGGGGCCGAGCCCGCGCGCCAGGGTCGACAGCACCCCGGTGAGCAGGTCGGGCGTGATGGTGAGGTTCTGCACGTCCGGCAGCGACCCGGCGGCCTCGCGCAGCGCGAGCGCGAGGAGCGTGCCCTGCCCGGCGCTCGCGTACACGTCCATGCGGGCCTGCTCGGCGGCGGCCTCGGCCGCGCCGACGACCCGCACCTGCTCCGCCTTCGCGTCGGTCGCGAGCTGGGCGCGCTCGGCGGTCGCGCGCGCGTCGACGAGGGCGGCGGCCGCCTTCTCCTCGGCCTCGCGCCGCGCGTTCGCGCCCTCCTGGGCCACGAGGCGCTCGCGCCGGGTCGCGAGCTCGATCCTGCTCGCGAGCTCGTTCTCCGCGATCGCCCGCTCGCGCTCGACGGCGAGGGCCCGGCGCTCGTAGGTCGCGCGGTCGGCCTCGGCCTGCACGTGCTCGCGCGCGGGCGTCTGGAGCGCGCGCTCGACGTCCTTCTCCGGCCGGACGGCGAGCACCTGGACGCCGATGACGACGATGCCCGTCGTGGTGAGGCGCGGGTCGGTGGTCAGCGCCTCGGTGAGGACGTCGCGCACGCGCGGGACGCCGGTCGTCAGGGCGTCGGCGAGGGGCATCGCGGCGAGCGCGTCGGTGGCCCGGCTCTGCGCGAGGCGCCCGACGATGCTCGTCACCTGGTCGCGCCCCGCGGTGCTCGTCTCGCCGCTGCCCGGGTCGACCGCGAAGTCGAGGCGCTGCGAGACGGTCACCGGGTCGGCGAACCGGTACGTCACGCCGGCCTGCACGGTGACGTCCTGGTGGTCGGCGGTCACGGCGTGGAAGAAGACGGGGAGCTCCTGGTCGTCGACGGGGACCTCGGAGAGGACCGACGTCGTGGGCCGGAACCAGAACGCCTGACCGACGCCCTCGTGGGCGACCCGCCCGCGGCGCAGGTGCACGACGTGCCCGGTGGGGCTCCCGAGGAAGTGCCGCGTCCACGGGTAGGTGCGGATGGTGGCCATGGTCGTCTCCGATCTGTTTTCGTCAACCTGACGAAAACGAGCGTAGGCCGGTGCGCGGGTTCTCGTCAACCTGACGCGAATGTGCGACGATGGGCCCATGACCGCACCCGCCGCACCGGCCCCCGACGTCCCGCCCGGCGCGGCCCTGCTGCCCGTCACGGTCGACGTCGTCGCGCTCACCGTGCGCGACGACGCGCTGCACGTGCTCCTCGTCGAGCGCGGCGTCGAGCCGTACCGCGGCGCGCTCGCGCTCCCCGGCGGGTTCGTGCTGCCGGGCGAGCGGCTCGCCCGGGCGGCGCGCCGCGAGCTCGCCGAGGAGACGGGCGTCCGACCGCCCGGGCACCTGGAGCAGCTCCGCACCTACGGCCCGCTCGACCGCGACCCGCGCGGCCCGGTCCTCTCGGTCGCGTACCTCCTGCTCGCGCCCGAGTTCGGCGTCGTGCACGCCGGGTCCGACGCCGGGGGAGCGGCCTGGCACCCCGTCGAGCCACTGCTCGGGGACGGGCCGGGGGCCGCCCTCGCGTTCGACCACGCGCGGATCCTCGCCGACGGCGTCGAGCGGGCCCGCGCCAAGCTCGAGTACTCCGCGCTCGCGACGGCGTTCTGCCCGCCCGAGTTCACCGTCGCCGACCTGCGGCGCGTCTACGAGGCCGTCTGGGGCGTGCGGCTGGACCCGCGGAACTTCTCCCGCAAGGCCACGACGACCGCGGGCTTCCTCGAGGACACGGGCCGCACGACGTCGGGCGGGACCGGCCGGCCCGCGGCGCTCTACCGGGCGGCGCGCCCGGCGCCGGGCGCGCAGCCGGGCGCCGGACCCGACGCCGCCGCGCCCGACACTGCCGCGACCGACGCCGCGGGACCCGACGCCGCCGCGCCCGACGCCGCCGCGGTCGACCCGGACGACGCCCCGGCGAGCGTGCCCGCGGTGCTCGACCCGCCCCTCATGCGCCCGCGTCGCTGACGCCTCGGCCGGGCCCGGCATCGGTGCCCCGCACCGACGGGCCACGCCCGGGGGAGTTCTCCCCCTTCGACAGCGCCGCCCGGCTGAGTACGCTCGCGCGCATGTCGACGTACAGCTCCTGGCGCAGCGACCAGGGCAACATGCGGGCCCTGTCCGACGAGCTCGCCGCCCAGGCCGCGATGGCGCGGTCCCGCGAGGCGTCGCTCCACCGCCGCCTGCGGTCGCTCGAGGGTGACCTGTCGAGCCGCGTCGAGGTGCTGACGCGCCTCGTCAACGCGCTCATCGAGCTCGGCGAGGTCCGCGAGGAGCTCGCGCTCTTCACGCCCGCGCGCCGCGCCCGCGACGCGGCGCGCGCGCTCACGCAGGCCGTCGTCACGGGGGAGGGCGACGTGTCGCACCTGCGGCGCTCCCCGGACCTCGTCGACGTGCCCGGCTACTGGCTCGTGCCCGCCGCGCTCGCGGTCGCCGAGCTCCCCGCCGGGCGGCTCGACCGGGAGGCCGCCGAGGAGGCCCTGCTGCGCGACCGCCGTCGTGCCGCGACGTACCTCGTCGCGGTGTGCGCGCTCGTCGGGCAGCCCGGTCTCGCGCGCGAGTGGGTGCCGGGGGTGCTCGACGCGCCCGTCCTGCCCGCCGCGGGCTGGGGGAGCGCCGACGGCGCCCCCGAGCCGTCGCCGGGCGCGGGCGCGGGGCCGGACGAGGTGGGCGTCACCGGGGCCGAGCGCGCGCTGTGGGTCGCGGCCGCGGCCGGTCACCTCGGCGGCGACGGGGTGGAGGTCGTGCGCCGCGCGCTCGCGGAGCGGGTCGCGCTGCTCGACGACGACGCGCGCGCCCGCTGGCGGGCCCGGCTCCTGGACGCGGCGCCGTCGCTGCCCGAGCCGCCCGCCGACGGCGCGGCCTGGGGCAGCCCCGAGGCCGCGGGGGACGCGGCCGGGGCGCGCCGTCGGGCCGCCGCCCCCGACGCGCTCCCGCTCCTGCGGTCGTGGACGGCGTGGTCGCGCGCGCTCGTGGCGGGGGAGGTCGCGGTGCCCGCGCCGGCCCCCGGGCCCCTCCCGACCGGCGCGCCGACGCCCGCCGTCGCACCCGTCGCCGTCGGCTCCGGTGCGTCCGCCGCCGGTGCGGCGGACTCGCCGGCCGCCGGGGGCGCGGACGACCCGGCCGGGACCTCCGAGGCGCCCGGCGCGGCGCTGCTCCGCGTCGCCGCGTCGCTCGTGGACGAGGGGGCGCCCGTGGAGCGCGGGCTCCTGGACCGGGCGGCGCTGCTCGACGAGCGCGTCGGGCGAGCGCCCCGCGAGGACGGACCCGGGTGGGACGCCCCGGCGGGGACGCTCGTCGACCTGCTCGTCGAGGACGCCCGCGGGACCGACCCCGGGCGTGCGGCGCTCGCGGGCCCCCTCGTCGCCGAGGAGCTGCGGGCCGCGACCCACGCGCGGGCGGCGGAGCTCGCGGCGGCGCCCGCGCCGTCGCGCGAGCTGCGCCTCGGGGGCCGCACCGTGACGGTCACGCCGACCGAGGACGGCGCCGCACCGGCCGCGACGGCCCGCGCGGAGCTCCTCGCGCAGCCGGTGGACGGCGTGTCGTGGGGCGCCGTCGGCGGGACCGCCGCGGTCGCGGTGCTCGGCGTCGTGCTCGGCCTCGCCGCCTCGCCGGCGTGGTTCGCGGTGGCCGTCGTCGCGGCCGGCCTCGCCGCGTGGCAGTGGTTCGCGGGGGAGCGGCGGGCACGCGACCAGCGCGCCGAGGCGCAGGCCCGCGCGGACCGGTTCGACGCCGACCTCGCCGAGGCGCGCACCGCCGTGGCCGCGTCGGCGGAGCGCGCGCGGACCCAGCGCGAGGCCGTCGCGACCGTCGTCGCGGACCTCGACGACACCCTCGCCGAGCTCGCCGCCCGAACCCCGGCCTGACGCGGGCGGACGGCCGCGCCGAGCCCGTCCGCCGCGGCCGCACCAGGGGCCGTCCGCCCCCGCTCCCGCGCCGTCCGGCCCGGGTGCGGACGGGCCCCTCCGGCGTTCGAACGAGGGCTTCGAACGCCGGATGAACTGTCGGTGAACAGTGGCGGAAGAATCCACAGGATGGTCGAGCGCGCGGCGGTCGTGACCGCACCATGGACGACGTGACCGAGACGCTCCTGCTGGTGCTCGTCGTCGTGACCGCACTGGCCTTCGACTTCACCAACGGCTTCCACGACACGGGCAACGCGATGGCCACGTCCATCGCCACCAAGGCCCTCAAGCCCAAGACCGCCGTCGCCCTCTCCGCCGTCCTCAACATGGTCGGGGCGTTCCTCTCCCTGGCCGTCGCGGCGACCATCGCGAAGGGCCTGGTCGACGCCGACGTCATCACCCTCGAGGTCGTCCTCGCGGGACTCGTGGGCGGCATCACCTGGAACCTCCTGACCTGGTTGCTCGGCATCCCGTCGAGCTCGTCGCACGCCCTCATCGGCGGCGTCGTGGGCTCCGTGCTCGCGGCCGTCGGCACGCAGGGCGTCATCTGGAGCGGCGTCGCCGCGAAGGTGCTCATCCCCGCGCTGCTCGCCCCGCTCATCGCGGTCGGCGTCGCGAGCGTCGGCACGTGGGCCGTGGCCCGCCTCACGCGCGACGTCCCCGAGGACGTCTCCACGCGGGCGTTCCGCTGGGGCCAGGTCGGCTCCGCGTCGCTCGTCTCGCTCGCGCACGGCACCAACGACGCGCAGAAGTCGATGGGCATCATCCTGCTCGCGCTCATCGCGGCGGGCGCCGTCCCGGCCGACTCGAGCGTGCCGTTCTGGGTGATCCTGTCGTGCGCGTTCTTCATGGCCCTCGGCACCTACCTGGGCGGCTGGCGGATCATCCGCACGCTCGGCAAGGGCCTGGTCGAGATCGACACCCGCCAGGGCATGGCGGCCGAGACGTCGTCCGCCGCGGTCATCCTCATGTCGGGCCTCTTCGGCTACTCGCTCTCGACGACGCACGTCGCCACCGGCTCGATCCTGGGCTCCGGCGTCGGGATGCCCGGCGCGAAGGTCCGCTGGGGCGTCGCGGGCCGCATGCTCGCCGCGTGGGGCCTCACGCTCCCGGCCGCCGGCCTCGTCGGCGCGGCCTGCTACGGCATCCAGCACGGCATCGGGGGCGCCGCCGGGACGGTCGTCGTGTTCGCGATCCTCGTCGGGTCCTCGCTGGCCATCTGGATCGCCTCGCGCCGCAAGCCCGTCGACCACACGAACGTCAACGACGCCTGGGAGGAGGGCGCGGTGGACGCCGGGCTCGAGTCCGAGGTCGTCGAGGCGCGCGAGGCCGCGCTCGAGCGTCGCCTCGACGTCGCCGACCCGTT
This sequence comes from Cellulosimicrobium sp. KWT-B, assembly GCF_002127155.1. Taxonomy (NCBI): domain Bacteria; kingdom Bacillati; phylum Actinomycetota; class Actinomycetes; order Micrococcales; family Promicromonosporaceae; genus Cellulosimicrobium; species Cellulosimicrobium sp. KWT-B. Next base: position 417,247 of record NZ_NEDO01000002.1, on the reverse strand, counting down.
CACCGACGCCGCGCCCGCCCCGGCGCCGACCACCCCGACCACGCCCGCCTCGCGCCAGCGCGCGGGCGTCTGACCGGCAGCTCGGAGGAGAGAACCGTGTTCGTCGAGATCGACTCGCTGCTCAAGGTCGTCGTCGCCGGCCTCGTGGTCGGCGCGGGCCTGCCCGCCCTGTTCGCCCTGGGGGTCCGGCTCGCCGCCGGGCGCGCCGTGCCCGTCGAGGTCGGCACCCCGGACGGCCGCTTCACGTCCGACGGCCGCACCGTGCGCGTCGAGGGCGCGACCCGCCCCCGTCAGGTCGGCGCCGTCGTGTGCTTCGCCGTCGTGGTCGTCGCGATCGCCGTCGGCATCGCGTTCGTCGCGGGCGGGGGCCACTGACCCGGGACGACGCGCTCCGCTGAGTGCAGGAGAGAGTCGCGGTCGGACGTCCCGACCGCGACTTTTTCACGCACTCAGCGGGTGGGGGTCAGGCGGAGTCGCGGACCACGAGGTGCGGCTCGAACAGGACCGAGCGCGCGTCGGTGTCCGGGTCGTCGATCGCGGCGAGCAGGAGGCGCGCCATCTCGGCCGCCATCTCCTCGACCGGCTGCCGGACCGTCGTGAGCGGCGGGTGGGCCTGGCGCGCGACCGTCGAGTCGTCGAACCCGACGACGGCCACGTCCTGCGGGACGCGGCGGCCCGCCTCCTGCAGGACGAGCGACGCGCCGTCGGCCATGAGGTCGCTCGCGCCGAACACGCCGTCGACGTCCGGTCGCGCGGCGAGCAGCTCGCGCGCCGCGGCCTCCCCGCCCGCGCGCGTGAAGTCGCCCTCCACGACGAACGGCTCCGCGAGCCCGGCGGCCCGTACCGCCTCGAGGAAGCCGTCGCGGCGTCCCCGCGCGAACGGCACGTCCGACGGGCCGGCGACGGTCGCGAGGCGCGTGCGGCCGTCCGCGATCAGACGCTCGGCGGCGATCCTGCCGCCGGCGGCCTGGTCGAGGTCCACCCAGCTCACGCCGGCCGCCTCGTCGACCCCGTCGAGGTGCGTCGACAGCACGACCGGCACGGTGAGCGCGGCGAACCGTGCCGGCAGCGGGTCGCTCGCGCTCGACGTGATGAGCAGGACGCCGTCGACGTGCCCCTGCCGCACGTAGCGCACGACCTGGTCGTGCGCGGGCGGGTCGGCGGGCAGGATGGCGAGGTGGATGTCGCGCGGGCGCAGCACCTGCTGGGCGCCCGCCGTCACGCGCCCGATGTACGGGTCGGTGAACAGCCGCTCGAGGAACGGGCTCGGGGAGCGCTGCTCCGACGGCTCGGACACGACGAGCGCGACCGACCCCGTGCGCCGGGTGACGAGCGTCCGGGCGGCGAGGTTGGGGACGTAGCCCGTCTCGTCGATCGCCTTCTCGACGACCGCCACGATCGCCGGGTCCACCGTCGGCACGCCGTTGATCACGCGGGACACCGTGGCGCGGGAGACGCCCGCGACGGCCGCGACGGCCTCGAGCGTCGGGCGGGGAGCGGGGCGACGGGCAGCCATGCGGTCAGTTATACCGCCGGGCCGTGCGCTCAGCGCAGCCGCTCCTTCGCCGCGAGCACGCGCAGCACGGCGGCGTCGACCTGCGCGGCGAACGCGTCGTCGCTCGACGCCCGCTCGACGACGGCCGCCACCATGGGCTCGACGACGCTCGGGTCCGCGGACGCCAGCACCATGTCGCCGCCCGCGGCGATCGTCAGGACGGCGCGGTCCGCGGGCGACCAGGCCTGCACCTGCTGCGCGGCCGACACGTCGTCGGTGAGGACGACGCCGTCGAACCCCAGGTCGCCCCGCAGCATCCCGTCCACGACGACGGGCGAGAAGGCCGCGGGGAGCGTCCCGTCGATCTGCTGGTACACCGCCGTGGAGGTCATGACGAACGCCGCGCCGGCCTCGATGCCCGACGCGAAGACGGCGACCGACGGGTCGTCGCGCGTCGTCACGTCGTCGGTGACCCCGGCGTCGGTGTCGGTGTTCTCGGTGACGCGTCCGAGCCCGGGGAAGTGCTTGATCGTCACGTCCACGCCCGACGCCTCCATGCCGGCGCTGAACGCGTTCGCGTGCGACGTGACGGAGTCCGGGGTGAACCCGTAGCTGCGCTGGAAGGCCCCGATCGGCGGGTTCTGCGCGGCCGTCCCCTCGGGCACGAGGTCCATCACGGGCGCGAGGTTGAGGTTCACGCCCGCCGCGGCGAGCTCGGCGCCCCACGTGGTCGCGTCGGCCTGGAGCGTCGCCGGGTCGAGCCGGGCCTGGTCGGTCGCCGCCGGGATCTGCGAGAACCCGGGCCCGCGCAGCACCTGGACCTTCCCGCCCTCCTGGTCGGTCGCGACGAACAGCGGGGTGTCGTTCGTCGTCTCCGGGGAGACGAGCGCCGTGAAGCCCGCGACGAGGTCCGCCGTCGGGCCGGTCCCGGCCTGCGAGCGGCCCGCGAGGAACACGTTGCCCACGTGCAGGCGCGAGACGGCGTCGTAGCTCACCTGCTGCGGGTCCCGCACGTCGACCCCGACCATGAAGAGCTGCCCCACCTTCTGCTCGAGCGTCCACCCGGCCAGGGGGTCCTCGGGCGGGGTGGACGGCATCGGCGACGTGCCCGACGGCGTCGGGTCGGCCGGGGCGGACGGCGTGCCCGACGGCGCGGTCTGCGGCGCGGGGGCGGGCCGCGTGAGGTACCAGGCGACGGCCGCCACGGCGGCGAGCGCGGTCACGACGGCGACGACGATCCAGGTGGTCCGGGCACGAGCGGTCACAGGCGACACCTCCGACGCCACGGTAGCCCGACGGCCGCGGAGGGGGCCGTCCCGGCCGATCCCGCGGACCCCCGGGGGGTATGACCGACGTCACCGCCGGGTTCGCGTCATGATCGGCGTCCCGGCGCGTCTCCTGGGTGACAAGGCGTCCTGGCCTCGCGGCCGCGGGGCGCACTCCCCCCGAACCTGGAGCCCGGCATGACCCCTCGCCCACCCTCCCTCCGCGTCGCACCCGGACGCCTGCGCAGAGCGGTCGCGGCGCTCGTCGTCGCCGTGCTCGCCCTGGCCGGCGCCGTCGTCCTCGTCTCGGGGCCGCAGGCGCGCCCGGCGTCCGCCGCGGTCGGGTCCTGCCCCGCGCCGGGGGACATGCCGAACGTCGGGCAGACGCCGCCGCTGTTCACGGACACGAACGTCACGGTGTGGACCGGGGGCGACTACCACGCCACGGCGAGCGCCGCGGAGTCGGAGGGGCTGCTCGTCGTCGCGGGGGAGGCGACGATCGACGGGCCCGGGAACTTCAGCATCGGCGCGGTCGGCGCGGGCTCGCAGATCACGCCGCCCGACGGCGCGGTGATGCTCGCCGTCGGGGGCGGCCTGGAGATCGGGACGGAGACGAGCGTCACCGTCGGCTCGACGCTGCCGACCGGCGGCGCGGTGAACGTCGGTGCCGCGGTCACGGGCGGCGGGTCGCTCTCGACCGCCGGGACGACGCCGGGCGCGGACGCCCCGGTCACGCAGGGCATGGGGGCGGCGGCCCTCGGCGAGTGGGCCGGGTACGGCGCCGTCGTCGCCGACGCGTCGGCGACGATCGCCGGGTGGCCCGCGACCGCGGCGGGCGTCGTGTCGGGGACCCGGGTGACCTTCACCGGCTCCGGCACCGCCGACCCGCAGGTGTTCACCGTCGACGCCGCGCAGCTCGCGGGCGTCCGCGAGGTCGTCTTCGCGAACGTGCCGGACGACGTCGCGATCGCGATCAACGTGACCGGGGACGCGCCGGTGAGCATGAGCCCCAACTACTGGGAGGGCAACGGCTCGCCGTTCATCAACGACTTCAACTCCAACCCGGGCTTCGGCAACTGGGCCGCGCGCATCCTGTGGAACTTCGCGTCCACGCCGGACCTCGCGCTGGGCCGGGCCGACCAGTTCCTCGGCACGATCGTCGCGCCGGCCGCGGACGCGACGATCACGACGAGCACGAACGGCCGCGTCCTCGTGGGCGGGAACCTCACGTTCGGCGACCCGAGCGTGACGGGCGGGCTCGAGATGCACAGCTACCCCTGGATCGGGCCCGGCCCGTTCGACTGCACCGGGGGCGCGAGCTTCGCCGTGCAGAAGACCGTGACGGGCGAGGCGGCCGCGGACGTGCCCGCGGGCACGACGTTCCAGGTGGAGTACACCTACGAGCAGCCCGACGGCGTCACCGGTGGCGACATGCTCACGGTCCCGATCAGCGGGGCCCTGCTGAACGGGCCGACCCTGCCGGAGGGCACGGTCGTCACGGTCCGCGAGACGAACCTGCCGTCGGTGGCGGGCGTCGAGTGGGGCACGCCGGTGATCCGCGTGGACGGCGAGCCGCTCGGCGACCCGGCGCAGTTCACCGTCGCCGAGGGCCGGACGGTCACGGTCACCGTGGTCAACACGGCGAACGCCGGCGGCGGGACCACCGCCGTGGGCGGCTTCACGGTGGCGAAGGTCCTCGCCGGGGACGCCCTCGGCCTCGTCCCGGCGGACACCGCGTTCCTCGTCGACTGGGAGGCCACGCTGCCGCAGGGCGCGACGTACGACGGCGACCTCACCGGCACCCTGACCGTGCTCGCGGACGGCGCCGTGGTGGCCGGGCCCGCCGACCTGCCGGTCGGCACGACGGTGACGTTCACCGAGCGGCTGCCGCTCCCGGTGGTCGACGGCGTCGCGTGGGGCGACCCGGTCGTGAGCCCGGCCGGGCCGGTGACGGTCGTCGAGGGTGCTACGGGCGTCGCGGTGACAGTCACCAACGTCGCGAACCCCGTCGTCGGCGGGTTCGCGGTCCGCAAGGCCGTCGAGGGCTCCGCCGCGGGCGACGTGCCGGCGAGCACCGCGTTCCTCGTCGACTGGCGCGCGACCGTCCCTGCGGGCGTCGCCTACGACGGCCCGACCACGGGCACGCTCACGGTGCGCGCCGACGGGACGCTCGCGAGCGGCCCGGCGGACCTGCCGGTCGGCACGGTCGTGACGCTCGCGGAGCAGCAGCCGCTGCCCGCGATCGACGGCGTCGTGTGGGGCGTCCCGTCGTTCGACCCGGGGCCGTCGGTGACGGTGACCGAGGGCGCGGCCGTCGAGGTCACGCTGACGAACGCCGCGGAGGCGGTGCAGGAGGTCGGTGGGTTCGCCGTCCAGAAGACCGTCGCGGGCGGCGCGGCCGGCGCCGTCCCGGGCGGCACGGAGTTCGTCGTCGACTGGACGGCGGAGCTCCCCGAGGGCGCCGAGTACGCGGGGGACACGCAGGGCACGCTCACGGTCCGCGCCGACGGCACGGTCGACGCGGGGCCGCAGGACCTCCCGGCGGGCACCGTCGTGCGCTTCGTCGAGCGGCAGCCGCTGCCGACGGTCCCCGGGGTCGCGTGGGGCGAGCCGGTGTTCTCGCCCGCGACGGTGACCATCGGCGACGGCGACGCCGTCGCGGGCGTCGCGCTGACCAACCAGGCCGACGCGCTCGTCGGGGGCTTCTCCGTCGCGAAGACCGTCACGGGCGACCTCGCCGGGAGCGTGCCCCCGGCCACGGAGTTCTCGGTCGCGTGGTCCGCGGCGCTGCCCGCCGGGTTCACCCACGACGGCCCGCTCGCCGGGACGCTCACGGTGCGCGCCGACGGCACGGCCGTCGACGGCCCGCAGGACCTCCCGGTCGGGACGGTCGTGACGTTCACGGAGACCGACCTGCCCGAGGTGGGCGACGTCGTCTGGGGCGCGCCGGTGTTCTCGCCCGCGTCCGTCACGGTCGGTGACGGCGAGGACACGCTCGTCACGCTGACCAACACGACCCAGGACGTGGCCGCGGTCGGCGGGTTCTCCGTCGCGAAGGAGGTCGTGGGCGACCGCGCGGACCTCGTCCCCGCGGGGACGACGTTCACGGTCACGTACGCGTACGAGCTCGAGGGCACGCCCGTGGGCGGTTCCGTCGAGGTCCCGGCCGACGGCACGGTCGTCGCCGGGCCGCAGAACCTCCCGGCCGGGACGGTCGTGACGTTCGGCGAGACGGACCTGCCCGCGGTCGACGGCGTCGAGTGGGGCACGCCCGTGTTCAGCCCGCCGACGCTCGTCGTCGGCGACGGGACGGACGCGCTGGTCACGGTGACGAACACGGCCGACCAGGCCGTGGGCGGCTTCTCCGTCGTGAAGGAGGTCGTGGGGGCCGCGGCGGGCTCGGTGCCGGCGAGCACCGAGTTCACCGTCCGCTACGCGTTCGACCGCGACGGCGAGCCCGTCACCGGCACGCTCACGGTGCGGGCCGACGGCAAGGTCGTCGACGGGCCGCAGGACCTTCCCGTGGGGACCGTCGTGCGGCTCACCGAGACCGACCTGCCGACGGTCCGCGGCGTCGACTGGGGCACGCCGGTGCTCACCGTCGGTGACGAGCGGGTCACCGAGGTGACGGTCGGTGCGGGCGCGCCGGTCGTCGTGACGGTGACGAACACCGCGTCGTCGGCCGGCGGCCTCGCCATCACGGGTGCGGACGCCGTCGTCGTGACGACGCTCGCGCTGCTGCTCGTCGGCACCGGCGCCGCGCTCCTCGTGGTCCGCGCGCGCCGCCGCCGCACCGCCTGACGCGCGGGGCGTCGTCGGGCCGGTGCCGGACGGCCGACGGGCCGGTCACCTCCTCGCGGGGGTGACCGGCCCGTCGTCGTGCGGGGCGGGACGCGTCAGTCGTGGCCCGCGAGCGTCGCGAGCGCCTTCGTCCACAGGGCGTGCGCGCGCTCGGCGCGCTCGGCCGTCTCGATGTTGCGCTCGACGACGCGCACGAGCGTGCCCGAGTCGTCGGGCTCGAGCGTGATCGCGATGTCGTGGTAGCTCTCCGGCACGTCGGGCAGGCCCATGGTGGGCGAGAAGTGCGTGAAGTGCAGCAGGCGCGGGCGCTCGACGGCCACGACGGTGCCCCAGTCCGCGAACTCGCGGCCCATGTAGTGGCCCTCGAACGTCACAGGGCTCCCGGGGCGGAAGTCGGTCTCGATGTTCATGCCCAGCATCCAGCGGGCGCTCGGGTGCATGAGCTCGGCCCAGACGACCTGCGGGGGTCGGGCGACGTGGGTCTCGACGGTCGTGCTGTGCTCGGTCAGGGTGCGGTCGTTCACGGGGGACTCCGGGGGGTGGGGGCTGGCTCCTGGGCCCGACGGTAGACCCTCCGGGCGGCACCGGCAGCCGGTAGGTTCGGCGCGTGACCCGACTCGTGCTCGTCCACGGCCGCGACAACCAGGGGCTCGACGCCGAGCAGCTCGACCGCACGTGGACCGAGGTCCTGGACGCGGGTCTCGCGGCGGCGGGCTCGGGCGTCGTCGTGCGCGACGCGGACACGGCGTTCGTCTACTACGGCGACACGCTCGCCGCGCTCGTCGGGGGCGCCACGACGCCGCCGCCGGTCACCGTGCACGCGGTCGGCGCGGCGCGCGACGGGGTCACAGCGGCGTCCGCGGCCGAGGCCACGGAAGAGGCCGCGGAGGAGGCCGCGTTCGTGGCGGCCGTCGCCGAGGAGGTGCTGCGCGCCGCGGGCGTGACGGTGCCGGCGCGCCCGGAGGGCGCCGGGCCGGGCGCCGTCGGGGGCGACGTCGGCGCGTGGCTCAACCTGCTGCTGTCCGCGCTCGACCGGTCCGTGCCGGGCCTGAGCGGCGCCGTCGTCGCGCTGCTCGCGCGCGACGTCTGGGCGTACCTGCACGACGACGCCGTCCGCACGACGATCGACGATGCGCTCGCCGCCGCGATCCCCACGGACGGGCCCGCCGTCGTCGTCGCGCACTCGCTCGGGTCGGTCCTCGCCTACGCCGTGCTGCGCGAGCACCCCGACGCCGCGCGCTGGGACGTGCCGCTCCTGCTCACGCTCGGGTCCCCGCTCGCCGTCCGCGCGATCCGGGACGTCCTCGCCGCGCGCGCCCCGCTGCGCGTGCCGGCCCCCGTGCGGCGGTGGGTCGCGGCGCGCGACCCCCGGGACGCGCTCGCGCTGCACGGCCTCGGGCCCGCGGCGTTCCCGCTCGACCCGGCGTCGCCGGAGATCGAGGAGCTCGTCGTCGCGAACGCCGCGCCGGGCCACCACGCGGCGGCCGTCCTGCTCGACGGCGCCCGGCCCGCCGGCTACCTCGCCGTCCCCGAGGTCGCGCGCACCGTCGCGGACGCGCTCGACGCCTGAGGGCGTCGTCTCCGCGGGCGCGCGGTCCGGGCGCACGGCACCGGGAGCACGGCACCGGGCGGGCAGGCTCCGGTCAGGAGACGCCGTGCAGACGCGCGTGCAGCGCGCGGACCTCCACCTCGAGCTCGTACGCGGGACCGCGCACGGCGACCCCGGGCGCGACGTCGCCGATCGCGAGCGGGCGCACCGGGCCCGGTGCGACGCCCCACTCCTCCAGCCACCCGACGAGCTGCGTCGTGCTCGCGGCGTAGACGACCGGGCCGAGGCCGACCCACGCGTGCGCCGCGCTGCACATCGCGCAGTGCTCGCCGGACGTGTAGACGGTCGCGTCGCGCCGCTCCTCGGGCGTGAGGTGCGCGGCGGCCCAGCGGGCGATCTCGAGCTCCGGGTGCCGGGTCGCGTCGCCGTCCTTGACGCGGTTGCGGTCCTCGAACCGCACGACCCCGTCGCGGTCGACGAGAACCGAGCCGAACGGCTCGTCGCCGTCGTCGAGCGCCTCGCGGGCCAGCTCGACGCAGCGGCGCAGGTGCACGAGGTCGTCGGCGGTCGGCAGGGGCAGGCTCTGGTCGCTCATGGCGTCATCCTCGCCCGCTCACGACGCGACCGCGAGGGCGGCCCGCACGTCCGCGACGAACCCGTCCACGTCGCCCGGGGTCGTGTCCCACGCGCACATCCACCGGACCTCGACGCGGTCGGGCGTCTCGCCCGGCCCCCAGCCGTAGAACCGGTGCCGCTCGCGCAGGCGCGCGACCGCCGTGCGCGGGAGCGTCGCGAAGACCGCGTTGACGAGCGTGGGCTGGGTGAAGGCGAGGCCCGCTGCCGGGCCCGGGGCGGCGTCGTCGGGCCTGACGGCGGCCGGCACGACGGCGTCCGCGAGCCCCGCGCGCAGCCGCGCGGCCATCGCGTTCGCGTGGCGGGCGTTGCGGAGCCAGAGCTCGTCGGCGTCGGCGACCTCGTCCACCTCGGCGACGACGTCGCCGACCGGCTCGAAGAGCGCGAGGAGCTGCGCGGAGACGTAGCGCATCTTCGACGCGAGCTGCATCGTCGACTTGCGCACGAACTCGACGCCGTCGACCGCGGACGGGTCGAGCACGACGACCGCCTCGCCGAGCGCGAGCCCGTTCTTGGTGCCGCCGAACGACAGCACGTCCACGCCCGCGTCGGTCGTCAGGGCGCGCAGCGGGACGCCGAGCGCCGCGGCGGCGTTCGCGAGGCGCGACCCGTCGAGGTGCACCCGCATGCCGCGGGCGTGCGCGGCGTCGGCCACCGCCCGGATCTCGTCGGCCGTGTAGAGCGTGCCGAGCTCGGTGGACTGCGTGAGCGACACGACGAGCGGCTGCGCGCGGTGCGGGTCGCCGAGGTCGCCCGCGAACCTTTCGACGGCGGCGGGCGTGAGCTTCCCGTCGGGCGCCGGCACCGTGAGCACCTTGACGCCGCCCACCCGCTCGGGGGCGCCGTTCTCGTCCGTGTTGAGGTGCGCGTGCTCGGACGCCACGACGGCGCCCCAGCGGGGGAGCGTCGCCATGAGCGCGACGACGTTCGCGCCCGTCCCCGTGAGCACGGGGTACGCGGTGGCGTCGGGCCCGAACCGCGCGCGCACGGCGTCCTGCAGGCGCGCGGTCCACGGGTCCTCGCCGTACGAGATCTCGTGCCCGGCGCTCGCGGCGGCGAGCGCGGCGAGGACGTCGGGGTGGGCGGGGGAGTAGTTGTCCGAGGCGAACGAGGTCACGTGCCCAGCGTAGGTCGGCGGGGCGGCCCGGCCGCGCGCGAGCGGGCCGGGGCGCGCCTAGCGTCGAGGAGGGACGCGGTGCGCGTCCCGTGGACCGCGCGCAGCGCGTGAAGCACGGAGGTGCAGCCATGACCACGAACCCCGACCAGCCCGGCACGGGCCCGGGCTCCCCGGCGGAGCCGACGGTGGAGCCGCCGAAGTCGCCGGGACCGCCCCCGGACCCGTCGACGCCGCCGCACGACCCGAGCCACGCCGACCCGGTCCCGGGCGGGCCGGCCGACCCGTCGCCCGACGTCCCCGACCGGCCGTCGTCGCCGGGCCGGCCCGTCGGCCCCGACGAGCCGACCCACGGCTGACGCCCCCGGCTCACTCCCCGGGCTCACGCCCCTGGTTGACGCCCGGTCGGCACCCGGCCGACCGACCCGCGCACGCCCCGGCCGCGCCGGCTCAGAGGAGCCGTCGCGACCCGGGCGGCGTGACGCGCAGCCAGCGGAACCCGTAGCCGTCGAGCCGCACCTCGGCGGTCCCGTCGGGCGCGGGCTCGACGTCGTCCGCGTCGAGGACGTCGACGAGGCGCGCGTCCTCCGGGAGGTCACCCAGGGGCACCCGCACGACGACCGGGTCCGGCGACAGGTTGTGCAGCGTCACCATCGAGGCGTCCTGCCAGGTGGTGTGCAGCGCCAGCACGGACGGCTCGGGCGAGTCGAGCACCTGCGCGTCGCCCCAGCCCAGCTCGGGGCACTCGCGGTAGCGGTGCGCGAGCATCCGCACGAACGTGAGCAGCGAGTCCGGGTCGCGGCGCTGGTCGGCGACGTTGACGTGCTCGGGCGCGTACCCGTCGCCCGGCAGCGGCGCCGCGAGCCGGCGCGCGGGAGCGCGGGAGAACCCGCCGTTCGGCCCCGACGTCCACTGCATGGGCGTCCGCACGGCGAAGCGCCCCGGGACGTCCAGGTTCTCGCCCATGCCGATCTCCTCGCCGTAGAACAGCACGGGCGTGCCCGGCAGCGAGAAGAGCAGCGAGTACACCATCCGCAGCCGGCGCGGGTCGCCGCCCAGCATCGGGGGCAGCCGCCGTCGCAGCCCTCGCCCGTAGAGCTGCATGTCCTCCGCGGGCCCGAACGCGGCGAAGACCTCGGCGCGCTCGTCGTCCGTGAGCTTGTCGAGCGTGAGCTCGTCGTGGTTGCGCACGAACGTCGCCCACTGGGTGTCGCGGGGGATGGGCGGACGGGCGGCGAGCGACCCGGCGAGCGGGGTCGCGTCGTGCCGGGCGAGCGCCAGGTACAGCGCCTGCATCGCGTTGAAGTCGAACTGGAGCGTCAGCTCGTTGCTCGTCACCCCGCCGGGGTCGCCGTCGGTCGGGTCGCCGTCCCCGAAGTAGCGCGCCTGCTCCTCGTACGGCAGGTTGACCTCGCCCATGAGGATCGCGTCGCCCGACCGCCGCCCGACGAACGCGCGCAGCACGCGCAGCAGGTCGTGGGGGTCGTCGATCTCGTCGCCCGGGTTCGCGGCCGCGTCGGTCAGCGCGTAGGGGACGGCGTCGACGCGGAAGCCGGAGATGCCGAGCTCCAGCCAGAACCCGATCGTCTTGGCGATCGCGTCCCGCACCTGCGGGTTCGCGGTGTTGAGGTCGGGCTGGTGCCGGTAGAAGCGGTGCCGGTACCACTCGCCCGACGCCTCGTCGAGGGTCCAGATGCCCTCCTCCTGGTCGGGGAACACGACCTGGTCCTTGGTCGACGGCGGCTCGTCGGACCGCCAGACGTAGTAGTCCCGGAACGGGGAGGTGGTGGACCGTCGCGCGGAGCGGAACCACGGGTGGCGGTCGGACGTGTGGTTGACGACGAGGTCCACGATCACGCGGATGCCCCGGTCGCGCGCGGTCCGCACGAGCTCGACCACGTCGCCCAGGTCGCCCAGGCGCGGGTCGACGCCGAGGAAGTCGGTGATGTCGTACCCGTCGTCGCGGTCGGCCGTCGGGTAGAACGGCATGAGCCACAGGCACGTCACCCCGAGGTCGGCCAGGTGGTCGATCCGCTGGACCAGGCCGGGGAAGTCGCCGATCCCGTCGTCGTCCCAGTCCATGAAGGTCTCGACGTCGAGGCAGTAGACGACCGCGTTCTTCCACCACAGGTCGCCGGTGTCGCGGATCCTCACGCCGCACCCCCGTCGGTCGTGGCGGCGCACGCCTCGCGCAGCCGGGGCAGGAGCGTCTCGCCCGCCGCGTCGAGGAACGCGTCCTGCTGCTGCCCCACGTGGTGCAGGTACACCTCGTCGAACCCGCACGCGACCAGCTCGGCGACGCGGTCCGCGAGCCGCTGGGGGTCGTGCTCGACGAGCACCGTGCCGCGCACCTCCTCCGGGCGCACCAGCTCCGCCACCGCGTCGTACTGCTCCGGGGTCTCGAGGTGCCAGTTGACGCTGGGCGGCAGGAGGTTGGAGCGCCACTGGTCGTGCGCGACGGCGAACGCCGCCTCGTCGTCCGTGCCCCACGCGACGTGCACCTGCAGCGCGAGCGGCCCGCGGCCCCCCGCGTCGCGGTACTCGCCGACGACCTGACGCAGCGACTCGACGGGCTGGTTCACGGTGACGAGGCCGTCGGCCCAGTCGGCGTGGCGGCGCGCCGTGGCGGGGGTGACGGCCGGACCGACGAGCCGCGGCGCGACGTCGGGCAGCGACCACACGCGTGCCCTGTCCACCGTGACGTGCCCGTGGTGCGTGACCTCCTCGCCCGCGAGGAGGGCCCGGATGACGTCGACGCACTCGCGCAGGCGGGCGTCGCGCTCGGCCTTCGTGGGCCAGCGGTCGCCCGTGACGTGCTCGTTCATCGCCTCGCCCGAGCCGAGCGCGGCCCAGAACCGGCCCGGGAACATCGCGCCGAGCGTCGCGATCGCCTGCGCGACGATCGCCGGGTGGTAGCGCTGGCCGGGGGCGGTGACGACGCCGAACGGCAGCGCGGTCGTCGCGAGCGCGGCGCCGAGCCACGACCACGCGAACCCGGACTCGCCCTGGCGCTCGCTCCAGGGGGCCAGGTGGTCGGAGCACATGGCGGCGTCGAAGCCGACCTGCTCGGCGCGGCGGGCCGCGGCGAGGAGGGGGCCGGGCGGGAGCTGCTCGTGGGAGGCGTGGAAGCCGACGGTGACCATGGCGCCCAGTGAACCGACCCTCGCCGTCCCACGCGCGGCGAGGAGGGGGAACGGTGGAGGCTCCGTGGCCGCTCCGCGGGGCCCGGCGCGCCCGGGACGCGCGCCCGTACGCTGACGGGATGCGCCTGCTGACCTGGACGTTCGCCGTCTATCTCGCCGCCGTCCTGGTCGTGACGCTCTGGCCGTCGCCGCAGTCCACCGACGCGCCCGGCTGGGCGACGTCCACGCTCGGCTTCCTCCAGGGCCTCGGGATCCCGATCACGCTGCCGGTGCTCGAGGCGCTCGCCAACGTCGTGATGTTCGGGCCGTTCGGCGTGCTCGGCGTGCCCCTCCTGCGGGGCGCGGCCGCCCGCCGGGGCGGCGCCGTCCCGAGCACGTGGCGCGCCGTCGGGCTCGTGACGCTCGCGGGCTGCGCCCTCTCGGTCGCGATCGAGCTCACCCAGAACCTCCTGCCCGGCCGCGTCCCGACCGTCCAGGACGTCGTCCTCAACACGGCCGGCGCGCTCCTGGGCGCCGTGCTCGTCGCCCTCGTCGTGGGCGGGCTCGCGCGCCGGCGGCCCGCCCGTGCCCCGAGGCCGGCCCGCTGACGGCGCGGGGCCGGGCACGAGACCAGGCAAGAGACCGGGCAAGAGACCGGACGGGCCGCCCCGCCGCGGCCGGGGGACGAGCGCGGCGGAGCGACCCGCCCGGGGTCGCGGGAGCGGGGGTCAGCGCGTGAGCGCCGTGTCCCCGCACAGGTGGACGGGCATGCCGAGCGCGGCGAAGAACGCGGCCTTCGCCTCGAGCGCGCGGTCGGCCGTCGCGGCGTCGGGCGCGTACGCGACGTTGAGGTGGTTCGCCTTGTGGCGGGCCATGAACTGGTCACGGCTCACGCCGTGCAGCACGGCGTGCATGATCGGCCACTCGGGGTTCGTCGCCTCCTTGCGGCGGCGGGTCTCCTCCGCGGGCAGGGAGACGGCCGAGGCCCGGCCGAGGTCGACCTGCAGCACGCCGTCGGCGATGTAGACGCGCGACCAGACGATCTCGCCCGCCTTGGACACGCCGTTGATCGTCGACCCGCCGGCCGGGAAGAACACCGGGTCCTGGCGCCAGCCCTCGGCACCCGCGTACCCGCCCTCCAGGTGCGAGGCGGGCACGGAGCCCGAGATCTCGAAGACCCACACGAAGCGGCCGTCGTGCTCCTCGCCCCAGCGCACGTCGTGCAGGGTCGTCGCCGGGTCGAGGCCCATCGCGGTCCACACGCGGTTCGTCACGAGCGCGTCGACGGCGACGCCCTCGTCCGCCTCGTTGAAGTGCGGGAACGCCTCGCCGTCCCACAGCACCCGACGGCCGTCGCGCGAGCGGACCGGCGGCCGCTGGACGTTGTTGAGCAGGCCCTCCGCGAGGTCCGACGCCGGGCAGATGTCCTTGAGCCCCTGCTGGTACTGGATGCCGACGGCGTCGAGCCCGAAGTCGTCGGCGATCCGCAGCGCGGCGATGTACATCTTGTGCTGCCAGCGCAGCTGGGCGGGGGTGAGCTCCGTCGCCTCGTCGGTGCCGAGCCGGAACGTCATGCCCGCGTCCTCGAGCCAGCGCTGGACCGCGTCCGCCTCGTCGTCGCCGACCCGCTGCATCTCGGCCCAGAGCGCCGACTGCGACAGCCGCTCCTTGTAGATGCCCAGGCCGTTGAGCAGCTCGTCGTCGAAGATCGCGTTGTACATCCCCATGCAGCCCTCGTCGAAGACGCCGATGATCGCCTTCTCGCGCAGGAGCTGGGCGGCGAGCGCCTCGCCGAGCTGCTTCTCGGCGCTGTCCGGGAGCTCCGGGAGCGCGTGGACGTGCGACTCGTCGTGCTCGATCGTGCCCGTCGTGACCCACGACCGGATCGCGTCCTGGAACCAGGCGTCGCTCCCGTCGACCGTCCACACGGTCGAGTAGGGGCGGCCCATCTTCGTCAGGCCCGCGTTGAGGCCGAGCAGCCCGACGAGCCCCGGCCAGTCGCCCGCGAAGTTGGCGGCGGTGAGCACCGGGCCGCGGTGCGTGCGCAGCCCGGCCAGCACGTGGTGGCTGTACTGCCACACGGCCTCCGCGACGACGAGCGGCGCGTCGGGCGGGATCGTCGCGAACACCTCGAGCCCCATGCGCTGGGAGCTGATGAACCCGTGCCCGGTCTCGGGATCCACGTCGTTGGCCCGCACGACCTTCCAGCCGTTCGCGGCGAACGCGTCGGTGAGGACGCGCTCGAGCTCCACCTGCGTGGGCCAGCCCGCGACGTTCGCGGACTCGCGCAGGTCGCCCGACGCGACGAGGTAGACCGTGCGCTCGGGGGCCTGGGGCTCCGGCGCGAGCGTGGGGACGGCGTAGGTGCTGCTGGTCATGCGGGTGCTCCTTCGAGGGCGGTGCGGTCGGGGGCGGGGGGCGCGGCCCGGCGGGCGAGCGCGTGCACGACATCGCGCGTCGCCGGGTAGAGGTCGCGGTACAGGCCGTAGAGCTCGTCGTAGACGCCGCGCACCGCGGGGTCCGGTCGCACGACCCGCGCGGGCGGGTTCCACGCCGCGACGTCCAGGAGGTGCCCCTGCTCGTGCACGAGCCCGGCGGCGAGCATCGCGGCGCCGTAGCTCGCGCCGATGGTGCTCGTGGGGACGACCTGGGGCAGCCCCGTCACGTCGGAGACGACCTGCGTCCAGAGGTCGCCCTGGGTGCCGCCGCCCACGGCGACCACGCGGGAGACGTCGGCGCCCGCCGCGCGCAGGGTCTCGACGTTGTGCCGCACGCCGAACGCGGTCGCCTCGAGCGCCGCGCGGTAGAGGTCGCCGCGCGTGTGCGAGAGCGTGAGGCCGGCGACGACGCCGCGTGCGTCGGGGTCCTGGACGGGGGTGCGCTCGCCCGCGAGGTAGGGGAGCAGGAGGAGCCCGCGGGCACCGGGCCCGCTGGCCGCGGCCTCGGCGAGCAGCTCGGGGTAGTCCGCGCCGGTCAGGTCCTTCAGCCACGACGTGACGGCGCCCGACGTCGCCATGCCCCCGGCGAGGCTGTGGGTCCCGGGGTAGGCGCCGACGGTGCCCCACATCGTCTCGCTGCGCAGCGGCTCGGCGACCGTGGCGACGAGGAACATCGTCGTGCCGTACATGAGCATGAGGTCGCCGACGTGCGTCGCGTCGACGCTCACGGCCTCCGACCAGGCGTCGATGGTGCCGGCGACGACGGGCGTGCCGGCGGCCACCCCGGCGAGGCGCTCGCGGGTGACCCCTGCCGCCTCGCCGGGCCACCGCAGCGCGGGCAGCTCGAAGCCGGGCGCGACGAGCGCGGCCCACTCGCCGATCCAGTCGTGGTCGCGCGGGTCGTACAGGGGCGTCGACTGCGACGCCGAGTGGTGGTCGAGCACGTACGCGCCGGTGAGGCGGAAGGCGAGGTACGACGCCGGCATGAACAGGCGGCGGGCGCGCGCCCAGGCCTCGGGCTCGTGCCTCCGCACCCAGGCGATCTTGGGCCCGGCGGCCTGCGACGACAGCGCCGAGCCGCACCGGTCGAGGACCGTCGCGCGCCCGAGTGCCTCGTCGAGCTCGGCGATCTGCTCCGTCGCCCGGGTGTCGACGCCGTAGAGGATCGCCGGGCGGACCGGGGTCCCCTGCTCGTCGGTCAGCAGCACGCACGGGCCCATGCCGGAGAGCCCGACGGCGGCGACCTCGAGGTCGGCCGGGACGTCGGGGCCGCGGACGGCACCGGGGGCGAGGTCGGCCGTGAGCTCGGTGACGACGTCGACGAGCTCGTCCCACCAGACCTGGGCGTCCATCTCGACATGGCCGGGCTGCGGCCGGTCGACGACGTGCGCGCGCGTGGTCGAGCGCAGGATCGCGCCGTCCGGACCGACGAGCACGCCCTTGGTGCTCGACGTCCCGACGTCGACGCCGACGAGGCCGGGGGTCGTGGGGGAGGGCATGCCGACCAGCATGGCAGAAATCGATTACAGACACAACCGGTCCCGCGACCTGCGACGTTGCCCTTGGCTGTCTCAAAAAGTGAGACGAATCCGGGCGTCACGGAACTGTGACCTCGGGCCTGGCCGAGCGGCGCGGAGCGGCTCGGCGGCGCGCCCGCGTCCCGGACAACCGACCCGGGGCCCGTTGTCAGCGCGGGGCCACCGGTCCGCGGCGCGGCCCCCAGCCGCGGGACCGCGGGGCCGGGCCCGGGACCCGTGTCGGACAACGGACATCCCGCTGTCGGCTCGACGCCGTGACGCGCTGTCGGCGTCCGCCGGACCGGGTCGCGGCGGCCGGACAGGACACGGACGACACGGCGCGCCGCGGGCCGCCGCACCCCGGCTCGACCCGTTGACGGTCCCGGCGGGGAGACGTTCGATGAGGCCCTCGCATCCAACGACGGAGAGAGGACGGACGCGATGAAGCTTCCCCGAACTGCGCGGCGCGGCATCCAGGCCGGCGTCGCGCTCACGATCGTCACGTCGCTCGCGGCGTGCGCCGGCAGCGCCGACCCCGAGCAGTCGGGCCAGGGGGGCGAGGGCGGGACGACGGTGACGTTCCGCTCCTGGAGCCCGATCGAGCAGACCACGCGCCAGATGATCGACGCGTTCACCACCGCGAACCCCGACGTCACGATCGACTCGACGATCTTCAACTACCCCGAGTACGTCGTGGACCTGCAGACCCGCGCGAGCTCGGGCACCATGCCCGACATCGTCGGCCTGCAGCCCGGCGCGCTGACCCAGCAGTACCGGGAGAACCTCATGCCGCTCGAGGAGTGCGCGGCCGACACGTGGGGTGACGACTGGGAGTCGAAGTTCTTCCCGATCGGCCTCGAGCAGGCGCGGATGGGCAACCCCGAGGGGGACGACAGCTACTACGCGCTGCCGCTCCTCGTGCAGACCGTGAACCTCTGGGCCAACTCCGACCTCCTCGACGAGGCGGGCGTCGAGCCCCCGGCCACGTGGGCCGAGCTCGAGAGCGCCGTCGACGCGCTCGGCGGCGGCTCGGCCGCGCCGTTCCTGCTGCCCGCCAAGGACTCGTGGCTGCGCAACGTCGTCTTCCTCCAGATCGCCAACAACGTCGAGCCGGGCCTCGTCCAGCAGGCGGAGTCGGGCGAGGCGTCGTGGACCGACCCCGGGATCGTCGAGGCGTTCACGTACTGGCAGAAGCTCTTCACCGACGGGATCGCCCAGCAGGGCGCCCTCGCGCTGGACGCCTACCCGAACGGCGTCAACCAGTTCGAGGCGGGCAACGCCGCGATGATCCCCCTCGGGGCCTGGTGGATCCAGCAGTCCGACCCCTCGCGCGCCGACATCCCGCCGCTCTCGCAGGGCATGGAGGGCTACGAGCCCTTCCTGTTCCCGACGATCCCGGGCGGCGCGCCCGAGCCGCAGCTCGTCGGCGGCATCGACGTCGCGCTCGGCATCTCGAAGGACGCGAAGAACCCCGAGCTGGCGTGCCAGGTCCTCACCGACTGGATCGCCGGGGACGGCGCCCAGGTGCTCATCAACACGTTCAACGACCTGCCCGCCGTGCAGGGCCTCGACCCCGAGGAGTTCACGAGCGACAAGCAGCGCGAGATGTGGACGACGTTCACCGAGGACTGGATGCCCGAGGTGCAGTACTCGCGCTACTTCGAGTCGCCGGACATCGACACGGCCGTCGCGGACGCGCTGTCCGCGGTCGCCGCCGGGCAGTCGACCCCCGAGGAGGCCGCGGCGAAGGTCCAGGCGGTCCAGGACGGGCTGGGCTGACGATGGCAGCCCTCGTCTCCGGGCGACCCGCGGCGGCGACGCCGCGGGTCGCCGGGCCGCGCGCGACGACGTCGACGGGACGCGGCACGCGTCGCCGCCAGCAGCTCGTCGCGCTCGGCTTCATCGCGCCCGCCCTCCTGCTCTTCGCGGTGTTCGTCGTGTACCCGATCGTGTTCAACGTCCAGGCGAGCACGCTCGACTGGGACGGCGTCAACGCCGGGACGCCGGTCGGCGTCCAGAACTACGCGGACCTCGCCCAGGACCCGGTCTTCCACATCACGCTGCGCAACTCGCTGCTGTGGATCCTCCTGACGATCGTCCCGCAGGCGGTCATCGGCTTCACGCTCGCCTGGCTGCTCAACACCCGGCTGCGGGGACGCACGGTGTACCGCGCGATCTTCTTCCTGCCGGCCGTCCTGTCGCCCGTCGTCGTGGGCATCGTCTGGCAGCGCCTGCTCGACCCGTTCAACGGCGTCCTCGCACAGCTCGGGCGGGCGACCGGCCTCGAGGTCCTCACGCGCCCCTACCTGTCCGACCCGTCGACGGCGATCGTCACGGTGATCGTCGTCAACGTGTGGATGTGGTCGGGCTTCTCCATGCTGTTCTACCTCGCCGGCCTCCAGCTCCTCGACCACTCCGTCCTCGAGGCGGCGCGCATCGACGGGGCGAGCGGCTGGGCGCTCGTGCGGCGCATCGTCCTGCCGCTCCTCAAGCCGACCCACCTCTCGCTCGTCCTGCTCGGGATCATCGGCTCGCTCAAGACCTTCGAGCTCGTGTGGGTGCTCACCGAGGGCGGGCCCAACCACGCGTCGGAGCTCATGCCCACGTACATGTTCAAGGAAGCCTTCCAGCTCCAGTCGTTCGGCTACGGCGCGACGATCTCCGTCGTCCTGCTCGTCCTCGCGATCGGCTCGTCCGTCGCGATGCTGCGCACGTTCGGGGCCGGGTTCATCACGGGGGAGAAGTCATGACGGCGCTCAGCTCCGGCACCGACCGCGCGCGGCGCGCGGCCGACGGCACCACCACGCCGCCCGCCGCCCCCGTCCGCCGTCGGCGCGGCCACGGCCGCAGCAAGGACGTCGAGGCCCCGCCGCGGTGGTCGCACTGGGTGCTCGGACCGCTCGCGGCGCTGTGGATGGTCCCCGTGGTGATGGTGGTCGGCATCTCGCTGCTGCCCACGTCGAACCCCTCGACGACGGCGCTCGGCCTGCTCCCCGAGGAGCCGACGCTGCGCAACTACGTGACGATCTTCGAGACCAACCCGATCCTCCAGCACCTGCTCAACAGCCTGCTGGTGTCGGTCCCGTCGATCCTCCTCGTCGTCCTCCTCGGCTCCATGACCGCGTTCGCCCTCGCCCGCCTGCGCGTGCCGTTCCGGGGCGTCGTGTTCGTCGGGCTGCTGCTCGCGCTCGTGCTGCCCATGGCGAGCATCGTCGTGGCGGTCTTCAAGATCCTCCAGGCGATCGGCCTCTACGACTCGCTGCTCGGGCTCGTCCTCGCCTACACGGCGCTCGGCCTGCCGTTCGCCGTGATCATGATCCGCACCACCTACCTCGCGATCCCCGACGAGACGTACGAGGCCGCGCTCGTCGACGGCGCGTCCGCGTGGACGATCTTCTGGCGCATCTACTTCCCGCTCGGCAAGGCGGCCGCCGCGGTCGTCGTGATCTGGCAGCTCATGATGACGTGGAACGACTTCCTCCTGCCGCTCGTCGCGATCAGCGACAACGACCTCAAGCCCCTGACGCTCGTCCCCCTCGCGTACCGCGGGATCTACCTGAGCCAGCCCGGCGCGCTGTTCGCGGTGCTCGTGCTCATCTCCGTGCCTATCGTCGTCGTCTACCTGTTCATCCAGCGGTACCTGGTGAACGGTCTCGCGGGGTCGGTCAAGTGAGCTACCTCGGCATCGACCTCGGGACCACGGGGACGCGCGTCGGCGTCTACGACGAGGGGGGCAACGAGCTCGTCGCGCGCTCGCGCCGCACGACGGTCGTGCGCCCCGCGCCGGGGCGCGCGCACGTCGACGCGGAGGCCGTGCTCGACGGCGTCGAGGCGCTCGTGCGCGACGTCGTCGCCGAGCCCGCGGTGGCCGCGGACCCGGTGGAGGCCCTGTCCTTCTCGACGCTCGGCGAGGCCGTCGTGCCCGTCGACCGCGCGGGCCGCGCGCTCGGCCCCGCCCCGCTGAGCATGGACGGCCGGGGCGCGGGCTCGGCGGACCGGCTCCGCGAGCTGCTCGGCGGCGACGCCGTCCAGGAGATCACGGGCCAGCCGCTGCACCCGATGTTCTCCGTGCACAAGGTGCGCGGGCTCCTGCCCGACGGCGCGCTGCCCGCCGCGGTGCGCACCCTGGACGACTTCGTCGCGACGCGGCTCGGCGCGGCGCCGGCCGTGGACCTGACGATGGCGTCCCGCACGGGGGCGTTCGACGTCCGGACGCGCGCCTGGTCCGACGCGGTGCTCGACGCGCTCGACGTGCCCGCCGCGCTCCTGTCCCCGGTGGTCGCCGCGGGCGACGTGATCGGCGCGGTCTCCGCGGACGCCGCCGCCCGGACGGGGCTGCGCGCCGGGACGCCCGTCGTCGCGGGCGTGCACGACCAGGCCGCGGCCTTCCTCGGCGGGGGCGGACGCCCCGGACTGCGCGCCGTGTTCTCGTTCGGGTCGAGCGACTGCCTCACCGTGGGCACGCGCGCCCGGCCGGAGCGGCTCGGCGGGACCGGGCTCGCGACCTACCCCGTGGGAGCGGACCTGTGGGTCACGCTCGCGGGCACGGCGGCGGGCGGCTTCGCGCTCGACTGGTTCTCGTCGATCGTCCACCACGACCGGATCGACCCGTGGGCGTCGCTCTACGAGGTCGGCGCCGTCGACCCGCCCCCGCTCCTGGTCGCGCCCTACCTCGCCGGGTCGGGCACGCTCGACAACGACCCCGCCGCGCGGGGCGCGCTCCTCGGCCTGACGCTCGAGACGACGACGGCGCAGATCGCGCGCGCGTTCGTCGAGGCGTCCGGCTTCGAGCTCGCGAAGATCCGGGCGGCGCTCGCGGAGCGCGGGGTGGAGCCGGTGGACGTGCACGCCGTCGGCGGCGGCTCGGCCAACCTCGGCGCCCTCCAGGCCCGGTCCGACGCGGCCGGGGTCCCGCTGCGCGCCGTCGTGCGGGAGGCGGCGGGGCGCGGCGCCGCGCTCCTCGCCGCGCTCGGTGCCGGCACCTTCGCGAGCGTGCTCGACCTGCCCGCCCCCGCCGTCGTGCACGAGGCGAGCCCCGACCCGCGGCACGCCGGATGGTACGCGCGGCAGCGCGCGACGTTCGACTCGCTGCACCAGCTCCTCACCCCCGTCAGCACGTCCCTCGCCGTCGAGACCGTCGACGGCACCGCACTCAAGGAGATCGCATGACCACGCTGGACACGTTCGACCTGCAGGCCGCGCGCGAGGACGTCCTCGCGTACTGCCTGGAGTCCGTGAAGCTCGGGCTCAACTTCAACACGCAGGGCAACATCAGCCTCCGCATCCCGGGCACGTCGACGTTCCTCATCACCCCGACCGACCTCGAGTACGACCGCATGACGCCGGACGACCTCGTGGTCGTGGACGAGGACGCGAACGTCGTCGAGGGGCGGCTCCAGCCGTCGTCGGAGGTGACGGTGCACCTCGC
Source organism: Cellulosimicrobium sp. KWT-B (assembly GCF_002127155.1). Lineage (NCBI taxonomy): Bacteria > Bacillati > Actinomycetota > Actinomycetes > Micrococcales > Promicromonosporaceae > Cellulosimicrobium > Cellulosimicrobium sp. KWT-B. The sequence goes on along the minus strand of NZ_NEDO01000002.1, from coordinate 394,885 downwards.
CGTCTACGCCGCACGCCCCGACGTCCAGGCCATCGTCCACACCGAGCCCACGTACGCGAACGTGTTCGGCGTGCTGGGCGAGCCGATCCGCGGCGCGCTCGTCAACATGGTCATCTACACCAAGGGCGACGTGCCGGTCATGCCGTTCGCGCTGAGCAACTCGACCGAGTTCGGCCGGGACATGGCGCGGTACCTCGAGGACCGCAACGCCGTCGTCTGGGCCAACCACGGCCTGCTCACGGTCGGGCCGAACCTGCGCGACGCGTTCAAGACGAGCGTCGCGGTCGAGAGCGCGGCGAAGGTGCTCTCCGCGGCGCGCGCCGTGACGGACGACCCGATCGTCCTCGACTACGCGTCGCTGGGCATCACGCACACGCTGTGAGCGGGCCCGGCGCGCGGCGACCCGGTCCGGTCGGGCGCCCCGCCCGGCCGGGCCGCCTAGCCGAGGACGTTGCGCGCCGGGTCGATCGGCACGCACCCGCAGGTCGTGCCGTAGGCGATGTCGTAGTCCATGTCGAGCAGGCGCGGCGGCAGCGACGGGTTGTTCATGCGCTCCGTGAGGAGCTGGACCGTCCGGGCGGCGAGCGTCGCCGCCGGCGCGACGGCGTTCGTGGGCACGAGGCCCGTCGTCCCGACGCCGGGCACGTTGTCGAACGTCGTCAGCACGACGTCGGACGGCACCTTGAGGCCGAGGCGCTGCGCCGCGGTGAGCACGCCCCAGAACATGAGGCTGTTGGTCGCCAGCACGCCGAACGGCGGCTCGAGCGTCCGGAAGAGCGAGTACGCCGCGGTCGCCGCCTCCTCCGACGTCGTGAGGCCGGCGAGGACGTGGTTCTCCGTCCCCGTCCGGCTGACGACGCGCTGGAACGCGGTGTGCCGGTTGCGCAGCGTCGAGACCGCGAGGTCGCCCGCGACGAGGCACACGCGCTGCACGCGGTGCTGCTCGATCATGTGCAGCGTGAGCTGCTCGGCCGCGTGCCGCGCGTCCGGCAGCACGTGGTCGACGAGGCCGCGCACGGACGGCACCGTGCGGTCGACGACGACGGTCGGCACCGACTGCGCGAACTCCACGAGGCCCGGGGCGCCGGTCGGGAAGATGACCATGCCGTCGACGTCGAGCCGACGGAACGCGGTGAGGATCGCCTCCTCGGTGTGCAGGTCGTCGTCCGAGTCCGCCGACAGCAGCGTGGGGCTCACGTTGGCGAGCCGCTCCTGGAGCGCGCGGCTGACGGCCGCGAAGTAGTCGTTGCGCACGTCCGGGAAGACCAGCCCGACCACGCCCGTGCGCCGCTTGCGGCCGCGCGGGCGGGACTCGCCCTCCAGCCCGAGCTCGGCGATCGCGTCCTCCACGAGGCGCCGCGTCGCGGCAGCGACGTGCGGCTCGTCGTTGACGACGCGCGACACCGTCTTGATGGACACCCCCGCGCGCGCCGCGATGTCGGCGAGCCGCACGGACCGGCCACCCGCTCCCGCGGTCCGGTCGTCGTCCTGCGTCACGTCGCCTCCGCCCGTCGCTCGCCCGCACCCGCCGCCGTCCGCCCGGGCGGCACGCTCCCGACGACACGACAGGAAGGTCAGCCATGACCCTCGTCACGAACCGTACCCTGCTCGACGCCGCCGCCCGGGGTGGCTACGGCGTCGGCGCCTTCAACGTCGCGGACCTCGCGATGGCGACGGCGGTGCTCGACGCCGCGCGCGCCACGGAGAGCCCCGTCATCGTCGAGACCCTGGCCGGGTCCCACCCGTACGCCTCGGACGCGCTGTGGTGGTCCGCCCTGCGCACGGCGATCGCGGCGTACCCCGACGTCCCGGTCGCGCTGCACCTCGACCACGGCCCCGACGAGGCGACGTGCGCACGCGCCGTCGCGGCGGGGTTCACGAGCGTCATGATCGACGGCTCCCTCGGGCCCGACGGCCGCCCCGCCGCCTTCGAGGACAACGTCGCGGTGACGCGGCGCGTCGTCGAGCACGCGCACGCGCACGGCGTGTCCGTGGAGGGCGAGCTGGGGACGATCGGCGGCTCGAAGGACGGGCGCAGCCACGCGGAGATCGTCCTCGCGGACCCGGAGCAGGCCGAGGAGTTCGTGCGCCGCACCGGGGTGGACGCCCTCGCCGTGGCGATCGGGACCTCGCACGGCGCCTACAAGTTCACGAGCCCGCCCGACGGCTCCGTCCTGCACATGGACCTCGTCGAGCGCATCGCGTGGCGCGTGCCGGGGACGCACCTCGTCATGCACGGCTCGTCGGGGCTCCCGGCCGACCTCCGGGCGACCATCAACGCGCACGGCGGCGACCTGCCGGAGTCGTGGGGCGTCCCCGACGCCGAGAAGGCCCGGGCGGCGAGCCTCGGCGTGCGCAAGATCAACCAGGGCATGGACCACTACATGGCGTTCACGGCGGGCGTCCGCGTCGCGCTCGCCGCGTCGCCCGGCGACGTGGACCCGGCGCGCTACCTCGCGCTCGGCCGGGAGTGGGCGCAGCGGCTCGTCGAGGAGCGCATGGTGCTGTTCGGCCAGGCCGGCCGCGCGTCCGACGTGCTGCCCGCCGCCGCGGGCGCCCCGGCGGCGGGCTGAGGCCGGCTCACGGCCCGGCGGGCGTGCCCTGGACGACGCGGCGCGCCGGGTCGTCGGCGCCGGCCAGCCGGTCGAGCAGGATCCGCGCGGCCGTCGTGCCGAGCGCCCGGGGGTCGAGCGGGACGAGCGCGACGTCGGACGTGCGCGACGTCGCGAAGGGCAGGTCGCCCACGATGCCGACCCCGACGGCGGGCCCGTCGCCGGCGCCGCGGGCCCGTGCGTCGGTGGCCGACGCCGCGGGTCGGCCGTGCGCCTCGGCGAGCGCCCGGAGCACGCCGACGCCCACGAGGTTGTTGGTGGCGAGGATCGCGTCGGGCGGGTCGGGCCGGGCGAGCAGGTCGACGGCCGCCCCGTGGCCGCCGTCGACGCGGAAGTTCGCGTGCACGAGCAGCCCGTCGGGGGAGAGCCCGGCCTCGGCGAGCGCCTCGCGCCACCCGTCCGCGCGCTCGACCGCCGTGCTCGTGCCGCGCGGCCCGGTGATGCACGCGACCCGGCGGAACCCGCGCTCGACGAGCTCCGCGGCGGCGCGGCGCCCGAGCGCGACGTTGTCGAACACGACCTGGTCCACGTCCTGGCGCACCCGGCGGTCGATGACGACGACGGCCCGACGGCGGGCGCGCAGGGCGGCGGTCTCGGGCGCGTCGGTGGCCGGGGCCAGGACGACCCCCGCCATGTTCTCGCGCTCGGCGACGGCGAGGTAGCGCTCCTCCTTCGCCGGGTCGTCGTCGGTGTTGCACAGGACGACGGAGTAGCCCGCCTGCTGGGCGACGTCCTCGACGCCGCGCGCGACCGCCGTGAAGAAGGGGTTCTCGACGTCGGGCAGGACGAGCGCGACGACGTCGCTCGACCGGCGGCGCAGGGACCGCGCCGTGCGGTCCGGGGCGTAGCCGAGGTCCTCGACCGCCGCGCGGACGGCGGCCGCGAGCTCCGGCCGGACGGTCTTGCCGTTGAGGACCCGGGAGACGGTGGCCGTGGACACGCCGGCGTGCCGGGCGACGTCGACGATGCGGGTCATGCCCGCGAGCGTAGCCGGGCGCCCGGGTCCCACCCGCGCGCCTGCGGCACAATGGTCCGGTCATGGGGCCGGTCGCCGGCCCCGTCGGGCGTGGGGACGAAGGGGCGAGGGTGTCGGTCGACACGGTGCGTGCGGGGTCGCTGGGGGATCGTCTCGCCCACGTCCTGAGGGTCGCGATCGTCCGGGGGGAGCTGGCGCCGGGGGAGCGGCTCGTCGAGGAGGGCGTGGCGCGGCAGTACGACGTGTCGCGCGGGCCCGTCCGCGACGCGCTGCGGGTCCTCGCGGCCGAGCACCTCGTCGAGTCCGAGCGCCGCGGCTACGTCGTGCGCGGCGTGGGCGCCGCCGACGTCGACGAGCTGTACGACGTGCGCAGCGCCCTGGAGGCGGTCGCCGTGCGCGCGGCGGCGGAGCACGCCGACGAGGTCGACTGGTCCGCGAGCGAGGCGGCTCTCGCCGGCATGCGCGAGGCGGCGGACGCCGGCGACTGGTACACGTACGCCGCCCACGACCTCGCGTTCCACTCCACGCTGTACGCCGCCGTGCCGAACCGCCGCCTGCGCACGCTGTGGGAGCAGATCGAGCCCACGTTCGCGGTCATGCTCCAGGAGACGAACAAGCAGGACGTCGACCTGCACCCGTCGTGCGCGGACCACGAGCGGCTGCTCGACGCGATCCGGACGCCGCGCCTCGACGAGGCGCTGGCCTACCTCGACGAGCACCTCGCCGGCTCGCGCCGCCGCATGAAGGACGCGCTGCAGCAGCCGCGCCGCTGAGCTCCCTCCCGCACGCCCCGGTCTGCCTCGGCAGGCCGGGGCGTCGTCGTGCCGCAGGAACGTCTTCTCGTTGACGGTTGACTGTTAACAGTAAACGGTGCCATCCTGACGGCGGCGCGAAGCAGCGCCCGCGCAGCGACGCGAGAGACCGAAGGAGACGTGCCATGACCACGGCACCGGAGATCATCACCCCGCCCGTCACGACCTACGACGCGTCGGGTGCGCTCGACCTCGGGGCGCTGCGCGTGCTGCTCGCCCACGTGGAGCCGGAGGTCGACGGGGTGTTCGCCGTGGGCACGACGGGCGAGTTCCCGGCCCTCGACGCCGCCGAGCGCGCCGCGCTCGTGCGGACCGCGGCCGACGTGTTCGGCCCCGACCGGACGATCGCGCACGTCGGTGCCGCCTCCGTGCACGAGGCGCTCGACCACCTGCGCGCGGCCGAGGACGCCGGCGTCCGGCGCTTCGCCGCCATCACGCCCTACTACCTCACGGCGAGCGACGAGGGCGTCGTGCGCTACTACGCCGCCCTGCGGGCCGCGACCGACGGCGAGCTCTACGCCTACGTCTTCCCGGACGTCGCGTGCTCCGACGTCTCGCCCGAGCTCCTCGCCGTGCTCGCCGAGCTCGGGCTCGACGGCGTCAAGACGTCCGGCGCCGCCTCGGCCCGGGTCGACGCGTACCGGTCCGCGGCCCCGCGGCTCGCGCTCTGGTCGGGGAACGACGCCGACCTCCCGCACGTCGTCGCGGCCGGTGGGCGCGGGACCGTGTCCGGCGTCTCCGGGGTCGCGCCGCGCGCGTTCGCGGACCTGCGGGCGGCGCTCGCCGCGGACGACGCGGCCGCCGTCGTGCGGGCGCAGGCGGTCGTCCAGCGGCTCGTCGCCGCGCTCGGGCCCAGCATCGCCCGCCTCAAGTACGGCCTCGACGTCCAGGGTCTGCCCGGCGGGACGACGCGCATGCCGGTCGACCCGCCGTCTGACGCCGTGAAGGCGGAGATCCGCGCGGCACTCGCCGCCGCCGGGCACGACCTCGCGGCCGCCTGACCCCCGCTCCGAACCGCTCGACCCGCGGCACCCCGGACGGGTGCCGCGGGAGGGGCCCGGGCCCTCGCCGCTGAGACCCGGAGCCCCCACACTGAGATCAGCGGAACCCCGCACCGAAGGAACAACGATGTCCGTCACCGCACCCGCGGCCCCGCTCACGAGCAGGCGGTACGCCTGGAAGGTCACGCTCTCGAGCTTCGTCGGCAACACGCTCGAGTACTACGACTTCCTCGTCTACGGCACCGCCGCCGCGATCGTCTTCCCCGCCGTGTTCTTCCCGTCCGAGAACTCGTTCGTCGCCACGCTGTCGTCCCTCGGCACGTTCGCCGTCGGGTTCCTGGCCCGCCCGCTGGGCGGCATGTTCTTCGGCCGCCGCGGCGACAAGCAGGGGCGCAAGTCCACGCTCGTCCTCACGCTCGCGATCATGGGGACCGGGACCCTGCTCATCGGCTTCCTGCCGTCCTACGACTCGATCGGCCTCCTCGCGCCGGCGCTGCTCGTCGTGCTCCGGCTCGTCCAGGGCTTCGCCGTCGGCGGCGAGTGGGGCGGGTCGATGATCATCGTGCTCGAGTCCACGAACCCGCGGCACCGCGGCTTCTACACGTCGTGGCCCAACACCGGCGGCTTCTCCGCGCAGATCCTCATCACCCTCGTGTTCGCCTGGGTGTACACGCTCGACGACGCGCAGCTCCAGTCGTGGGGCTGGCGCGTGCCGTTCTGGCTCTCCGCCGTCGTGCTCGCCGTCGGCCTGTGGATGCGCCGCTCGCTCGAGGAGACGCCGGTCTTCACCGACGCCGTCGCCGGCCTCGAGAAGGAGGGCCGCAACCGCTCGCTCACCGTCGAGAACCTCGAGGCCAGCCAGGCCGCCGTCCGCGAGCGCCAGGAGCGCGACGCCGCCGCGGCCACCGAGACCGCTCCGCAGGCGCCCACCCGCGGGCCGCTCGCGAGCGTCTTCCTCGAGGACTGGCGGAACCTGCTGCGCATCGTCGGGCTGCGCTTCGCCGAGGCCCTGCCGTACTTCCTGCTCACGGTCTTCGTGCTCAGCTACGGCCCGCAGCACCTCGGCATCGAGAAGGAGAGCCTCAACACCGCGATCCTCATCATGGCGGTCCTCGCGTTCCCCGCCCACGGGATCTTCTCCTGGGTCTCCGACAAGATCGGTCGCCGGCCGGTCTACTTCTTCGGGGCCCTCGTCGTGTTCGTCATGGCCTTCCCGTTCTTCGGGCTGCTCAACACGGGCAGCTTCGTGCTCATCGTGCTCGGGTACGTCCTCATGCTGAACCTCGGGCACAACGCCATCAACTCGATCCAGCCGGCGTTCTTCGCCGAGCTCTTCCCGGCGGACCGCCGCTACTCCGGCGCGGCCACCGGGCGCGAGATCGCGTCGATCGTCGCGGGCGGCCTCACGCCGTTCATCGCGACGGCGCTCGCGGGCGAGGACGGGTCGCGCTGGCAGCTCGTCGCGCTGTACGTCATGGTCGGTGCGCTCATCACGATGCTCACCGTGTGGAAGACGCCGGAGACCTTCCGGCGCGACCTCAACGTCGTCGGCGAGACCGTCCGGTGACGACGCCCGTGGAGCGCCTGCTCGTGTCGGGCGACGGCGAGGCGTGGGCCCAGTGCCACGCGTCCACCGTCGCCCGCACGGGCGGGCGCACGCTCGTGGCATGGTTCGCCGGCACCCGGGAGGGCACGCCGGACAACGCGATCTGGCTCGTCGCCGAGGAGGACGGCGTCTGGGGCGAGCCCCAGGTCGTGCTGGGCGAGGACGACGGCGTCGCGTGGTGGAACCCCGTGCTCGCCGTCGCGCCCGACGGCCGGCTCTGGCTCTTCGCCCGCCGGGGCGAGCGGATCTCGCGCTGGGTGACCTGGTACCGCACGTCCACGGACCACGGCCGCACCTGGACGGCGCCGCGCGAGCTCGTGCCCGGGGACGCGAGCGGCGGTCGGGGCCCGGTGAAGAACCCGCCCGTCGTCACGCCGCGCGGCGCGTGGCTCGCCCCGTCCTCGGTCGAGAGCGGGGGAGCGGACCCCGTCTGGGCCGCGCGCTTCGACCGCTCGGAGGACGCCGGGGCGAGCTGGGCGCTCGCGGACGTCCCGCTCGACCGGTCGCGGCTGCGCGGCGCCGGGGTCATCCAGCCGGCGCTCTGGTCGGGGCGGTCGGGTCTCGTCGCCGTCTGCCGGTCGAGCGAGGGCCTCGTCTTCCGGACGACGTCCGCCGACGACGGCCGCACGTGGACGGTCGCCGCACCCACGCGGCTGCCCAACAACAACTCGGGTCTCACGGCCGTCCGCCTGCCGAGCGGGCGCGTCGCCCTCGTGCACAACCCGGTCGGCGAGGAGTGGGGCGCGCGGTGCCCGCTGAGCGTCTCGGTCTCGGACGACGACGGGCTGACCTGGCACCGGGTGCTCGACCTGGAGGACGGGACCGAGGCGCCCGCCACGCTCCCGGGCGTCCCCGTGCCCGCCCTGCGGGAGGCCGGCCCGCCGAGCGGGTTCGCCGCCGGCGACACGGGGATCGTCACGGACGGGCGCGGCGAGTACTCCTACCCGTCGGCGACGACCGACGGCGCGACGCTGCTCGTCGCCTACACCTGGCAGCGCCGGGGCATCGTCCTCGCGCGCGTGCCGCTGCGGCTCGTGGACCGGCCGGTCGCCGCCGCGACCGACCGGGCCGGGTCGTCGTGAGGATCGCGCGGCTCCGCACCGCGCACGGCCCGCGGGCCGCCGTGCTCGACGGCGACGCCTGGGACGTGCTCGTCGCGGACGTCCCCGAGCCCGCGACGGGTCGCGACGGCCGCCCGGCGCTGCCCGCGTCGAGCGGCGTGCGGGTCCGCGTCGACGACCCCGGCCTCGACGGCGCCCTGCTCGCGCCGTGCCGCCCGCGCGTGGTGGTCGGCATGGCCCACAACAGCGGGCCGGAGGGTCGGGCGCTGCCCCCGCAGGCGTTCCTCAAGTCGGCGCGCACGGTCGTCGGGCCGGGGGTCGTCGTCCGGCACGACCGCGCGCTGGGGCGCCTGGTGGCGGAGGCGGAGGCCGCGGTCGTCGTGGGACGACCGTGCCGCGACCTGCGGCCCGACGACGTCCCCGGCGCGATCCTCGGCTGCACCGTCGCCGACGACCTCACGGCCGACGACCAGGTGCCGCTCGACGCGATGATGACGCGCGCGAAGAACGGCACGGGGTTCACGCCGCTCGGCCCGTGGATCGACACCGCCGCCACGCTCGACGACGCCGCGCTCGTCGTCGCGGTGGACGGGGTGGAGCGGGCGCGGTCGACCACCGCGGGGCTCTCCTACGACGTCGTCGACCAGCTCGTGTTCCTCACGCGCCACCTCGAGCTCGGCCCGGGCGACGTCGTGCTCACGGGCGCGCACCGGTCCGCCGTGCCCGTCGAGGGCGGGGTGGAGGTCGCGCTCGAGGTCGGCGGCGTCGGCACGCTGCGCCACCGCATCGCCTGAGCGGCCGCGTCGCCGGAGCCGACCGGGCGCCGGTGGGCCGGCGCGGCGGCTCCTAGCCCTGCACCGCGCCGTCGACGTAGGACCAGCGGTCGCCCTCCCGGACGAACCGGCTCACCTCGTGGAGCCGCCCGCGGTCGGCCGGGTCGGTGCGCGAGCGGTGGTGCGCGACGAACTCCACGACCCCGGTCGTGTCGAACGGGCCGCCCGCCTCCGTGCGCACGACGTCGAGGCGGCGCCACTCGACGTCGTCGTCGAGCTCGAGGTCGGCGGGCCGGGTGGAGGCGTGCCACGTCGCGAGCAGGTAGTCGGCGTCGCCGGCGGCGAACGCGCTGTAGCGCGAGCGCATGAGCGCCTCGGCGGTCGGTGCGTGCGGGCCCGGGGCGGCGCCGTCCGGGCCGGGGCGCAGCCCCGCGTGGTACCGGCCGCAGCACGACCCGTAGGTGTCGCCGGAGAGGCAGGGGCAGCGCGCGCCGTCGTCGAGCGGGTTCCCGGTCATGCGGCCGCATCCTACGGGCGAGCCGTGCGGGCACGGCCCTCGCACGACGACGCCCGCCTACCGAGGCGGACGGGCGTCGTCGTGCTCGACGGCTCTCCCGGGCGCCTCGCCCGCGGGCGAGGCGACCGGGAGGGGTGCGTCAGTCCTGCGGGTCCCAGGGGCCCCAGCGGTCGCCGGGCGCCTGGTTCCGCGTCCACCACTTCGCGGTGTACGTCGTGCCCTCGTACGTCACGCTGTCGCCCTTGACGTAGATGCGGCTCGGCTTCCACGCGCCGACCCCGGCGGAGTCGACCCCCGCGATCTCCTCCCACGGGCCCCACGCGTCGGCGCCGGGCACCTGGCCCTTCGTCCACCACTGCGCGCGCCAGACGGCGCCGCCGTAGGTGACCGTGGTGCCGCCCGCGTAGGCGGTGCCCTTCGACCAGGCCGGCGGCTCGGTGTACGTCGGCTGGGCCTGCGGGTTGAACTCGTCCGTCACGACCGACTTCGCGGCGTTCGTCACCGGGTCGTCGAGCAGCAGAACGTCGAGGCCCTGCTGGATGTCGTTCGAGATGATCGCGCCGTTGTACCAGTACGCCGACCACGAGCCGCCGAGGACCAGGCGCTCCGCGGACAGCGGGCCACGGTCGAACCACGCGATCTCGACGGGGTTCGCCGAGTCCGTGAAGTCCCACACCGAGATGCCGCCCTGGTACCAGGCCTGGACCATGATGTCGCGGCCCGGGACGGGGATGAGCGAGCCGTTGTGCGCGACGCAGTTCTCCGTCGCGGCCTGCTCGCGCTCGATCTTGTAGTAGCTCTTGAACACGAGCTCGCCGCCGACGATGTCGTAGATGGCGTCCGCGCCCTTCTCCGGCCCGACGGTCGGGTTGCACGTCGGCGCCCCGCCGCCGCCCAGCTCGTCCGTGAAGACGACCTTGGTGCCGGCGTTGTTGAACGTCGCCGAGTGCCAGAACGCGAAGTTCGTCGTGTCCCGGACGACCTCGGTCACCACCGGGTGCGCGCGGTCGGAGATGTCGAGCAGGATGCCGTCGCCCATGCACGCGCCCGCCGCGAGGTCCTTCGACGGGTAGGTCGTGATGTCGTGGCAGCCCGACGTCGTGCTCGAGCCGTTGCCGCCCGGGTTGCCGCCGTCGGGGAAGAGGACGGGCGTGGAGACGAGCTCCGCCGCTGCGGGGTCGTCGAGCGGGATCTGCACGACCGAGATGAGGTCGTGCGGCGGCTGGCAGTCGGGGAACGCCGCGTTCGGGCTGTACGACGAGACGTAGACGAACAGCTCCTCGCCGTCCTGCGACGGCGCGAGGGAGTGCGTGTGGGAGCCGCACTGGGTCTCGACGGACGCCACGTACTCGGGCGCCGTCGGCTCGGAGATGTCGAAGACCTTGATGCCCTCCCACGAGTCCTTGATCGCGGCGCTCTGGGCGACGTTCTCGCACGAGTCGTTGCTGCGCGAGGAGTCGGTGCTGAGGACGAGCAGGTCGCCGTAGACGGAGATGTCGTTCTGGGACCCGGGGCACACGACCTGGGCGACCTGCTGCGGGGCGGTCGGGTTCGCGACGTCGTACACGGTGAAGCCGCCGTAGTTCCCGGCGAACGCGTACCGGCCCTGGAACGCGAGGTCGGTGCTGTACTGCCCCTCCGGCGCGAAGCTGCCGTTCTTCGGGATGTTGGCGACGTGCGTGAGGTTGGGGCTGCCGGCCGTCTCCCCGGGCGCCAGGACGTCGGTGGCCTGGGCGAGGGGGGCGAGGCGCTGTGCGGGGAGGTCTGCGAGCGAGGCGGCGGACTGCTCGGTGAGCGCCGCCACCGCCTCGGGGGAGCCGTCGGACGGCTCCGCGGCGGCGGTCGTGGCGACCGCGAGGGTCGAGACGGCGAGGGTCGCCGCCAGGGACGAGGCGAGCAGGACCCGGCTCCGGTGCCGGTGCGTCTGCCGGTGCGTTCTTCGATGCACGAGGGAAACACCTCCTTGGTAGTGTGCTGCAAATTCTGGCGGGCACATGTGATCTGGACCACTCAAACCGGGCGGATGGCGAGGATCTTTTACACGGAGGGAACAGCGCGGGTGCAGATTTTTCCCAGCCGTAACACAGCGCGGCGCAGCGCCGTGCGTGCCCTGACCTGCGGCGTCACCGCGACCGGCCTGGCGCTCGGGTTCGCGCTCGGGCTGGCCGCGTGCACGCCCGACCCGCAGCCGACGTCGACGCCGTCGAGCGTCGTCGTGCAGCCCGGGCGGCCCGGGGAGGACGCGACGACCGTCGACCCCGAGGACTACGCGGGGGCGCCCGACGAGGGCTCGTGGAACCAGGCCGACGCCGCGTTCGTCACCGGCATGATCGAGCACCACCTCCAGGCCCTCGAGATCGCCGCGCTCGCGCCCGACCGCGCCGGGTCCGACGCCGTCCGGTCGTTCGCGGAGCGCGTCACCGCCGCGCAGGGGCCCGAGGTGCACGCGCTCGCGTCGTGGCTCCAGGCGCGCGACCTCGCCGTGCCCGAGGGCGCGCAGGACGCGGGCGGGACCGGCCCGCGCGCGCCCGACGGCGCGGAGCACGACCACGGCGACGGGACCGCCGGGATGCTCTCGGACGAGCAGCTGGCGGCGCTCGAGGCCGCGAGCGGCCCGGAGTTCGACCGCCTCTTCCTCGAGGGGATGATCCAGCACCACGAGGGCGCGCTCGCGATGGTCGACGTCGTGCTCGTCGAGGGGGAGGACCTCTTCGCGAACGAGATGGCCGCCGAGACGGCGGCCGGCCAGGGCGGCGAGATCGACCGCATGCGGGACCTCCTCGCGCAGCTCTGACCCGTCCGTCCCGGCACGGGGCACCACGCACGACGGCGGCCCGCCCCGGGGTGGGACGGGCCGCCGTCGGGCGTGCGGGACGGGTCAGCAGGAGAGGTTGTTGCCCGTCGTCGTGCCGAGGATCTGCGTGAACCGCTGGAACGCGGCGATGCGCGACTGCACCTGCGCCGGGTTCCCGCCGTTGCACTCCATCGTGCCGTTGATCGAGCGGATGGACTCGCCGAAGCCGGCGCCCGACACGATCGCCTGGTGTCCGGACATCGAGCCCGCGCCCGACTGCGTGTTCCAGAACCACAGGCCGGTCTTCCACGCGACCGCGGAGTTCTGCTCGACGAGGTACGGGTTGTTGAGCAGGTCGATGCCGAGCGCGTCGCCCGCGGCCTTGTAGTTGTAGTTCCAGCTCAGCTGGATCGGGCCCTTGCCGTAGTAGGCGGACTGGCCTGCCGGGCAGCCGTACGGCTTCGAGGTGTCGCAGTAGTGCGGGTAGTTCGCGGTGTTGATCTCCTTGACGTACACGAGGCCGCCGGTCTCGTGGTTGACGTTGGCGAGGAACGCCGCGGCCTCGCGCTTGGCGACCTCGGTGCCGCCCGTCGTCGCGAAGCCCGGGTAGGCGGACAGCGCGTCGACGAGGCCCTGGTACGTGTAGAACGGGTTCCGGTTGGGGAACATCTGGTTGAACTGCGCCTCGGAGACGACGAACCCGGTCGGGTTGCCGGGGTTCCCCGGGTTGCCGGGGTTCGTGCCGCCGCCGCAGGCGCCCTGGCTGCGCCAGACGCCCCACTCGCCGGTGGTGCCGGGCGTGTCGCCCTGGGTCCACCAGCCGGCCTTCCAGTTCTGGCCGCCGTGGGAGACGACGGCGCCGCCCGTGTAGACGGCGCTCGCGCTCCAGGGGGCCGCGCACGTCGCGGCGTGCGCCTGCTGCGCCGGGCCCGCGACGGACCACGAGAGCGCTCCCGCGAGCGCGAGGACGAGGCCGAGGAGCAGGGCGAGAGAGCGGGAGATCGGCCGGGCGGCGGCCGTCGTGGGCGCCGCGGGGGAGGACGACGCCGGGGCTCGCGTGTGCATCGGTGCACCTTTCGTCGGTGGTCGGGTCGCGTCGAGCCTGACCGCCGCGCGGCGTCGTGGACAACCCCCCTACGCGGAACCCCGTACCCGTGGAAGCCCGAGGTAGAGCCGAGGTCCCGCGAGGTAGAGCCGAGGTCGGGACCACGGCTCTACCTCGCGCGACCGCGGCTCTACCTCGCGCGACCAGGGCTCTACCTCGTAGTGGGGGACGGGCGTCGCGGGGGCGGCGGGGTTGACGTCCGGGCGGGGCGGGTGCGAAAGTGTCCGCCAACCCGGAAACGTTTCCAGGGCTGTCGAGGTCGTCAGTCTGGAAACGTTTCCAGAACGACGGTCCTTCGACGACGAGGTGGACGACAGTGACGTCATCACGCGCCACGCTGATCCAGGTGGCACAGCGGGCCGGGGTCTCCCTGGCCTCGACCTCCCGTGCGCTGCACGGGACGGGCGCGAGCCCCGCGATGGTCGAGCGCGTGCGCGCCGCGGCCACCGAGCTGGGGTACAGCCCGGACGCCATCGGGCGCTCGCTGCGCCTCAAGAAGACGTTCCAGGTGGCGTTCGCCGTCGCGGACATCGGCAACCCCGTCTACGTCGAGATGATGACGGCGATCCACGAGGTGCTCGCGCCGCACGGCTACCGCGTCGTCGTCATGACGACGGGGGACACCACGCGGTCCACCGTCGAGCTCGTGCGCAGCCTGTCGAGCGGCTTCGTCGACGCCATGATCCTCAGCCCGCTGCGCACCGACGACGAGCTCGTCGAGGAGATCCGCGAGGCGCCGGTGCCCGTCGTCGTCATCGGCCGCACGCTCGCGGACCGCGGTATCGACTCGGTGTCCACGGACTCGGCGGGCGGCATCGGCGAGGCGGTGCGGCACCTGCTCGGCCTCGGCCGTCGCCGGATCGCGTTCCTCAACGGCCCCCTCGACACGACCCCCGGTGAGGCGCGCCAGCGCGGCTTCGACGCCGCGACGCGTGCCGCCGACTTCGACGCCGAGCGGGTCGAGGTCGCGCCCGCCCTCGACTTCACCGTCGCCGCGGGCCTCGCGACGACGCGCGCGCTGCTCGACGCCACGGACGACGACGCCCGCCCGGACGCGATCGTCGCGGCCAACGACCTCCTCGCCATCGGCGCCATCCGGGCCGTGCGCGAGCGCGGGCTCTCGGTCCCCGAGGACGTCGCGGTGACCGGCATGGACGACACGGAGATCGGCCGCGTGTTCCAGCCCTCCCTGACGAGCGTCTCGCTCGGCTCGACGGAGCGTGGACGCGTCGCCGCGCAGCTCGTCGTGGACCTCGTCGACGGCGACGCGGAGCCCGGGCGGCACACGGCCGTCGGGCCGCGGCTCGTCGTGCGCGAGTCGACCGCTCCCGGGGGTGGTTCCCGGTGAGCGCACCGACCCTCGCGGGCGACCCCCGTCGCTCCGCTCTGCGCCCCGACCGCGGCCCGGTGCGCCGGACCGGCGGCATGGCCCGCGCCAAGCGGCGCGAGGCGATCGCGCTCGTCATGCCGTCGCTCCTGCCGATCCTCGTGCTCAGCGTCGCGCCGCTCGTCATGGGCGTCGCGCTCGCGTTCACCGACGCGCGGCTCGTGCGCCAGCCGGACTACCAGTTCGTCGGCGTCGACAACTTCGTGCGCCTCGCGGACAACTCGTTCTTCTGGGACTCGTTCCGCATCGGCATGATCTGGGCCGTCTCGGTGACGCTGCTCCAGCTCGTCGCAGCGATGGGCCTCGCGCTCCTGCTCAACTCGGGGCTCCGGCTCCAGGGCCTGACGCGCGTGCTCGCACTCATCCCGTGGGCCATGCCGCCGGTCGTCGTGGCGATCATGTGGCAGATGATCTACTCGCCCAACGCGGGGCCGCTCAACGCGTTCCTCGGCGCCCTGGGCCTGCCGGACGACATCAACTGGCTCGCGGACTTCTCGACCGCCCTGCCCGCGGTGATCGTCGTCGGGGTGTGGGTCGGCATGCCGCAGACCACCGTGACGCTGCTCGCCGGGCTCCAGCAGATCCCGGACGAGCTCCACGAGGCGGCGGCCATGGACGGCGCGGGCGCGTGGCGCCGCTTCACCGCGGTGACGCTCCCGAGCCTGCGCCCGATCATCACCTCGATCACGTCGCTGAACTTCATCTGGAACTTCAACTCGTTCTCGCTGGTCTACGTGCTCACCGAGGGCGGCCCGGGCGGCCGGACCATGCTCCCGATGCTCTTCACGTACCTCGAGGCGTTCAAGAACCGCAACATCGGCTACGCCGCCGCGATGGGCGTCGTCCTCGTCGTCGTGGTCGTCCTCCTGCTCGCGATCTACCTGCGGTCGCAGTTCCGCTCCGAGAAGGAGAGCTGACCCGTGCGCGCACTCGTCCGCCCCGCCCAGTACGCGGCCCTGGGGTTCTACATCCTGTTCCTCGGCTTCCCGCTGCTCTGGCTCATCTCGGCCTCGCTGAAGTCCTCGGGCGAGCTCAACTCGCTCACCGTGAGCCTCATCCCGCAGGACTGGCACTGGGAGAACTACTCCCAGGCGCTGGCCCGGCAGGGCCTCGTCCGCTCGGCCTGGAACAGCGCGATCGTCGCGGTCGTGTCCACGCTGCTCGTCATCGTCATCGCGCTGCCGGCGTCGTACGTGCTCGCCCGGCTGCGGGGGAAGATCCGCGCGGCGGGCGTCGGCTGGATCCTCGTGAGCCAGGTCTTCCCGGTGATCCTCATCATCCTGCCGCTGTTCCTCATCCTGCGGACCATCGGGCTCACGGACTCGCTCGTCGGCCTCACGCTCGTCCACACCACGTACACGCTGCCGTTCGCGCTGTGGATGATGCAGGGCTACGTCAGCGCCATCCCCGTGGACCTCGAGGAGGCGGGCTCCATGGACGGCGCGAGCCGGCTCACGGTCTTGCGCACCATCGTCTTCCCGCTGCTCATGCCCGGGATCGTCGCGACCGCGATGTTCAGCTTCGTGTCCTCGTGGAACGAGTTCTTCTTCGCGCTCGTGCTGCTGCAGTCGCCCGAGAACTACACGCTGCCGATCACGCTGAAGATGTTCATCGGCGGCGAGGGCAAGGTGGCGCTCGGCCCCCTCGCCGCGGGCTCCGTGCTCGCGGCCATCCCCAGCATCGTCTTCTTCTCGATCATGCAGAAGAAGCTCACCGGCGGCCTGCTCTCGGGCGCGGTGAAGGGCTGACCGTGACCCCCTCCACGCCCGGTCCCGCCCCCAGGCTCTCTCGACCCCACCCCCACCCGAAAGGTAGAACCATGAAGACTCGTGGTGCGTCCATCGCCGCATGCCTCACGATCACGACCCTGCTCGTCGCGTCCTGCTCCAGCGGGGGCGGCAGCGGGGACGACGGCGCCGACGGCGGCACGGTGACGCTGAAGTTCCAGTCGCTGTCCGACCAGCCCGCCGCGATCGAGGCGACCGAGAAGATCGTCGCCGACTGGAACGAGGCGAACCCCGACGTCCAGGTCGAGATCGTGCCCGCCGGCTGGGACGGCATCTACGACAAGCTCATCACCCAGTTCAACGGCGGCGCCGCGCCGGACATCATCCACTACGAGGCCGCGAGCATCGTGCCGTTCGCGGTCGACGGGTACCTCGCGGACCTCTCGGAGTACATGTCCGACGAGCGCCGGGACGACATCCCCGAGGGCATCCTCGACGCGGTGACGGTCGACGACCAGGTCATCGCGTACCCGACCGAGCTGCAGTCCTACATGGTCTTCGCCAACAAGACGATGCTCGACGCGGCCGGCGTCGAGATCCCGACGGGCGAGACGATGACGTGGGACGAGCTGCGCCAGATCGCGCAGGCCACGACGAAGGACGGCGCGTACGGGCTCGGGTGGGGGCTCGCGAGCCCGACGGCCGCGTTCATGGCGATGGCCCCCGGCTTCGGCGGCGAGTACTTCGAGGGCACCGGCGCGGACGCGAGCATCACCATCGGCGAGGGCGAGATGGCCCTGCCGGAGCTCGTCGACACGATGGCGCACACCGACGGCACGGTGCTGCCGGTGACCCTCACGCAGTCCGGGTCGGAGACGCTCGCGTCGTTCTACGCCGGCGACGTCGCGATGACGATCCAGGGCTCGTTCCAGGCCGCGAACATCGCGAACGACGCGCCCGAGGGCTTCGACTGGGTCGTGCTGCCCCCGCTCGAGGGCCCCGACGGCGCCGAGCAGGCCGCGAACCCGCAGACGCTCTCGGTGAACATCGACTCCGAGCACGTCGAGGAGTCCGCGGAGTTCATCGAGTTCTTCACGCAGACGGAGAACCTCGCCGCGCTCAACGAGGCGGACGCGCTCATCCCCGCGACGACGTCGGCCCAGGAGGCCATGGCGGAGTCGCTCGGCGACGAGAACGGCTGGTCGACGATCCTCTCCTCCGGCCAGTACCTCACCTCGGCGCCGTACCTGTTCGTCGACGCGTACGCGCAGTGGAAGGACACCGTCGCGACGCCCGCGTACCAGAAGTTCCTCGCCCAGGAGATCGACGCCGACCAGCTCGCGACCGAGCTCGAGTCGGGCTGGGCCGAGATCACCAAGTAGCACTCTCGGTCGCTCGCCGCGGCACCGCGTCACGGGTCGCGGCGAGCACCGAGCAGCAGCGGCCGGGCGGCCGCGCACGCGACCGCCCGGCCGGGAACCGCGACCCGCACGGGTCGCACCGGCGCGAGGCGCCGAGACGGATCGACAGGGAGTGGATCGTGACCTGGCTGGACGACCGAGCGGTGGCAGTGATCACCGGAGCGGCGGTGGGGGACGCGCTGGGAGGCGCCACGGAGGGCTGGACGCCCGAGCAGATCGAGGAGCGCCACGGCGGCCGCGTGACGGGGATCGTGGAGCCCTGGTACCCGAACTGGCAGGACGCGCGTCCGATCGCGCCCTACCACAAGGGCGACGGGCACATCACGGACGACACCCTCATGACGCGCGCGCTCGTGGAGGTGTACGCGAAGCGCCGCGAGCACCTCGACGCGTACGCGATGGCCGAGGACCTCGTGCCCCTCATGATCGGCGAGCCGCGCTGGATCCCCGAGCTCGAGTCCACGGCCCTGCTGCTCCAGCGCGTGTTCCTCGCGGAGAAGTGGATCGTCGCGCGCCTGCACTACGGGCACGTCGACCCGCGCGAGGCCGGGGTCGGGAACGTCGTCAACTGCGGCGCCGCGATGTACGTCGCGCCCGTCGGGCTCGCGAACGCGGGCGACCCGCGCGGCGCGTACGCCGAGGCGATCGACCTGACCGGCGCGCACCAGTCGAGCTACGGCCGTGAGGCGGCGGGCGTGTTCGCGGCCATGGTCGCCGCGTCCGTCGCGCCGGGGGCCACGGTCGACGACGTCGTGCACGCCGCGCTCGACGTCGCGCACGACGGCACGGCCGCCGCGCTCCAGGCCGTCGTCGAGGCGTTCGACGGCTGGACGACGGCGCCCACCACCGACGAGGAGGAGCGCGCCCTCGCGCGGCTGATCCGCGACACGGTCGCGCCGTTCGACTCCGTCGGGCCCGCGTACCGGCAGATGTCGATGGACGCGCGGCGCCCGTCGCGCACCAAGTCCATCGAGGAGCTGCCCGCGGCGCTCGGCTTCGTGCTCGGGCACCGCGGCGACTTCCGCGGCGCGGTCCTCGGCGCCGTGAACTACGGCCGCGACGCCGACTCGATCGCCGTCATGGCCGGCGCGGTGTGCGCGGGCCTCGGCGGGACCGCCGTCGTGCCGGACGAGTGGCTCGACGCGATCGAGGAGGCGAGCCGCATGGACGTCCGGGAGACCGGGCGGCTCATGGCGTCCGCCGCGCAGGACATCCTGCGGGCCGACCGCGAGCGCGCGACCGCCCGCCTGCGCGCGCTCGCCGAGCTCGGCAACGCGCCCGTCGACGGCGCGGCCCTCGCCGCGCGGGCGGGTGACCCGGCGTGAGGCTGACCTGGGCCCAGCCCGAGGACCTGCTCGCGCACGAGCTCGTCCAGGCCGCGGCGGAGGGCAAGGACCCCGCGGCGCTCGCGGACGTGCGCGAGCGCTGGGCCGCCGCGGGCGGGGACCCCGTCCCCGCGGTGAGCGGGGCCGGTCCCGTCCCCGCGACCCCGGAGCTGCGCGCGCTCGCGCACGACCTGCTCGTGGAGCTCGACGCGCTGCCCGCGGCGCCCGCGCCGCACGAGCCCGACGACTGGGACGCGATCCTCACCACGCTCCCGGCGGCGCCCGGCCTGCCCACCCGCCCGGGCGCCGTCGGGTCCTCCGCCGGCATCGCGGCCGGTGCGCCAACCGGAACCGCCGCCGCCGACGCCGCGTACGCGGACCGCGTGCTCGGCGCGTGGACCGGGCGCGCGGCGGGCTGCCTGCTCGGCAAGCCCGTGGAGAAGATCCCGCGCGCCGGGATCGAGGAGATCCTGCGCGCCACGGGCCGGTGGCCGCTGGACCGCTGGTTCACCGCCGTCGGGCTGCCCGACGACGTCGCCGCGCGCTGGCCGTGGAACCGGCGCAGCGCCCCGACGTCGCTCGAGGAGAACATCGACGGGATGCCCGAGGACGACGACCTCAACTACCCGATCCTCGCGCTCGCCCTGCTGGAGCGGCACGGGCGCGGCTTCACGACGGACGACGTCGCGCAGCTCTGGCTCGACGCGCTGCCCGCGGGCCGCGTGTTCACGGCCGAGCGCGCCGCGTACCGCAACATCCTCGACGCGCGGCCGGTGCCGGAGACGGCGACGCACCACAACCCGTTCCGGGAGTGGATCGGCGCGCTCATCCGCACGGACGTGCTCGGCTGGGTCTCGCCCGGCGACGTGCGCGAGGCCGCGCGCCTCGCGTGGACGGACGCGCGCCTGAGCCACACGCGCAACGGCGTGTACGGGGCGATGTGGGCGGCCGCGCTCGCGTCGGCGGCGATGGTCTGCGAGACGGTGGACGAGGTGCTCGACGCGGCCGACGCCGTCGTGCCGCCGGGCAGCCGCCTGGCCGCCGCGATCCGGCTCGGGCGGGAAGCGGGCCGCGACGGCGACGCGTCCGAGGCGGGCGTGCGCGCCGGGCTCGACACGATCCACGCGGCGTACGGCGACCTGCACTGGGTGCACGTGCTCAACAACGCCGCGGTGATCGCCTACGCGCTCACCGCGGGGCGTGGCGCGGACGGCCGCGGCGACTTCGGCGCGAGCGTCGCGATCGCCGTCACCGCGGGCTGGGACACCGACTCGGCGGGGGCGACGGTCGGCGGCGTGGTGGGTGCGCTGCAGGGCGTCGAGGGGATCGGCCAGCGGTGGACGCGCCCGCTCGACGGCCACATCGCGACCTCGCTGCCCGGCGGCGAGCAGAGGATCGTGGACCTCGCGGCGCGGACGGTCGCGCTCGCGACGGTCCCGGTCGTGGTGGCCGGGGGAGCCGTGCAGGGTCCCACGGAGGAGGCGCAGGCATGAGCACGACGGCGGACGGGGAGCAGGGCGCCACGGTCCCGGGCGGGTCGGGACGGGTCGTGGTGGTCGGGTCGGCGAACGTCGACCTCGTCGTCGACGTGCCGCGGCACCCCGGCGGCGGCGAGACCATCCTCGGCGGCGAGCTGCGGCGCAACCCCGGCGGCAAGGGCGCGAACCAGGCGGTCGGCGCGGCGCGCGCGGGCGGTGCCGAGACGACCTTCGTCGGCGCGCTCGGGCACGACGACGCGGCCGACCTGCTGCTCGCGTCGCTCGACCGCGGCGGGGTGCGGGCCGACCTCGTCGAGCGCGTGGACGCCGCGACGGGCACCGCGCTCATCACCGTCTCGCCCGACGGCGAGAACGCGATCGTCGTCGCGCCCGGCGCGAACTCGCACGTGACGGTCGGCGCGGCGCAGGCCGAGCGGATCGCCGCGGCGAACGTCGTGCTCGCGCAGCTCGAGATCCCGCTCGACGTCGTGCGCGCCGCCGCCGCGGCGCGCCGGCCGGGCGCGCTGCTGGTCCTCAACGCGGCGCCGTCGCGCGACCTGCCCGACGACGTCTGGGCCGCGCTCGACGTGCTCGTCGTCAACGAGCACGAGGCGGCGGACCTGGCGGGCGCCTCCGGCGACGCCGACCCGAGCACGCTCGCGGGGCTGCTGCTGGAGCGCGTGCCGGCCGTCGTCGTGACGCTCGGCGGAGAGGGCAGCCTCGTCGCGGAGCGCCGCCCGGCCGGGCCCCTGCTCACGACCGTCCCCGCGATCGCCGTCGAGGCGGTCGACACGACCGGCGCGGGCGACACGTTCTGCGGCGTCCTCGCCGCGGCGCTCTCGCGCGGCGCCGACCTGCCCGACGCCGCGCGGCTCGCCGCCGCCGCAGGCGCGCTCGCCGTGACCCGCCCCGGTGCGCAGGACGCCGTGCCCGACGCGGCGGACGTCGTCGCGCTCGCCGAGCGCGCCGCGAACGCCGACCGACCGACCTGAGCCCGTCCGCAGCACGTCCGAGCGCGGGCCCGGCCCGCCGAGGGAAAGGCACCATGACCTACACGTTCGACCCGCTGGTCCCGCGCCCGATCGACCTGCCGACCGAGGTCGCGCTCGACGGGCCGCTCACGCCCGAGCAGTCCCTCGCGCTCGACGAGGCGAAGATCTTCGTCGGCCCGGCCGACCCCGCCGACCGCCCGGCCTGGCGCGAGCGCCTCGCCGCGTGGCGCGACGACGCGCGCCGCCGCCACGGGTACACGGGCGCGGCGTACGACCGCCCGGACGCGGCGTGGGCCGCGGGGTGCTCGACGGTCGCGCAGGTGTGGCTGTGGGACGAGCTGCTGTACTCGTTCGAGGAGCACCGGTTCACGCCGGAGCGGTTCCTCGCCGACGCGCGCGAGCGGTTCGGCGGCCTCGACGCCGTCGTGCTGTGGCACGCGTACCCCGTCATCGGGATCGACGACCGCAACCAGTGGGACTTCTACCGCGACGTCCCGGGGATCGTCGACCTCGTGCAGACGTTCCACGACGCGGGCCTGCTCGTGTTCGTCGACTACAACCCGTGGGACGTCGGCACGCGCCGCGGCGACGACGACCTCACCGAGCTCGCCGCCGTCGTGCGCGACCTCGGCGCCGACGGCGTCTTCCTCGACACGCTGAAGAAGGCCGAGCCGGAGCTCGTCGCGCGGCTCGAGGCCGCGCGCCCGGGCATCGTCCTGGAGGGCGAGTCCAAGCTCCCGGTCGAGCGCATCGAGGACCACTCGTCGTCGTGGGCGCAGTTCTTCGCCGACTCGCCCGTGCCCGGCGTGCTGCGCGCGCACTGGTACGAGCGCCGGCACATGCAGCACCACGTGCGCCGCTGGCACCGCGACCACTCCGAGGAGCTCCAGTCCGCGTGGCTCAACGGCGTGGGCGTCATGGTGTGGGAGGTCGTGTTCGGCGTGTGGGTCGGCTGGTCGCGGCGCGACGCCGCGACCGTGACGCGCCTGGTCACGGTCCAGCGCGCGGCGCGTCCGCTGCTGCTCGACGGCGAGTGGACGCCGCTGGCCGAGCTCGCGCCCGAGGCCGAGGCCGCCGGGGTGTATGCGTCGCGCTGGGAGCTCGACGGCGTCACCCTGTGGACGCTCGTCAACCGCGGTGACGCCGACTACGCGGGCCCGCTGCTCGCGGGCGGCGGGGACGGAGCGGACGTGCGCGTGCCCGGCCGAGGGATCGCCGCGGCGCTGCGCGTGGCCGACGGCGCGGCGGAGCCCGCGTGGCTGCCGCACCTGCGCGACGTGGTCGCCTCGCTCGACGAGACCGCGCCGCACGACCCCGACGCGCGGTTCCCGCACCGCCTCGCGCGGCGCCTCGACGCCTCTGTCCCCACGTCCGCTCCGACCGGGGAGACGGACCCGACCGGGCCGGAGGCCGTCGTCGGGCAGGACGCCGCCCGGGCGACGGGCGCGCCCGGGGCGGGCGCCGTCGTCGTGCCTGAGGGGCCGTACGCGCTGACCGTCCGCTACCGCGCGCGCGAGACCGGGATGTACCAGGGCGCGCCGTACGTGGACGAGTGGAAGCCGCTCCCGCCGCGCCTGCACGACGCGCGGACCCTCCAGCGCGACGGCGGCCTCGCCGCCCCGGTGGCGGTGGGCCGCGACGTGACGAACGCGGAGTTCGCGGAGTTCCTCGCGGCCACCGCGTACGTGCCCGCCGTCGCGCACCGCTTCCTCGCGCACTGGGTCGACGGCCGTCCAGCGCCCGGCACGGAGGACGAGCCCGTGACCTTCGTCGACCTCGACGACGCGCGCGCGTTCTGCGCGTGGCGCGGCGGGCGCCTGCCCACCGAGGACGAGTGGCAGCTCGCGGCCGAGCAGCCCGGCTGGACGCGCGGCGAGCCCGCCGTGTGGAGCTGGACGGGCTCCGAGCACTCCGACGGCCGCACGCGGTTCGTCATGCTCAAGGGCGGCAGCGACC
Organism: Cellulosimicrobium sp. KWT-B; assembly: GCF_002127155.1. Taxonomy (NCBI): domain Bacteria; kingdom Bacillati; phylum Actinomycetota; class Actinomycetes; order Micrococcales; family Promicromonosporaceae; genus Cellulosimicrobium; species Cellulosimicrobium sp. KWT-B. Next base: position 371,342 of record NZ_NEDO01000002.1, on the reverse strand, counting down.
ACCGCGCCGAGGGCTCCGACTGGTACGTCGAGGGCGGGCGCCACGCGGCGGACTACGCGGTCAAGCTCCTCGTCCCGGGCCTGGGGCTCGCGCGCGGCGCGACCGTCGGGTTCCGCTGCGCGTGGGACCTCGCCGACGACGCGACGGGGGTGACGGCATGACGGACGCACCGCGCGTCTCGCGCGACCCGGCCGCGGGCGCGCTCGCGGGCCTGCGCGTCGTCGACGCGTCGACGCTGTTCGCCGGTCCCATGGCGGCGATGCACCTCGGCGACCTGGGCGCCGACGTCGTCAAGGTCGAGCACCCCACGAAGCCCGACCCGTCGCGCACGCACGGCGCCGCGAAGGACGGCGTGAACCTGTGGTGGAAGACGCTCGGGCGCAACAAGCGCACCGTCACCGCGAACCTGGGGAGCGACGGCGGCCGCGAGGTGTTCCTCGCGCTCGCCGCCGAGGCGGACGTCGTCGTCGAGAACTTCCGGCCCGGCACGCTCGAGCGCTGGGGCCTCGGCTACGACGAGCTGTCCGCGCGCAACCCGCGGCTCGTGCTCGCGCGCGTGAGCGGGTTCGGGCAGGTCGGGCCGTACCGCACCCGCCCCGGGTTCGGCACGCTCGCCGAGGCGATGAGCGGGTTCGCCGCGATGACCGGCGAGCCCGACGGCCCGCCGACCCTCCCGCCGTTCGGGCTCGCCGACGGGGTCGCGTCGCTCGCGACCGCGTTCGCCGTCATGGTGGCGCTGTCCACGCGCGAGCGCACCGGGCACGGGCAGGTCGTCGACACGGCGATCATCGAGCCCATCCTCGCGATGCTCGGGCCGCAGATCACGCGCTGGGACCAGCTCCGCACCGTGCAGCCGCGCACCGGCAACCGGTCCGCGAACAACGCTCCGCGCAACACCTACCGCACGCGCGACGGGCAGTGGGTCGCGGTGTCGACGTCGGCGCAGTCCATCGCCGAGCGCGTCATGCGCCTCGTCGGGCGTCCCGAAATCGTCGACGAGCCGTGGTTCGCGAGCGGCGTCGAGCGCGCGCAGCACGCCGACCTGCTCGACGAGGCCGTCGGCGGCTGGATCGCGCAGCGCACGCGCGACGAGGTCGTCGCCGCGTTCGAGGAGGCGCAGGCCGCCGTCGCGCCGATCTACGACGCCCAGGACATCGTCGACGACCCGCAGTTCCGCGCGCTCGGCACGATCCACGAGATCGAGGACCCCGAGCTCGGCCCGATGCTCATGCAGGGCCCGCTGTTCCGGATGTCCGAGAACGACGGCGTCATCCGCTTCACCGGCCGCGCGCACGGCGCCGACACCGACGCCGTGCTCGGCGAGCTCGGCTTCTCGCCCGAGCGCGTCGCGGAGCTCCGGGCCGAGGGGGCGGTGTGACGGGCCGCGGCGACCGGCCGGGCGCCGTGCCGCTGACGCTGCTGTACGTGCCCGCGGACCGGCCCGACCGGGTCGCGAAGGCGCTCGGGTCCGCGGCCGACGTCGTGCTCGTCGACCTCGAGGACGCCGTCGCGCCGGCGCGCAAGGACGAGGCGCGGGCGCACGCCGTCGCGCTGCTCGACGACGCGGCCGCCGCGCGCGGCGTCCAGGTGCGGGTCAACCACCCCGCGACGCCGTGGCACGCCGCCGACGTCGCGGCCCTCGCCGGGCTGCCGCTCGCCGTCGGGGCGCGCGCACCGAAGGTCGAGTCCGCCGACGAGGTGCGCGCGCTCGCCGCGGCGCTCCCCGGGCGAGCGCTGCACCTGCTGGTCGAGTCGGCGCTCGGCGTCGAGCGCGCGTTCGAGCTCGCGACGGCGTCGCCGCAGGTCGCGTCCCTCGGGCTCGGCGAGGCCGACCTGCGCTCCGACCTGCGGGTCGACGACGAGGCCGGGCTCGCGTGGGCGCGCAGCCGGGTCGTCGTCGCGGCGCGGGCGGCGGGGCTGCCGTCGCCCGCGATGTCCGCGTTCACGCACGTGCGCGACCTCGACGGGCTCGCGGCGTCGTGCCGCGCCGGGCGGTCGCTCGGGTTCTGCGGCCGCACCGCGATCCACCCCGTGCAGCTCGACACCATCCGCGACGCGTTCCTCCCGACCCCGGACGAGGTGGACCGGGCGCGCGAGGTCGTCGAGCGCGTCGGCGACGCGACGGCGTCGGGCACGGGCGTCGTGGCGCTCGCCGACGGCACGTTCCTCGACGTCGCGATGGTCGAGCGCGCGCGCACCGTGCTGGCCCTGGCGGGCCGCCGCCCGCCCGGCTAGCGCGGCCGAGAACGACCCTCCTCCCGGTCGAGCACGACGTCGCTGTCGTCATCGGCCCGGTCACGACAGCAACGTCGTGCTCGGCGGGACGAGGGAGGGGGAGGGGGCAGTCATCACCGGATCTCGACGAGGAGACACCATGGACGCAGCACGACGGCCGCACCGGCGGTCCGGGACGACGGCGGCCCTCGCCGCGCTGGCGGTGAGCGCGACGATCGGCGGGTCGGCGCTCGCGCTCCCGGCGACCGCCGCGGAGCAGGGCACGGTCGAGACGGGGCGGGTCGCGGACTCCGCGGCCGGGCCGATCGACTACACGGTCTACCTGCCGCCCGGCTACGACGACGCCGCGCAGGAGTACCCGACGCTCTACCTGCTGCACGGCCGCGGCGACACGCAGGCCGCGTGGCAGCAGGTCACGGGCGACCTCGACGAGCTCATCGGGGCGGGCGAGATCCAGCCGATGGTCGTCGTCATGCCCGACGCGCCGTGGAACGACCGCGGCTCCTGGTACACGGATTCCCTGTACACCGGGGACGCGACGGGCGCCGGGGCCGGCACCGCCGTCGAGACGGCGTTCACGCGCGACCTCGTCGAGCACGTCGACGCGACCTACCGCACGGTCGAGGACCGCGAGGCGCGCGCCGTCGGCGGCTACTCCATGGGCGGCGCGGGCGCGCTGCGGTTCACGCTCGCCCACCAGGACACGTTCTCCGCGGGCATCGTGCTGAGCCCCGCCGTCTACGTGCCGCAGCCGCCCGCGGACTCCTCGGCCCGCGACCATGGCGGCTACGGCGTCGGGAGCGCGCCGTTCGACGCCGACCGGTACACCGAGCTGTCGTACCCGACGGCGCTCGCGGCGCTCGACCCGGCGCTCCCGGTGCACCTGTTCGTCGCCGTCGGCGACGACGAGTGGGCCAACCCCGACCCCGCCGAGGCCACGCACGACATCGACTTCGAGTCCGCGCGCCTCTACAACCAGGCGCGCCGCGTCCCGGGCGTGACGGCCGAGCTGCGCGTGCTCGACGGCGGCCACGACTGGGACGTCTGGCGGCCCGCGTTCCGCGAGGGGGTCGTCGACGTCTCGGCGCGCCTGCGCACCACGCCCGCCGCGCCGTGGGACGCCGAGCTCCTCGGCTCCGCGGGCGACGACCGCGCGGGCGGGGTCGCGGCCCTGCCCGACGGCGGGACCGCCGTCGCGCTCAACCTCGCCGGTGCGTGGGACGGGTACGAGCCCGCGGGCGGGCTCGACACGGTCGTCGTGCGGCGCGACGCCGACGGCGCCGAGGTCTGGCGGCACGCGGTCGCGACGGCCGCGGACGACCGCGCGTACGGCGTCGTGCCGGGCGCCGACGGGGGCGTGCTCGTCGCCGGGTACACCAAGGGCGACCTCGACGGCGCCCACGCCGGCACGACGCGCGACGACGGGTTCGTCGCGGCCGTCACCGCCGACGGCGAGCGCGCCTGGACGCTGCAGACCGGCGACCCCGGCGCGGCCGACCGCTTCTACGCCGTCGCGCCCGACGGCGCGGGCGGCGCCTACGTCGCCGGGTACACGAGCGGTGCCGTGGGCGACGCGCCGAGCGCCGGGGACAAGGACGCGCTGGTCGGGCGGGTCTCCGCGGCGGGCGAGCTGCTGTGGCTGCGCCAGGTGGGCGGGCTCGGCGAGGACAAGGCGCTCGCGGTCGCGGCCTCGCCCGACGGCGCGGTGTACGTGGGCGGGGTGTCGGGCGGCGGGATGCCCGGGGCCGAGCGCGCGGGCGGGAACGACGGCTGGGTCGCGCGGTACGGCGCGGACGGCGAGCAGGAGTGGCTGCGTGCCGTCGCGACGAGCGAGAACGACCAGGTCAACGGCCTCGTGGCGCGCTCGGACGGGTCGGTCGTCGCCGTCGGGCACACGCGCGGGGCGCTCGGTGACGGCGGCAACTTCGGGGACAACGACGTCGTCGTGCGTGCCCTCGACGCCGCGGGCGAGGTCCTGTGGACGACGCAGGTCGGGACGTCGACCGACGACCGCGGCGTGACGGGCGCGCTCGGCGCCGACGACGCGGTGCTCGTCGTCGGCACGACGTACGGCGCGCTGGGCACGGCCGTCGGCGGGGTCGACGTCGTGACGTTCCCCGTCGCGGCCGACGGCACCCCGGGCGAGGCGACGCAGACCGGGTCGCGCGAGCGCGACGGCGCCGACGAGTGGGACGACGCGAACCTGTTCGCGGCCCCCGCACCCGCCGCCGACGGCCGCGACGGCGCGGCGCTGCTCACCGGGCTCACGTACGGCGCCCCCGCGGGCACGACGAACGCGGGCGCCGCCGACGTGTTCGTGGCCCGGGCGCCGTGGGACGCCGTCGTGCCCGACGCCGGTGCCACCGGCCCGGCGCTCGACGTCACCGCCGAGGCGCGGTGCCTCGCGGGCAAGGCCTACGTCGCGGTGCGCGCGACGAGCACCGGGGACGCGCCCGTCGACGTCGCGCTCGCGACGCCGTACGGCACGCACGTCGTCGCGGACGTCGCCCCGGGCGCGTCGGCCTACCGGTCGTTCGCCGTCCGCTCCACGACCGTCCCCGCGGGCGAGGCGACCGCGACGGTGGACGGCCGCGCCGTCGTCGTCCCGTACGACGCGCTCACCTGCGCCTGACTGCGCCCGGCGCCTGGCGGCGCCGAGAACGACCCTGCACGCGGCCGAACACGACGTTGCTGGTGTTATCAGCCTGATGACGACAGCAACGTCGTGCTCGGCGGGGGCTCGTTGCTGGCAGGCGGTCAGCAGGTGAGGTGGTCGCCCGTCGTCGTGCCGACGATCTCGACGTAGTGCCGGAAGAGGCGGACGCGGTTGTTCATCTGGCGGGGGTTGCCGCCCTCGCACTCGAGCGGGCCGTTGATCGAGCGGATGGTCTCGGCGAAGCCGTGCTCGCCGACGATCGCGTCGTGGCACGTCATCGAGGCCGTGCCGGGCTGGGTGTTCCAGTACCAGAGCGCCGTCTGCCACGCGACGGTCGGGTCCTGCTCGACGAGCCACGGGTCGGCGAGGAGGTCGATCCCCAGCGCCTCCCCGGCCGCCCGGTAGTTGAAGTTCCAGCTCAGCTGGAGCGGGCCGCGGCCGTAGTAGGCGTCCTGCCCGGCGGGGCACCCGTACGGCTGCGCGGGGTCGCAGTAGTGCGGGTAGTTCGCGGTGTTGACCTCGACGACGTGCTCCAGACCGTGCGTCTCGTGGCTCACCTGCGCGAGGAACGCCGCGGCCTCGCGCCGGGCCACGCGGTCGCCGCCCGACGTCGCGAACGCGGGGTACGCGACCGTCGCCGCGACGAGCCCGGCGTACGTGTAGAACGGGTTCCGCTCCGGGAACATCGCGTCGAACTGCTGCTCGGTCACCACGAACGTCGTCGGTGCGGTGGTGGTCGTCGGGTCGGTCACGGGGTCCCCCTTCGTCGGCGGCGGCCGCGACGCCGCGGCCGCGCCCACCCTACGGGATTCGTGAGGACACCTGCGTAACCGGTGAACCAGCCTCGATCAAGCCACCGGGTCGCCCACCGAGACCCCCACGACGCTGCCGAGCACGGGGTCGGCGACCGGATGGGTGCGGATCCGGTCGCCGTCCCCGTGCTCGACGGGTGGGGGTCAGGGCGTCAGCGGCATGCCGTCTCCGGGTAGGCGGCGGTCGTCTCCGTCTGCACGGCCCGCCCGTCGACGTCCTTCGTCGCGACGAGCGTGATCTCGCCCGCGTCGAGCGTCTTGGCCTTCACGGCGAGCGTCTTCTCGGCCGACTCGCCGGCGGGGACCGCCGAGAACGTGTGCTCGCCCGCCGGGGTCTGCACGTGCACGTCGATCGGCACCGTGTCCTCGTTCGTCACGGCCGCCGTCAGCCAGAGCTGCTTGCCCGCGGCCTTGCACGACGGCGTCGCGGTGCCGGAGAAGCGGACCGTCGTCGAGCCCGGCTCGGCGCCGACCGTGGCCGCCGTCGCGGACTGGTCGAACGACGCGTTGCCGAAGGTCGTGAACCAGCCCTGGGCGGTCGCGAAGTCGTCGGTGAAGGCGCGTGACAGGAGCAGCAGGAGACGCGCCTTGACGGCCGTGAGGTCGCCGCCCGCGATGATGCCGTTGCCGCCCCCGTACGACGACCCCGACCCGGTGCGCGTCGTCGAGACGAACCAGACGCCCTTGTCGCGGACGGCGGCGGTGCGCGCCTGGCTCATCGCGGACGAGATGCCCCCCGCACCCGTCCCCGCGGTGACGATGCCCTGGACGCCTGCGTTCGCGAACGCCGTCACGGCCTCGCCGCCGGCCTGCTGGTAGGACATGAGGATCTCGACGCGCGGGAGCGTCTTCGCGTCGACCTTCGCGAGGTCGAACGGCGTGAACCACTCCTCGGTGTCGCACGCGAGCACGCGCGCCGGTGCGCGGCCGAGCGTGACGTTGTCGCCGTCGATCCAGCCGAGCACGCCGTACTCGCGCGTCTGGAACGTGTCGGTGCGGTACGAGTTCGACTTCGTGACCTCGCGGGCCGCCTGGATCTCGTCGTTGAGCATGAGCACCGTGCCGAAGCAGAACGTCTGCTGGGACGCGGCGACCTTGATCGCGTTGTAGAGGTTCGCGGGCGCGTCCGTGCCGAACACGAGGCTCGAGTCCGGCCCGGCGCCCGACCCCCACGGGCGCATCGAGCCGGACGTGACGACGGGCTTGCGCGACCGCACGGTGAGGTCGAGCCAGTACGCGAACTCCTCCTGCGTGTCCGTGCCGGTCGTCACCACGACGGCGTCGGCGGTCTTCAGCTGCTTCTCCACCTCGAGCGTGAGCGCGTGGAACTGCTCCATCGAGTAGCCGGACGAGCCGGCGTTGCCGAACTGGACGGCGGTGACGTCGGCGACCGCGTCGAGCTCGGGCCGCAGCGTGTTCAGCATGTCCTCCATGCGGTAGGTACCGGCGCGGTAGCTCGTGAACGTGTCGCGGCCGGTCGCCTTGCCGGCCATCGTGCCGCCGGTCGCGACGACGACGACCTTCGGCTTCTCCGCCGCGGCGGTCGCCGTCGCGGTCGCGTACCGCGCGGACGTGATGCCGAGCGGGTTGGCGGGCGCGGTCCCGGCCGCGAGCACCGGTGCCGCGGCACCCTCGGCGCGCGCGGCGGCGGCCGACGCCCGGGAGTCGGCGACGGTGTACGCGACCGTCGCGGCGAGGGCGGCGCACGCGAGCACGAGCGCGACGACGGCCGCGACGGCGCGGCCGGACAGGGTCAGGGTGAACGTTCTCAACAGGGGGCCTTCCGTCGGGGGGAACATCTGGCCCGCCCGACGCTAGGGACCGTGTGTTGCCTGGGGATTGCCTGGGCGTAAGAAGTACGGACGTGCCGGTTACCGCCGGAGCGGTTGACCCGCGCTCCCCACGGGTCCAGCCTGGCGGGAGGGCCGGCGTCGGTCCGGCCCGGTCAGGAGCGGTCATGGACGATCGCGACGCCGCCCTCCTGCGGGCGCACGAGCACGCCGCCGCGTGGCTCGACTCCCTCGCGACGCGCCCGGTCCCGCCCCGGGCGGGCGTCGCCGACGTCGTCGCCGCGCTCGGCACGGACCTGCCGGACGGCCCGAGCCCGGCCGCCGACGTCGTCGACCTGCTCGCCACGGCGTGCGGGCCGGGCCTCACCGCGATGCCGTCGGGCCGCTTCTACGGCATGGTCATCGGCGGCAGCCACCCGGCGGCGCTCGCGGCCGACTGGCTCACGAGCGCGTGGGACCAGAACTCCGCGCTGCGCACCGTCACCCCGGCCCACACCGCCGTCGAGGACGTGACGAGCGCGTGGCTGCTCGAGCTGCTGGGCCTGCCCGCGTCGGGCGCGGTCGGGTTCGTCACCGGCGCCACGACCGCGAACTTCACGGCGCTCGCCGCTGCGCGCGGCGAGGTGCTGCGCCGCGCGGGGTGGGACGTGCGGCGCGACGGTCTCACGGGTGCGCCGCGCGTGCGCGTGCTCGTCGGTGCCGAGCGGCACGAGTCGGTCGACCTCGCGCTGTCGTACCTCGGGCTCGGGGCGCCCGAGGTCGTCGCCGCGGACGACCAGGGCCGGGTCTCGGTCGCCGCGCTCGAGGAGGCGCTGGCCGACCCTGCCTCTCCCTCGGACGACCGGGGCTCTACCTCGCGGGACCTGGCCTCTACCTCGCGGGACCGGGGCTCTACCCCGGCGCCCACGATCGTCGTGCTGCAGGCGGGCAACGTGCACTCCGGGGCGTTCGACCCGTTCGGCCCGGCGGTCGACGTCGCGCACCGGTACGGCGCGTGGGTGCACGTCGACGGCGCGTTCGGGCTCTTCGCCGCCGCGTCGCCGACGTACCGCCACCTCGTCGCGGGGTACGAGGGCGCCGACTCGTGGGCGACCGACGCGCACAAGACGCTCAACGTCCCGTACGACTGCGGGCTCGCGATCGTCGCGGACCCGGCGCCGCTGCGGGCCGCGATGGGCATGCACGGCGACTACCTCATCCAGAGCGAGGCGGGCGACCCGCTCGACAAGGTGCCCGAGCTCTCGCGGCGCGGTCGCGCGTTCCCCGTCTGGGCGGTGCTGCGGGCGCTCGGCCGCTCGGGCGTCGCCGATCTCGTGGACGGGTTCTGCCGCCACGCGGCGACGTTCGCCGACGCGGTGCGCGCGCTCGACGGCGAGGTGCTGCACGACGTCGTGTTCACCCAGGTGTGCGCGGCGTTCGTCGACGACGCGCGCACGCAGGACGTCGTGCGGCGCGTGCTCGACGACGGGACCGCGTGGATGTCCGGCTCGCGCTGGCACGACCGCGCCGTGCTCCGCGTCTCCGTGAGCTCCTGGGCGACGACGGACGCCGACGTCGCGGTGAGCGTCGACGCGCTCGGCCGGGCGGTCGCCGCGGCCCGCGCCTGACGACCGACCCCGGGCGCCGAGGCGACGCCCGGGGTCGGTGGTCCGTCAGCGCCCGCCGTGCCGGCCGAGGTCGATGCGCACGAGGTGCCCGTCGGGCGGCGTCGTCTCGTCCGCCGGGAGAGCGTTCGTCGTCGCGAGCAGGCCCTTGCCGTCCCACTCGAGGCCCGCGGGGAGCGGGACCTCGACGAGGGCGCTCGGCCCGCGCTTGCCGACCTGCGAGATCTTCCCGCCGAACAGCTCGGCGACGTAGACCGTGCCGTCGCCGGACACGGCGAGGTTGGTCGCGCCGAGGAACCCGGTGGCGAGCCGGCGCACCGCGCCGCGCCAGGGATCGACCGTGTACACCGCGCCGCGCGCGCCGAGGCTCGCGTCCTCGGGCCCGCCGGGGAGCGTCGTCACGTAGAGCACGCCGCGCGGGCCCACCTCGACGTCCGTCGGGACGGGCTCGAACCAGTACGTCTGCCCGACGACGCACGCGGGCCACCCGAGGCCCGCTGCCGCCTCGGCGGTGACGACCGCGGGCTGCGCGGGCAGCACGGCCACCGTCCGGACCCGGCCGCGGTCGCTCACCGACAGGATCGCGTTGGCGCCCGCGTCGGCGACGTACGTGGTCCCGCGGGACGACGTCGTGGCGTACGGGTGGGAGTCCGCGATCCCCGTGTACCGGGGCGGGACGGGCGACGCGGGGACCTGGGCGACGCACGCCGGGTCGGTGTCGCGCAGGCCGTAGGTCACGCCGCCGTCGGGGTTGTTCGCCCGCTCGTACGCGAACGTGTCCGCGAGCACGACGGGCGCGCCCGTCGGGTTGCCCCGCCGGTCGGTCCGCAGCGTCGACACCTCCGACGCGACCGGACCCTCCTCGCCGAGCTGCGTCTCGGTGAAGGTGATCCGACGGCCGTCGTAGGAGACGCCGCCCACCTCGCCGCCGTCGGGCGACGCGTAGAGGACGGTCGGGGTGCCGTCGCGGCCGACGGCCGTGAGCAGCCCGGGGAAGTTCTGGGTGACGTAGGTGGTGCCGCGCGGTCCGACGGCGAGGCTGAGCGGCGTGACGAGGCCGGTCGCGACGTCGGTCACGGTCGGCGGGCGCGGCGTGGGCTTGCCGCCGTGCGCGACGGCGGGCCCCGCGACGAGCACGAGGGCGGCGGTCGCGGCGGCGACGGCGGCGGGCAGGGCGGTGCGGAGTCTTCTCATGGGTGCTCCTGGTCCGGCGGTCCCGCGGGGGCGAGGGGAGCCGGCGCGCGCTGCTGTCGGCGCGGGCGTCGCCCCGGGGACGAGGGTGAGGTGGTCGTCGGGCCGGACGACGTGGCGCGCCGGGGCGTGCCGTGCGACCGGCGAGGCGCCGGCCGGGAGTCTGCTGTGCGTCGGCGGTGAGCACAGACCTCCGAGTGTGCACCCGCGGGCGGCGCCGGTCCACCATCGTCGCCCCGGGCGACGAGCACCCGGGGCGACGTCGGGGCCGGTGGGTCAGCCGCGGACGGCCAGGTCCACCCAGACGAGCCGGTGGTCGCTGCTCGGGAACGGGAAGACGCCGGTGAGCCGCGAGAGCGGGTCGGCCTGGACGGGCCAGAACACGCCCGCGTCCCGGACCCGCAGGTCGCGCGACGGCAGCACGTAGTCCGCGCGCAGGTTCCCGGGCGCGGTGTCGGCGAAGTCGGCGGTGTCGAGCGCCGGGTCGCCCCGGTGGGTCGTGTTCGCCCCGCCCTGGAGCGTGGCGGCCTCGACCGCGCCGGCGGACCGGGGCGCCGGGTCCTGGACGCGCCGGTGGTCGAGGAGCTGGTCGATCGCGGCGTCCACGGAGTCGCCGTCGAGCGGGTCGGCGTTCTGGTCGCCCAGGACGACGAAGCTCGCGCCCGGGCGCAGCCCGCCGCGCCGGCCCGCGTCGTCGTACACGTAGCGTGACGTCTTGCCGGGCGTCACGTAGTCCGCCCAGAACCGGATCTCGTCGTGGTTGCGGCGGCCGTTGCGGTCCTCGGGGCCGTCGAACGTGGGCGGGGTCGGGTGCGACGCGAGCACGTGGACGGTCTGCCGCCCCACGCGGACCGGGACGTCCCAGTGCGACTTGCTCGACAGCCGCACGACGTCGAGCTCCTCGGGCGTGAACCAGTCGGCGGGCGCGGGCGTCGCGGGGTCGTCCGGGAGGAGCGCTCCCGGCATGTCCTTCCACAGGAAGTGCTGGAACGTGCGGACGCCGCGCGTGTCGATCGGGTACCGCGACAGCACGACCATGCCGTACTGCCCCTCGAACGCGCCGAAGCCGAACGCGTCGTCGCCGCCGCCGACCACGCCGTCGCCGTTGAGGTCGAACCCGCTCGGCACGCCGGTGTTCGACGGCGCGACGTAGGCGTGGCGGTACTCGATCGGCTCGGCGTCGCCCTGGGGGACCTCGAGGTAGTTCTCGCGGAACAGGTCGACGGCGCGCCCGCCCGGCACGTAGTCGAACTCGTTGAGCAGCACGACGTCGGGCCGCGCGCGCTGGAGCACCTCGGCGATCGTCGCGGCCTGCGGGTCGTCGGGGGTCGAGAGGTCGGCCTCGAGCTCGCCCGCGGCGGCGCGGTTGAGGCTCGCGTTGTACGTCGCGACGCGGAGCGTCCCGCGGTCGTGGCCGTGGCGGTCGCCGTGCGCGGCGGCGGGCGCGGCGACGGCGCCGGCGCCCGCGACGGCGAGGGCCGTGGCGGCCGCGAGGGCGGGGACGAGCGCGGTGCGTGCTGCGCGCGGCCGGGTGCGGCGCGGGGTCGGGGTGGACGGTCTCGTGGACACGGTGGCTCCTCGTCGTCGGGGACGGTGGTCGTCGAGAGGTTCCCCGCCACCGTACGCACGGGTGCCCACGCCCGGAAGGTCGGGAAGGTGTCGCGCGGGCGAACACCCGGCGCCGGGCCGGGGTGACGATGTGGGGTGCCCGGTGGGACCGTGAGACATGGACACCTCGCCGTCCCGACCCGTCCGCACCTACCCGCACGGCGTGCCCTGCTGGGTGGACACCGAGCAGCCCGACGTCGACGCCGCCCTCGCGTTCTACGGCGCCCTCTTCGGGTGGGAGTTCGAGGACCGGCTCCCGCCCGGCGCGGGGGAGCGGTACGTCGTCGCCTCGCTCGGCGGGCAGGACGTCGCGGCCGTCGCGACGGGCCGCGGCGAGCCCGGGTGGATCACGTACGTCGCGGTCGACGACGTGGACGCCTCCGCGCGCGGCGTCCCGGACCTCGGGGGCGAGGTCCTCGACGGCCCGACGACGGTCGGCCCGCCGGGGCGCATGGCGACCGTGCGCGACCCCCAGGGCGCGACGTTCCGGCTGTGGGAGCCCGGCGCGCGGCTCGGCGCGCAGCGCGTCAACGAGCCGGGCACGTGGAACTTCAGCGTGCTGCGCACGCCCGACGTCGCGCGGGCCCTGCACTTCTACGGCCCGCTGCTCGGCTGGGAGGTGAGCCCGGACCTCGGGGCGGGGATGGCGCGCGTCGAGGGCTACGGCGACCATCTCGCGCGGACCGTCAACCCGGAGATCGACGCGAACCAGGCGGGCGCGCCGCCCGGCTTCCGGGACGTCGTGGCGGGCGTCCTGGAGGAGCCCGGACCCGCACGTCACACGGTCACGTTCGCCGTCGCGGACCGGGACGCCGCGGCCGCGGCGGCCGAGCGCGCCGGTGCGGTGGTGCTGTCCTCGGTCGACACGGGGTGGACGCGCGAGGCCGAGGTCCGCGACCCGCAGGGTGCGGTGCTCACGCTCTCGCAGTTCACGCCGCCCGAGGGCTTCTGACGGGACGGCGGCCGCCGGGCCGCGGCGGGTGCGGCATCATGACGCCGTGAACGTCGTCACGCGCAGCCCGCACGCCCAGGTCGTCGACCGTCTCCGCGCCGCGGACCTCGAGTACGGGCGCGTCGGCCCGACGGACGACCGCGGCTGGACCTTCGCCGAGGTCGACACCGAGGACGGCACGTGCGCCGACGAGGCGGACGTCCCCGGGTCGGTCGCCGAGTCCCTCGCGCGGGTCGACGCGCTCGTGCCGGCGCCGTGGGTCGTGCAGCTCGACGCGGGCTCGGACCTGCTGCCCGAGGGCGTGAGCGCGATCCTCGCCGCCCGCCCGGACGCCGTCGCGCCGCCGGTCGTCGTCACGTGGGCCCCCGCGCAGCCCGGCTCGACCACCGACCACACGATGCGCCTCGACGGCGACCCGGGCGCCGTGCTCGCGGCCGTCGGCGCGCTCGTCGGGCTGCGGGACGCGACGACCGCCGCGGACCGGCTGCGCGCGCTCGAGCACCCCGACGACCTTCTCGAGGCGTTCGCGGCGGTCGCGGACCTGCCCGCGACGGGCTCTGCGGCGCCCGACGCCGTCGTGCAGCTCGTCCGCGCCGACGCCGCGTTCGTCCGCGCCGCCGTGCGCCGGGCGGGCGCGGCGTGGGTGCGCGCGACCGACGAGCGCACCGTCGTCTGGACCGCCGCACGCCCCGAGGCGCCGAGGTTCGGTGCGTCGGACGAGGCGGAGCAGGAGGCGTTCCGGTCGGCCCTCTCGGGCGAGTTCCGCGCCCGGTCCACGATCGAGCGCGGCCTGCGCGCCGGGGAGGTCGTCGTCAGCCTGGAGCGGACCGGCGGCGGCGTCGCCTGGACGCTCAGCACGCCGGGGCGCCCGTGGGTCTTCGGAAGCTGGAACGACACCTGGACGGACCTCTCGACGTCCGGTCCCGAGGGTGCGTACGAGGCCCTGGTCGAGGCGTTCGGCGCCCCGCGCGACCCGGGCCGGCTGCGCGCCCTGCTCGCCGCGTCGACCTGGCCCGGCGACCCGGTCGCCGACCTCGCCTACCTCCTCGGGCTGCCCGCCGCGCTCGTCGAGGCCGTCGAGGACCCGGCGCGGTTCCGGCACGGCGCCGAGCGCGTCCAGCCCCTCGGCCCGACGGCGCCGCTCACCGCGACCGAGAAGGCAGCTCTCGTCGCCCGCGCGCCCCGGCGCGGCGCGGGGAGCGCGGCGTGGGACGTCGTCCTGCTGGTGCTGGGCCTCGTGCTGCTCGGCCTCGGGGCGGCGATCCTCGCGACGGACGGCGCCGTCGTCGGGTCGGACGGGCCGCCCGGGTGGGACGTCGTCCCGTGGGTCGCGGGCGGCGCCCTCGTCCTCACCGGCTGGGCGCGGGCCGGGTCCGCCCGCGGGGAGCGGCGGCGCTTCCTCGCCGACGCGTGAGCGCCCGTCCCCGGTCGGCTCCGACCGGGGACGGGCGACGTACCGGGCCGCTGCGCGCAGCGGCCCGGTCGATGTCAGGCGCCCCGTCAGGCTGCCCGGTCAGCGGCCGTCGAGGTGGTCGACCTCCTCGAGCAGGCGCTCGCGCGTGGCCGTGTCGCGCACGAACTTCTCCACGACCTTCCGCACCGACGCCCACCGTCCGGCCTCGACGGCGTCGAGCGCCTTCGTCAGCTGGCCGGGCGGGAGGTCGAGCGCCGCGAGGCGCGAGCGCAGGCCCTCCGGCGTGACGGTCACGACGACGGTCGCCTCCGCGGTCGCCTCGCCGCCCGCGCCCCGCGCGGTCGCGGTCACCGTGTGCTCGCCGAGCGCGAGGTCCGCGGCCGGGACGACCGCCCCGTTGTCCACGGGCTCGCCGTCGAGCGTCACGACCACCTCGTCCGCGTCCGTCGTGCTCGCCGCGACGACGAGCGTGCCGCCCCGCTCGACCTCGGTGCCCTCCGCGGGGCTGACGATCGTGACCGTCGGCGCGCCGGGAGCGGGCGCCTCCTGCTCGCGCGCCTGCTTCCACCCGACGAACGCCCCCGCGCGGTCGGTGATGATGCCGTCGACCCCGATCTCGGTGAGGCGCGCCCAGTCGGCCGCGGAGTTCACCGTGTACGGCATGACGGCGACGCCCGCCGCGTTGAGGTCGGCGACGACGCCCGGACGCGCGAGCAGCGCGCTCGCCGACGGGTTGTACATGACCGCGCCGAGGTCCTGCGCCACGGCGACCGGGTCGGCGTCGAGCGCGCCGCGGAGCAGCCCGCGCGGGATCTGCGGGGCGTGCTCGCGCGCGGCGCGCAGCGCGTCGACGTCGAACGACTGGAGCACCACGCGGTCCTCGAGCCCGGCCTCGACGACCATGTCGACGACGCGCTCGACCTCCGCGGACGTCTCGGGCCCCTTGATCTCCAGGAGCAGGGTCGACGACCCGGTCTCCAGCAGGTCGAGCAGCTGCGCGAACGACGGCAGCCGCTGCCCGGCGAACGCGGGCGAGAACCAGGACCCGGCGTCGAGCGCGGTGACCTGCTCGCCCGCCAGGACGGCGACGTCGCCCGTGCCGTCGGTCGTGCGGTCGACCGTCTGGTCGTGCAGCACGACGGGGACGCCGTCGGCCGTGGTGTGCACGTCGACCTCGACGTACTCCGCCCCCGTGCGCATCCCGGCCGCGACGGCGGCGAGCGTGTTCTCGGGTGCCACCGAGGAGTAGCCGCGGTGCGCGACGGTGACGGGCAGCTCGCCGTCGCCGCCGACGTACGACGCGGGCTCGATCTCCGTGACGGTCACGTCGTCGACGCTCACGGTCGCCCCGGCGGTGACGAAACCGAGCGCGCCGTCGCGGGACCGGTCGATCCGCCCCTCCAGCACGGTCCGCCCGTCGAGCGCGTACGTGACGGCCGCGCCCTGCACCTCGACGGACAGGTGCACGTCGCGCCCGGTCGCGGCGTCGGCCGGCGCCGAGCCGGTGTACGGGACGTTCCAGGCGTCCGCGACGGTGCGCTGGGCGATCTCGACGCCGTTGGGCGCCGTCGTCGTGCTGCGCAGCACGGCCTGCCACCACGGAGTCGTGCCGTCGGGCGCGACGTCGAGGATCGCGCCCGCCCAGCGCGACGCGTTGTCCACGCTCTCGAACCGGAGCGTCGCGTCGAGCCGGTAGTTCTCCGCGGAGCGGCCGAACACGATCCGCGCGGGCGACGACCCGTCGGG
Source organism: Cellulosimicrobium sp. KWT-B (assembly GCF_002127155.1). Taxonomy (NCBI): domain Bacteria; kingdom Bacillati; phylum Actinomycetota; class Actinomycetes; order Micrococcales; family Promicromonosporaceae; genus Cellulosimicrobium; species Cellulosimicrobium sp. KWT-B. Next base: position 355,334 of record NZ_NEDO01000002.1, on the reverse strand, counting down.
TGCGTCGCCGACGAGCCGGCCGTCGCGCACCTGCCAGTCGCCGAGCACGGGCGTCCAGCCCTCGGGGAGGACGTCGCCGTCGAACGACTCGGCGAGCAGCACGTCGCCGGGTGCGGCGGCGGCCGGGGCGGCGAACGGCACGGTCGCGGTCGTGGCCGTGGCGGCGACGGGGGTCGTCGCGAGCAGGGTCCCCGCCAGTGCGGCGGCGGTGCCGCGCACGGCGCGGCGTCGGGTGGTCGTCATCGGGTCCTCCGAGCGTCGGGTCGGTTGCCCCGGCGACCCTAGGAACGCGGCGTTGCGCTCCGGTGGACGCCGGGCGACGCCTCGGGGACGGTCAGGTGTCGGGACGCCGCCGCCCCCTCGGCATCCCCCCGAGCCTCACCCGGGCTGCCCCGTCGCGCCCGTCAGGAGCCGTGCGACGTCGGACCCCGCGGCGAGCAGCGCGACGGTGCGGCGAGCGATCGCGTCGAGCCGGGCGTCGAGGGCCGCGAGGGTCGGGGCGACGTCGTCGAGCCGGCGCAGCGCCGCGATCGTCTCGCGGACCGCCGGGACCGGGTAGCCGGCCGACCGCAGCGCCGCGGTGATGCGGGCCTCCCGGACGGCGGCGGGCGGGTAGGCGCGCGCACCGTGGGTCCCGGCGCGCGTCGCGACGCGCTCGGGAGCGACGAGCCCCTCGCGCTCCCAGTGGCGCAGCGTCGAGGCCCGCACGCCGAGCGCCGCGGCGAGCCCGGTGATGGTGAGGACGTCGTCCTCGTCGCCGGCCGCGCCCGCGGGCACGTTCGCGGACGGGCCGCCCTCGTCGGGTCCGGTCTCGCCGGTGGGCCCGCCCTCCGCGCGGATCGCGAGCAGCGCCCGGCGGGCGACGAGCGCCTCGTCCCGCTCGCGCGCGAGCGTCACGTGCAGCGCCCCCACGCGCGCTGCGGCGTCGGGCAGGGGGAGCGTCCGGACCTCGCGCAGGACCGCGCGCGCGACGACCGGGCCGACCGCCGTCGCCAGCCCCCGGTACGCGCGCAGCGCCAGCACGTGCTCGTCGCCGAACGTGCGGTAGCCGTTCGGCGACCGGCCCGCGGGCGGCAGGACGCCGAGCGCCTCGAGGTCGCGCACCTGCTGGACGGACCAGCCGGTCGCGCGCGCGACGTCGGACGTGCGCAGCACCCGGGGCGCGCCGGGACCGCCGCCCGACCCCCGCGCTGCACCCACGTCGCCCAACCCTCCGGAAGCACGTCAACCTCACACTGGAACCATGAGTATGGAGCAGATCCTCGCCACGGTCCGGTCGCTCGACGGCGCCCTCGTGCTCTCCCCGGGGCCGGGCAGCGCGTTCCCCGAGCTCGCGTGGGGCGACCACTTCTTCTACCACGCCCCCGACGGCGTCGTCCCGCCCGGTCAGCCGTACGGCACCGTCGTCACGAAGGACTACCCCGACGACACCGCGTCGCGCCTGGGTGCGGAGGGGCGCTGGAGGGTCAACGTGCACGTCGGGCGCGACCGGTTCCGGACGCTCCTCGGCACCGACCCGCGCGACGGCACGGCGTCGGAGGTGGCGGAGACCGACGTCGTCGTGCCGCACCCGGTCTACGGCGCGCTCGGCTGGGTGGCGGTCGTGGTCCCGGGCGAGCGCACGACCGCGCTCGTCCTCGACCTGCTGCGCGCGGCCCACGACGACGCCCGCGCCCGCACCGCCCGCCGCACCACCCGGTAGCGGAGACCTCCGGCGGCCTGCCGTCGACCACGGGGTTGATCCCCGCCGAGCACGGGGTTGGCGGCGTGTTCCGCCGGAGAACGACCACAACCCCGTGTTCGGCGGAGGTTCCACCGTCGGGGGGATCACGCGGGATGGTGGTCAGGCGGGGAGTCGGGTGCTCGCGCGAGCGGGAGCGGGGCGCGCGGCGACGTGGCCGTGGCCGGCGACGTCGACCCCGGCCGCGAGGAGGCGGGGGACGCCGTCGGTCACCTCGACGGTCGAGACGGACGCGTTGGGCAGCGCGACGAGGCCGGTGGGGGCGAGCGTCGCGAGCCACGCGCCGAGCGTGAGGCCGTGCCCGACGACGAGCACGTGCCGGTCCCGCGTCGCGCCCGGGCGGGACGCGTCGTCGTGCGCGGCGACGACGCGCGTGAACACCGCGCGCACGCGCGCCATGAAGTCCCGGCCCGGCTCGCCGCCGCCGACGCCCGGGTGGGTGCCCGCGAGCATGCGGGGCACGAGCTCGGCCCACGGCTCGACGGCGTCGAGCTGCGACTCCGGCCGTCGCTCGTAGGAGCCGAACGACAGCTCGCGCAGGTCGGGGTCGACCGTGAGCGGGAGGTCGGGGTGGTGCCGCAGGATCTCCATCGCCGTGAGGACCGCGCGGCCCTGCGGCGAGGAGTACGCGGCCGCGAAGTCGTGCCGAGCGAGGTGCTGCGCCGTGACGCGCACGCCCGCGCGTCCCGTGCGGGTGAGGGGGGAGTCGCACGCCCCCTGCAGGTGGCGTCGTGCGTTGAGGTAGGTCTGCCCGTGGCGTACGAGCGTGATCGTCAGGGTCATCGTCGCTGTGCCCTCTCCGGTGCGTCCCGGTCTGCTGGTCACGGCCGACGCTAGGGGAGCGGGGTGTCGGGACGACGACCGCCGGGTGACGCCGGGGTGGCGGGTGCCGGAACGCCGTCCCTCAGGAGCGCGCGGTGACCTCGTCGCGGTGCCGGGCGTCGTCGGGCCCGGGAGCGTCGTCGGCGTCGCGCGGCCCTGCCTGCTCGGGGTCGGGTGCCTCCGCCTGCTCGGCGCCGCGGGCCTCCCCCTGCTCGGGCGCGCGCTCCTCGGGCTGCTCGGGAGCGACGGGCGCGGGCCACGGCTCGTCGGCGACGGCCGACCCCGCGTGCGGTCGCGCGCCCGCGTGCCGGTGCACGACCACCGCGAGCGGCGCCACGAGCACCCCGCACACCATCCCCCAGGAGAGGCCCGCCTCGAGCACGGGGAGGGTGCGGCCGGCGTCGGGCAGCACACCGCCCGCGGCGAGCGTGGAGGCGACGACGGGCACCGCCGCGGCGAGGGCCGCACCTCCGGCGCACGCGAGCCACACCCCGAGCAGCAGCACCGCGCGGCCCTCGACCGGCGGCAGGCGTCGCGCGGCGAGCGCCGTGAGCAGCCCGACCGCGAGCCCGACGCCGACGGGCAGCAGCAGGTGCACGGGGTCGTCGAGGAGCGCCGCGCGGTCGACGGCGATCCGGGCGGAGGGCAGCAGCACGACGTCGCGCGCCACGCCCCACGGCGACTGGGGGTCCGCCGCGCCGGGGAGCGTCGTGCGCCCGACGCCCGCGGCCGCCCACAGCACGCCCGTCGCCGTGCCCGCGGCGAGCGCGGCGGGCCACGCGCGCACGCGCGTCGGCGTCCGGGTGTGCCGCGTCCCGGCGGGGTCGTCGTGGCGGTCGGTGAGGGCGCGCGCGACGGCGACCGTCACGGCCACGAGCGGGCCGTTGACGAACCCCCACCAGCCGCCGAGCGCGGTCGCGACCAACCGGGTGATCGTGTCCGCGCGCCAGGCGAGCGTGACGCCCGCGAACCAGGCCGCCGTCGCGGCGAGCGCGGACGCGAGCACGGCCGCGCCCCACACGGCGAGGAACGCGGCCCAGCGGCCCTCGCCCGCGGGCAGGCGCCGCAGCACGAGGTGGGTGCCGAGCGCGACGAGCCCGCCCGCGAGGGCGGCCGTGAGCACGGTGCTGCCCGACACCTGCTGACCGCCCGTGACGACCCCGGTCGGGTGGGGCAGGAGCGTCCGGACGAGCCCGGCGGGCAGGGCGTGCGCCGCCCCGGCGAGCCAGTCCGCGACCTGCCCGGTGACGACCCAGAGCACCGCGGTGAGCGTCCCCGCGGCGACGACGGCGGGCACGGTCCTCGATGACGGCATCCTGCGAGGGTAGTGGCAACGCGGGGCCGCGCGGACCGCTCAGTTCCGGCGACGGGCGCCGTCTCTACGCACGGGACCTGCCGCGACGCGCGGCGGCACGACGACACGGAGGACGCCATGAGCGAGACCACGACCCGCACCACGAGCCACACCCTGGACGTGCCGGGCGCCGTCCTGGCCTACGACGTCCGGACCCCCGCGGCGCCGGGCGACCTGCCGCCGCTCGTCGTCATGGGCTCGCCCATGGCGGCGTCGGGGTTCGGGCAGCTCGTGGACCTGATCGACGACCGGGTGGTCGTCACGTACGACCCGCGCGGCACGGAGCGCAGCACGCTCGCCGCCGACGGCGAGGTGTCGGTCGAGCGGCACGCGGACGACCTGCACGAGGTCGTGGCCGCCCTCGGGCTCGGGCCGGTGGACGTGTTCGGGTCGAGCGGGGGCGGAGTCGTCGGGCTCTCGTGGATCGAGCGGCACCCGGGCGAGGTGCGGACGTTCGTCGCGCACGAGCCGCCGATCACGCCGCTCCTGGAGGACGCCGCGACCGCGACGGCGGTGCAGGCGGACATCGTGGAGACGTACCGCCGCGAGGGCTTCGGGCCCGCGATGGCGAAGTTCGTCGCGCTCGTCAGCCACGTGGGGCCGCTGCCCGCGGACTACCTCGACCGCCCGGCGCCCGACCCGGCGATGTTCGGCTTCCCGACGGAGGACGACGGGTCGCGCGACGACCTGCTCCTCGGCCTCAACCTGGCCACCATGCCGTCGTGGGCGCCCGACGGCGACGCCCTGCGCGCGGCGACGACGCGCATCGTCCCGGCCGTGAGCGCCGCGGGGGAGGGCACGCTCGCGTGGCGCGGCGGCGCGGCCCTCGCCGCCCTCCTGGGCGTCGAGCCGGTGACGTTCCCGGGCGACCACGGCGGCTTCATGGTCAACGAGTGGTCGCCCGCGAACGACCCGGCCGCGTTCGCGACGACCCTGCGCGAGGCGCTCGCGGGCTGACGACGGAACCCGGTCGCGCCGACGACGCGGCGCGACCGGGCCCGCCCCCTACGAGGCGGCGAAGAGCGGTGCGCGGCCGGGCGGCTGCGCGGGCGGCGGGTCCTGGATCCCGGCGAGCAGGGGCCGCTCGAAGACCGCGTGCTCGGGCGTGAGCTCGAACGGCTCGTCGCCGTGCACGACCCGCAGCCGCTCGCCGGACTCGAGGCGGTACGTGACGCCGTCGGGCCGGACCTCGACGCGCGCCCGGGCGTCGCCGTGGTGGACGGCGAGCGCGAGCCGCGTGAGCCGGGACGGGAGCCGGGGGGCGAGGCGGAGCCCGTCGTCGTCGTGCCGCAGCCCCACGATGCCCGTGACGACGGCGGTCCAGGCGCCCGCGAGCGACGCGACGTGCAGCCCGCCGTCGGTCGAGGCGCGCAGGTCGCACAGGTCGAGGAGCGCGCTCTCGCGCGCGTAGTCGTACGCGAGGTCGACGTAGCCGATCTCCGCGGCGACGACCGCCTGCACGGGCGCCGAGAGCGAGGAGTCGCGGACGGTCAGCGGCTCGTAGTAGTCGAAGTCGCGGCGGCGCTGCTCGGGCGTGAACTCCTCGGGCGCGGCGTGCAGGGCGAGCACGAGGTCGGCCTGCTTGACGACCTGCCGCCGGTACAGCTCGACGTAGTGCACGTGGTCGTCGAGCGGGAACCGCGCGGTGCCCCGCGACTCGAAGTCCCAGGGGGCGTGCCGCGTGAAGTCCTGCGACTGCTCCGTGACGCCGAGCTCCGGGTTGTACGGGACGACCATCCGGTCCGCCGCGCGCCGCCACCCCGCGCGTTCGTTCGCGGTGACGTCCAGCCGCGCCGCCTGCTCCGGGAACCGCTCGCACAGCTCGTCCGCCGCGCGCAGGTTCTTGCGCGCCATGAGGTTCGTGTACGTGTTGTTGTCCACCACGGCGGTGTACTCGTCGGGCCCGGTCACGCCGTCGATGCGGAAGCCGGCGGCCGTGTGGTGGCCGCGCCCGGCCCACAGCCGCGCGGTCTGCACCACGAGGTCGACGGCGACGTCCCGGGCGAGCTCGTCGTCGTGCGTGGCGGCGACGTGCCGCACGGCGGCGAGCGCGACGGCCGACGAGACGTGGAACGCGGCGGTGCTCGCGGGCCAGTAGCCCGACGACTCGCGGCCGCTGATCGTGCGCCACGGGAACGCCGCGCCGGGCAGGCCGAGCTCGGCGGCCCGCTCGCACGCGTGGGGGAGGGTGGTGTGCCGCCAGCGCAGGTGCGCGGCCGCGGCGTCGGGCAGCACGTGGTCCAGCACGGGGAGCACGAACGTGTCCGAGTCCCAGAAGGCGTGGCCCGCGTAGCCGGTGCCCGTGAGGCCCTTCGCCCGCACGCCCACGCCCTCGACCCGCGCCGACGCCTGGACCACCTGGAACAGGCTGTGCCGCAGGGCCTGCTGCATCTCGTCGTCGCCGTCGAGCTCGACGTCGCCCCGGTCCCAGACCGCGGCGAGGGCGTCGGCCTGCTCGCGCTCGAGCGCGTCCCAGCCCGCGTCGACGGCCGCGGCGAGCACGGTGTGCGCGTGCGCGGGGAGCGCGTCGGCGTCGGCGCCGCCTGCGTACGCGGCGAGGACGACGACCTCCAGCCACTCGTCGGCGCGCAGGTCCACGGTGAGGACGGCGGCGCCGCCGCGGTGGTGCCAGCGCGGGCGGACGCCGTCCGCGGCGTCGACGAGGTGCGCGGTCTCGGCCGCGACGCCGCGCTCCGAGCGGGCGGTGCGCTGGCGCACCGACGACCCCTCGGCGTCGTGCCGGCACGAGACGGTGACCAGCCCGGGCGCCTCGCGGCCGGGGTCCTGCCCGCCGTGCGCGCAGCCGGGCACCGGGCGCAGGGTGACGGTGACGTCGTCGTGCGCGACCACGCGCCAGCGCGACGCGACGACCTCGCGGCGCGAGAGCGGCACGAGCCGCTCGTTGTGCAGCGTGACGGTCCCGCCCGACGGCGCCGTCCAGCGCAGCTCGCGCCGCAGCACGCCCCGGCGCAGGTCGAGCACGCGCTCGTGCGCCTCGACCGTGCCGTCGGGTCCGGCGGGGTCGGCGGTCCGGACGTCGACCGGCTCCCCGTCCACGGACCAGCCGACCCGCCACGCGTCGACGACCGGCACGAGGCGTTCCTCGACCTCGGGGTAGGCGTACGCGCGTTCCGCGTAGGTCTGCTCGAACTCCTCGTGGACGGAGGCGACGAGGGTCGAGGGGTCGTCGTCGGGGTCCGCCTCGTCGAGCGTTCCGCGGACGCCGACGTATCCGTTGGCGAGGGACAGGAGGGACGCGGCCGTGGCCGGGTCGTCGACGTCGAGGGCCGACTCCCGGACGGACCACGCGGGGAGGTCGTGGGTCACGCGGTCACTCCACCACGACGCCGTGTCGTACACCCGTCCGGGGCGTGCTCGAGCCCCGTCCAGGGCCGCTCCGGAGACAAGTGTCGATCGGGCATGGACTTTTGCTTGTTGTCGACACAACTTTCGCCTACCTGTTGACATCCACGCACTGACTGCGGTGTCATGAACCTCGTTGCCCCTGGAACCGACCAGGGGGCCGGACGTCGGCGCAGGGGAGCCCGTCGTCCGGACCGACAGCCGGACGGTACGCACCGACGCGTATCCCGGCGGGGCCACGACGGCCCTGGACCTCGCCCCACGGCCGGTCTCCCACCGGCCCGGGTCGAGCCCCGCACGACCGAGCACCCTCTCGACCCTCTGCGACCGCGGGACACCCCCGCACCACCCAGTCCTGCTGCTCAGAGTCCCCCCGCACCACCTCGGGGAGCCTCCGCGCGCCCGAGCGCGCCGGCACGCGGGGCGGCGACCGCCGTCCCGCCGGTCCGGCGCGCCACGGACCGCCCGGACGACCCCGTACGCCCGGAAGGAGTCCCCCATGCCCGACCCGACGACCGAGACGGCGCCGAGGCCGCTCTCGAGGCGGGCCCTGCTCGCCGGGGCCGGCGTCGTCGCTGCCAGCCCCGCCGCCGCACTCCTGCTCGGAGCCGGCGGCAGCGTCGCCGCGGCGCCCCCCGCCGCCGCCGCGACGACCGTCACCGCAGCCACCGGCGTCCGCAAGATCACCATGTACGCCGAGCGCATCTCCGACACCCTCGTCGGCTACGGGCTCGAGCGCGGCAAGGCGACCGTCCCCGGGCCCATCCTCGAGATGTGGGAGGGCGAGACCCTCGAGATCACGCTCGTCAACACGACCGACAAGCGCCTGTCGATCCACCCGCACGGCGTGAACTACGACGTCAACAGCGACGGCAGCACGTTCAACAACTCGTTCAACGAGCCGGGCGAGACGCGGACGTACACGTGGTCGACGGTCAAGATGGCGCGCGACCGCGGCATCTGGATGCCCGGCAGCGCGGGGTACTGGCACTACCACGACCACGCGTGGGGCGAGCACGGGACGCAGGGCCTCGCCGCGGGCCTCTACGGCGCGCTGGTCGTGCGCCGGGTCGGCGACGTGCTGCCGCAGAAGCAGTTCACGATGGTCTTCAACGACATGACCATCAACAACAAGGTCGCGCCGGACACGCCGATGTTCGAGGCGAAGCTCGGCGAGCGCGTCGAGTTCATCTGCATCGGGCACGGCAACCAGCTCCACACCTTCCACCTCCACGCGCACCGCTGGGCGAACAACCGCACCGGCCTGCTCGCGGACCAGTACGACCCGAGCCAGGTCGTCGACAACCGGGACCTCAACCCGGGCGACGCGTTCGGGTTCCAGGTCGTCGCCGGGCTCGGCGTCGGACCCGGTGCGTGGATGTACCACTGCCACGTCCAGTTCCACTCCGACGGCGGCATGGCGGGCATCTTCCTCGTGCGCAACGCCGACGGCTCGATGCCGCCGGGCGCCCAGGAGTCGATCGACCGCTTCCAGGGTCACGGCAGCCACACCATGTCGGCCCCCTCCGGGGCCGCGCCGTCCGGCGCCGCCGCGACGACGAGCGCCCCGGCCACCGCCCCCGGCGGTCCGGCCGCCGGTGGCTCCGGTCCGGCCGTCGTCGACCTCACGGGCCACGCCGGCCACTGACCGTCCGCCGGTGAGGTGGGACGGGCCGCCGGCCCGTCCCGCACCCGGCAGGACCCGCTCCCGGCCCGTCCGGGAGCGTCGCACCGATGACGAAGGAGTTGGAGAGTGCTTTCCAGACGATCGACACCCCCCACGAGGGGGCGCTCCCGACCGGGGGCACTACGGGCCCTGACCGTCGGCCTGACGGGCGTCGCGCTCGTCGCGAGCGCCGCCGTCCTCCCGGCGGCGGCCCAGACCGGCGCCACCGCACCGACCACCGCGGTCAGCGCGGGCGGGTCCCTCGCGGCCGGGTCCGTCGCCGCCGCGCCGGCCGCCGCAGCCGCGCCCGTGCGCGTGCTCGTGTTCCACGGCGCGCCCGACGAGCAGACCGACCCCGTCGTCGACGCGACGGCGGCGCTCACCGAGATCGGGGCCGCCAACGGCTTCGAGGTCGAGGCGACGTCCGACCCGGAGATGATCAGCGCGGCGACGCTCGGCGAGTACCGCGGCGTCGTCATGCTCTCCGCGGAGGGCATCGAGCTGAGCGGCGAGCAGGAGGCCGCGCTCCAGGCGTACATCAACGGCGGCGGCGGCTTCCTCGGCGTGCGCGACGCCGCGCGCTCGCAGGAGGCCTCGAAGTGGTTCGAGGGCCTCGTCGGCGCCCGGATCAAGGGCGCGACGATGACGGCGGAGAAGGTCGCCGAGGCGACCGGCACCGGCCGCAGCCCGGCCGCCGAGACGCCGGCCAAGGCCGTCGACGGCGACCCCAACACCAAGTGGCTGACGTTCGCCCGCACGGGCCAGCTCACGCTGCGCATGGAGCAGCCCGTCGCGGTGGTGAAGTACGGCATCACGTCGGCGAACGACTCCGCGGGCCGCGACCCGAAGAACTGGAAGCTCCAGGGCTCGACCGACGGGCAGACGTGGGTCGACCTCGACACGCGCGCCGACGAGGACTTCCCGCAGCGCTTCCAGCCGCGCACGTTCGACGTCGCGAACGAGACCGCGTACGGCTGGTACCGGCTGGACGTCACGGCGAACTCCGGCGACGCCGAGATCCAGCTCGCGGAGCTCTCGATCTTCGGCCCCGACTCCGTCGAGCAGCCCGACCCGGAGATCCCGCTCGAGGAGCGCACGGTCGACCTGGTCGACCGCCAGCACCCCGCGACGGCGGACCTCCCGCTCACGTGGGACCGCGAGGACCGGTGGCTCGACTGGGCCGACGACCCGACCGGTGACGTGCACACGGTCGCGACGCTCGAGCCCGGCCCCGACGCCGGCCCGACGACGAACCCGTTCCAGCCCGTCTCGTGGTGCCGCGACTACGACGGCGGCCGGTCGTTCTTCACCGGCATGGGCGGCACGCCCGAGAGCTGGGCGGACGCGACGTTCCGCGAGCACCTGCTCGGTGCGCTCCAGTGGACGACGGGTGTGGTGCGCGGCGACTGCCAGGCGACCATCGCGTCGAACTACAAGGCCGAGCGCCTGTCCCAGGTGAACACGGCCGGCACGCTCGACCAGAACGGCGAGCAGCACGGCCTGACGATCGCGCCCGACGGCACCGTCTTCTACATCGGCCGCGGCGCCTGCCCGACCGGCCCGATCGTCCCGTGGAGCGACCCGAACGTGGGCCTCGGCTGCGGCACGATCCACCAGTGGGACCCGGAGACGGGTGAGGCGAAGCTGCTCACGACGCTCGACGTCATGGGCAACCGCGGCAGCGGCGACGAGCTCGTGAAGAACGAGGAGGGGCTGCTCGGCATCGTGCCCGACCCCGACTTCGCGACCAACCACTGGCTCTACGTGTACTGGATGCCGCACGAGAACATCGACCGGGAGCGTCGCGTCGGCTACCGGACCGTCTCGCGGTTCACCTACGACCCCGAGACGCCGACGATCGACCAGAGCACGCGCGTCGACCTGCTCGAGTGGGAGACGCAGATCCACAGCTGCTGCCACGCGGGCGGCGGCATGGCGTTCGACAGCGAGGGCAACCTCTACATCGGCTCGGGCGACAACAACTCGTCCGGCGGGTCGAACGGGTACTCCGGCAACAACTGGACGCAGGAGTTCGCGGGCATCAGCTTCCAGGACGCGCGCCGCACGTCGGGCAACACGAACGACCTCAACGGCAAGATCCTGCGGATCCACCCCGAGGACGACGGCACGTACACGATCCCGGACGACAACCTGTTCCCGGTGGGCGAGTACCCCGCGGACAAGACGCGCCCGGAGATCTACGTCATGGGCGTGCGCAACATCTCGCGCCTCCAGATCGACCCCGACACCGACTGGCTGACGGCCGCGTGGGTCGGCCCTGACGCGACGAGCCCGAGCCCCGAGCTCGGCCCGGCGAAGTACGAGACCGCGACGATCATCACGTCCGCGGGCAACCAGGGCTGGCCGTACTGCATGGGCAACAAGCAGCCGTACCGCGACCGGAGCAACGAGGACGCGAGCGTCCTCACCGGCTGGTACGACTGCGACAACCCGAAGAACACGTCGCCCCGCAACACGGGCCTCGTGGACCTCCCGCCCGTGCGGGACAACATGATCTGGTACTCGCCCTCGGGCGGCGGGCCGGTCTTCCCGGACCGCGGCAACGGCATCCCGACGTACGAGGACGACGAGGCGACCTACACCATCCCGTGGCTGCGGGGCGGCGGCCAGGCCGTCATGTCCGGTCCGACGTACCGCCAGTCGCAGGTCGACCCCGAGTCCGACGTCGCGTGGCCGTCGTACTGGGAGGGCAAGTGGTTCATCGGCGACCAGTCGAACTCGAACAACCGCGTCGCGGTGACGGTCGACCCGGACGCCGTCGAGGAGCAGGGCGCCCCGGCGTTCATGGAGGACCTGCGCCAGATCATCCCGGGCGGTCGCGGTGACGGGCTGCTGCAGAGCTGGATGGACGCGAAGTTCGGTCCGGACGGCGCGCTGTACCTGGTCGACTACGCGGGCGGATTCTTCAGCCTCGACCCGAACCAGAAGCTCATGCGGATCACGTACCAGGGCGGGGCCCCGACCCCGGCCCCGGCCGCGTCCGCGACGAGCATCCAGGGCGACCCGCTCACGGTGCAGTTCACGGGTGCGCGGTCCGGCGGCGTCTCCTACCTGTGGGAGTTCGGCGACGGCAAGACCTCGCGCCAGGCCAACCCGAAGCACAAGTACCCCCGCATCGGGACCTACGAGGCCAAGCTCACCGTCACGTACGCGGACGGCTCCACGGCCACCGTGACGACCGACGGCTCGCCGTCGTGCACCCTGCCCGACGAGCGCGAGACCGTGTTCTTCGGCGACGTCGACTCCACGGTCGAGAACCTCGACCTCGGCGCCTGCACGATGAACGACCTGTTCCAGGACGAGAAGGAGTGGCGTACCCACGCCCGGTTCCTGGCGCACGTCGAGTCGGTCGCGAAGAGCCTGTACGACGACAGCCGGATCGACGAGCGCGAGCGTGCTCGCCTCGTCGACGCCGCGGCGCGGTCGCAGATCGGCGTGGACCCGGGCGGGTACCGCACGATCTTCGACGGCACGCAGGAGTCGCTGTACGACTGGTTCCAGGCACCGAGCGGCAAGTTCACGCTCGAGCCGGGCGGTTCGCTGAAGTCGAGCGGCGGCCTCGGGATGCTCTGGTACGCGGGCGAGGAGCTCGGGGACTTCTCCGTGAAGCTCCTGTACCGCGACGTCTCCGCGGGTGACCACCACGCCAACACGGGCGTGTTCACCCGGTTCCCGAACCCGAACGACCCGGGCGACGTGCCGTGCGCGGCCAACCAGTCGCCCGCGTGGGTCGCGATCTCGTGCGGTCACGAGATCCAGATCTACGACGGTCCGACGGGCGAGCCGCAGAAGACCGGCTCGGTCTACAACTTCGACCCGCTCGGCCTGAACACCGGCGGCGAGAAGCCGAAGGGCGAGTGGAACGAGTACGAGATCCGGGTGGTCGGCCAGCAGTACACGATCATCCGCAACGGCGTCGTCATCAACGAGTGGGAGAACACCCCGGGACAGCAGTCGTCCCGTGCCGGTGACCCGCCGACCGACCTGCGCCAGTTCGACAGCGGGTTCATCGGGCTCCAGAACCACGGGAACGCGGACCTCATCGAGTTCCGCGACATCCGGGTCGCGGACCTGTAGCACCGCCGGGCGGGGGCGGCCGTCCCGGCCGTCCCCGCCCGTACCCCGCAGTCCGACAGAGCCCCCAGAACCACCCCCAGAACCTTCCCGAGACACCCCCCGAGGAGTGCACCCTCATGGAACGACGTACCAGTCCCGGCGGCGTCCGCCGCCGCGGCGCGCGGCGGTTCCTCGCCGCCACGGTCGCCGGGCTCACCGCGACGACGGTCCTCACCGTCGCCCCGGCGTCCGCGTCCCCCGCAGGGACGGCAGCGCCGTCGTCCGTCTTCTCCGTCGCCGACGCCACCGTCGCGGCCGAGCAGGTCCTCACGTGGACCGCGGACAACAGCGTGACCGACTACAAGGCCTTCCCCGCCACGGCCGAGGCGGGCCCCGCCACGATCGTGTTCGAGAACAGCATCGCGACCGGCAGCACGTTCGGCATGAGCCACACGCTCACGTTCGACACGTCGTCGCCGGGCTACAACCACGACGTGAACCTCAACATCCTCGCGAGCCCGTTCGACGCGAACGGCGGGCGGCACGAGGCCCAGGTCACCTTCACCCCGGGCAAGTACCGCTACTTCTGCGCCATCCCCGGGCACGGCGAGATGTGGGGCGAGCTCGTCGTCACCGACGGCGGCACCGGCGGCGAGGACACCACGGCCCCGTCCGTGACCGCGCTCGTCACCGGCGAGCAGGACGGCGACGGCGCCTACGTGGGCGGCGCGACCGTGACGCTCGACGCGACCGACGACGACTCCGGCGTGGCCGGGGTCGAGTACGACCTCGACGGCGCGGGCTGGCAGGCCTACACGGAGCCGTTCGTCGTCGACGCCGTCGGCGCGCACACGCTCCAGTTCCGCGCGACCGACGCCGCGGGCAACACGTCCGAGGCGCAGACCGCGAGCTTCACCGTCGTCGAGGGCGACGTCGAGGAGGACACGACCGCGCCGGTCGTCGAGCCCATGGTCATGGGGCAGCAGGACGAGGACGGCGCCTACGTCGGCACCGCCGCGTTCATGCTGCACGCCACGGACGAGGGCTCGGGCGTCGCGTCCGTCGAGTACCAGGTCGACGGCGGCGCGTGGCTCCCGTACACCACCACGGTGCCGTTCACCGAGGTCGGCGAGCACACCGTGTCGTTCCGGGCGACCGACGTCGCGGGCAACGTGTCCGAGGTCGGCTCCGTGACGTTCACCGTCGTCGCCGGAGGCGGCGAGGACGACACGACCGCCCCGACCGTCACCGCCGAGGTCACCGGCACGCGCGACGGCAACGGTGCGTTCGTCGGGTCCGCCACGGCGACGCTCACCGCGACGGACGACGCGTCCGGCGTGGAGAGCGTCGAGTACGACCTCGACGGCGCCGGCTGGCAGCCGTACACCGAGCCGGTCGTCGTGGACGAGCCCGGCGAGCACACGCTCGTCTACCGGGCCACCGACGTCGCGGGCAACGTCTCCGAGGAGACCGTCACCGAGTTCGTCGTCGTCGCGGAGGCCGAGGAGGACACCACGGCCCCCGTCGTCGCGACCGAGCTCAGCGGCCAGCAGGACGAGGACGGCGCCTACGTCGGCTCCGCGTCCGTGCTGCTCACCGCCACGGACGACGGCTCGGGCGTCGCGACCGTCGAGTACGACCTCGACGGCGCGGGCTGGACCGAGTACACCGGGGCCGTCGTCGTCGACGAGCCCGGCCGCCACACGCTCGCCTACCGCGCGACCGACGTCGCGGGGAACGTCAGCGAGCCGGCGACCGTCACGTTCGACGTCGTCGCGGGCCAGGGCGGCGACACCGTCGCCCCGACCGTCGACCACCGCGTCATGGGCGGCGACAAGAACGAGGCCGGCGAGTACCTCGACAACGTGTTCGTGCGCCTCCTCGCGAAGGACGCCGACTCCGGCGTCGCGTCGGTCGAGTACCAGCTCGACGGCGGCGAGTGGACCCCGTACGCCAAGCAGATCTCCGTGCGGACCCCCGGGTCGCACACGGTGACCTACCGCGCGACGGACGTCGCGGGCAACGTGTCCGCCCCGAAGACGGTCACGTTCGTCATCGCGGGCGGCGAGGAGCCCGGCGGCGACACCGACGGCCCCGTCGTCACGGCGGGCGTCAGCGGCAGCCGCACGCGCGACGGCGACTTCGTCGCGAGCGCGCGCGTCACGCTCACGGCGGTCGACGAGGAGTCGGGCGTGGACCGCATCGAGTTCCAGGCCAACGACGGCGCGTGGCAGCGCTACGCGGCCCCGGTCGCGTTCGCGGCCGATGGCCAGCACGTGGTCCGCTACCGCGCGGTCGACGGCGTCGGGAACGTCACGAGCGGCGAGGTGACCTTCACGGTCCTCAAGCTCGTGCGGGACCGCTGCGTCGGCTCGGACATCCGCCCGACCGTGATCATCGACGGCCACGACAGCACGGTGCAGAACTACGACGACGGCACCGGCTGCACGGTCAACGACCACGTCGCCGAGAACGACGAGTACGCGACGCACCGCGAGTTCGTCGACCACGTGAGCCTCGTGACCGAGGACCTCGTCCTCGACGGCGTCCTCGACGACGCCGAGCGGGACCTCGTCATCACGGCGGCCCAGCTGTCCGACATCGGTCGCCGCTGACAGCACCCGTCCCACCAGCAGTCCGACCGGCGAAGGCCCGGACCCGCTCCCTCCAGGAGCGGGCCCGGGCCGTCGTCGTCCCCGGGCCCGCCGGACACCCCCGGCCCGCCGGACACCCCCGGTGCGCCGAGCACGACGTTGCTGTCGCCATGGGCGGGATCCCGACGACAAGGTCGTTCTCGACCGCGCGCAGGGTCGTGCTCGGCCTGCCCCGCGGGGAGGGGCGCCCGGGAGGGGCGCGCCTCGCCGTCGGGCAGGAGGTAGGGCGACTACGCTGCCCGACGCCGCGCGGACCGGTCAGGCCGGCGGCTCGCCGTACACCGGGCGGACGAAGGCCAGGACGATCCCGAGTCCGCCGCGCTGGGCGAGGCGCGCGCGGTCCTCCGGGTGGTCGAGCAGGTGCCGCAGGACGCGCGCGACCGCCTCGGGGTCCGTCACGACGACGGGGTCGGGGTCCGGTCCGTGCGCGGGCCGGCCCTGGAGCAGGTCCTCGCCCTCCGCGTGGCGTGACCGCGCGCCGTCGTGCAGGTCGACCCGGAGCGACGGGCGCCCCTCGCCCGGGACGACGTGGACGCGCGCGACGTCGTCCCACCGCACGACGACCCGGACCACCTCCGCGCGGCCCACCGGGAGCTCGACCTCGTGCGGCCGCAGCACGACCGCGTGCTTCGACGGCCCGCGCACGTACGCCAGCAGCCCGCCGCCGAAGGCGAGGGCGACGATGCCGATCAGGGCGGCCGCGAACCCCTCGTCGTTCCGCAGGAGCCACACCGCGAACGCCACCGCGCCACCGCACAGCGCGAGCAGGATCAGCAGCACCGCGAGGTAGTCGACGACGGGCGTCAGGCGCTCGCGACCGCGCACGCCGCCCCGCACGGCGGTCCACACCATCGTCGGCCGGTACGGCTGCCGTGGTCGGCGGCTGCTGCTCACGGAGGACAGTCTGCCGGGCGCCGGGCCCGCCGCCGATCGGGCGGCCCGCCCACCGCCGGCCCGGCGCCCGGGTCACCACCGGAGGCCTTACCTGGCTGCGGACGTCCTAGGCCAGGAAGTCCGTGACCGCCGAGACCACGGCCGAGTACGCACCGTCCTCGCCCTGGAACTCGTGGCAGGCGGTGTAGACCTCAAGGCCGACCAGGGACTCGACGTCTGCCCAGCCGCCTAAATAGACGACGATCTCGAGCAGGACGTCGACGTTGCGCTTCCGGACGATCAGCCCCAGCGACTCGGGAGTCCGAACGCTCGCCCGATCGGGCGTGATCGGCCTCGGCCAGCCAGCCTCGTAGTCGCACCAGGTCAACGGGCCGACATCGACCTCACGTCTCCACCCCTCGACGACAGACTGCAGCCGGTCCGGCGAGAACGTCCAGGTCAACAAGGTGCTCCTTCACGGGCACATCTTGGTCCGGCCGACCATTGCGAGACGTGGCCCAGTGCGTGTCTCCCACAACGGTGGTGAGGCGCACGGGAGCATCGGAGTGTGAGTAGCTACTTCCAGCGCGTTCAGTGGCGTCATGACAACGCGGAGGATCCGGTTGTGCTCTGGGCGCATGTCGTCGACGGCTGGGAGGTACGGAAGATAGACGAGCTCGCCGATGGGCGTCTGGCGTGGGCGGACGGCGAGCATGAGTCTGGCAGCACACGGCTCGGCGTGGAACCGCTTCCGCCACCTGAGGATATTGCCAGTGATCCACAGTTCGTGGTCGAGGTTGTGGATGAACCCGCCTTTGAGCGTGTCTGGCTGCGAGCTCGCCGCGGTACCTGAGCAGGCGCTACCCGATCATCCAGCGCCCCCTCGGCGCATGGGGAGATGCGCCCTCGGGGGCTTGAGGGCTCGGGCGGGCGGCCGATCCGGTCGGCTCAGGAGCCGCCGAGGAGCATCCGCTTGGCGGCGGTGAACTCGTCGTCGGTGAGGGAGCCGGCGGCGTGCAGGCTCGCGAGCTCGGCGAGCGCCGCGGTGACGCCGTGCTGCACGGTCACCTCGGGGGTGCCCGCGCCGCGGGTCATCCGGGTCGTCGTGTACGTGGTCGTCGTCGAGGACGACGAGCGCGTGGGCGAGCCCCACGCGGGGGCGTCCGCGTCGGTCGTCGGGTCGTCGGCGACCGGTGCGTCGGCGACGGTCGCGCTCGCGGCCCGGGCGGCGTCGTGCAGCGCGCGCGTGCGGTCGCGGCGGGCCTGCACCACGACCCGCTCCCCGGGCAGGCGCCAGACGACCACGGGGTCGCCGGGCTGCGGGACCTCCGAGGGGAGCAGGTTCGTGACCGGGGCGAGGCGCGTGACCGTCGTCGTCAGCGCCCCGTGCCGCACGCGCACGGCGCAGTGCGCGACGCCGCCCGACTCCGTGCGGTCCGTGACCGACACCGTCACGACCCCGGCCTCGCGCGTCGCCGCCAGGCGGTCGCGGTGGTACTGCGCGTAGAGCGGGGCGTCGTCGCGCGACCGTCGCAGCGACCGCGCGTAGCCCGCCCACATCGGGCCGAGGAAGACCCACGGGAAGATCGTCCACACGACGTTCCAAAACCACGGGAAGAAGCCGTCGTGGTCCCACGCGTTGACCGTCACGAGCCAGACGAACCCGCCCGACAGCAGCGCGAGCAGCACCCCGTTGCGGATCTTCGTCCCGGCGCCCGACGGCGGCTCCATGAGCCCCTCGGGCGTGCGGGGCAGGTCGTCGACGGACTCGTCGTTGCCCACCAGCCGCAGGATGGCCTTCGGGTCCGCGGTCTTGCGCGCGAGCGCGGCGGACGGCGGCAGGGGCGATTCGTCATGAGGGGCGGACGGCGCCCCCGTCGTGTGGTCAGACATCACCCCGATCCTACGATCGCCTTGCCCCGCCGGGCCCACCTGCCGCCCCGCCCTGCCCACCCCTCTCCAGGTGAGCACGGGGATGGCGACCTCTTGCGGCTGTTTCTGGTCGGCAACCCCGTGGTCGACGGGCGGTGAGGGCGTGGTGGTCAGCGGTTGGTGGTCACCGTCGTGCCGGCGGTGCGGGTCGCGGCCAGCAGCGAGTGGAGGCCGAACGCCTGGACCGGGCCTAGCGCTCCCGTCCCGTTCGTCTCGCCGGCCGCCGCCCGCGTCGCGCCCCACGCGAGGTAGTGGGCCGTGAGGTCGTACGCGTCGGGACCGTCGAGTCGGGCCCGACGCAGCACCTTGCCCTCGGCGTCGCGCGCCACCGCGAGCACGTGCGTGCGCGACGCCGCGCGGGCCGCCTCGTCCGGCCCGCCGCTCGACCCGCTGCGCGAGCGGGCGAGCCGCCGCAGGCCGTCGCCCAGCCCGGGGACGCGCAGCGCGGCCGTCGCGACCGCCGTCGCCACCGGCGCGAGCCGCACCGCGGGACCGGACACGCCCAGCGCCACCTCGACGTCGCGCAGCCCCCGCGCGAGGCCGGGCAGCGTGAACGGCTCGGTCCCACCCGCGGTGACACCGCGCACGCGCCGGCCGGGGCCGACGTCGAACGTGACGACGCGCGCCGCGACACGCTCGGTCCGGAGACCGCCGTCGCGCCACGCGTACGACGGCTCGAGCGCCGTCTCCAGCGCGCTCACGCGCGTGCCGCCGCTCACGCCGCCGCCGGTGGGGAAGTAGCCGATCTCCAGACGCGCCGCGTCGGCGCCCTCGTCCTGGAGCGCGAGCGCCCCCGCGAGGTTGCCGGGCACCCAGTCGTGGCCGAACGCCGTGAGCAGCGCCGCACCCGTGCGCCGGGCGCGCGGACCGAGCTCGTCGAACACGCGCCGGATGAACGCCGGCTCGCCCGTTGAGTCGAGGTACACCGCACCCGCGTCGATCGCGGCCTCGACCGCCGGGCCGCCGTGCCGCCCGAACGGCCCGACCGTCGAGACCAGCACGTCGCCCGGTCCGACCAGAGCACGCACGGTCCGCGCGTCGTCGACGTCCGCGACCGTGGTCTCGAGCGGCGATCGCGCAGCGGTGCCCGACGGCGGGCTCCCGGCCTCAGGCGAGCCCGCGGGCTCGGCGCGGTGACGGGCCGCGGAGCCTGCCGTCGCGGTTGGCGTCTGTTCGGCGAGCTCGGCGGCGAGCGCGTCCAGCCGGTCCGGGGACCGACCCGCGAGCACGGGCCGCGCGCCGCGCGCCACGAGCTCGTGCGCGACGAGCGTGCCCGTGTAGCCCGTCGCGCCGAGGAGCACGATGCGGCCCGTCGCCGGGGGAGGGGTCGGGGCGTCGGTCATGGGGTCACCTTTCGCCGGAACCAGGGATCCCGCGAGACTACGGAGCGGTGCCGGGGCTCGCGCGTCGGCGGAGTGTCAGCCGCTCCGTGCTCGCGCTCGTGCGCGAGAGGCGTGGTGTCCTGGCGGTATGGACTCGGAGCCGGACGACGAACCGCGGCGCAAGGGCGGAGCGCCCGACGGCGGGGCGCCTGGGGCTGGCGGACCGTTCGATGACGGCGGGCCACGCGGTGGTGATGCGTCTCACGGGCCCTACCAGGGCTCGTCGGCGCGCTGTGGTGCGTCGTCGTCATCGTGGCCGTCCTGGTGGTCGGCGTCGCGTTCGGGATGTTGGACGGCCGCTGATCGCACCTGGGTGTTGCGTACGCAGATATGCGAACAGAGGGCTCGGGCCAGTGACCCTCGTTCTCATCTTGACGCCGCCGTCGCGGCGCTCGACGAGGCGTCCGGGCCTAACCCGGCCACGGCGCGGTCGAGATCGGTGCGCTACTCGCGCCCCACCGCCGGGGCGCAGCGTCCATACCTCGTGGGATCAAAGACGATCAATCCGGCAAGGACCACCTGTTGGCGCGCGAGCGGTTGATGCTCGCGTCGAGCTCGTCGAAGCTCATCGGGGTGTGCGAATCTCGGGGGCCGAGCAGTGGTCCGGGCAATACGGCGTGGCGCTCCTGCCCTCCTTCGGTGGAGCCGTCACGCCGCACGCTGCAACAACGCGTCGTCGCGGCGGAGGGTCAGTACTGATTTGTCGTCCTCTTCTGCTTTTTAAGGTGCTCGCGGCGCTTGATCTCCGCCGCGATGTTCCCCTCAGGCAAGTCGGTGAACGCAGTGAGCCGGTAGTAGCTGCGCATGCGGCCGTTCTCTTTGCGTTTGATCGTCTGGTACTCCCAACCGATCTTGCGTAGCTCGCGCATGCGTCTCTGCCAGTCCTCCTGGTGCTGATGCATCGACGCAACGACACCGACGACCTGCGATGGAGCATCGACCCCGACGGCGTGGAAAGCCCTGAGTATCTCGCCAATTCGGCGGTGCGGATCCATATGCGCGGTGGCGGCACGAATCTGCTCTTCGAACGGGTCTAGCGATGAGTAGAAAGCCTGTTTGTCGTGGTTGCACTGCGAGCACAGCGGCTGGAGATTATCTATGTCGTCGGTGCCGCCCCAGCTGTGCGGGACCATGTGGTCGACCTCTAGCTTCACGCGATCTTCGGTCGGGGTTTTTCCGCACTGCGCGCACCGTTTCCTGCTGAGCACTTCACCACGCACTGTCGGCGAGATCCCACCTCGGTTGCCGTGATCTGTTCCGGCCCGACCCTCCAAGAGATAGATATGCGTTTTTCCAGAACGTACCGCGGACAAGCGGAACCAGCCACGCAGTTCCCGGACGCGCCGATCAGTTTGTGAATGTGAAGCGCCATTCTCCGCTGCAGCATGCGCGCGGATCTCCACCATCGTCGGCGGGTTCGAGCGTCGCGCATAGAGGAAGGCGTATAGCAAGCGCAAGTCGTCGCGGGTTAGCAACCGCCGAAGCTCATCGCTTTGGGGCGCGGGGAGGTCGGTCCCGGTCACCGGGGAATCACCGGCGCAGGCACCGTCAAGTTGTCGTCGGGTGTCGCCAGTCGCCAGCGACCGCCGTCGATCTCCACCCCGTCAGTCGCTGACGTCGGCGCCACCCGGATGCTGACTAGCTCCCCCGGTTCGGGAGTGGCAGCACCGAATTGAGCAGCGAGGTTCCGCTGCGCGTGATAATCGCCACCGAGAATGAGGTACCCCTCCGGGCGAAGTGCGCTGCGAGCGCCGCCATTGTCGCGGACACGCTTCATGTAGTCGTCCTGCTGCGCGACGGTGGCGATGATGTTGCGCGACAGGCGCAGGTTGGTCGCCCTCCGGAACAGCTCATTGACGCGGGACTGCCCGCTTCGCCCGCCCATGATCTCGACGACGACGTCCGGCGGCAGTTGGAGCAGGGCGTTGGGCTGCATCGAAGCGTTCTTGTGCAGCCAGAGGATCTGAGAGCGGCCGTGCGCGTTCAGCCCGGTCTTGCGGTCCCGGTTCTCGCTTGTGCGGCGGTTCTGCTCGCTCACGCGCACAAGGCCTGCACTCCACGCGGACTTTGCGTCGTCGGCCTGCATCACTAGGACAATCTGGTCGAAGCTCTCAATTGGGAGCATCCAGGCGCCAGTGTGGGAGTACTTGCAGTCCACCTCGTGCCCGGCGATCGAGAAGTCCAGCACGTGTCCGTCGTCAAGCTCCAGCTCGCGCTGGAGGTTGATCTCGGCGAGCGTGCCGAAGTGGGTCTTCTCGTTCTTGAACAGCTGGTCGAGCTTGTACCGGCCAGTGCGTTGGCCGTCGTAGAGCTGGTCGAAGGTCGCGCGGAAGACTCTCGCCATCCGCCGCCCGTCCGGATCGAGAGCGCGCAGAGCCGCGGCGACCTCGGACATCGCGCGATCGTGCAGAGGTTCCTTCAGTTCGAGCTGGCTCACAGGACAACTCTAGAACTCAGCGCTCGGCTTCTGGCCCTGGGTCGAATCTTGACCGACTCGCCGAGGAACCGGATCGAGGGCCTCCTTCGCGGTCAACTGCACGGCGCGAGTGCGCGTTAGCCGACATGGGTCCGGAGCGATCTGGCGTCGAGAGGTCTACCCGAGTCCTAGCGGCCAGCGTGACGCCACAAGACCGTTGCGCACCCGGTCTCCCACTCGAGGTGAGATCGTCGGTGTTCGAGTTGTCCCGTGGTCAGCGCTTAGGCTCTCTGAGAGTGCCGACGCAAAGGCTAGAGCAACTCGGGCCGTTGGTTAGCTGCAATCAACTGATCTTCGACCTGGCAGTCTCGAACGCTAGGTGGCGAATATGGTCCGCCTGGCCCACGAAACCCTTGAAAGAGCCCAATGCGTAGGTCCGTTCTTCACCTACTCCGTAGTGCTTGATCTCAAAGTCGCGGGAGAGCGTTCCGAGGTGCTGCTCGAAGTTCTTGGCCTCTACAGCGCCGCTGGCAGCCCGAATAATCTGACGGGCCGTCAGTGGCTGGTCGGCACGCTTAAGGGCAACGTAGATGGGGTCGTACATAACCTCAGCCTCGATCTGCGCGAGGTCCTTACGTGCACCCTCATGTCTGATCGCGGCGGCGATCGCGCTGCCCACGGCGCGGGCGACGGGCGGAGGGAAGGCGTTCCCGATCTGTCGGTAGCGGGAGGTCTTCCGGCCCGTGAACTTCCACTCGTACTCCGGCTCTGGCCCCCAGCCCTGGATGCGCGCAACCATTTCCGTGGTCAGCTTTGGGACGAAGTCGACAGGGTGCTCTGCGCTAGGCGGTGTGTCGCTGACACCCATGCCGTCGACGCCGAGCGTCGCCCATGCGCGCTTAGCGCGGGTCGGTCCGAGATCCGCTCCTCCGTGCTTCTTCGAACCCCCGACGATGGTCGGCGCGATGCCGTTCGCACGTGAGGCCCATGCATCGGCGCCCGGCCACCCGTCGGCTGCCATCAGATCCCGCAATGCCGAACCAACAGTGCCAATGAACGGAGTGGGCTCTGGCCAGTTGAAGTGGCGCGCGTCCTCTTCGCGGAGCGCGACGAGGATGAACCGCGGGCGCAATTGAGGAACCCCAAAGTCGCGCGCTTCAAGAAGTTTCCAATCTGACCAGTACCCCAGTTCCTCGAACCGGTCCTTGACGTGCTGGCGGTACCCTGAGAAGCGCGGCATCGACAAGCCTCGAACGTTCTCCAGGAGAACGGCACGAGGTTGCATCCTCCCGGCAAGTTCGACCGCCCAGGCAAACAGATCGCGTTCATCGCTGGTGCCGAGTTGCTTGCCCGCTATCGAGAACGGCGGGCAGGGTACGCCACCCGCAAGTAGGGTGAGGTCATCACTGAAATCCTCTGGGTTCCAGACCGTCTCGTCGGCGACGTCACCGACGCGGACTTCCCATCCGCGGTTCTCCCTCAGTGTGGCGGCAGCGTTCCCATCGAGCTCTACGGCGAGCCGGTGCTCGAAACCAGCGAGCTCGAGGCCGAGGGCTTGCCCCCCAGCACCTGCGCAGATCTCGACAACTGTTAGACGGCTCACAGTCAACTCCTCTTGGGTCCTATCGAGGCTAGTCCACGGTCATGCTGACACCCGCTACGGACACGGGGGCGGGAAACAGCCGATTGGCCACCATCGTGCCTTAGGCGCGCCGCCCAGTGTGGGTCGAGGTCGTCGGCTGTGGGTGGATGCTCGCGTGCCTCGTGGTGTGGATAGCCAGAACCGTTGCTAGCGCGTGAAGGCGACGGCAGTGGCAACCCCACGGTGCATCCCTGAGAGTGACACGGTACCCGGGAAGGCGGGGCAGGGTCTTTGTTCTCGTTGGGCGCCACTTCGCGGGGCGGCGCGGCAACAGGGCTGGAGCTTCTCCGTCCCAGACGTTGGCGTGGTCATCCCCGCTTTGGCCAGCTGCGACACGATCACCACGACCTGCATGCGGTTCGCATCGCCCAACTTCGCGCTCGCCACAGTGAGGCGCGCCTTGACTGCCGCGCCGATGGCGTAGAGCGGCTGCGCGACCTCGGGGTCGGCAGGCCTTGCGCGAGGAGTTGTGCGAGGTCGAGCTTACGCTCGACCACTGCCGCGAACTGCTCACCGGTCTCCCCGTGCTCCGTTGCGACCACCATCAGGCCGGTGCGCCGTCCTGGTGGCGCACCCAGGTCTCGCGGACCTCGGTGAGGTGGTCGAGCATCGCGGCGCGGGCGCCGTCGGCGCGGTGCGCGTCGAGGTTGTCGACGATCGCGCGGTGCGCGCGCGTGACGACGTCGATGCGGCGCGGGTCGTAGGAGAACGTGGCGATGCGCGTCTCCATGAGCCCTTCGCCGAGCACGTCGTAGAGCATGACGAAGAAGTCGTTGCCGGTCGCGACGGCGAGGCCGCGGTGGAAGGCGTAGTCGTTCTTGGACGCGGCGACGATGTCGTCGGCGTGCCCGGGGAGCTGGTCGACGAGGTCGGCGAGGCCGGCGAGCGCGGCGTCGTCGATGCGCTCGGCGGCGATGCCGGCGACGGCGACCTCGAGCGTCGCGCGGACCTCGTGGAGCTGGAGGTAGGGCACGTTGGGGCCGTGGTGGAGGAACATCTGGAGCATCTGGCCGACGTCGTCGATGCTGGTGCGCCCGACGCTGAGGCCGGAGCCGGGCGTGGCGGTGACGATGCCCTTGGCGGTGAGGGCGCGGACGGCCTCGCGCACGACGGTGCGGGAGACGCCGTAGGACTCGCAGAGCTCGCGCTCGGAGGGCAGCCTGTCGCCGGGCTGGAGCTCGCGCGCGAGGATGTCGTCGCGGATCGCGTCGGCGACCTGGTCGGACAGTCGGCGCTGTCGCACGATGCCGCTCGTCGGCAGCGTCGCATCAGGCTCGGGCACCGTTCCTCCTCGGGGTGACGACCGCGCCATTCTGCCTCACGGGGGCCACGACCTGCCCGGACGCGGTCGATGCTCACGGTCGTGAGACGGGGTTGGCTCAACTGGTATGACAGGATACAGTCACTCAACCTGCTGAGCCGAGCGTCCGACGTCGGGCACCCGTGCCGGCAGGTCTCCCCTCACCCGCACGCAGAGCAACGCGGCTTCCCAGTCGCGGGGAAAGAGCTGTTCCACGATGCGCGCCATCAGATTCGAGACGTCCGGGACCGCCCACGTGGTCGACATCCCGCGCCCGGTCCCCGGCCCCGGCGAGGTCCTCCTCGCCGTCACCTCCACGGGGGTGTGCGGCTCCGACCTGGCCGCCCTCCGCGGCACCCACCCGTTCCGCGTCCCGCCGCTGATCTCCGGCCACGAGGCCGGTGGCCGCGTCGTCGAGGTCGGCCCGGGCGTCGCCGACGTGGCCGTCGGCGACCGCGTCGTCGTCGACCCGCAGCGCCCGTGCGGCACGTGCGACCTGTGCACGACGGGCGGCTACCACCTGTGCGCGAGCAAGCAGATGCTCGGCGTCGCCGAGTGGGACGGCTCGTTCGCCGAGCACGTCGTCGTGCCCGCGTACACGCTGGTCCCCGCGCCCGACGGCGTCGCGGACGAGCACCTCGCGCTCGCCGAGCCGGTCGCGGTCGCGGCCCACGCCGTCGCGCAGCTGGGGGAGCGGCGCCGCGAGCGCGCGCTCGTGCTCGGCGGCGGCACGATCGGCGCGCTCGTCGCGCGCGTCCTCGCCGACGGCGGCAGCACCGTGGTCGACGTCGTCGAGCCGCGCGAGCACGTCCACGAGGTGCTGCGCGCGGTCGGCGCGACGGGCGTCCACCGGCCCGACGCCGCGCTCGAGCCCGGCTCGTACGACGCCGTCTTCGTCGCCGCGGGCGTGCCCGCGCTCGTCGAGCGCGCGTTCGGGGCCGTCGCGCCCGGTGGGGCGATCGTCCAGGTCGCGGTGTTCAACCAGCCCGTTCCGGTCCCGGTGGGGCAGCTCCAGGTGCGCGAGATCGCCCTGCTCGGCACGGCCATGTACACGAAGGACGACTTCCGCACCGCGCTCGACGTCCTCGCGCGGCACCCCGGGCTCGCCGACGTGCTCGTGTCCCGCACGACCTCCTTGGAGGAGGGCGCCGCGATCACGACGACCATGGCCGCCGAGGGGCCGGGCGACATCGTCAAGCTGGTGATGGTCCCGTGAGCGCGGCCCGCGCCGTCCGCGGCGTCCTGTCCGGCGCCGAGCGCGCGCTGTTCGTGGTCTCGGGCGTCGCGATCACGCTCGTGAGCGCCGTCCTCGTGCTCCAGGTCTTCATGCGGTACGTGCTCAACAGCCCGACCGTGTGGTCCGAGGAGTTCGCGACCCTCGCGTTCGTCTGGTGCGTCATGACGGCGATCCCCGTCGCGGTGCGCCGCAGCGAGCACATCGCGGTGACGCTGCTCCTCGACCGCCTGCGCGGGAAGGTGCGCCGCGCGTTCGTCGCGCTCGGCTACGCACTCTCCGCGGGCCTGTTCGGCCTCGTCGCCGTCTACGCCGCGATGATGCTCCCGACGGGCGCGCGCCAGCTCATGACCGGCCTGACCATCGCGACGGGCACGGACATCACGCTGCTCGCCATGTACGTCGTCGTGCCGATCGGCATGGGCTTCTCCTGCGTCTACGCGGTCGAGAAGCTCGTCGAGGCGCTCCGCGGCGACTTCGACACCCCCGACGACGCCGTGGAGGCGAACATCGCCGAGGCGGAGCAGCTCGTCGCGCCCACCTCCCAGGACAAGGACGTCTGACCCATGCCCCTCATCCTCGGAGGGCTCCTCCTCCTCATCCTCGTCATCGGCGCCCCGGTGGGCGTCGCCGTCGGCCTCGCCTCGTTCGCGAGCCTCGCCGCCGAGGGCGTGCCGCCCGAGGTCGGCGCCCAGCGGTTCGTCGCCGGGATGCGCTCCTTCCCGCTCCTCGCGATCCCGCTCTTCGTGCTCGCCGGGTCGCTCATGAACGCGGGCGGCGTGACCCAGCGCCTCATCGACTTCGCCTACGCGATCGTCGGCCGCATCCGCGGCGGGCTCTCGGCCGTCAACGTCCTCACGAACATCACGTTCGGCGGCATGTCCGGCTCGGCGGTCGCGGACGCGTCGTCGGTCGGCCGCCTCCTCATCCCGCAGATGCTGCGCCGCGGCTACGCGCCCGGCGACGCGGCGTCGGTCACCGCGACGGCGTCGATCGTCGCGCTCGTGCTCCCGCCGAGCATCACGATGATCATCTACGGCGTCGCGGCCGAGGTCTCGATCAGCGCGCTGTTCTTCCACGGCCTCTACATCGGCCTCGGGTTCGGCCTCGTCTACCTGGTCACGGGCTGGCTCGTCGCCCGCAAGAAGGGCTACCCGGCCGAGCGCGGCGTGGGCGCGCGCGAGCTCGTGCGCACCGCCGCCAAGGCGCTCCCGGCCCTGCTCATCCCGGTCGTCGTGCTCGGCGGCATCCGGCTCGGCGTCTTCACCGCGACGGAGGGCGGCGCGGTCGCGGTCCTCATCGCGGTGATCCTCGGCGTCCTCGTCTACCGCGAGCTGTCCTGGCAGCGGGTCGTCAAGGCGATGCGCGAGACGACGATGCTCGTCGCCGCGATCATGCTCATCATCGCGATGGCGCAGGCCTACTCGTGGGCGCTCGTGACCGGCGGCACGCCGCAGATCGTCGCCGACGCCGTGCTCGGGCTCACGGACAACGTGCTGCTCATCCTCTTCGTCGCCAACGTGATCCTGCTGCTCATCGGCACGGTCGTCGAGGGCAACGCGGCGATCATCATCTTCACGCCGATCCTCCTGCCGATCGTCACGGCCGCGGGCGTCGACCCGGTCCACTTCGGGCTCATCGTCGTCATCAACCTCGCGATCGGGCTCATCACGCCGCCCGTCGGGATCAACCTGCTCATCACGAGCCGGATCGCCGGGATCTCGGCGGAACGGGCGCTGCGCGACATGCTCCCGTGGCTCGGCGTCTCGATCGCCCTGCTGTTCCTCGTCACGTACGTCCCCGTCCTCACCGGCATGTACTAGCCGGCGCGACGGTCGACACCCGCCACCGGCACCAGCACCCCGGCGGGCGAGGGCGTCCCGCGCCCTCGCCCGCCCCGCACACGAAGGAGCTTCCCGTGGGGAAGAGAACCACCGCGCCGCACCGTCGCGTCGCCGCCCTGGTCGTCGCGAGCGCGCTCGCCCTCGGCGGCTGCACGGCCACGACGACCGACCCCGAGCCCGACCTGCTGCTCCGCCTCGGCCACTCGTACGGCGCCGGGAGCCTGCAGGACCGCGCTGCGAACCGGCTGTCCGCGCAGGTCGCCGACGCCTCCGACGGCCGCGTGACGATCGAGGTCTACCCCGCCTCCCAGCTCGGGAGCTGGGAGGACATGCAGGAGGGCCTGGAGTTCGGGGCGGTGGACATCGTCGTCGAGTCCGTCGGCTCGCTCGAGCGCTACACCGACCTCGCCGCGATCGAGGGCGTGCCGTTCCTCTACGAGGACGAGGACCAGTTCCTCGAGGTCTGGGACGGCCCGCTCGGCGACGAGATCATCGAGGCCATCCGGGAGGACTCCGGGTTCCTGCTGCTCGGCCAGATGTACCGCGGCGGGCGCGTGCTCAACACGCAGCGTCCCGTCACCGAGCTCGCCGACGCGCGTGGCCTCAAGCTGCGCGTCCCGACCCAGCAGACCTACCTCGACACGTGGCACGCGCTCGGCGCGAGCCCCATGCCGCTCGCGCTCAGCGAGGTCTTCCCCGCGATCGAGCAGGGCGCGGTCGAGGGCCAGGAGAACCCGATCGACGTCGTACGGTTCAACTCGTTCTACGAGGTCGCGCCGCACGTCACCCTCACCGAGCACGTGTTCGGCAACTTCCACTTCCAGGTCTGGGCCGACGCCTACGAGGGCTGGCCCGAGGACCTCCGCGCGATCGTCGACGCCGAGATCGACGACGTCTCCTCCTGGTACCGCGAGACGTCGATCGCCGAGCGGCAGGAGAACGTCGACTTCCTGGTCGAGCGCGGCGTCGAGCTGCACGAGATCGACCGCGCCGAGTGGGCCGAGGCCTCGTCCGAGGTGCTCGACCACGTCGACCCCCAGGTCGTGGAGTGGGCCGAGCGCATCCGCTCGGGCGACGCGTGACGCCGTACCGCGGCCCCGAGCCGCGCCGGCGCGTCGACCGCGCCGCCCGCGACGACCGACGACCCGACCCACGAGAGGAGACACCGATGCGCGGCGCGATCGCCGACGACTTCACCGGGGCCACCGACCTCGCCGGCAACTGGAGGGCGCGTGGTCTGCGGACCGCCGTCGTGCTGGGCGTCCCGGGCCCGGACGACCTCGCGGACCTCGCCGACCACGACGCCGTCGTGGTCGCGCTGAAGATCCGCTCCGTGCCCGCACCCCAGGCCGTGGAGCAGGCGCGCGCGGCCTACCGCGCGCTCGCCGCGCTCGGCGTCACGCAGGTCTACGACAAGTACTGCTCGACGTTCGACTCCACGCCCGAGGGCAACATCGGGCCCGTCGCGGACGCGCTGCTGGAGGAGACCGGCGCGCGCAGCGCCGTGGTCGTCCCGGGCTTCCCGGACGCGGGCCGCGCCGTCTTCCGCGGCCACCTGTTCGTGGGGGACGAGCCGCTCGACCGCAGCCCCATGAAGGACCACCCGCTCAACCCCATGTGGGACTCGCGCGTCGCGAACCTCCTCGCGGCGCAGACCGCGCACCCGGTCGCCGAGGTGCCGGTCGGCGTCGTGCGGGCCGGCGAGCAGGCGCTGCGGGGCGCGATCGTCGCGGCCGAGGCGGGCGGCGCGAGGTACGTCGTCGTCGACAGCATCGACAACGACGACCTCGCCGTCATCGCCCGCGCGACGTCCGACGCCCCGCTCGTCACGGGTGGCTCCGGGCTCGCGCTCGGCCTCGACCCGACGGGCGCGACGCTCGGCCACATCGCCGCCGTCCCGGGTCGACGCGCGGTGCTCGCGGGCAGCGCGTCGCGCGCCACCCAGGCGCAGGTCCGGGCGGCCCTGCCGCACCTGCCGCACCAGAAGGTCGACGTCGCGGCGGCGCTCGCGGACCCCGGCGCGGAGGTCGAGCGGCTCCTCGCGTGGGCCCGCGAGCGCTGGGCGGAGCAGCCCGACCGGCCGGTGCTCGTGTACTCCGTGGGCGAGCCGGACGACGTCGCGCGCGGGCGTGCGGTGACCGCCGACGCCCCCGCCGTGGTCGAGCGGCTGTTCTCCGCGCTCGCGCCGCGGCTCGCGGAAGCGGGCGCGACGCAGCTCGTCGTGGCGGGCGGCGAGACGTCGGGCAGCGTCGTCCAGGGGCTCGGGGTGCACGTGCTCGAGGTCGGGCAGCTCCTGAGCCCGGGCGTGTCCTGGCTGCGCGGTCGCCGCCGCGGAGCCGACGACGTCAACCTCGTCCTCAAGTCCGGCAACTTCGGCACCGAGGACCTCTTCGTCACCGCGTGGGAGGAGCTCGCATGAGCGACCTGGTCGAGGAGCTGCTCGCCGCCGGGCGGGGTCTCGCCGCGAGCGGGATGTCGCCCGGGACGTCGGGCAACGTGTCCGTGCGCGTCGGCGACGAGGTGCGCATGAGCGCGACCGGCACGTCCCTCGCGACCCTCACCGCCGAGCAGATGGCCCGCACCACGCTCGACGGCACCCCGATCACCGAGGGCGACGGCCCGACGCCGCGGCCCACCAAGGAGTGGCCGCTGCACCTCGCGATGTACGCGCGCGACCCGGAGTACCGCTGCGTCGTGCACCTCCACTCGCCGAGCGCCGTCGCGGCGTCGTGCCTCGCTCCGTGGCGCGAGCACACGGCGTTCGCGCCGGTCACGCCGTACGTCGTCATGCGCGTGGGCAACGTGCCGCTCGTGCGGTACGCCGCGCCGGGCGACCCGGCGCAGGCCGAGCGGGTGCGGGGGAGCGCGCTGCGCTTCCACGGCGCCCTGCTCCAGAACCACGGGTCGATCGCTGCCGGGCGCACGGTCGCGGAGGCCGTCGACCGCGCGGTCGAGATCGAGGAGGCGGCGCGCGTCCGGCTGCTGCTCGGGGACCGGCTCGACGCGCGGCTCCTCACCGACGACGAGGTGCGCGAGCTCGTCGAGGCGTACGGGCAGCCCTGGGGCTGACGTCCGGGCGAGGATGGTCCGGTGCCGACCGACCCGCCGTACGCGCGCCCGACCGCCGACGACCTCGCCGCCGCGCGCGGCCGTGAGATCGAGGACTGGCTGCGGCCGGGCCTCGACGTGCTGTTCTGCGGGATCAACCCCGGGCTGTATTCGGCGGCGGTCGGGCTGCCCTTCGCAAACCCGGGAACGCGGTTCTGGAAGGCGATGCACGAGGCGGGTTTCACCGACCGCGTGCTCGGGCCGTGGGAGCGTGAGGAGTTCCTGGCCGCCGGGCTCGGCATGACGAACGTCGTGCGCCGGGCCACGGCCCGCGCCGACGAGCTGACGCCGGAGGAGATCGTCGGGGGCGGACGCCGCCTCGTCGAGACGGCGGAGACGTACCGGCCGCGGTGGGTCGCGGTGCTCGGCCTCGGCGCGTACCGCACGGCCTTCGCGGACCGTCGCGCCGCGACCGGCCCGCTGGAGCGTCGCGTCGGCCCCGCGCGGGCGTGGCTGCTCCCGAACCCGAGCGGTCTCAACGCGCACCACACGGTCGCGACGCTCGGCGCGGCGTACGCAGAGCTGCGCGTCGCTGCGGGGCTGCCGGACCGCCGTCGGACCTGAGCGCCGCGCGGGGAGAGCCGAGCTGTCGCCGCCCGTGCGCGCCTCGGCCGTGACATCTTGCTTGTTGACTCTTGCGAGAAGTTGTTGACTTGTGTGAATCGGCCCGGGAGACTCGAGGTCCCGAGGTCGACGCCGTCCCGGGTTCTTGCCCCCTCACCGTCGAGGAGACACCCCATGAAGCTCTCCCTGTCCCGGGCGCGCACGCGTGCCACCGCTGTCACGGGTGCGCTGGTCGCGCTCGGGCTGGTGGTCTCGGGCGCTGCCGCCGCGACCGCCGCCCCGTCGGCGGCGCCCGCTGCGCCCACCGCAGCCTCGACCGCCGTCGCCCCGACGATCGCCCCGGTCGTCGACGCCAACTTCCCCGACCCGGACGTCCTGCTCGTCGACGGCGTGTACCACGCCTACGCGACGAACGACCAGGGCCGGAACGTGCAGCACCGCACCTCGACGGACCTCGTCACGTGGAGCGCGCCGACCGACGTCGCGCCCGACCTCGGCGCGTGGGTCAGCGAGGCGTGCACGTTCTCGCCGGGCGGCGCGACGGACCGCTGCGTGTGGGCGCCCGAGGTCGCCGCGGTCGAGGGCGGGTACGCCCTCTACTACACGGCGCGCGACGCAACGTCGCCGCGCCAGTGCATCGGCCTCTCGCTCGCCGACTCGCCCGAGGGCCCGTTCGAGCCCGTCGGCGACGACCCGTTCGTCTGCCCCAACGGCGAGGACGGCACCGAGGACCTCGGGGGAGCGATCGACGCCGGGACGTTCGTCGACGGCGACCAGCTCTACCTGCTGTGGAAGGCCGACGGGAACTGCTGCACCGGCAAGACGGCGATCATCTTCGCCCAGCCGCTGTCGCCCGACGGCACCACCCTCACCGGGCCGGCCACCGAGCTGATCCGCGTCAACACCGCGTACGAGGGCCGCGTCGTCGAGGCGCCGACCGTCGTCGAGCGCGACGGCACCTACTACCTCTTCTACTCCGCGAACGACTTCTACGGCGGCGCGTACCGCACGTCGTACGCGACGGCGCCGAGCCTGGCCGGGCCGTGGACCAAGGCGACGACGGAGCTCATGACGAGCGACCGCTTCCAGGGCGACGTGCGCGGCCCGGGCGGGCAGGACGTCGTCACCGCACCCGACGGCTCGGACGCGATCGTCTTCCACGGCTGGAACGCGGCGTTCACGTACCGCGCGATGTACGTCGCGGACCTCGAGTGGTCGGCCGACGGCGTCCCGTCCGTCCCGCAGGCGTCCGACCGCTACCAGGCCGAGGACGGCGTCGTGACGAACGCGCGCGTCGTGGCCGACGGCGGGGCGTCGGGCGGGGCGAAGGTCGGCGGCCTGGACTTCGCGGACTCCTCCGTGACGGTCGAGGTGCACGCCGACGCGGCCGGGCCGGCGCTGCTCGGCATCCGGTTCGCGAACGGCTCGCAGGACGGCGCGGCGCGCGTCCCGTCCACCGGGACGCTGGCCGTGAACGGCACGGTGACGGAGACCGTCGTCTTCCCGCACACCACGTGGGGCAACTGGCAGACGTCCGAGCACCTCGTCGACCTCGTCGCCGGGACCAACACGATCACGCTGACGCGCGCGACGTTCTACACCGAGCTCGACGCGTTCGACGTCTACCCCGCGACGCGCGACCCGCGCCCGTCGGCCCCGCCGGTCATCCCGTCGGACGCGACGCGGTACGAGTTCGAGGACGGCGTCATCACGCGCGGCTCCGTCGGGAGCGCCGCCGGGGCGTCGGGCGGGCAGAAGGTCGGCGGGCTCGACTTCCTCGACAGCTCCGTCGCCCTCCAGGTCTACGCCGACGAGGCCGGTCCGTACACGCTCGGCGTGCGGTTCGCGAACGGCTCTGAGCGCGGCGGCTACACGCTGCCGTCGTCGAGCAC
This sequence comes from Cellulosimicrobium sp. KWT-B, assembly GCF_002127155.1. Taxonomy (NCBI): domain Bacteria; kingdom Bacillati; phylum Actinomycetota; class Actinomycetes; order Micrococcales; family Promicromonosporaceae; genus Cellulosimicrobium; species Cellulosimicrobium sp. KWT-B. The sequence goes on along the minus strand of NZ_NEDO01000002.1, from coordinate 321,470 downwards.
CGTCACGGTGAACGGCGCCGACGCCGGGGTCGTCACCTTCCCGCACACCACGTGGGGCAACTGGCAGTCCGTCACGCACCAGGTCGAGCTCCAGCAGGGGTGGAACACCGTCACCCTGACCAAGCTCACCTGGTACACGGAGCTCGACGCGCTCGACGTCTTCCCGGCCGAGGCGCCGCCCGTCGACCCGCAGGTCACCGTCACCGCGCAGCCCCGCTGCCTCGGCGGCACGCCCTATCTCGCCGTCCGCGCGACGAACGACGGCGACGAGACCGTCGCCGTCGCCCTCACCACCCCGCACGGCGAGCGGGCGTTCGCCCAGGTGGACCCGGGCAAGAGCGCGTACCAGTCGTTCAAGGTGCGCGGCGGGGCGCTCGAGGCGGGCGAGGCGCTCGTCGCGGTCACCGACGTCGCCGGCACGACGACGGAGGTGACGGCCGCGTACGACGCGCTCACCTGCGCGTAGCCGCCTCCTGACCAGCAGACCGCGGTGCCGCCCGGCCGATGGGCGGCACCGCGGTCGTGCGTCCGGGCCGGAGCGACAGGTTCGTGCGCCCAGGGCTGCGCCACCGGGTCGGGGCGGGGGATCCTGCGGCGGTCAGTCCCGGGGACGGTCCCACGGCAGGTGGGCCCGGACGACGAACCGGCCGTCCTCGACGCCCGCCGAGAACGTCCCGGCGAGCGCCTCGCAGCGTTCGCGCATCCCGACGATCCCGGTGCCGCTGCCAGGGACGCCCAGGGCGTCCGCGGTGAGCGCGTTGCGGACCGTGAGGTCGACGCCGTCGCCGGGCCGGGCGCGCACGTCGACGTCCGCGCGGGCGCCCGGGGCGTGCTTCATCACGTTCGTCAGAGCCTCCTGCACCACCCGGTACACCGCGCGCGTGAGCGCCGGCGGCGCGGAGTCCGCGTCCGTGACGAACACCGTCGCGGCGAGGTCGACGCCCGACGAGCGAGCCTCGTCGAGCAGCGCGGCGAGGTCGCCGAGCGCCGGGGCGGAGCCCGTGTACTGCTCCGCGCCGTCGCGCAGCGACGTGATGAGCGCCCGCATCTCTTCGAGCGCGCGGTGGGCGGACGAGCGCATGGTCCGGGCGGCGTCGGCCACCTCCGGGTCCTCGGTCGTCACCTCGAGCGCCGACGCCTGCAGCGACATGACCGACAGGTTGTGCGCGACGGTGTCGTGCATCTCGCGCGCGATGAGCTCGCGCTCGTCCTGCCGCGACAGCTCGGTGCGCAGGTGGTCGGTCTGGCTGCGCAGGTCCTCCGCGTGCGTGCGCAGCGTCTCGGCGCGACGGGTCTCCACCGCGGCGGTCTGCTGGGCGACGTGCGCCTGCCCGGCGTAGCGTCGCACCAGCCCCGCGCCGAGCGACGCCGCGATCGCCAGGACGCCGATGACCACGTAGCCGACCGCCCCGAGGTACGACCTGCTGCCGTCCTCGAGCGACGTCGCAGCGAAGATCACGGCGTCGCCGTCGCGGGCAGCGTCCCGCCACAGCGACGCCGTGACGGCGAGGACGGTCGCGGCCACGCACCCGGCGACGACCCGACGCCGGTGCTCGCGGGCGAGCACGAACGGCAGCGCAAGCAGAGGCGCGAGAGCACCGACGGGCGTCAGGATCCCGGCCGCGGCCGTGGCGAGGCAGACGACGACCGGGTAGCGCGCACGCCAGACCACCGCTGCGCACACCCCGGAGAGCACGAACAGGCAGAGGAAGTAGAAGGCGAGCTGTGCCCCGGTGATGGCGTCGCCGTGCCGCATCGAGGAGAACGTGGCGCTGATCATCCCGACGCCGAAGGTCGCGGCGACCGCGCCCACGGTCCCGGCGACCGACCAGAACCGCCGGGCCCGCCCGGGGGCGGGGGCCGCCGTCGGGCGCGCGCCGCCGACGGGGTGCGGCGGCACGTGGCCGATAGGGGCACCGGCGGCGGCCGGGCCGGTCGGCGTCGGCGGCCGGGTGGGCCCGGGATACCCGGGTGGCGGGGCACCCGGGTGGCCGGGCGCCGGGTAGCCCGGTGGAGGCGCGGCGCCCGGCGGCACCGCGGGGCCGCCCGGCTGCTGCGGCGGGGGGTACATGCGGCGAGCATACGCACGGGCGCCGACGCCCGGCCTCCGCCGACCGGCTCGCGCGACCGGCCCGGATCTCCTCCGGTCGGACGGCCCGGACGAGCCGGTCGGGCGATCCGCCGGACGGTGCCGCGCGGCCACGATCATCCTCGAACGCAGCGACCACGACGTACCGAGGAGACCACGATGTCCGCACCCCACGAGGGCCAGCGCCCCAACCAGCCCGGCGCGTACCCGGCCCAGCCCGGACCGACGCCGCCCCCGGGCCAGCCCTACTCGTCGCCCCTGGGGCCGGGCGCCCCCGGAGCAGCCGGCCCGATGCCGCACGCCGCCCACCCCGGTCAGGCGGGCTGGGCCGGTCAGCCGGGTCAGCCGGGTCAGCCAGGCATCCCGAGCCAGTCGGGCTTTCCGGCACAGCCGGGGCAGCCGGGTGCGGCCGCGTTCGCGGGGCAGGCGCCCGGCGTCCCGCCGCGCAAGAGCTGGTTCGCGCGGCACAAGATCCTCACGGGCCTCGGGGTGGTCGTGATCCTCGCCGTGATCGGGGCCGCGCTCGGCGGCGGGGGAGGGGACGAGCCCGAGGCACCGGCACCGGTCGCGGGGTCGAGCGCCCCCCAGGATCCCGCCGAGCCCGCCCCCGAGGCGCCGGACGAGGAGCCCGCTCCGGAACCCGCGGCGGCCGCGGTCGGCACGCCGGTGCGCGACGGCAAGTTCGAGTTCACCGTGACGTCCGTGGAGACGGGGGTCCCCACGGTCGGGGACGAGTTCCTCAACGCGCAGGCGCAGGGCCAGTTCGTGCTCGTGCACGTGACGGTGACGAACATCGGCGACCAGGCGCAGATGTTCGACGGCAGTAGCCAGAAGCTCGTCGACACCGCCGGGCGCGAGCACTCCGCGGACACCAGCGCGGCGATCTACCTCGGAGACGCGAACTCGTTCCTCACCGACATCAACCCGGGCAACAGCGTCGAGGGCACCGTGGTGTTCGACGTCCCCGCCGACGCCGTCCCCGCGAGCGTGACGCTCCACGACTCCTTCTTCTCCGGTGGGGTCGAGGTGTCGCTCGGCTGATCGCCGGGGCGCGCCTTCCCGGGCCGTCGCGACGTGCCGGAGCCACGGACGGACACGGTCCCGCGCTCGCTGCACCGCCGCGCACCCCGCACCCGGACGCCGGGGGCAGGAGTGCGCGGCGGTGGGCGTCAACCGCCCGGCAGGTCGTCGGTGACCAGGCGTGACCTGGCCTCGTAGACCTGGAGCGGGTCGGCTGCGCTCGTCGTCGTCGCGGTGCCCGTGACGTCGGTCCAGCTCGGCGTGCCGGTGATCCGGAACTGCCCGGACCACGTCGTGGTCAGCGTGATCGTCACCCGGTCCGCCGGTTGGTCGTAGGTGTGCGCGACGGTGTGGTGCGGGTACGCGGCGCCCGGGTCGGTCGTCGTCACCGGACCGCTCCCGTCGCCGTAGTCCCAGGTGAACGACCGCGGGGTCGCCCGGATCTGGACCGGGATACCGAGCAGCGTCGTGTCGAGCACCTGCTCCTCGGGCTCGGTGTAGGTGATCGTCGGCACGTTGACCACGGTCCAGCCGTCCGGCGGCTGCACGACGACGGGCGACGGCGCGAGCGTCAGGGCGGCGAGGGCTCGCGATGCCTCGTCCGCGAGGTCAGCTGGCGTCACGCACGACTGGTCGGCCACGGGCGCGCCCGCTGTCGACCACTCGCCAGGCGTGCCGTCTGCAGTGATCTCACGAGTCTGCCGGTACAACGCGCCCAGATAGTAGGAGTTCGCGTCGCACTCGAGCCCTTCGGTGACGAGCCGCTCCCATTCGGCGCATCGGCCAGACAGATCTGACGTCGGGTCGTCGAGGCCGTTGAACACCGCGCAGGTTGTCTGCGAAGACCGGTAGTACCGCTCCGTCGCAACGTCACCTTCCCCGCCAGCAGTCTCGTATGTCCCGCCACCGCGGGTCGCGGACTCTGCCTCCGCGATGAACTTGTTGCCTGTCGAAGCGCCCCGCACGCTCGCGTAGTCCGGTGCGGGCACGCTGGGGGCCAGAGTGACACCCGCGGAGGGCAGTAGCGCGAGCGCGACATGTCCCGCGACAAGCGCCTTGCGACGGGGTAGACCCGTCATGACGGAATCTCTCCGATCGTGACGACGATCCACTCGCCGTCAAGGGTCCCCATCTCGACACGCCGGGTGTCCGACTCCATGGACGTAGAGAAGACCTCCGCCCCGTCCTTGTCCACGATCGATATGGGCTCTTGCTCGAACGTGAGGTCGAGTGGTTGGAGCCCGGTCGCCTCGTCTCGCACGTAGCGTCCAGGTTCGTCAACTGTTGCCGCGACTGTGCCCCCGCTGAATACGTCGTCCCGGAGAGAGATCGTGCGAGCTTGCTCGAGGAAATCTGAGCAGGTGTCGCACTGCGAATGCGACATCGCTTCCCAATCGGCCGTGTCACCTGTCGCCATGACGTACGGGTAGAGCTCGAGGAAGTACTCTGCCGCCGCAGCAGCACCCTCGGCGTCGTCGCGATCCATGGCCGCGGGTCGTTCGGGCTTCGGCGGCCCGGTCGTGGTCGGCTCGGGTTCGGGTGTCTCCGTGACAGACGGCTCGGCCGACGTCTCGACCGGAGGTGACGGTGCGGGTTCGCCCCCGCCGGTGCACCCGGCGACCAGGCACCCGGCCGTCACGACGACGCCCAGGGCGAGCGTTCGCCGTCGGGCGTTGCTCCTCGACCGGAGCGCTCGGGCGCTCTCCTTCGTTCCTGCCGGTCGTCCTCCGACCGGCGCATGACGCCTACGACTCACCAGACCCCCTGCCCGCGAACCGGGCGGCGCGGCCCGGACCGGGCGGCACCGCGCGAACGCCACGAACCTAGCGAAACGCCGCGCGACGCGGAACCGCCCGTCCCGCCCTGTGGACGACGCGTCACGAGGTGTCCACCACGTGACCGCTCCACAGGTGCGGGTGGCGCGGCGGGCACGGCTCGGTGAACGTTGCCCGACGCCCGTCCCCGCACCTGCCCATTCCGGCACAAAACCGGCGCCTCCGCTTCCTATGCTCCGAGTGGCCGCCCACCCGCAGGACGGGTGCCGCGCCGGCCGTGACCTGCACCCTCGGACGAGCGGACCTGTGCTGTGACCACCGTTCTCACCCCGGAGTCCCCGGGCTCCTCGGGCGCGCCCCGCGGCGCCTCGCCGGGCGCCACCACCCCGGCCTCGGGCCCGGACGCGACCCGCCCGGGCGCGACCCGCCCAGGCGCGCCGGGATCGCCTGCCGGCCCGACGTCGTCGGGCACCGACCGCGAGCCCCAGACGCTGCACCGCAGCCGCCTGGGCGCGCGCCGCCGTCGGCGGAACCTGCTGTGGGCGCTCCTGCTCGCGGGCCCGAACGTCCTGCTGCTGCTGGTGTTCGTCTACCGGCCGCTGCTCCAGAGCTTCTACCTCTCGACGCTCCAGTGGAACCTCGGGTCGCCGGTCGCGCGGCCGGTCGGGCTGGGCAACTACGTCGAGTGGTTCACCGCCCCGACGACGGGTCGCATCGTCACGACGACGCTCGTCTTCACGCTCGCCACGGTCGGCGGGGCGATGGTCCTCGGCCTGGGCCTGGCGCTGCTGCTCAACCGCCGCCTCAGGGGCCGCGGCGTCGCCCGGACCGTCGCGTTCGCGCCGTACGTGCTGTCGGGCTTCGCGGTCGGGATCCTGTGGCTGTTCATGTTCGACCCGCGCTACGGGCTGGTCCAGGAGGTGCTCGGCTGGGTCGGCGTCGCGTCGCCGCAGTGGTACACGCAGCGCCCGTGGCCGCTCGTGATGATCGTCGTCGTCTACCTGTGGAAGAACCTCGGGTACGTCGCCCTCATCTACCTGGCGGGCCTCCAGTCGGTGCCGCAGGACCTCAAGGACGCCGCCGCGCTCGACGGCGCGTCGTCGGCCCGGACGCTGCGCTCGATCGTCCTGCCGCTCCTCACCCCGACGACGTTCTTCCTCGTGGTGACGATGCTCCTCGCGTCGCTCCAGTCCTTCGACATCATCAAGGCGATGACGCAGGGCGGCCCGCTCGGCTCGACGACGACGCTCATGTACTCGATCTACGAGGAGAGCTTCGTCAACGGGCGTGCCGGGTACGCGTCGGCGGTCGCCACGGTCCTGTTCCTCGTGCTGCTCGCGGTGACCGCGGTGCAGATGCGGTTCGTCCAGCGGAAGGTCCACTACGCATGAGCGCCGTCGCGCCCGCCCGTCCCGAGACGGCGCCCGCCACGCCGGCCGCCCTCGCGCCCCGCGCGTCGGGCGCACCCCGTGCCCGACGCCGTGCCCTCCAGCCGGGCGGGTACCTCGCCCTGGTCCTCGCGACCGTCGTGCTCGGCGCGCCGCTGGTGTGGATGGTGCTCGCGAGCATGAAGACGCCCGCCGAGCTGTACACCGTCCCGCTGCAGTGGCTCCCGGGCAGCGTGAACCTCGACAACTACGCGCAGGCCGCGGACTCGATCCCGCTGGGGCGCCTGCTGCTCAACAGCGTCGGGATCACGGTCGTGGGCGCGGGCCTCAAGGTCGCGCTGGGCCTCACGTGCGCGTACGCGCTCGTGTTCCTCGACTTCCCGTTCAAGAAGGTCGTGTTCGGGCTCGTCATCGCGACGCTCATGATCCCGCCGCAGATCACGATCATCCCCAACTACACGCTCGTCGCGAGCCTCGGGTGGCTCAACACCTACCAGGGCATCCTCGTGCCGGGCCTGGCGAGCGCGTTCGGGACGTTCCTGTTCCGGCAGCACTTCCTCACGCTGCCGCGCTCGATCCTCGAGGCCGCCGAGCTCGACGGCGCGGGGCACTGGCGCAAGCTGTGGCGGTTCGTCGTGCCGATGAGCACGCCGACGCTCGCGGCGGTCGCGCTCGTGTCCGTCGTGACGGAGTGGAACGACTACCTGTGGCCGTTCCTCGTCATCGACCGCCCGGACAAGATGACGCTCCCCGTCGGTCTCACGCTGCTGCAGAACACCGACGGCATGACGAACTGGGGCGTGCTTCTCGCCGCGACCGTGGTCGTGACGCTGCCGATCCTCGTCGTCTTCCTCGTCCTGCAGCGTCGCCTCGTCGCGGGCCTCACCGCGGGCGCCGTCACCGGCTGACGCGCACCCGTCCGACCACCGGACTCCCCGGCCCGCCCGCAGCGGTCCGGGTTCCTCGAAGCGCACCGACACCCGGTGCACGACCTGAAGGAGCACCTGTGTCCCACCGCACCGCACCCGGCCGGCCCGCGCGCCGCCGTCGGGCCCGCGCCGCCGCCACCGCCCTCACGGCGGTCACCGCCCTCGCGCTCACCGCGTGCGCCGGCCCGAGCGTGGCGGGGGCCGACGGCGCCGGCACCGCGGGCGACGACGCGGCGGCCGAGGCCGTCGACTGGTCCGCCGTCGAGCCCGCGTCCGAGATCACGTGGTGGAGCAACCACCCCGGCACGTCGCAGGAGATCGAGCAGGAGCTCATCGACCGGTTCGAGGAGGAGTCCGGCATCACGGTCAACCTCGTGACCGCGGGCGCCAACTACGACGAGGTGGCCCAGCGCTTCCAGGCCGCCTCGCAGACCGACGAGCTGCCCGACGTCGTCATCGCGTCCGACGTGTGGTGGTTCCGCTACCACCTCAACGACCAGATCCTGCCGCTCGACGACGTGCTCGAGTTCGTCGACGCCGACGCGGACGACTTCCAGCCCGCGCTCTACGCGGACTACGAGTACGACGACCAGCACTGGGCCGTGCCCTACGCGCGCTCGACGCCGCTCTTCTACTACAACAAGGACCTGTGGACGGCGGCCGGCCTGCCCGACCGCGGGCCGGAGACCTGGGCGGAGCTCGAGGAGTGGGACGCGTCGCTCAAGCCGCTCGTCCCGTCGGGCGGCTCGACGCTCGGCCTGTCCACCGGGCCGTCGTGGGGCGCGTGGTGGTTCGAGAACATGATCTGGGGCCAGGGCGGCGCGTACTCCGACGGGTTCGACCTCACGCTCGACTCCGAGGAGTCGGTCGCGGGCGGCCAGTTCCTGCACGACCTCTTCCACGAGAAGGGCGTCGCGACGCTCTCCGCGGACGACGCGATGGTCGACTTCTCGTCCGGTCTCATCGCCTCGACCATCGGCTCGACGGGCTCGCTCAAGGGCGCGCTCGACGCGGCGTCGTTCGAGGTCGGCACCGCGTACCTGCCCGACGGCCCCGACGGCGGCGGCACCCCGACCGGCGGCACCGGGCTCGCCATCCCGTCGTCGAAGTCGCCCGAGCAGCAGCTCGCCGCGGCGATGTTCCTCGCGTTCCTCACGGACACGGAGAACACCGCGTACTTCTCGCAGAACACGGGCTACATGCCGGTGCGCACGTCGGCCGTCGAGTCCGACACCATGAAGGCCATCTACGAGGCGACGCCGCAGTTCCGCACGGCCGTCGACCAGCTCGCCGACAAGGCGCGCCCGCAGGACGACGCGCGCGTCTTCATCCCGGGCGCCGACGCGCTGCTCAACGAGGCGATCGAGCAGATCGTCATCGAGGGCGCCGACCCAGCGGCCGCGTTCGAGTCCGTCGCGCCGCGCATCGAGACGGCGTACAGCGAGAACGTGGAGCCGTACCTGTGACGGCGACCGCCCTCGCGCCCACGGGCTCGGTGCCGGACCGGGCCGCGCGCCCGCGCGTGATCGCGCACCGCGGCAACAGCTCCGTCGCGCCGCAGAACACGCTCGCCGCGTTCGAGGCGGCGTGGCGGGCCGGCGCGCACAGCATCGAGATCGACGTGCAGCTCACGGCCGACGGCGAGCCCGTCGTCATCCACGACGACACCGTGGACGCGACGACGTCCGGCAGCGGCACGGTCGCGCGGCTCGACCGCGCGGCGATCCGGGCGCTCGACGCCGGGTCGTGGTTCTCCCCGGCGTTCGGCGGCCAGCGCGTGCCGACGTTCGCCGAGGTCGTCGACCTCCTCGTGCGGCGGCCGGGCACCGACCTGCTGCTCGAGCTCAAGGGGTCGTGGACGGTCGAGCAGGTGCGGCGCGTCACCGGGTCGATCCGCTTCGCGGGCCTCGCCGACCGGGTCGTGGCGCAGAGCTTCTGGCCCGAGACGGTCGCGGCGCTGCGCGAGGCCGACCCGGGCCTGCGCCGTGGGCTGCTCGTCGTGGCGCTCGACGACGACGTGCTCGCGCGGTGCGCCGAGCTCGACCTCGTGACGTGCAACCCGATGGGCGCGCTCCTCCTGGAGGACCCGGGCCTGGTGCAGCGCCTGCACGACGCTGGTCTCGAGGTCGCGGTCTGGACGCTCAACGAGCCCGCGCACTGGGCCGCCGCGGTCGACCTCGGGGTGGACGCGATCATCACCGACCGTCCCGACCGGCTCGCAGGCTGGCTCGCGGCCCGCGGGGTCTGAGGCCCGGACCGGTCGCACCGGGGTCGCGCGCCGGACGCTCGTCGTCCGGCGCGCGGCCCCGGTCTCGCGTCCCGCCGCGGACGCCTCCCGGGGTCAGCGCACGACGATGGTCGTGACGACGTCGGTCACGCTCGGCCGGGGCGGGGTCGACCCGAAGCCGAACCGGACCGGCGGGACGACGTCGCGCAGGTCGCCCAACGACGTCCCGTCCCAGCGCGTCTGCGCGGCGACGAGCGCGCGGACGTCGGTCGCGCCGTAGTGCTCGGTGCGCCCCGGCCCCGCGCTGCCCCGCGTCCGGACCCCGCGCAGCAGCACGCGCGCGACGGGGTCGGTGAGCACGGTCGCGTGACGCGATGTCGCGACGCGGCGGGGCACCACGCGCAGCACGCGACCCAGAGTCGTGCGCGGCCCGACGGCGAGCCGCGCCTCGAGCGGCCCGGCCACCACGTGCCAGTCCGGCAGGCGGCCGCGGCCCGGTCGCGCACCCGCCCCGTGGTCGCGGGTGGCAGCGGGCACGGCGTGGGCCGGCTCGTCCGTGACGGCGACCGGCACCAGGACGACCCGGTCGAAGCGGTAGGTCGACGCGACGAGCTCCGCGACGGGGCGCGACGGCGCGAGGAGGAGGCGCTCGCCGTCGGGCCGCTCGACCATGACGTCGGCGAACGCGCCGAACGGCGACACGTCCCAGCGCCCGACGACGACCCGCGTCCCGGACGCCGTGCCCCAGCCCGCGATGCGGCCGCGGAACCGCAGGACGCTCGACATCCCGGCAGCGTAGGCCGCGCCCGGTGCGCCCGCCCCCGTTCGGCGCGCGAGCCGTCGCCCGGGGCGGGACGCTCGGGGGAGGCGGCGACCGCCGTCGGGCAGCAGGAGGTGACCCGTGCCGAAGACGACGCGCGACGGCGACGCGAAGCAGTCCGAGATCCCCAGCACGCTGCAGCGCTCGGACGAGAAGGCGCAGCGCACGTTCGCGAAGGCCTACGACGCCGCGATGGAGCAGTACGGCTCCGAGGAGCGCGCGCGGCGCGTGGCGTTCGCGGCGCTCAAGCACACGCACGAGAAGATCGGCGACCACTGGGAGCCGAAGGACGAGCCCGGCCCGTCCGACGAGCGCGCCGAGGAGGGCGGGCTCGACGCGAGCACCGACACCGCGGGCGGCGTCGACGCGAACGCGACCAAGGAGCACCTGCTCGACGTCGCCCGCAGGCTCGAGGTCGACGGCCGGTCGACCATGACCAAGGACGAGCTCGTCGAGGCGATCCAGCGCGCCAACGACCGCGCGACCCGCCGCGCCCGCGGCGACTGACCCGCAGACCCCGCGACCCCACCTCTACCTCGCGCGACCGCGCCTCTACCTCGCCGAGGTAGAGCCCTGGTCCCGCGAGGTAGAGCCGTGGTTCCGCGAGGTAGAGCCGTGGTTCCGCGAGGTAGAGCCGTGGTGGTTCGTCGGCGTCAGGCGGGCCGACGGCGGTGGGGCACCCGCACGCGGTCGAGGTCCTGCGCGACGGTGAGCTCGCCGTCGAACACCTCGCGGGCCTCGCGCCAGAACTCCGTCGGGTCGGGGTAGCGCTGGGAGAAGTGCGTGAGGACGAGCGACCGGACGCCCGCCTCGGCCGCGACCGTCGCCGCCTGTCGGGCCGTGAGGTGGCCCCAGCGCTCGGCCTGCTCGCGGTCGCGGTCGAGGAACGTCGACTCGATGACGAGCAGGTCGACGCCGTCCGCGAGCCGGTGCACCGCGTCGCACAGGCGCGTGTCCATGACGAACGCGAACGACTGGCCGGGCCGGGGGCCGCTCACGTCGTCGAGCGTGACGGTCCGGCCGTCGGGCGTCGTGACGCGGCCCGCGCGCTGCAGCTCGCCCACGACCGGGCCCGCGAGCCCGTGGCGGGCGAGGAGCGCGGGGTCGAGCGAGCGGCCGTCGGGCTCGTCGAGGCGGTAGCCCACGGCGTCGATCGTGTGGTCGAGACGCTCGGCGCGGAGCGTGAAGCTCGGCTCGGGGCGGCCGGGGACGGGCGGCACCACGCCGTCCGTCGTGAGCGGCTGGAGCTCCAGGTGGCCGCGGCGGTAGTGGGCGCTCGCGTCGAGCAGGTGGTTCACCCACCGCTGGCCCGACGCCGGGTAGGTCACCCCGATCGTGTGCCGCACCCCGTCGCCGCTGATGCGCTGGGAGACGCCCGCGAGCCCGAGGCTGTGGTCGCCGTGCAGGTGCGTGATCGCGATGCGGGTGAGGTCGGTCGCCGACACCCCGGCGAACGTCATCTGCCGCTGGGTGCCCTCGCCGGGGTCGAAGAGGATCGCCTCGTCGTCCCAGAGCAGGACGTACCCGTTGTGGTTGCGCGTGCGGGTCGGGACCATGCTGGCCGTCCCCAGGACGACGAGCTCGCGGCGGGACATGCGCCCAGCGTGCCACGCCGCGCTCGCTGCCGGGCTCGTAGGGTGGCAGGAGACCCCCGCACCCGAGAACCGGAGAACCATGCGCCTGCTCCTCGTCCGTCACGGACAGACCCCGTCCAACGTCGCCGGCCTGCTGGACACCGCCCTGCCCGGGCCGGGCCTCACCGCCCTCGGGGCGCGCCAGGCAGCAGCGATCCCGGACGCGCTCTCGGGCCGCGTGGTCGACGGCGTCGCGGTGTCCACGCTCGTGCGCACGCACCTCACGGCGGCGCCGCTCGTCGAGCGCCACGGTCTGGAGCCGCTCGAGCTCGACGGCCTGCGCGAGGTCGACGCGGGCGACCTGGAGATGTCCGCCGACCACGACGACCACGCCCTCTACCTCGAGACGGTCTTCGCGTGGGGCCGCGGCGAGCCCGACCGGCGGGTGCCCGGCGGCCCCGACGGCACCGAGTTCCTCGACCGGTACGACGACGCGCTCGCCGCCGTCGCGCGGACCGGGTGGGAGACCGCCGTCGTCGTGTCGCACGGCGCGGCGATCCGCGCGTGGGCGTGCGCGCGCGCCGCGGGCGTCGACGTCGACCGGCTCGCGTGGACCCCGCTCGCGAACACCGGGCTCGTCGAGGTCGAGGGGGACCCGGCGTCGGGCTGGCGGTTCGTCGGGCTGAGCGACGGGCCGCTGGGCGGCGCGTTCCTCGACGACCTCGTCGCGGAGGACCCGACGGGCGAGCCCGTCGACGAGGAGGAGCGCCGCGCCGCGGCGGACGACTGACCCCTACCGCCCGGTCGGAATGACGCAATGATTAGATCATTGCGACATCGCAACGCATCGCACGGATCTAGCGGTCGTCACGTTCGTGACATACGCTCGACGGATGGCCGACGCACCGCTGCCCGCGCCGAACGAGCGCGCGCTGGAGTCCGACATCGTCACGGACCTGCGCGAGCAGATGACGTACGGGTCGTACCTGCACCTCGACACGCTGCTCGCCGCGCAGGAGCCCGTGAGCGACCCGGAGCACCACGACGAGATGCTGTTCATCGTGCAGCACCAGACGACGGAGCTCTGGCTCAAGCTCGTGCTGCACGAGCTCCTGTCCGCGCGCGACCTGCTCGCCGCCGACGAGCTGGGCGCCGCGCTCAAGCGCGTCGCGCGCGTCAAGCACGTGCAGCGCACGCTCACCGAGCAGTGGTCCGTGCTCGCGACCCTCACGCCGAGCGAGTACGCGCAGTTCCGCGGGTTCCTCGGGCACGCGTCGGGCTTCCAGTCGTGGCAGTACCGCGCGGTCGAGTTCCTGCTGGGGAACAAGAACGCGCGCATGCTCGACGTGTTCGACGCCGAGCCGGACGCGCGCGCGGAGCTCGCCCGCCTGCTCGCCGAGCCGAGCGTCTACGACGAGTTCCTGCGCCACCTCGCGCGGCACGGCCACGACGTCCCGCAGCGCGTCCTGGACCGCGACGTCACGGTCGCGCACACGCTCGACGACGACCTGGTCGAGGTCTTCCGGCGCATCTACGACGACCCGGAGACGTACTGGTCCGCGTACGAGACGTGCGAGGAGCTCGTCGACCTCGAGGACAACTTCCAGCTCTGGCGGTTCCGCCACATGAAGACGGTGCTGCGCATCATCGGCACCAAGCGCGGCACGGGCGGGTCGAGCGGCGTCGGCTTCCTCCAGCGCGCCCTCGACCTCACGTTCTTCCCCGAGCTGTTCGCGGTCCGCACCGAGATCGGGCGGTCGTGAGCCTCGGCCGGGCGGGCGACGGCGGCACCTGGCTCCCGCCGCTCGCGGACGCGCACGTGCACCTCGGCCTCGTCGACCCGGTCGCGGTGCGGCGCGGCGGGATCGCCGTCGTGCACGACCTCGGGTGGGTGCCCGACGTCGCGCGCACCTGGCCCGGACGGCCCGGCTTCCCGGTCGTCGCGTTCGCGGGCGCGTTCCTCACCGCCCCCGGCGGCTACCCGTCGGACCGGTCGTGGGCGCCCGCCGGGTCGGTCGAGGAGGTCGGCTCGCCCGAGGCGGCCGTCGCCGCCGTCGACCGCCAGGTCGCCGCGGGGGCGTCGTTCGTCAAGGTCGCCCTGCACTCCGGCGCCGGCCCGGTGCCCGACGACGTCACCCTCGCCGCGCTCGTCGGCCACGCCCACGCGCGGGGCCGGGACGTCGTCGCGCACGTGGAGGGGCGCGGGATGGCGGCGCGCGCGTTCGAGGCGGGCGTCGACCGGCTGGCGCACGCCCCGTTCAGCGAGCGCCTGCCCGAGAACCTCCTGGCGGCGATGGCCCGCCCCCGCCCCGCCGACCACGACCTTCCACGCGCTCGAGCACGGGATCACCGACGAAAAACGGCCGAGAACGGCCCTAACCCCGTGTTCGGCGCGGTGGGCCGGGTGGGTCCGGTGGGTCAGGTGGGTCGGGTGAGCTGGGTGAGCACGCTCGACGTGCACGGGTGGGGGAGCCCGACGGCCGAGCAGGACGTCGCGATCGACAACGTCCGACGGTTCGTCGCGCTCGGCGGGACGGTCGTCTACGGCACCGACCTCGGCAACGGCCCGCTCCCGCCCGGTGTGAACGCCCGCGAGCTGCGGGCGCTCGCGGAGGCCGGACTCGACGCGCGCGCCCTCTTGGGCGCGATCGCGCACGACGGCGCCGCGCCCAGCCCCGAGGGCGCCGCGACCTGGGTCCCCGGCGACCCGCCCGACCTCGACGACCCCGACGACGTGGCCGCGTGGTTCGCGCGCGCCGTCGTCGTGGCGCGACCCGAGCCCCACGGTGCGCCGCGCGCACCCCGCACCCCGGAGGACCGGCGATGACCGACCGCACCGATGCCACGACCACCGACCACGCCGCGCGGTCGGCCGCGCTCGACGCGGCGGACCCGCTCGCGCGGTTCCGCGACGCGTTCGTCGACTCCGACGAGGTCACCGCCTACCTCGACGGGAACTCGCTCGGCCGGCCGACGCGCGCGTCGGCCGAGCGGCTCGCGCGGTTCGCGACCGACGTCTGGGGCGCGCGGCTCATCCGGGGCTGGGACGAGGAGTGGTACGAGCTCCCCCTGACGCTGGGCGACCGGATCGGCGCGGTGACGCTCGGCGCGGCGGCGGGCCAGACGTTCGTCGGGGACTCGACGACGGTGATCCTCTACAAGCTCGTGCGCGCCGCGCTCTCGGCGCCGCAGATCGCGGGCCGCGACGAGATCGTGCTCGACGCCGGGAACTTCCCGACGGACCGGTACGTGCTGGAGGGCGTCGCGCGCGAGCACGGCGCGACGCTGCGGTGGATCACGCCCGACCACGACGGCGGCGTGACCCCGGAGCAGGTGGCGGAGGTCCTCTCCGACCGCACCGCGCTCGTGCTGCTCAGCCACGTCGCGTACCGGTCGGGGTACGTGAGCGACGCCGCCGCGATCACGACGCTCGCGCACGACGCCGGGGCGCTCGTCCTGTGGGACCTGTGCCACTCCGCGGGCGCGGTCCCGGTCGAGCTCGACGCGTGGGGCGTCGACCTCGCGGCGGGCTGCACGTACAAGTACCTCAACGGCGGTCCGGGCGCGCCCGCGTTCGGCTACGTGCGCGCCGACCTCCAGGGCGCGCTCACGCAGCCGATCCAGGGCTGGATGGGGAGCGCGGCGCCGTTCGAGATGGGTCCGGCGTACGCGCCGCACGACGGCGTCCGGCGCTTCCTCTCGGGGACGCCCGCGATCGTCGGGATGCTCGCGATGCAGGACATGCTCGACCTCGTCGACGCGGCCGGGATGGCGGCGGTCCGCGCGAAGTCCGTCGCGCTCACCGAGCTCGCGACCGCCCTCGTGGACGACCTGCTGCTCCCGCTCGGCGCCCGGTACGCGTCGCCGCGCGATCCCGAGCGCCGGGGGAGCCACGTGACCGTCGACCACGACGCGTTCGAGGCCACGCTCCCGCTGCTCTGGGAGCGCGGCGTGATCCCCGACTTCCGCCGACCGAACGGCCTGCGCCTCGGCCTGTCCCCGCTCTCGACGAGCTTCGACGAGGTGCGCGTCGGCGTCGAGGCGGTGCGCGACGCCCTGGCCGAGGTCCTCGACGGCCGGACGACCGCGCCCGGCGCGGCCGGGTCCGCGTGATCCTCGACGACCTCGACTCCCGGCCCGGGAGCACGACGTCGTTGCTGCGCACCGTCGTCGGGCTGTACGTCCGGGCCCTGGGGGGCGCGGTCGCGGTGGCGGACCTGGTCGACCTGCTCGGCGCGCTCGGCGTGCCGCCCGCGGGGGCGCGCAGCGCGGTCTCGCGCGTCAAGGCCAAGGGCCTGCTCGTGCCCGAGACGCTCGACGACGGCCGCGCCGGGTACCGGCTCGCGCCCGACGCCGGGCCCATGCTCGCGCGCGGCGACCGGCGCATCTTCGGCTACCGGCAGCAGGGCGACGACGACCCGTGGTGCCTCGTGTCGTACTCGTTGCCCGAGGAGCGGCGCGACGCGCGGCACCAGCTGCGCCGGCACCTCGCGTGGATCGGCGCCGGGAGCGTCGCGGACGGGCTGTGGATCACGCCCGGTCACCTCGTGGACGAGGTCGAGGAGATCCTCGTGGCGCTGGAGGTCCGCGACGCCGCGACGGTGTTCCTCGCGGGGGCGCCGCGCGTCGCGGGGTCGTTCGCGGACGCGGCGGCGCGCTGGTGGGACCTCGACCGGGTCGCGGCGCTGCACCGCACCTTCCTCGCCCGACACGGTGCCTCGCGTCCAGGCCGCGGCGCGGTGCCCGACGGCGCCCCACCCGCCGCGGACGACGGCTCGCCGCGTGCCGCGTTCGCCCGGTGGGTCCGCGCCGTCGACGACTGGCGGCCGATCCCGTACGCCGACCCCGGGCTGCCGTCGGCGGCGCTGCCCGCGGACTGGCCCGGCACGTCGAGCGTCGCGCTGTTCGAGCGGATCCGCGAGACCCTCGCGGCTCCCGCGTCCGAGCACGTGCGGGGCGTCGTCGGGAGCTGACCGGGGCACAACGCGCCCTGTTCGCCGGTCGGCCGTCGCGCGTTCACCGCGGCGACGCGTGGGAGCCATCCCCGCTCCCTACGGTGACAGCGCTTCCCACCACGGGTCCGACGCCGCCACGGTGGTCCGACGGTCGTCGCCGCGCGGACCCCTGACCTGCGAAGGAACCCATGAACCCGCACGCCTCCCGGCTGCCCGGCGCGCTCGCGCGCGCGGCGGCGTCGGCGCTCGCCGTCTCGCTCGTCGGCACGGCGCTCGTCGCCGCGACCGCGACCTCGACGGCCGCCGCCGACGAGTCCCTGCTCTCGACGTCCGGCACGACCTGGCGCTACCTCGACGACAACACGAACCCGGCGGGATCCGCCGCGGACCAGCGCGTGTGGACGACCACCGCCTTCGACGACTCCGCGTGGAAGTCCGCGACGGGCGCGTTCGGCGCGAAGCGCGGCGCAGCGACGGGGATCGGCGCCGCCTTCCCGATCACGACGCTCCTCACCCAGTACATCGAGGGCACGACGACGGACGTCCCCACCTTCTTCTTCCGCACCGACGTGGAGCTCACCGCGGCCGACCTCGACGGCGTCCCGGCGTTCGAGGGCGAGATCGTCTACGACGACGCCGCGATCGTCTACGTGAACGGCGAGGAGGTCGTGCGCCTCGGCGACGACGACCGGAAGATCACCGAGAACCTCCAGTACCACGGCAACGGCCGCACGGACCCGGTGACGGGCACGTTCGTCGTCCCGGCCGACGCGTTCGAGCCCGGCGAGAACACGATCTCCGTCGCGCTCTACCAGGACGCGCCGACGAGCTCGGACATCTACCTCGACGTCCGCTCGCTCGTCCCGACGCACGGCGAGGTCCGCGACGTCGCCCTGAACGTCGGCGCGGACGAGACGCAGGCCAACGTCGCGTGGTTCTCGACGCTGCCCGGCGCGGGCGAGGTGCAGTGGGCCCGAGCCGACGAGACGGGCGGCGAGGTCGACTGGCGGACGGCCGCGACGTCGTCGTCCCGGAGCGGCGCGGCCGCGGACGGCGCGACGTACCACCACGCCACGATCACCGGGCTCGAGGAGGACGCGGCGTACGTGTACCGCGTGGGCAGCGCGGCGACCGGCTGGTCCGAGCAGTCGACGTTCACGACGGGGACGTTCGGGGACGAGTTCTCCGCGCTGTTCGTCGGCGACGCGCAGATCGGTGCGAGCGGCAACGCCGCGAGCGACGCGGCGCGCTGGGCCGCCAACCTCGACACCATGACCGAGCGGCACCCGGACACCGCGTTCCTCATCTCCGCGGGCGACCAGGTCGAGAACGCGGGCAGCAGCCAGCAGTACGCGGGCTTCCTCGCGCCGCGCCAGATGCGCGAGCTGCGCTTCGCCGTCCAGGACGGCAACCACGACACCGCGTCGGCGCTCTACGACCAGCACTACGCGATGCCGAACCTCTCGACCGAGCAGCGCCGCGACTACTGGTACGCGTACAACAACGTGCTCGTCGTCGTGATCGACTCGAACGACTCGTCCGCGACGCAGATCGCGGGGCACGAGGCGTTCCTGCGCGACGTGGTCGGCACGCACGGCGACGCGTACGACTGGGTCGTCGTGACGTTCCACCACTCGCTCTACAGCCAGGCGTTCCACTCGCGCGACACCGACGTGGTGCGCCTGCGCGAGGCCCTGTCGCCCGTCTTCAGCGACCTGGGCGTCGACCTCGTCCTCGCGGGCCACGACCACATCTACACGCGCTCGTACCTCATGGAGGGCGCGACGCCGGTCGTCCCGGCCGCGGCGCCGGCCGAGGGCGACGTCCTCACCCCGGACGACGGCCAGGTCCTCTACCTGACGGGCAACTCGTCGTCGGGCTCGAAGTTCTACGACTTCGACGGCGCCAAGCCGTGGACGGCCCGCTGGGAGCAGTCGCGCGAGGCCAGCTACTCCGACCTCGACGTCACGCCCACGTCGCTCACCGTCACCACGTACGCGACCGGGTCGCAGCGCGTCGTCGACCGGGTGACGCTCCAGCGCGAGGACGAGGCGGGCCCCGCGCTCGCCGTCGAGACCAGCACCCGCTGCCTCGCGGGCACCGCGTACGTCGCGGTCCGCGCGACGAACACCGGCGACGTCCCCGCCGACGTCACCCTCGCGACGCCCTTCGGCACGCGGACGGTCGCGGCGGTCGCGCCCGGCAAGGCGGCGTACCAGTCGTTCTCGACGCGAGTGGTCGCCGCCGACGCCGGGTCCGTCACCGTCACGGGCACCCTGCCCGACGGCGGCGCCTCCTCCGCCCAGGACGTCGCCTTCCCGGCGGTCTCCTGCGGCTGAGGCCACGCCTCCGGGCCGGGAGCGCGAGCGCGCTGCCGGCTCAGGCGGGGTCGTCGAGCGGCTGCACGACGACCCCGCCGAACCGGGCCTCCTGCGCACGGAGTGCGACGCCGTCGATCCAGACCCTCCCGGCGAGCACCTCGGACGACGCCGGCGAGCCGTCGGGGCGCTGCGCGGTGTACCCGCCCGTGAGGCTCGCGTTCGCCAGCACGACGGGACGGCCCGCCTCGTCGGTGACGTCCTGCGCGCACCACCCGCACACGTGACGCGGGTAGCGGGGGTTCTCGCGGAGCAGCGTCCCGCACAGCGGGCAGTGCTGCACGGGGCGCGCGTCGCCGTCGGGCAGGACGAGCGCCTCCGAGCGCACGAGGCCGCCCTGGGCGGTGCGGCGCGCCAGCGCCGTGAGCACGCGGCGGCCGATCCCGGGCCAGCCGTGGACGGCCGCGGACCATTCCTCGGGCACCGCGCGAGCGCCGTACCGCGCGCCCAGCAGGCTGCCCGCGATCGCCGCGACGGTGTCGGTGTCGCCGCCGACGGAGACCGCGGCCTGGAGCGCCGCCACCAGGTGGTCCCGGCCCGCGAACCGCGAGCGCTCCGGCGGGGACGTCGTCGCGATCGCGCGCCACGCCGCCTGGAGCGCGGTCACCGT
This sequence comes from Cellulosimicrobium sp. KWT-B, assembly GCF_002127155.1. Lineage (NCBI taxonomy): Bacteria > Bacillati > Actinomycetota > Actinomycetes > Micrococcales > Promicromonosporaceae > Cellulosimicrobium > Cellulosimicrobium sp. KWT-B. The sequence continues at coordinate 301,705 of NZ_NEDO01000002.1, read as the reverse complement.
GAAGCCGTTCTGCCGGAGGTCGGCCTCGGGCCGGGCGGACTCCGCGTCCGCGACCCACGCCGACCAGCGCGCGGCGGCCTCCGCGTCGAGCAGGTCGAGGCCGGCCCGCACGTCGAGCCGCTGCTCGGTCACCGCGACGCGCACGGCCTCCGACCACAGCACGCACGACTCGGCGGCGAGCGGGTCGGTGTGCGTGATCTCCGCGACGGCGCGCGCCGCGCGGGCGGTCGCGTCCCGGTCGCCGAGCGCGACGAGCCCGACGACGCCCGTCCGCATGAGCGCGCCGTTCCCCGCCGTGCGACCGGTCGCCGCATGGAGCGCGGCGGACGCCTCGCGCAGGCGCGTCGCGGCAGGTCCCCGGCGGGCGGCGGCGTCGCGCAGCACGGCGGCGGTCTGCGTCCCGACGTCGGACGCGCCCCCGGTGCGCCAGGCCTCGAACGCGGCGGCGACGTCGTCGAGCGGGGTCGCCCCGAACGCGTCCGGCACGGGGGAGTGGACGTCGTGCGCCGCGGTCACGCGCGCGACGCACACCGACATCTGCGTGTCGTCGCTCCACTCGCCGGGCGCGTACGGGCCGAGCCCGCCCCCGCGCATGACCGCGACCTCGTCGCGGTGCCCGGGCCCGGGCGGCTGCGCGAACTCGTACGGCACGCCGAGCGCGTCGCCCGCCGCCTGCGCGAGCAGCACCCCCGACGCGCGGTCGAGCAGGCCGTGGTCGAGCGGGTCGAGGGGTGCCGGGCGGGGAACGGGCGTCGTCGTCACGTCGTGATCGTGCCACGATGACCGCATGACGACGCCCGACGACCTCGCCGCCCTCGTCGCCTCCGTCGAGGCGGACGAGCGCGACCTCGTGCTCCGCACCTTCACGCACGACGACGCGTGGCGGCTCGGGTGCCTCCTCGTCGAGCTCGCCGACGAGCGCGACCTGCCCGTGACGATCGACGTCCGCAAGGGGCCGCAGCAGGTGTTCCACGCCGCGCGCGCGGGCACGACGCCGGACAACGACACCTGGGTCGAGCGCAAGGTGCGGGTCGTCGAGCGGTTCGGGGCGTCGTCGTACCTCGTGGGCCTGCGGGCCCGGGTGACGGGGACGTCGTTCAACGAGAAGCACGACCTCCCGCTCCAGGAGTACGCCGCGCACGGAGGCGCGTTCCCCGTCCGGGTCGAGGGCGTCGGGATCGTCGGCGTCGTCACCGTGTCCGGGCTGGCGCAGGGCGACGACCACGCGCTCGTCACCGAGGCCCTGCGGTCGTTCCTCGGCCGCGCGGGCGCGGCCGAGGGCTGACGCACCTACTCGCAGGCGACGCCGTCGCCGTCGCGGTCGAGCTTGGGGGCGTAGCCGGGCTCGCCACGGAGCAGCGGAGCAGCGCCGGCGGCCCGCACCGCGTCGCAGTTCTGGTAGTACGTGGACGTGCTGCCCCCGGTGTCCGCGACCCCGGCCGGGGCGCTGGGCCGGGACTGCTGGGTCGAGCGGGCCGCGGCGGCGGCCGCCTCCGCCTGGGCGACGGCCGCCTCGCGGCCCTCGACGTCGGACACCCGGGTCGCCAGGTCGGCCTCGACGGTCGCGACCGCACCCTCGCGCGCCGCGACGTCGGCTTCCGACGACTGGAGCGCCGTCGCCCGCTCGTCCAGCTCGGTCTGGGCCGCCTGCGCGGCGGCCGTCTGCTCCTCGAGCGCGGTCCGCTCGGCGTCCAGCTCGGCGCGCTCGCCCTCGACCGCGTCCTGCTCGTCGGCCGCCTGCGCGACGAGGGTCCTGGCCTCGTCGAGCGCCCGGCCCGAGTTGCCCTGTCCGACCAGCAGCCCGACGACGAACAGAGCGACGCCCGCTGCGGTCAGCAGGGCCGCCCGGCGCCCGCGTCGAGGCCGCGTGGCCCCGGTCGACGGTGCGGTGGTGGTGTCCTCGACCCAGAACGTCCAACCCTCCGGCGCGGACGGCCAGGCAGGGTCCGGGGTCCAGCCCGGCTCGGGGCGCCAGTCCCCGGGGGCCACGGGCCAGCCGGGAGGGGCGTTGAATCTCAGGGCCATGCGTCGTCCTCGTCTCGCGGTCGCCGCGTCGACGTCGACGGGCAGGACCGAACCCTCCTGGGGGCGTGAGGTGAACGCTAACGCGCGGTCAGCCGCCTCGGGGAGGGCGTGACGGGGTGAAAGGACGTCAGACACCCGGTCGGGGACGTCGGTCCCGTGAGCCGTGCGAGAGAGCGCCCGTACCGGACGGGGCCGGCACGCCGGCGCGACGTCGGGCGTCGCGCCGGCGGTGCGGCGTCAGGCCGCGCGCGTGACCTCGATGCGCTGGGGAGCGCGGCCGGCGAACACGCCGGCGACGGTCACGGTGAGCACGCCCGCGTCGTAGGACGCGCGGACGGCGTCCGCCTCCGCCGTCTTCGGCAGGGTGACGGTGCGGCGGAACTCGCCGAACCGGACCTCGCGGACGCGGCGCCCGGCCGGGGCGGTCTCGGCCGCCTCGTCGGTGCTCGTCGCGGGCTGCTCGCCCTCGGCCTGCTCGGCGTCGTCGGACGCCTCGTCCGCCGGGGCCTCGACGACGCGCTGGTCACGACGCTCGCCACGGACGACGAGCCGGCGACCCTCGAGCTCGACGGTGACGTCGCGCTCCGGGTCGACGCCCGGCAGGTCGAACCGGGCGACGAGGTCGTCGCCCTCGCGGTAGACGTCGGCGGCGGGCGCGAAGCCCGTGGGAGCGACGCCCGCGCCGGACGGGCGCGTCCAGAGCTGGCGCACGAGCCGCTCGGTGGGGAGCGGACGGAACGGCGCCACGGTGTAGGTGCTGATCATGGTGGTCCTCCAGGTCGGTCGTGCCACGGGGGCCGTGGCGTCTGACCTGTGCAACCTTGAGCGTGCCCCGCTCAGTCCCGAGTTCGCGCACGACGAACGGCCTCAGCGGGGGCGCGCCGCCCGGCGGGCCTTGCGCGCGGCCGCGGCCCGCTCCTCGGCGGCGTCGAGCCGCTCGTCGACCGCGTCGAGCGCCTCCCGCGCGGCGGACTCTGCGTCCCGCGCGTCGCTCAGGCGGGCGCGCAGCGTCTCGCGCTCGTCGGCGAGCCGCGCGAGCTCGTCCTCGACGCGGGCGAGCTCGTCCTCCACTTGCCCGACGGCGTCCCCCGCCTCGCGCGCGCGGGCGTCGGCGTCGTCGCGCTCGGCCTCCAGCCGGTCGACCTCGGCCGCGCTCTCCTCGACCTCGCGCTCGGCCGCCTCCTGGGCGTCCTCCTCGGCGTCGGCCGGGGGCTCCTCGTCGCCGTCGGCCGTCCCGCCGCCGTCCGTGACTGCGCCCGTGCGCGCGCGCAGCTCGACGACGTCGGCCGGCTCGCCGCCCTCGTCGACGATCCCGAACCCGACGTGCTGGAGCGCCTGCGACAACCGGCCCGCCCGGACGAGCGCCCCCGCGTCCGGGTCCATCACCGCTGCCGTGAGGGTCTCCGCGAGCCGGTCGACCGCCGTCCCGGACACCGCACGGCCCGCGATCTCGCCCGCGTCGCGCACCTCCCCGACGACGCGCTCCACCCGCTCGCGCCGCAGCCGGTCGAGCGTGCGCAGGCGGGTGCGGTCGCGGTCGGCCGTCGCGTCGCGCAGCTCGTCCCCGAGGCTCACGAGCGCGGCGACGTCGTCCGGCCGCTCGCGCGCCACCTGGTTGACGACCCACGCCGCCACCGTCGGCTTCGTGAGCCGGCCGACGCGCTCCGCACCGACCGCGTCGCCCGACGCCTTGATCCGCTTCGCGGCGGCCGTGCGCGCCACGACGAACTGCTCGAGCGGCAGCGCGAAGAGGTCGTCGACGAGCGCGTCGACGTCGACCGCGTCCTCGCCGGCCTCCTCGGTCGTGGCGCCCGTCGTCCTGCGCGTGCTCATGACGCCCAGCGTCGCACCCCGGGCTCGGGCGTGCGCCCGCTCGCGCCCTCGTGCGCGGCGAGCAGGCGCGCGAACGCCGCCTCGGTGACGACCGGGACGCCGTAGCGGCGCGCGGTGCGGGCCTTCGTCGAGAGGGAGTCGGGGTCGGCGGCGACGAGGAGCCGCGTGCGGCGCGTGACGTAGGGCCAGGGGGAGAGGCCCGCGGCGCGGACGTCGCGCTCCCAGGCCTCGCGCGTCCGGGACATCGAGCCGGTGAGCACGACCTCGTCGCCCGCGGCGAGCACGAACGCGGGCCTGGTCGGGACCGTGGCGCCCAGGACGGCGGCGCCCGGTACCGCGGCACCCGGGGCCCCGACGTCCGTGACGGCGTCGACCAGGCGCGTCCCGAGCGCCGCCTCGACCGCTCCCGCGACGTCGTCGGCGTCGAGGCCGAGCTGCCCCGCGACCTCGTGCAGCGCCGGGTCGTCGCGCAGCGCCGCGCCGTCGTCCCGGTCGCCCGCGGCGGTCGTCCCGTCGAGCGCGTCGAGCTCGGCCCGGGCCAGCGCGGCCAGGTAGTCGCGGTGCAGGGCCTCGATCGTCGCGCGGTCGAGCCCGGCGTGCCGGGCCTCCGCGAGCAGCGCGGCCCGCTCGGCGTGCGAGACGTAGCGGTCGAGGAGCGCGTCGTCGAGCATGCGCAGGTACGTGCTCACGTCGCGCCGCGCTTCCGCTCCCGGGGCGCCGGGCGGGGACGGGTCCGGAACGGCGGGAGGGTCGGCGAGCGCCGCGAGCCAGTGCCCGCGGGCGCGGCTCGCGCCGCGCAGCACCGGCTCCGCGCCGGGCAGGGCGGCGGGCAGCGACCAGCGCACGCCGTCCGCCGCGGCGCGCGCGACGGCCCAGCACTCGTCGTCGGCCGCGACGTCGAGGTAGTACCCGAGCAGCCCCGCGGTGGCGCGCGCGTCGCCCAGGGCCGAGTGGACGCCGTCGTGCACGACGCCCACGGCCGCGCAGCACGCGGCCAGCGCCCGCGAGCCCGTGAGGTAGCGGCTCGCGAGCTGCTGCGTGCACAGGCACGCGACGGGGTCGATGGCCGCGGCGATCCCGGCGCGCCCGATCTCGGCGCGCAGGAAGCGCGCGTCGAACGCCGCGTTGTGGGCGACCAGCACGCGCCCGGCGAGCAGGCGCAGGAGCGCTGGTGCGACGCGGTCGAACGTCGGGGCGAGCGCGACGTCCGCGGCGGCGATGCCGTGCACGTGCTGCGGCCCGAGGTCCCGCTCGGGGTTGACCAGGGTGGACCACTCGTCCTCGACGCGACCGGTGTCGTCCACGAGGACGACCGCGACCTCGGCGACGCGGTCGCCGAGGCGGGGGGAGAACCCCGTGGTCTCGAGGTCGACGACGGCGAATCCGGGCACGGGCACAGTCTGCCCGACGTCGCCCACGGCCTGCCCCGGCGCCACGGCCGTTACGGTCGTGTGAACTCCTGACGCTCGTGCCGCGCGGGGGTTCCGCGCACGGCCCGGGAGGCATACGCTCGCGAGCACACGAGCCTCCGCAGCGTCGCGTCTCGTGTGCGACTCGGCCGCACCCGACACGACCGGGGGTGGTCCGCGGGGGCCACTGTCGAGGAGGATGCGTGAGACCACGAACGATCGTCCCGTCCGCAGCGGTAGCGGGCCTCGTGCTCGCGGCGCTGACCGCAGTTCCCGTCGGCGCCGAGCCTCTCGGCGCCGCGTCCGGCACGGCCGCCGGCAGCCTGCGGGCCGCCGCGGCACCGCCCCCGCTCGAGGACCTCGTCACCGGCGACGCGGTCATGCAGCGGCTCCAGGACCTCCAGGACATCGCGGACGCCAACGGCGGCAACCGCGCGCTGGAGACGCCCGGCTACGAGGCGAGCGCCGTCTACGTCGAGGACGCCCTGCGGGCCGCGGGCTACGAGCCCGAGCGCCAGTACTTCACGTTCGAGGACCTGGAGACCGACGAGCTGTCCCTCACGGCGGCCGGCGTCGAGGTCACGTCGGACGTCTACCCGGCCGAGTTCGCGCCCGACACCCCGGACGACGGCGTCACGGGCCCGATCGTGCAGCCCGCCGACGCGCTCGTCCAGGGCTGCACCGCCGACACCTGGGACGGGGTCGCCGTGAGCGGCGCGGTCGCGCTGATCAGCCGCGGCTCGTGCCCGTTCGCCGACAAGGCGCTGTACGCGGCGCAGGCCGGTGCGGCGGCCGTGATCCTCTACAACAACACCGACGGCGCGCTGAGCCCGACCCTCGGTGCCGAGAACGACGCCTGGGTCCCGACGGTGGGCATCACGCAGGCCGCGGGCCAGCAGATCCTCGCCGCGATCGCGGGCGGCGCGGAGCCGGTCGCGACCTACGACCTGCAGACCCACGTCGAGGAGTTCGAGACGTTCAACGTGCTCGCCCAGACCCCGGGCGGGCGCGACCACAACGTCGTCATGGTCGGCGCGCACCTCGACGGCGTCGAGGACGGCCCGGGCATCAACGACAACGGCTCCGGCTCCGCCGCGATCCTCGAGGTGGCGGTCCAGCTCGCGGCCGCGACCGACGGCGGCCAGGACGTCGAGAACGCCGTCCGGTTCGCGTGGTGGGGCGCCGAGGAGGTCGGCCTGCGCGGCTCGACCCACTACGTGAGCGACCTCGCCGCGAACGACCCGGCGGCGCTCGACGACATCGCGACGTACCTCAACTTCGACATGGTCGGCTCGCCGAACTACATCATCGGCGTGTACGACGCGAACGAGTCGACGTACCCGGCCCCGGTCGAGGTCCCGCCGGGCTCGGCCGAGACGGAGGCGGTGTTCACCGACTACTTCGACGGCATCGACCAGCCGTGGGTCGACACCGAGTTCTCGGGCCGCTCCGACTACCAGGCGTTCATCGAGAACGGCGTCCCGGCGTCGGGCCTGTTCACCGGTGCGGACGGCTCGAAGACGGCCGAGGAGGTCGCGATGTTCGGCGGCACCGAGGGCATCTTCTACGACCCGAACTACCACTCGCCGGCGGACACGATCGACAACGTCGACGCGACCGCGCTCGACATCATGTCGCGCGCCATCGGGCACGCCGTCGCCGCGCTGTCCGAGGACACGTTCGCGATCAACGGCGTGGGCAACCCGCGCGTCGACGCCGTCGAGGCGGAGGCGCGGTGCCTCAACGGCACGGCGTACGTCGCCGTGCGCGGCGCCAACGGCGAGGACGCCCCCGCGGACGTCCGGCTCATCACGCCGTTCGGCGAGAAGAAGTTCAGCGCCCTCGCGCCGGACAAGAACGCGTACCAGTCGTTCAGCACGCGCGCGTCGTCCGTCGCGGCGGGTACCGCGACGGTCGCGGCCTACCAGTGGCGCGGCGGCGACCCGGTGTACCAGCGGTACGACGTGTCTTACGACGCGATCGACTGCGGCTGACCCTCCGCGTCGACCTGACGGGCGGGGCCGTCCTCCACGGGAGGGCGGCCCCGCCCGGTCTACGCTGGCTCGCGGTGCGCCGTCGGGAGGCGCGACGGACGGGGGGCACGTGGCGAAGGAACCGTTCCTGACGACGACGGACGACGAGCCGGGAGAGGGCCCCGACCTGCCCGGCACGACGTCGGGCGACGGGCGCAGCACCCTCGCGCGGCTGCTCGGCGAGAGACGTCTCCTGCGCGTCCCCGCCCTCCGGGCGCTGCCGCGACCCAGGCTCCCGCGGCCCTCGTTCTCGCTCCCCGGCCGTCGTGCGCGGCCCGACGACGGCGACCCGGCGCCCGAGGCGGTCCCCGGACCTGACCTCGACACCGCGCTGGAGGACGCGCTCGTCGAGGCGCTCGCGGACGACGGTCCCGTGACCGACGGCGCGAACGGTCGCCTGCCCGACGCCGCCGCGGCCGACGGCGGGTTCGACGACGTCGTCGCGGAGTGGGTGCGCCGCGTGATCGCCGCCTACCCCCGCCCGACGTACCCGCTCGAGCGCGAGTGGGACGTGTCGGTCCAGGGGGTCGTGCGGCTCGTCCCGTACGTGCCGCGGTTCGCGACGGCGCCGCTCGCGCTGCTCGACCGGTTCGGCGCCGTGACGATCGGCCCTCGGCGGGTGGGCCTCGACGGCAAGGACGTCGACTGGGACCGCGTGGTCGAGGTCCGCACGGCGCCCGCGTGGACGTGCCTGTCGGCCGAGGCGCTGGAGGTGAACCTCGCGCAGTACGTCGTGGCGCTGCCCCCGCTGCCCGGCCGGGCGTGGGTGCTGGGCAAGATCAGCGAGCTCCTGCTCTCGCTCTACCTCGCCGTGCTGCCGCCGGACGCGGACGGTGACGACGTCCTCGCCGACGCGCCACCGGACCGGATGTTCGACCGCGTGGTCACCGAGGTCGTCTACCGGCGGCGGTTCGGGACGGGCGAGGCGCAGGCGAGCACGACGTCGGTCCTGCTCCAGCTCGCGCTGCGCGGCGCGACGGACACGATCGTCCGCACGGCTGCGGAGCGCGGGGTCGACGTCGTGCACGTGAAGGCCGAGGAGACGAGCATCGGGTCGGTCGTGGCGCGCGCGGCGACGTGGCGCCGCACGGCGCTCGACCTGCGCGAGCGGGTGGACCGGCGCCTCGGGCGCTGACGGCTAGCGCTCGAGCGCCTCGAGCACCGGGGTGTCGCCCGCGGTGAAGCGGATGAACCGGCCCACGGTCGAGGGCGTGCGCAGCGCCTGGGCGACCACCATCGCGACGTCCGCCCGCGAGACGCGGGAGGCCGCGCCGTCGGGCACGTCGTCCGCGCCGTCGAGGCCGTCCGGGCCGTCGCCGACGACGCGGATCGCCCCGGTCGGGTCGTCGTCGGTGAGCGTGCCCGGCCCGAGGACCGTCCAGTCGAGGTCGGTGCCGCGCAGGTGGTCGTCGGCGGCGAGCTTCGCGTCGGCGTAGGCGAAGAAGCTCGAGTCGGGGTCGACGCCGTGGTCGGGCACCGACCCGATCCACGACACCATGACGTAGCGCGGCACCCCGGCCGCGACGGCGGCGTCCATGGTGCGGCCGGCGGCGTCGCGGTCGACGGCGTACGTCCGCTCGGGGTCCCCGCCGCCGGCGCCGGCCGACCACACGACGGCGTCGAACCCGTCGAGCGCGGCGGCGATCTCCTCGGTCGGGGCGTGCTCGACGTCGAGCAGGAGCGGCTCGCCGCCCAGGCGGCGGACGAGCGGGAGCTGTTCCTCGGCGCGCACGATCCCCGTGACGGTCGCGTCGTGGTCGACGAGGATCGGGACGAGCAGCCGGCCCACCTTGCCGTGGGCACCGACGAGGGCGATCTTCATGCGGCGGACTCCTGTCTGTGAAGGATGAGAGTCCACCGTCCTCCGCCGTCGTCCGCGCCGCCACCCGGGGCGACCCGGGCCCGGGTGCGCCGGGTCTCGGTCAGGAGCGCGTCACGGGCACTGCTTCGCGTTCGGGGCGGCGTCGAGCGTCACGGTCTGCGACGCGCGCACGAGGTCCCCGCCCTCCGGGTCCTGCGCGCACACCGTCCAGCCGTTGGCCGCGCCGGGCAGAGCACCGGCCCGCGCGTCGCGCGCGTCCACGACGACGACCGTCACCGCCCCGCGCTTCTCCAGGTCGGCACGCGCCTGCTTGAGCCGCGTCTCGACGAGGTTGGGCATGGAGAACGCCGGCTCGATCTCGACCGAGACCTCGACCCCGTCCGAGCTGCCCGGCTCACCGGGGCCGCCGGTCGGGTCCGGCGTCGGCTCGACGGTCGGCTCGGAGGTGGGGGTCGTCGTCGGCTGCGACGTGGGCGACGGCGACGGGCTCCCCGGGCCGCCCGGCAGCCCGTCCACGCGGCACCCGGCGAGCGCGGTCACGGCCACGACGGCGAGCACCACCGCACGTGCGCGTCGCGGTGCTCCCACGACCCGCGGCCGCGCGCCGTCGCGCGTGCTGTCGTCGTGCTTCTTGCTGTGCGTCCGGCCCGTCGTCGACGACGGAGCCGGGATACGTGCTACCACCACACTGCCCCCGGTTGCCCCCTGAAACTGCTTGCGTGATCGAGGGTACGCGACGGGTGCCTGGTTGGCCCGCGCGCGGGCCGCCGTCGGGCGTCAGGGGCGCCCGGTGCCGGTGCGCTTCGGCGGCCGGACGGTCGGCACGTCGCCGACGATGGGGATGGGCCGACGGTGGAACGGGAAGCCGTAGCGCGTGACCAGACCGGCGAGCGTCGTGAGGCGGTTGCGCGGCCCGATGAGCCCCATGATGTGGACGAACAGCCACGCGAGCCACGCGACGCCGCGCGTGAGCCGCAGCCTCCCGACGACCTCGGCGATCGCCGCGCGTCGGCCGATGACCGCCATGGTGCCCTTGTCGAAGTACCGCAGGGACGTCGTCGGGCGCCCGGCGAGGAGCGCCTCGATGTTCCGCGCGACCTGCTCGCCCGACTGGATCGCGGGCTGCGCGAGCTGCGGCAGCCCGGCGGGCGAGATCGCGATGTCACCCGCCGCGAACACGCCCGGCAGGCCCTCGACCTGGAGGTCGTCGCCGACGACGACGCGCCCGCCCTCGCCGCGCGGCAGGCCCCAGTCGTCGACCTCCTCGTGGGGGTGGACCCCCGCCGACCACACCGTGAGGTCGGAGCGGATGCGCGTGCCGTCGGTGAGGACGACGGCGTCGGGCAGCACCTCCGCGACCCCGGCGCCCAGGTGCAGGCCGACGCCGCGACGGCGCAGCTCCTCCGCCGCGTACCGGCGCAGCTTCGGGTGGAACGACTTGAGCACCTCGCCGCCGCGCTGGACGATCTTCACCTCGAACGCGTCGCCGTGGATCTCCGGGTAGGCGGGGCGCAGCCCCGCGGTGCGGAGCTCGGCGAGCGCCCCTGCGACCTCGACGCCCGTCGCGCCGCCGCCCACGACGACGACCCGCAGCCCCTCGTCCTTGCCGGGGTTCGCCGCGGCCTTCTCGAGGCGGATGAAGAGCGTGTCCCGGATCTTCATGGCCTGGGACCGCGAGTACATGGGGAACGAGTTCTCCTTGGCGCCCGGGGTGCCGAAGAAGTTGGCCGTGACGCCGTTCGCGACGACGAGGTAGTCGTAGTCGACCCACTCGTCGTTGAGGAGGCGGATGCGGCGCGCCTCGTGGTCGATGCCGACGAGGTGCTCGTGCACGACCCGCACGTTCTTCTGCTTGAGCCGCAGCCCCCGCAGGAAGTAGGTGACGTCGCCGGGGTTCAGGCCGCCCGTCGCGACCTGGTAGAGCAGCGGCTGGAACGTGTTGTAGACGCGACGGTCCACGAGCGTCACGCGCACGGGCGCCTTCGCGAGCCCCTTGACGACGGCGAGCCCGGCGAACCCGGCGCCGACCACCACGACGTGCGGCAGGGGGGTGGCGGCTGCCGGTGCGGGGGCAGCGGTGACGGGCTCGGGCACGTGGCCTCCTCGGGGCGACGGGGTGGGAGAGCGCCGGTGCCCGCCCGACTGCGTCGCGGACGTCGCCGACGACGTGTGCCAGGTTACGGCGAACCCCGCCCCCACGCCGAACAGCCGACCCTGCCCCCGAGGCAGAGCCCTGGCCGCGCGAGGTAGAGCCCTGGTCGCGCGAGGTAGAGGCGTGGTCGCGACCACGCCTCTACCTCGGCGGACCGGGGCTCTACCTCGCGCGTTCGGCGTGCGGGTGTGCGTCGCAGTCAGGAGCGGTGGTGCTCGACGTCGTCGCGGCCCAGGAGGTCTTCGCGGACGACACGGCGCAGCACCTTGCCGATCTGCGAGCGCGGCAGCTCCGGCACGACGGCGAACGTGCGGGGCAGCGCGTACCGGGCGAGGCGCTTCTCGCCCCACTCGCGCACGGCGGCGAGGTCGACGCGCGGGGGCGAGGCGGCGTCGTCCGCGTCGTCGAGCACGACGACGGCCGCGACGTGCTCGTCGGAGCCGGACCCGGGCACGCCCACGACGGCGACGTCCCGCACGCCGGGCATCCCGCGCAGGTGCTCCTCGACCTGCGACGGGTACACCTTGAACCCGCCGGTGACGATCATCTCCTTGATGCGGTCGACGAGCGTGACGAGGCCCGCGTCGGGGCCGTCGAGGGCCACGCGCACGACGTCGCCCGTGCGCAGCCACCCGTCGTCGAGCAGCTGGTGGGCGGTCTCCTCGGGCCGGTTCCAGTAGCCGCGGAACACCTGCGGGCCGCGGACGAGCAGCTCGCCGCGCACGGTGCGCACGCTGTCGTCGGACGGCTCGGCGTCGCGGAGGTCGCCGGCGTCGAGCGCGTCGGCGTCGACGACGCGGATCTCGGTGCTGGGGAACGGGAGCCCGAGGGTGCCGGGGCGACGGTCGTCGGAGCACGGGTTGCCGAGCGAGATCGGTGACGTCTCGGTCATGCCGTAGCCCTCGATGAGCAGGCCGCCCGTCGCGTCCTCCCAGCGCTGCGCCGTCTCCGCGGTGATGGGCATCGCGCCGGCGAAGGCCAGGCGGATCGAGGTGAGGTCGGAGCCCGCGCCCGCGGCGTCGGCCGCGGCGGTGACGATGCGGTCGAACATGGGCGCGACGCCGGGCAGGAACGTCGCGGGCCGCCGCGCCTGGGCGGCGACGAACGCCTGCGGGTCGAACTTGGGGAACGCGACGAGGGTTGCGCCCACGCGCGCGGGCAGGGTGAGGCAGAACGTCAGGCCGAACGCGTGGAAGAAGGGCAGCACGCCGTAGACGGTCTCGGCGCTCTCCTCGAACGACGCCCACGCCTGGCCCTGGACCACGTTGGCGACGAGGTTGCGGTGCGTGAGGACCGCGCCCTTCGGGGTGCCGGTCGTGCCGCCGGTGTACTGCAGGAGGGCGACGTCGTCGGCGGCGGGGTGGGGCAGCGTCGGGGGGAGGGCCCGTGCGCGCCGGACGAGGTCGTGCCAGTCGGGCACCCCGGCCGGGAGCGGCGTGCGCAGGGCCTCGCGCTGCGCGCGGGCCCGGGCGACGGGCAGGCGCAGCGCGAGACGGCTGCCGCGCGGCAGGTCGCGCGCGATGTCGAGCCCGACGACGCGCCGCAGCCCGGGCACGTGGGCGCGGGCCTCGAGCACGGCCGGGACCGTCTTGGTCCACACGACCGCGACGCTCGCGCCGGAGTCGGCGAGCTGGTGGGCGAGCTCGTCGGCCGTGTACGTCGGGTTGTGCTCGACCACGACGCCGCCCAGCCGCTCTACGGCGTAGAACGCGACGACGTGCGACGTCGCGTTGGGCAGCACGAGCGCGACGCGGTCGCCGTGCCGGACGCCGAGGTCGTGCAGGGCGCTCGCGGCGCGCTCGACCTGCGCCACGAGCTGCGCGTACGTGGTGGTCGCGCCGAAGAAGTCGACCGCGACGCGGTCCGGCCAGCGCTCGGCCGCGCGGTAGAGGGCGGCCGTGACCGGCTCGTCGGGGACCTCGACGTCCGTCGGGACGCCGGGGGCGTAACGGTCGGTCCACGGCCTCGTCGCCAGAGTGTTCACTACGCCACCGTAACCTACGGTTGCGTAGGTTGTGTGCGGCAGCGGTGCCGAGCCGGGGAGGGCGCCGCGCGACGACACGTCATCCCGCGAGGACGCGGTCGAGCGCCGCGCGCCCCACGGGTCCCGAGTGGGCCTTGCCGCCGGGCAGACCCCGCTCGCCGTTCTGCCCCATGAGCAGGAGGAAGAGGGCCTTCAGCGCGGCCAGACCTCGGGCACGCCGGACCGCCGCGTCGTCGGCCGGCGCGTAGGCGTCGAAGAACCGCGCCGCGAGGCCGGCGGGCAGCAGCACCCAGGCGGCGGCGAGGTCCCACGCCGGGTCGCCCGCGAACAGGTCGCCGAAGTCGACGACGCCCGCGAGCGTCCCGGCCGCGACGACGACGTTCGCGGGGTGCAGGTCCCCGTGCACCCACACGGGCGGACCCTCCCACGCGGGGGCCGCGACGGCGTCGGCCCAGACGGACCGGACGGCGGCGGAGTCCGCGGGGGCGACGGCGCGCAGAAACCCCTCGAAGCCGTCCGTGACGTCGCGGGGGTGGGCGCCCCGGTCCGCGGACGACGGCGCGTCGGCGGGCGCCGCGACGTGCAGCGCCCGGAGGAATCCCGCCAGCGCGTCGGCGGCGTGCTCGCCCCGGGTGATCGTCGCGTGGTCGAGCGGCTCGCCGGGCACCCAGGTCATGACCGTCCAGTGCCGCGGGAGGTGCGCGGACGGCTCGCCGTGCCGCACCGGCGTCGGCACGGGGAGCGGCAGGCGCGGCGCGAGCACGGGCAGCCACCGCCGTTCCTTGAGCTGGAGCTCCGGCGTCGGGTCCATGCGCTGCACCCGGACGGCCAGGTGGTCACCGAGCCGCCACATCTGGTTCCCCCAGCCGCCGGCGACCTCGCGGAGCGGCAGCCCGGCGAGGTCGGGATGCTGCTCCGTCAGAGCCGCGCGGACGAGGTCGGCGGTGATCGGGGTCTCCGGGGCGCTCATGCGCGCCCACGGTACCGACGCGTCGCGCCTACGCGGCGACGTCGCCCTTCAGCGGGTCCCGGCCCGCGACGGAGTGCCGGTAGCCGTAGAACCCGTAGATGATCAGCCCGACCACGACCCAGCCGAGGAACCGCAGCCACGTGAGGGTCGTGAGGTTCGCCATGAGCCACAGGCACGCGACGCCGGACACGATCGGCAGCACGGGCGACCACGGCACCTTGAACGAGCGCTGCAGGTCGGGCCGGGAGCGGCGCAGGATCGGGATGCCGAAGCTCACGAGGACGAACGCCGAGAGCGTCCCGATGTTGATCATCTCCTCGAGCAGCTCCACCTGGGACAGCCCGGCGATGAGCGCGACGACGACCCCGACCCCGACCTGGAGCCGGACCGGCGTGCGGTAGCGCGGCGACGTGCGGGAGATGCCGCGGGGGAGGAGGCCGTCGCGGCTCATCGCGAAGACGATGCGCGTCAGACCGAGCAGCAGCACCATGATCACCGTCGTCAGGCCGATGAGGATCCCGACGGAGATGACCCGCCCGGCCCAGTCGGCCCCGACGATGACGAACGCGGTGGTGAGCGACGGCGCGTCGGACTCCGCGAGCTCGGTGTACGACACCATGCCCGTCACGACGAGCGTGACGAGGATGTAGAGCACCGTGACGATCGCGAGGCCGCCGAGGATGCCGCGCGGGAGGGTGCGCTGCGGGTCCTTGGCCTCCTCGGCCGTGGTCGCGACGACGTCGAACCCGATGAAGGCGAAGAACACGAGCGCCGCCCCGGCGAGGAGGCCCATGACACCGTAGGTCGTGGGCTCGAGGCCGGTGAGGAACCCGACGAGCGGCTGCTCGAGGTTGCCCTGCTCGGGCGCCGGCTGCGCGGGCGGGACGAACGGCGTGTAGTTCGAGGCGTCGACGAAGAAGAACCCGACGACGATCACGAACAGGGTGATGGCGACCTTGATGACGGTGAACACGCTGTTGACGCGCGTGCTCAGCTTCGTGCCGAGCGCGAGGAGCGTGGTGAACACCGCGACGATGAAGACCGGGCCCCACTCGAGGTCGACCGGGCCGAGGGGGATCGTGAGGGGGAGGTCGATGCCGAACAGCCCGAACGCGTCGCCGAGGTACACGCCCCAGAACTTCGCGATGACCGCGGACGCGAGCAGCATCTCGAGGATGAGGTCCCAGCCGATGATCCACGCGACGAGCTCGCCCATGGTCGCGTAGGAGAACGTGTAGGCGGACCCGGCGACGGGCAGCGCGGACGCGAACTCGGCGTAGCACATGACGGCGAGCGCGCAGACGATCGAGGCGATGACGAACGAGACGATGACGCTCGGGCCGGCGTAGTTGGCCGCGGCCGTCGCGCCGACGGAGAAGATGCCGGCGCCCACCGCGACGGCGACGCCGAGCACCGCGAGGTCCCACGCGGTCAGCTCGCGCTTGAGGGAGCGCTCGGGGTCGTCGACGGCCGCGAGCGAGTCCTCCACGGACTTGCGGCGGAACAGGCCGGTCCTGGTGGTCACGGGTGCGCCTCCCGGCGTCGGGGTCAGCTCCGTCCATTGAACCGGCCCCCGGACCCGGTCGCGCGGCGACCGCACCCCCTCGGACCCGGCGGGTCCGGCGGGGATGCCGTCGCGCGTCGTCGGCCGCTGCTCAGGCGGGGTGCCAGCGCGCTCCCCAGCGGCGGGTCAGGCGTCCGCCCGACGTCGCCGCATGGGCCCGCACGCCCGCCTCCACGGCGTCCGCGACACCGTGCGCGGACGCGTCCGTGTCGGCGAGGAAGCGCACGGTGACGCGCGCCTCGCCGCGGACGACGCCGACGTCGTACGCCTCGACGGTCGTGAGGGCGCGCGCCGCGTCGGCGGCCGCGGGCAGCACGGCCTCGGGGTCGGCGCCCGGGTGCAGGAGGCCGACGGCGAGGGTCACGCGGTAGGACGGCACGGCTCAGGCCACGCCCGGCCGGGGCGCCGCGTCGCTGAGCACGGCGACGAGGAAGTCGGCGTCCGGGGTCCAGGGGCGCAGGTCCCACGTGGCGAGCGCGAGGTCGAGGTGCAGGCCTGCCTCCGTGGCGTCGGCGAGGAACTGCTCGGGCGGGTACCCGCGACCCGTGCCGAAGCCCACGACGGCGCGGCCGCCGGGCGCGAGGTGGGCGCGGAAGCGGCGCAGCACCTCCACCTCGGTGCCCGGCGCGAGGAACGTCACGACGTTGCCCGCGCACACGATCAGGTCGAACGGCTCGGTGACGCCCTCCGCGGGCAGGTCGAGCTCCGCGAGGTCGCCCACGCGCCAGTCGGGGCCCGGGTGGTCGGTGCGCGCGGCGTCGATCAGGACGGGGTCCACGTCGACGCCCACGACGGCGTGCCCGCGCGCGAACAGCTCGGCGCCCACGCGCCCCGGCCCGCAGCCCGCGTCGAGGACCCGGGAGCCGCGCGGCAGCATGGCGTCCACGAGGCGGGCCTCGCCCGCGAGGTCGGCGCCCCGGGCGGCCATGGCCCGGAAGCGTTCGACGTACCAGGTGGAGTGCGAGGGGTCGGCGGCGGTCTTCTGCTCCCAGCGCGAGGGACGGGTGACGCTCATGCCGCCGACGCTACCCGGGCGTGGGAGAGTCGGTCCCGTGACCTTGGTCCCCACCACCCTCGGCATCGACCTCGGGACGAGCGGGCTCAAGCTCGTCCTCCTCGGCCGGGACGGGTCGGTCGTCGCGGAGGCCGAGGCGGCGTACGACGTCGAGCACCCGCGCCCCGGCCGCTCCGAGTCGGCCCCGACGACCTGGACGACGGCGCTCGGCGTCGCCCTCGACGACCTCGCCGCCCGCGCGGCCAGGCTCGGCGAGGTCGCGGTGCGCGCGGTCGGTGTCGCGGGCCAGATGCACGCCGCGGTGCTCGTGGACGACGCGGGGGACGCCGTCGTGCCTGCCGTCCTGTGGACGGACGCGCGCGCGGCCGACCGGCTCGACCGCTGGCGCGTGCTGCCCGACGCCGTGCGCGCCCCGCTCGCCAACCCCCTCGTGCCCGGGATGACCGGGCCCGTGCTCGACTGGTTCGCCGCGCACGACCCCGCCACGCTCGACCGCGCGGCGCACGTGCTGCTGCCCAAGGACGTCGTGCGCGCGTGGCTCGTCGACGACCCCGTCCTCCCCGTCGCCACGACCGACCGGTCCGACGCCGCGGGCACGCTCCTGTGGGACGTGCCCCGCGACGCCTGGGCGGCCGACGTCGTCGCGCACCTCGACCTGCCGGCCCGGCTCCTGCCGGGCGTGGCGCCGTCGGACGCCGTGGCCGGGACCACCGCCCGGCTCGCGCGGTGGTTCCCGGCGAGCGGGAGGGCGGTGCCCGTCGTGGTGGGCGGCGGGGACACCCCGGCCGCGCGGCTCGCCGTCGGGACGCCCGGGCTGCACGTCAACCTCGGCACGGGGGCGCAGGTCATGGCCGCGCTCGACCGCCCCGAGCCCGTGCTGGACCCCCTCGTGCACACCTTCGCGGACACCGGCGCCGGCCCCGCCGCGCGGTGGTACCGCCTCGCGGCGGTGCAGAACGCGGGCCTCGCGCTCGGCTGGGCGCTGCGGGTCCTCGGGCTGGGCTGGTCCGACGGCCTCGCGCTCGCGCGGACCGTGCCCGACGGCGCGGGCGGCGTGACGTTCCTGCCGTTCCTCACGGGGGAGCGCGGCGGGGTCGCCGGTCCCGACGCACGCGGGGCGTGGACCGGGCTGCGCGAGGACACGGGGCGGCCCGAGCTCGTGCGCGCCGCCGTCGAGGGCATGGTGTTCGCGGTCGCGGCGGCGGTCGACCTGCTCGACCCGGCGCCCGCGGCCCCTGGCACGGCACCGGCACGGCCCGTGCGCCGTCCGGAGGGCGAATCCGGCGCGGTGGTCGTGACGGGCGGCGGGTCGCGCGACCCGCTCGTGCGCCGGCTCCTCGCCGACGCGCTCGGCCGGCCCGTCCACCGCGTCGGGCTCCGCAGCGCGACCGCGGTCGGCGCGGCGCTGCTCGCCGCGCGGGGCACGGGCGACCCGGTCGAGCCGGTCGTCGCCACGGACGAGCCGGAGCTCCCGGGCCCGGGCCGGGCGGACGTCGTCGGGCACCTCGCGCGCTGGCGGGAGGCCGCTGCGGCCCTCGCGTGACGCACCCGGGGCCGACCCTGCGAGAATCGAGGGATGTCCACCGCAGCCGCCGTGACCACCGGGACCGCACCCGTCACGGACCTCGCCTCCAGCGCCCCCACGGGCGAGATCCTCGCGGTGTGCCGCGTGCACGCCCTCCTGCCGGACGCGGGGCCCGTCGGCGTCACGGCGATCGACAAGCGCCCCGTCACCGGACCGGTGAAGGTGCGCCGGCTCGGGCTCTACGCGGACCTGCAGGCCGACCGCGCGAACCACGGCGGCGAGGATCAGGCGGTGTACGCGTACGGGCAGGACGACGCGGACTGGTGGGCCGGCGAGCTCGGTCGCGACGTCCCGCCGGGCCTGTTCGGCGAGAACCTGCGCGTGGAGGGCATCCCGGTCACGGAGGCCGTCGTCGGCGAGCGCTGGGCCGTGGGCACCGCGCTCCTCGAGGTCACCCAGCCGCGCACGCCCTGCTCGACGTTCGCGCGCCGCCTCGGCGAGGACCGGTGGGTCAAGCGGTTCACGGTCGCGAACCGCACCGGCGCGTACCTGCGCGTCGTGCAGCACGGCGAGCTGCGCGCGGGCGACGCGGTGACGGTCTGCTACCGGCCCGAGCACGGGGTGACGCTCGCCGACTGGTTCGGCGCCTGGAACGGTCGCGGCGCGAACCCCGAGCGCGCGGCCGGGCTCGCGCGCCGCCTCCTCGCCGCCCACCTCGAGGGCGACGTCACGCTCACGGACGAGCTGCGCGCCCGCGCCGAGATCGCGGCCGGACGCCGGATCGAGGACTGAGCGTCAGCGCTCCGCGCGCGGGATGCGGGGGCCGCGACGGCCGCGGGGCGGCTCGTTCGGCGGCCACTCGCCGTCGTCGGAGCCGTCGTCGGCGGTGAAGAGCAGGTCGTGCAGGCGCACCTGGACGTTCTCGACGTCCGGCACGTCGTGGAGGTTCAGCCCGGGCTTGTCGGTCGCGTCCGAGATGACGAGGGTGCCGCAGCCGAAGATCCGGTCGATCGGGCCCTTCTCGTAGTTGACGTCGTTGATCCGGTAGAGCGGGATGTCGCGGCCGGTGCGCGTGATGATGCCCGAGCGCATGGCGATGCGCTTGTTCGTCACCGTGTACTCCGTGGTGCGCCAGCGCAGCCACGGCACGAACACCCAGACCACCGCCGCGACCAGCGCGAGACCCGCCACGACCCACCGGACGACGTCGTTCGGGACGAGCAGGACCGTGACCACGACGGCGGCGACCAGCACGAGCAGCAGCACGAACGGCCAGAACAGCGCCTTGGCGTGCTCCTTGAGCTCCATGACGACGTGCTCGCCCTCGGTGAGGTGCTTCTCGCTCAGTCCCATGGGCAGCATCGTGCCACCCGCGCTACCCCTGCGCGGCCAGGTTCCAGCCCTCGACCGTGCGCAGCCCGTGCCCGTAGCCGAGGAGGCAGATCGCCGCGGTGCCGAGCTCGAACCGCGCGCCCAGGGCCGGGTCGAGCCCCAGCCAGACCGTCGCGAGGACGCGGAGCAGGTGGCCGTGCGCGAACAGCACCACGTCGTCGCCGTCCTGGAGCGTCGGCTCGACGCGCCCGAGCACCCGGGCGGCCCGCGCCGCTACCTGGTCGAGCTCCTCGCCGCGGTGCCCGTCCGGCGCCGCGAGGACGTTCACGCCGTCGCGGAAGAGCAGCCACTCGCGCCCGAGCTGCTCGCCGACCGCGACCGACGTGCGCCCCTCGACGGGCCCGTAGTCCCACTCGGCGAGGTCGTCGTCGGTCGTGGCGGCGGGGAAGCCCGCGAGGTCGGCGGTCCGGCGCGCCCGCTCCCGGGGGCTCGTGAGCACGACGGCGGGCCGCCGCCCCCGGCGGTCGGCCCACCCCTGGAGCCACACGCCGGCCGCGACGGCCTGCTGCTCGCCGGCGACGGTGAGCGGGACGTCGGAGCGGCCCGTGTGGCGCCCGCTCGCGCTCCACTCCGTCTCGCCGTGGCGGACGAGGACGAGCTGCGGGTCGGGGGAGGGGGCGGTCAGGGTCACGGGGCGGCCTTCCTGCGCGGGGGTTCCTCAGCAGGATCACCCCGGTGCGCGGACGGCGCGCGGCGACGGCCCTGCCGGGCGGTGCCGGGGGCCCGGCCGGCGGGCGCGCGGTCGGGTCAGTCGGGGATGCCGTCGAGGCCGTTGACCGCGAGGAAGACGACGAGCGCGCCGAGCAGGACGACGGCGAACCCGGTCGCGACGAGCAGGACGGTACGGGGGCGGACGCGCACGAGGACTCCGGGCCTGGGGGACGGGCGGGCCTCCCCATTCTCGCGCAGCGCCGCGACGGTGCGGTTCGTGGGTGCTGCGTGGCGGGGTGCGCCGGGGTGCGGCCCGCCGGGGGTTGGCCAGGGTGCGGCCGTCGGGGTGCGGCCCGCGTTGACACGCCCCACGAGGCCCGGCAGGGTGGCCGGACGCGTGGTCGGGACGACCGCGCGGACGAGGACGTCGGCGACCGCGCCGCGGCACGACGCCGACGCGCCGGTCCGGGGGAGGAACCGCGATGGTGCACGAGACGGCGGACGGGCAGACCGCGTACGGCAGCCCGGAGTTCGACTGGTCGATCCTCACGGTGCCGACGGCGCTCGCCGTCGTGCGGGGGCAGCTCGGCTTCTCGTGGCTCGAGCTCAGCGACCGGCTCGCGACACTGACGCAGGCGGAGCTCGAGTGGGAGCCGGGCCCGGACGCGCTGCGGGTCGTGCGGCGGGGGTCGGAGCGCACGCCGCGCACGCTCGGTGCGGGCGAGTGGGTGATGGAGTGGCCGGAGGGCCCGGACTCGCCGCAGCCGCGCACGGTGGCGTGGCTCGTCGCGCACCTCACCGAGGCGTTCTTCGAGCGCTGGGAGTGGACGTTCGGGCCGCACGAGCGGCGCCGGGACGCGGTGACCTTCTCGGGGGAGGTCGGGCCTGCCGTCGACGGGCTGCGGCACGAGGTCGAGCGGTGGCGCGCGGGCGTCGACGGCCTGCCCGAGGACGGGGCGTTCACGGTCGGGCTCGGCCAGGCGACGGAGATCGACGCGCAGGCGCCGTTCGCCCACCTCGTCGCGCACATGAACCGCGAGCTCGTGCACCACGGGGCCGAGATCATGGTGCTCCAGGACCTGTACCGCGCGACGCACGGCGCCGACTGATGCCCTGCCGCGGGAATCGCGCGGCCGCCCAGATGGTTGAAGCGTCACATGACCACGAACAGCCCGGCGCCGACGGACGCCGCCGCCCCCACGGTGAAGATCGACATCTGGTCCGACGTCGCGTGCCCCTGGTGCTACGTCGGCAAGCGACGCCTCGAGACGGCGCTCGGCCGCCTCGCGGAGTCGGGTGACGGGCCGCAGGTCGACATCGAGTACCACTCGTTCGAGCTCGCGCCCGACACGCCCGTCGACTTCGACGGCACCGAGGTGGACTTCCTCGCCGGGCACAAGGGCATGCCGCGCGCCCAGGTCGAGCAGATGCTCGGACAGATGACGCAGCTCGCCGCGGCCGAGGGGCTGCGCTACGACTTCGACGCGCTCCAGCACACCAAGACGCTCACAGCCCACGAGCTGCTGCACCACGCGAAGGCGCACGGCAAGCAGGTCGAGATGAAGGAGCGGCTGCTCAAGGCGTACTTCGAGGAGGGCCGTCACGTCGGCCGCGTCGAGGAGCTCGCGGACCTCGCGGCGGAGGTCGGGCTCGACCGCGCCGAGGTCGTCGCGGCGCTCGAGGACGGGCGCTGGGCCGACGACGTCCAGGCCGACATCGACCAGGCGCGCGCCTACGGGATCAACGGCGTGCCGTTCTTCGTGGTCGACGGGCGGTACGGCGTCTCGGGTGCGCAGGACCCGGCGGTGTTCGTCCAGGTGCTGCAGCAGGCCGTCGCGGAGCGTGACGCGGCCTGAGCCGCGGCGTCCCGGACGACATCGGGATGCGGCGTGGAAGCGACGCATCTCACACCCGGTGCGGTGGAACTGCGACTCGGTATCACCCAGACTGGACGCAGCCCGCACCGACGCCGGCCCACACGTGCACCGGCGCCCGTGAATCCCACGAGGAGGCCTCAGATGACGGACACGACCACGAACCTCTACCACTCGATCGCGAACCCGCGCCGCACGACGCTCATGACCGTGAGCGCCGCGGACGCCGCCGCCCCGCACCGTGAGCCCGCGCCGGGCCTCACGCTCGTGGGCGCCGACGACGCCGCGGTGTGCGTCGACGGGTCGTGCGCGCTGCCCGAGTAACCGGGAGTGCCTGAGAGAGTCGCCGGAACACCTCGTTCCGGCGACTCTTTCCTGCACCAGGCGAGGGGTGAGGCCGGTCAGTTGCGGCGGTGGTCCTGGATCGACAGGCGCGGGCCGCGCCGCGGGGCCTGCGCCCGGCCGGAGACCTCGAGGAGCCGCACCACGCGGTAGCGGTGCGGCGCGTACGGCGCGAGCAGCTCGAGCATGCGCTCGTCGTCGACGCGCTCGCCCACGAGCGCCCACCCCACCGCCTTCGCCAGGTGGTAGTCGCCCACGGACACGGCGTCCGGGTCGCCCAGCGCCCGCTGCGCGACCTCGGCCGCCGTCCACACGCCCACGCCGGGCACGGCCTGCAGCCGCGCGTGCGCGGCCGACGCGCCCTGGACGTCGCGCAGGCGGTCGCACTCCTCGAGGCGCCGGGCGACGCGCGCCGCCGCGACGACCGTCCGCGCGCGGCCCGGGTCGACGTTCGCGCGGTGCCAGTCCCACGTGGGGACGCGCGCCCAGGTGGCCGCGTCGGGCACGACGAGCATCCCGGCGTCGCCCGCGGGCCCCGGGGCGCGCTCGCCGTGCCGACGCAGGAGCCAGCTCCACGAGCGCCACGCCGCGACGGACTGCACGCGCTGCTCGAGGATCGCCGGCACGAGCGCCTCCAGCACGCGCCCCGTGCGCGGGATCCGCAGGCCGGGGCTGCGGCGGTGGGCGTCGCGCAGCACGGCGGGCGGGGCGAAGCCCGTGTCGTCGTCGTCCTCGCCGAGCAGGCGGGGCAGGCCGTCGAGCACCTCCGCGGCGCCCGGCCCCCACGCGTGCCCGACGACGTCGCACGGCCCGGTCTGCACCAGCCGGTACGCCGCGGGCCCGGTCTCCGCGCGGGTCGTGCGCCACACGTCGCCGGACGGCGTGCGGCGGAACGTCGGGTCGTACGGACCGCGCGCGAGCCGGTCGAGCGTGAGGTGCAGGTCGAGCGGCCGCCTCGACCGGAAGCGACGCGCGAGCGGCGCGCCGGGCTGCGCGAGGTCGCCGACCGTGCGCTCGGCGGGCGCGCGGCCCGTGCTCGGCAGGACGGTCACCCGTCCATGGTCGCACCCGCCGCCGACGCCCCGACCCCGCCGCCCGACCCCGCTGCCCTTGCCGATCCTCACCGCCCGGCCGTCGAGCACGACGTTGCTGGCGGCATCAGCCTGTTCGCGACAGCAGGGTCGTGCTCGGCGGGAGGGGTCAGTCGAAGAGGGTGTCCATGTCCCACGTCGGCTCGGGCGCGGCCTGCCGGGCCGCGGGTGCCCCCCGGTCGGCTGCGGCCGGTGCGGGCACGCGGCCCGGCGAGCGGGTCGGGTCGCCGAGCTCGGGCACGAGCGTGCCGTCGAGGTCCCCGCGGCCCGCGGCCCAGTCCTGGGCGGCGAGGCCCGCGAGCTGGTCCGCGCGCTCGTTGAACGGGTCACCCACGTGGCCGCGCACCCAGCGGAACCGGACGGGTCCCGCGCGCTCGGCGATGACCCGGTCGATCGCCTGGACGAGCTCGAGGTTCTTCACGGGCTGGCCGCCCGCCGTCCGCCACCCCTTGCGCTTCCAGGCGACCACCCACTCGGACGCGCACTTGATCGCGTACTGCGAGTCGGACTCGATGAGCAGCGGCTCCGCGCCCGGGTGGGCGCGCACCGCCTGAAGCAGCGCGGTGAGCTCGGCGACCTGGTTGGTCCCGCTCACGGCGCCGCCGGAGTCGAACGTGCCGTCGTGGTTGATCCACGCCCACCCGATGGCTCCGCCCGGGTTGCTCAGGCACGAGCCGTCGGTGCTGACAGTGATCACAGCGCTCCTCGATCACGGACGATCCCGCCCGCCGGCTGCGGCGCGGGGAGGCGAATGCGTCGGCGCCATTGTCCCCCGCCCGGGAGGGTCGTGGTGCACGTGTCCGACGCCGTCCCTCCTGGAGGCGCGCGGCCCACCCCGCGCGGGCCGTTCCGGGGCGTCCCGGGACGACGTCCGGGAACCCCGGCGGTCCCGGTCCGACGTCGTCGCTCGGGGTCGCCTCAGGGGAGAACCGGGGGGATACCCCATGGTGCGGCGGGGCGGCGCCGTCGAGGCTGGGACGCATGGTCGCGTGGGTCGTGGAGCTGTGGGGACAGGTCGAGTCGTGGCTGCTCGCGCTCGTGGACTCGGCGTGGGCGCTCCCCGTGCTCTTCGCGACGACCGCCGGCGACGGGTTCTTCCCGCCGATCCCGGGCGAGACGGTGATCGTCATGCTCGCCGTCGCGGCCCAGTCGGGCGGCGGGGTCGCGTGGGGGATCGTGCTCGCGGTCGCCGCGCTCGGCGCCTGGTGCGGCGACCAGCTCGCCTACGCCCTGGGGCGCGCGCTCGGCACCCGTGCCCTGCCCGCCCTGCGGGGCGCACGCGGGCGGCGCGCCGTCGAGTGGGCCACACGGTCGCTCGACCGGCGTGGCGCGTCCGTCGTGCTCGGGGCGCGGTTCGTCCCCGTCGGGCGCACGGCCGTCAACGTGACCGCCGGCGCGGTCGGGTTCTCGCGGCGCCGGTTCATGGCGCTGTCCGCCGTCGCCTCCGTGACGTGGGCGACGTACTCCGTGGTCATCGGGACGCTCGCCGCCGCGTGGGTCGGCGACAGCCCGCTGCTCGCCGTCGTGGTGGGCGTGGTCGGGGGCATCCTGCTGGGCGTCCTCGTCGACACCGTCGTCCGGCTCCGCGCGGCGCGGCGCGAGCGGGCCCTCGCCCCGGCGACCGGACCGGTCCCGGTCCCGGCAGCCGTCGCGGCGCTCGCGGTGCCGAGCGGCGCGCCCGAGGAGACGGACCCCGCCCTCGTCCCGTGCCCCGGCGCCGGGAGCTAGGGCCCGCCAGACCCGACCCGGGACGGCCGACCTGCCCCGCCCCGACCCGCCCCGTGACGGTCGACCCGTCCCGCGACGCCCGAGACGGTCCGGGAGGGCCGGGACGCACGAGGGCCCCGGTCGACGACCGGGGCCCTCCGCTCGCTCTCGGGACGCGTCGGTCAGGACACGCCGAGCAGGTCGATGACGAAGATCAGCGTCTTGCCGGACAGGCGGTGCCCGCCGCCCGCCGGGCCGTACGCGAGCTCCGGCGGCACCACGAGCTTGCGGCGCCCGCCGACCTTCATGCCCGGGATGCCCTGCTGCCAGCCGGCGATGAGGCTGCGCAGCGGGAAGTTGATCGACTCGCCGCGGTTCCACGACGCGTCGAACTCCTCGCCCGTCTCGTACTCGACGCCGAGGTAGTGCACGTTCACGGTCGCGCCGGGCGTGGCCTCGGGGCCGTCGCCCACGGTGAAGTCCTCGACGACGAGCTCGGTGGGCGCGGGACCCTCCGGGGCGTCGACCTCGGGACGGGACAGTCCGTTCTCTCCAGTGGTCATGCTCCGATCCAACCACGGCGACGGGCGCCCGGTCCGGCGTGCGGATCCCGACGGCGCTCCGGCGCGGGGTCGAGGTTGGGGTCGTCCGCAACCCCGGTCGGGGGCGCCCCGCACGGCCCGTTCGGCGACGCGCAACACCGCGAGCCCGAAAATCGCCATCATGGAGGCATGCCCACCACACCTGAGCCGCCCTCCGGCGTGCCCGCCGACCCCGCGCGCCCGGACGCACCCGAGGCGCCGCCGACCGGGGTGCCGCCGACCGCCGCCGGGCACCGGCCCTCCCCGCAGGAGGTGCGGCGGTGGCGCCGCTTCCTGGCCGACGAGCGCGCCGAGGCCGCGGTGTACCGGGACCTCGCGAGCCGGCGGACGGGCGAGGAGCGGGACATCCTGCTGGCGCTCGCGGAGGCGGAGCGCCGCCACGAGCAGCACTGGCTCGACCTGCTCGGCGAGGACGCGGGACGGCCGCTGCGCGGCGACTGGCGCACCCGCACGCTCGGGTGGCTCGCGCGGCGCTTCGGCGGCGTGTTCGTGCTCGCGCTCGCCCAGCGGGCCGAGGCACGCTCGACGTACGCGACCGACGCCGACGCGACGCCCCGGATGGCCGCCGACGAGCGGATCCACGAGGAGGTCGTGCGCGGCCTCGCGACGCGCGGGCGCAACCGCATGTCCGGGACGTTCCGCGCAGCGGTGTTCGGCGCGAACGACGGCCTCGTGTCCAACCTCGCGCTGATCCTCGGCATCGGGGCGTCCGGCGCGTCGAACAGCACGGTCCTCCTCTCGGGGCTCGCGGGACTGCTCGCGGGGGCCCTCTCGATGGGCGCGGGGGAGTACGTGTCCGTGCGTTCCCAGCGCGAGCTGCTCGACGCGTCGACGCCGAGCCCGCAGGCGTCGGCGGCGCTGCCCGACCTCGACGTGGACGCGAACGAGCTCGCGCTCGTCTACCGGGCGCGCGGCATGGCGCCCGCCGAGGCCGAGGAGCACGCGGCCGACGTCCTCGCGACGTACACGCAGCAGACCGTGATCGCGCCGCCGCCCGGTATCGACGAGCACGAGACGCACGGGACCGCGATGGGGGCGGCGGTCTCGTCGTTCCTCTTCTTCGCGTCGGGTGCGCTCATCCCGGTCGTGCCGTACCTCCTCGGGATGACGGGCTTCCTCGCGGTCGGGGTCGCGGCGCTCCTCGTCGGGGTCGCGCTGCTCGCGACCGGCGCGACGGTGGGCCTGCTCTCGGGGACGTCCCCGCTCACGCGGGCCCTTCGCCAGATCGCCATCGGGTTCGGCGCGGCCGCAGCCACGTACGCGCTCGGCCTGGTGTTCGGGGCAACCGTCGGGTGAAATTCGGCGCGTCGAGTGGTGAGCGTCACACTGCCGTGCCTACCGTGACCTCGGACGGGCCCCACGGCCCGCCCCTTCGCTGCACCGACGACCCACGGGGCACACGATGGACGCGACTCACGACGCGCAGGGCAGGCGCGCATCAGCCGCCCGTCGCTGGCTCGTGCGCGCGCTCGTCGCCGGTGGCGGTCTCGGTGCCGGCCTCGCGTTCGCCGTCGCGACCGCGGGCGGCGCGTCCGCCGCGGACGACCCGCTCGGGCTCGGCAAGGCCCTCTCGCCCGTCACGTCGACGGTGCAGACCGTCGTCGACCCGGTCGTCCAGGACGTGGTCAAGCCCGTCGTGCGCGACGTCGTCGCCCCCGTGGTCCAGCCCGTCGCCCCGGTCGTGGAGCAGGTCGTCACCCCCGCCGCCCCGGTGGTCGAGGAGGTCGCGCGGCCCGTCGCCCCGGTGGTCGAGCAGGTCGTCCAGCCGGTCGCTCCCGTGGTCGAGCAGGTCGTGGAGCCGGTGGCGCCCGTCGTGCAGCCGGTGACCGACGCCGTCGCGCCCGTGACCACGCCGGTGCTCGACGCCGTCGTGCCGGCCGCGACGCCCGTCGTCGAGGCGGTCGCCCCCGTGGTGGACCCCGTGCTCGAGACGGTCTCGCCCGCGCTCGACCCGGTGACCCCGGTCCTGGAGGCGCTGACGCCGGTCCTCGACGTCCTGGCCCCCGTGACCGACCCGGTGCTCGGCCCGATCACGGGCCCGCTCGCTCCGCTGGACCCGCTGACGCCGCTGCTCCCCGGGACTCCCGGCACGGACACCCCGGGCACGGACGACCCGCCGGTCGGCGTCCCGTCGACGCCGGGCGCGGTCGACCCGGGCGGCGTCGTGGCCGCGCCGTCGGCGACCGCCGTCCCCGCGCTCCCGCCCGCCGCACCGGCGGCCGCCGAGCCCAGCGCCACCACGACGGGCCGCGACGGCCCCGAGGATGTGACCGCGCGGGACGCGCGCGCCCGGACGGCGGCGGTCGACGTCGCACCGAACGGCGCGCCGCCGGGCTCGGCGCTGCCCTCCGACGGGCCGACCGGCCCGGGGGGCGTCCCCTCCGACGGCGGCCCCGGCACCACTCCCTCGCCCTCCGGCAGCGCGCAGCGCGCCGGGGCGGGCGGCGAGCTCGCGGCGGTCGGCAGCGGTGCCGACGCCCCCGCGCTCTCCTCCTGGACCGCCGTCGTGGACGACGCGCGGTCGAAGCACCCCTCGACCTTCTTCGAGGTCCCCGTCTCTCCTGCCTGACGTGGCTCGCGCCGCGCCCCGAGCGCGGCACACGCGACCCGGCGCCGTCGTGCGCCAGCCACTTCTGAGCAGGAAAGAGAAACGATCATGCACACCTTCGTCCGGCGCGCGCTGCGCACAGCGCTCGTCACAGGCGGCCTCGTGGTCGTCGGGGCCGGAGCGGCCCACGCAGCCGAGGGCGACCTCCTCGGCGATCTCGGACTGGACGTGTCGGTCGAGGCTCCGCTGAGCCAGGTGACCGAGGTCCTGCCCGACGTCGCGGTCGACGTGCCCGTGCACGTCCCCGTGACCGTGTCCGACGTCGCGGTGGGCGCCCTGGGCGACGCCGCCGTCACGTCCGAGCCGGCACCGGCACCCGCGCCCGCGCCCGCGCCGGAGGCCGCCCCGGCGGCTCCCGCGGACGTGGACGTCGACGTGCCGGTGACCATTCCGGTGAACGTGTCCGGGGTCGCGGCCGGCGTCCTCGGTGACGCCGCGGTGACCCAGGCACCGGCCGAGCCGGCGCCCGCGCCTGCTCCTGCTCCTGCGCCGGAGCCTGCACCCGCCACGGGGGCGGACCCGGCGGACGTCGACCTCGACGTGCTGGTGACGGTCCCGGTGGACGTGTCGGGCATCGCTGCGGGCGTCCTGGGTGACGCCACGGTGGCCCCGGCACCGGCGGCGCAGCCGTCGGCCCCGGCGACCGGTGGTGGTGCCGAGGGCTCGACCGACGAGGAGGCGTCCGGGGTGGACGTCGACGTGCCGGTGACGGTCCCGGTGAACGTGTCGGGGGTCGCTGCGGGCGTCCTGGGCGACGCGGCGGTGACGCCGGCTCCGGCGCAGCCGTCGGCTCCCGCGGCCGGTGGTGGCGCCGACGGCTCGACCGGCGAGGAGGCGTCCGGCGTGGACCTCGACGTGCCGGTGACCGTCCCGGTGGACGTGTCCGGTGTCGCCGTCGGTGTGGGCGGTGACGCCACGGTCGGCGGCGGGACGGCCGGCGAGGGTTCGGGCGACGGGACCGGCTCGACCGGCACCGACGGCTCGGGCCTGCTCGACGGCGTCCTCGGCGAGGACGGCCTCGTCGACGACCTGCTGGGCGACGGCCTCCTCGGGGGCGGTCTGCTCGGTGAGGGCGACGGCCTGCTCGACGGCGTGCTCGGCGACGACGGTCTCGTGGACGACCTGCTCGGCGGCTCGTCGGGCGCGGGTCTGCTCGACGGCGTGCTGGGCGAGGACGGGCTGCTGGGCGACGGCGGCGTGCTGGACGGCGTGCTCGGTGAGGACGGCGTCCTCGGGGCGCTGCCCGACCTGGACGTTGACCTGCCGGTGACCGTGCCCGTGACGGTCTGCGGCGTGGGTGTGGGCCTCCTGGGCGACGCCTCGGCGGGGTGCCCGACGTCCGCCGTCGACCCGACGGACCCGACCGACCCGACGGACCCCACGGACCCGACGGACCCGACGGACCCCACCGACCCCACCGACCCCACCGACCCCACCGACCCCACCGACCCCACCGACCCGACGGACCCCACGGGCCCGACCGGTCCGGCGGACCCGGGGGCGAACGGCGGCTCGGTGACCCGGGTGCTCAACCCGGTGAGCACGGGGACGGGCACCTCGGCCGGTGCCGCGACCGGTGCGGTGACCGCCGCGTCCGGTGCCGTCACGGCGTCGGGCCCGACCGCCCTCGCCACGACGGGCGCGGGCGGTGACCTCGGTCTGCTCGTGATGGCCGGGCTGCTGACGCTGCTCGGTCTGTCGCTCCAGCGCTTCCGCCGGAAGTCCTGGGTCGCGGACCCGGACGCCTACACCCCGGTCTTCACCGACCGGAGCTGACGTCCGGAGACGGCAGGACCGCCCGGGCCGTGCGCCCGGGCGGTCCTCGCCGTGCTGTGGAGACGCCGGTCGCTAGACGACGAGCCCCAGGAGCAGGACGACGACGAGCGCCACGACGGACAGGACGCACTCCATGAGGGACCACGTCTTGAACGTCTGCCCGACCGTCATGCCGAAGTACTCCTTGACGAGCCAGAAGCCGGCGTCGTTGACGTGGGAGAGGAACACCGACCCGGCCCCGATGGAGAGCACGAGCAGCGCCGCGTGCGTCGGGGGGAGGTCGGCCGCGATCGGCGCCATGATGCCCGCGGCGGTGATGGTCGCGACGGTCGCGGAGCCGGTGGCGACGCGGATGAGGACGGCGACGATCCAGCCCGCGAGCAGGGGCGTGATGTTCGCGTCCGAGATGCCCTTCGCGACGACGTCGCCGACGCCCGAGTCGACGAGCGTCTGCTTGAAGCCGCCGCCGGCGCCGACGATGAGGAGGATGCCGGCGATCGGCGCGAACGACGAGTCGACGAGCTTGCTCACCTGGTCGCGGGTGCGGCCGAGCGCGGAGCCCAGCACGACGAGCGAGGTGAGCGCGGTGATGAGCAGCGCGACGAGCGGCGTGCCGATGAACTCGAAGACGCGGCCCCAGCCGGTGTCGATCGAGCCGGTGACCTCGACGAGGGTCCGGGCCAGCATGAGGATCACCGGCAGCAGGACGACGCCGACGGACACCGCGAAGCTCGGGCGCGGGGCGTCCTCGTCGCGCTCGGTGATGCCGAGCACGGACGTGGGCGGCGGGAGCGGGACCCAGCGGGCGAGGGGCTTGGCGAGCAGGGGCCCGGAGACGATGACGGTGGGGATCGCGACGAGCAGGCCGAGGCCGAGCGTGAGGCCGAGGTCGGCTCCGAGCGCGTCGATCGCGAGCAGCGGGCCGGGGTGCGGCGGTACGAGCCCGTGCAGCGCGGACAGCCCGGCGAGCGCCGGGATGCCGACGAGGATCGGGTTGGTGCGCACGCGCTTCGCGACGAGCATGACGACGGGGACGAGGAGGACGACGCCGACCTCGAAGAACAGCGGGATGCCGATGACGAAGGCGATGAGCGCCATGGCCCACGGCAGGCGCTGCGTCGAGGTCTTGCCGAGGATCGTGTCGACGATCTGGTCGGCGCCCCCGGAGTCGATGAGCAGCTTGCCGATGATCGCGCCGAGCGCGATGAGCACGCCGACCCCGGCGACCGTCGAGCCGAGCCCGGCCGAGAAGCTGGTGAACGCGTCGACGAAGTCGATGCCCGCGACGACCGCGAGCACGGCCGAGCCGATCATCAGCGCGAGGAACGGGTGCAGCTTGAGCCACACGATGAGCACGACGATCGTCGCGATGCCGACGACGGCCGCCAGGATCAGCTGGGTGGTGCCGGCGTCGGTGGCGGGGGAGTCCTCCGCGGCGCGCGCGACGGTCGCGAGAGCGGGGGCGTGCTGGGCGAGGGCGGCGATCACGGGCGCGCCTCCGTCCCGCGCGCGGGTGCGGCGCAGTCGGCGCGGCGCTCCAGGACGAGGTCCGCGATCTCGTCGGGCGCGAGGGTCACGTCGACGGTGAAGCCTGGCTCGTCGTCGGCCAGGGGCTCGAGCGTGGCGAGCTGCGACGGCAGGAGCGACGTGGGCATGAAGTGCCCGCTGCGGTGCTGCATGCGCTCGGCGAGGAGCTCGGGGGTGCCGTCGAGGTGGACGAAGCACACCTCGCCGCGGGCCGTGCGCAGCAGGTCGCGGTAGGAGCGCTTGAGCGCGGAGCACGTGACGACGCCGGACCGGCCGGCCTCCGCCTCGCTGCTCAGCCAGTCGCGGATCGCCTCGAGCCAGGGCCACCGGTCGTCGTCGGTGAGCGGCGTCCCGGCGCTCATCTTGTCGATGTTGGCCTGCGGGTGGAAGCGGTCGGCCTCCGCGTACTCGGTGCCGAGGCGCTGCGCGAGCAGCGTCGCGACGGTGGTCTTGCCCGAGCCGGCCACGCCCATCACGACGAGGTGCTGGGGCAGGGGGTGGTGCCCGGTGTCGTCGGGCCGGTCGGTGGAGCTGACGTCGGTGTCCATGTGTCGACTTCCGTGTCGGGTGGGGGCGTCCGGTCGGGGCGGTGCCTGGGGCCCCGACCGTCCCGGTGACGACCGTCGTGGTCGTCCTCGACCTCCACTGTGGGGCATTGGTAGCACCTTTGGCAAGTGATTGATAGCACCATTGGCCGCCACTAGGCTGCGAGACATGGCGACGACGGTCCTGCACACCACCGTGCTCGACTCGCTCGGACGTCGCATCACCAGCGGCGACGTCCCCGCGGGCACGCCGCTGACCCTGGAGTCGATCGGCGCCGAGTTCGGGGTGTCGCGCACCGTCGCGCGCGAGGTCATGCGGCTCCTCGAAGGGCTCGGGCTCGTGCGGTCGAGGCGTCGCGTGGGGATCGTCGTGCTCGGCATCGAGGACTGGAACGTGCTCGACCCGCGCGTCATCCGCTGGCGGCTCGAAGGCCCCGGCCGTGACCCGCAGCTCCGCACGCTCACCGAGCTGCGGCACGCCGTCGAGCCGCTCGCCGCCGCCGGGGCCGCGCTCCACGCCACGCCCGCCGAGCGCGCCGAGCTCGTCGCCGCGGCAGGTCGCATGCGCCTGCTCGGGGAGGCGGGCGACCTCGAGGAGTTCCTCGCGCTCGACGTCCGGTTCCACGAGATCCTGCTCCGCGCGAGCGGCAACGAGATGTTCGGCGCGCTCGCGGGGGTCGTCGCGGCCGTCCTCAGTGGTCGGACGCACCTGGGCCTCATGCCTGCCTCGCCCGTCCCCGAGGCCCTCGACCAGCACGAGGCGGTCGCGCGCGCGGTCGCAGACGGCGACCCGGAGGCCGCCGAGGCCGCGATGGCCGCGATCGTCGGCGAGGTGCGCACCGCGCTCGACGGGGTCCCGCCCGCCCCCGCCTGAGCGGCGCGCCCCGGTCCCGCCTGGGCGGCGCGCCCCGGTCCCGTCGGGGCGGCGCGCCCCGGTCGCGTCGGGGTCGGCAGGTCCCGCGGGCTCAGCGCGGGTGCACGCGGACCTCGGCCGCCTTGACGACGAACCAGACGCGCTCGCCCGGCACCAGGCCGAGCTCCGCGACCGCGCGCGGCGTGAGGTCCGCGGCCAGGCGCGGCGCGTCGTGCCCGACGGCGGTCGTCGCCCCCGCGGTCGGGTCGCCCGGGTCGTCGTCCACCGCGCGTCCCCACACGCGCAGGAGCGGCCCGTGCGGCTCGACGCTCGTCACGACGACCCGGTACGCGTTGCGCGGGCTGCCCTCGGGTGTCGTGCGGTGCACGGCGACCGCGCGCGGCTCGAACACCGCCACGGCGCCGTCCCCGACCGCGAGCGGCTCGTCCGCCGTCCCGTGCACGCGGACCTCCGCGCCGTCGACGGCGACGGTCACCTCGCGCGCGAGGCTCTCCGCGTCCGGGGCGACGGCCGTCGCGGCGCCGATCGGGCCCGCCGTCCCACCCGCCGGCTCGGCCCCCGCCCCCTCGCGCACCGTCCGTACCGGCTCCGGGACGGCGACGTGCGCGACGCTCCCCGCGAGCAGGTTGACGCCTGCGAGACGGGCGGCGAACCGGGACCGCGGGCGCGTGAGCACCGCGACCACCGGCCCGTCCTCGACGACGCGGCCGCCCTCCAGCACGACGACGCGGTCCGCGAGGAGCAGCACGTCGAGCAGGTCGTGCGTCACGAGCAGGGTCGTGCGCGGGTGCTCGCGCTGCGCGTGGTGCAGCACGGTCCGGACGTGCTGCGCGACGCCGACGTCGAGCGACGCGAGCGGCTCGTCGAGCAGGAGCACGCGCGGGTCGGTCACGAGCGCGCGGGCGATCGCGACGCGCTGCGCCTGCCCGCCCGAGAGGTCCGTCGAGCGGCGCCGCGCGAGGTCCGCCGCGCCGACGCGCGCGAGCGCGTCGCGGGCCTCCCCGCGGGCACGGGCGCGGGGCACGCCCCGGGACCGGAGGCCGAACGCCACGTCGTCCTCGACCGACAGGTGCTCGAACAGCAGCGGGCGCTGGCTCAGCCACGCGAGGTGGCGACGGCGCGGCGGGAGGCGCGAGACGTCGTCGTGCCCGACGGCGACGCGCGCACCCGGGGCCTCGCCGGGCGTGAGCAGGCCCGCGACGACCTGCACGAGCGTGGACTTGCCCGCGCCGTTCTCGCCGAGCACCGCCACGACCTCGCCCGGCGCGACGGTGAGGTCCACGTCGAGCCCGCGCTCCGGCACGACGGCGCGCACGGTCAGCGCGGCCGGGGGCGTCGGGGCCGCAGGCCCGGCGGGTGCCGGGGCCCGGTCGGCCGGCGGGGCGGCCTGCGGGCCAGGGGAGACGACAGCGCGGGGGCGGGGGCCGCCGTCGGGCAGGGAGCCCCGGACGCCCCGCTGCGGGCGCGGGCCACCGAGCGCGCGCGGCCCGTGGACGACCGCGGTGATGAGGACCGCCACCACGACGAGAACGAACGACAGCGCGACGGCGCTGTCCGGGTCAGCGCTGCGCTGCAGGTAGATCTCGAGCGGCAGGGTCTGCGTGACGCCCTGGAGCGCGCCCGCGAACGTCAGGGTCGCCCCGAACTCGCCGAGGGCGCGCGCGAACGCGAGCACGGCGCCGGAAAGCAGTCCCGGCAGGACGCGGGGGAGCGTGACCCGGCGCAGGACGGTCGTGGGCCGCGCGCCGAGCGTCGCGGCGACGTCCTCCAGGCGCGTGTCCTGGCTGCGCAGCGCACCCTCCAGGCTGAGCACGAGGAACGGCAGCGCGACGAAGGTCTGCGCCAGCACGACGGCCGTCGTCGTGAACGCGACCTCGATCCCCAGCACCTCGAGGTGCCGGCCGACCAGGCCCCGGCGCCCGAACGTGTGCAGCAGCGCGATGCCGCCCACGACCGGCGGCAGCACGAGCGGCAGGAGCACGAGGGCGCGTGCGACGCGCTGCCCGGGGAACGTGGTGCGCGCGAGGACGAGCGCCATGGGCGTGCCGAGCACCACGCAGCACGCCGTCGCGGCGAGCGCCGTGCGCAGCGACAGGCCGAGCGCGTCGAGAGCTGCCGGGGAGGTCACGAGCGCCCAGAAGCCGCCGGTCCCGTCCGGGCCCGGCGCGAGCTCCACGCGCCCGACCATCGCCGCCACGGGCACGACGACGAACAGCGCGCCCAGCAGCGCGGGGACGAGGACCCAGCGGGGCAGGCCGCGCATCAGGACCCGCCGGGGCGCGCGGGGGTCACGGTGCGTCGGGCGCGCCGAAGCCCGCGGCGGCGAGCGCGGCCTGCCCGGCGTCGCCGGTCACGAGGTCCACCCACGCCTGCGCGAGCGCGACCTGCTCCGGGCCGGCGTCCTCGGCCGCCGCGACGAGCGCGATCGGGTAGACGTTGAGCGCGGCGCTCGTCTCGGGCACGTCCACGACCTCGACGTCGTCGCCCGCGAGCGTCGCGTCGGTGACGTAGACGAGCCCCGCGTCGGCCTCTCCCGACGTCACCTTGCCGAGCACGTCGGTGACGCTGGCCTCCTCGCTCACGCGGTGGAGGGTCACGCCCGCGGCCGCTGCGACGGTGTCGGTCGCGCTGCCGCACGGCACCTGCGGCGCGCACACGACGACCTTGACGTCGTCGCGCGCGAGGTCGGCGAAGGTCTCGACGCCCGCGGGGTTCCCGGGCGGCGTGACGATCGTCAGCGTGTTCGTCGCGAACGCGACGGGGTCGGCGGCGTCCCCGGCGTCGACGACGCGCGCCATGGAGCGCTCGTCCGCGGACGCGAAGACGTCGGCCGGCGCGCCGGCGAGGATCTGGTCGCCCAGGTCGGACGACCCGGCGAACGACAGCGCGACGGTCACGCCGTCGTGGTCGTCCTCGAAGTCCGCCGCGAGGTCGGTGAACACGTCGCGCAGCGAGGCCGCGGCGAGCACGGTGAGGGTGCGGTCCTCGGTCGTCGTGCGCGCGGGGTCGGGGGTAGCGCCGTCGTCGGCCCCCGCGCCCGTGGCGCACGCGGAGAGGCCGGCGACCAGGGCCGCCGCCCCGAGCGCCGCGAGAGGGCCCCGGGCGGGGCGGCGGGTCGTCGTGCGGGCGGACGCGCTCACGCGGCTCCTCCGGGGGTCTCGACGATGACGGTCGTCGCCTTGACCACCGCGACGGCGAGGCTGCCGGGCTCGAGCCGCAGCTCGCGCACGGCCTCCGTGCTCATGAGCGACACGACCCGCTGGCCGCCGCAGAGCATCTCGACCTGGGACATGACGGTGTCGCTCACGACGTGCGTCACGATCCCCACGAACCGGTTGCGCGCCGAGCGGGCGACGCCCGACGGGTCCGGCGTCGGGTGCGACTGCG
Source organism: Cellulosimicrobium sp. KWT-B (assembly GCF_002127155.1). Lineage (NCBI taxonomy): Bacteria > Bacillati > Actinomycetota > Actinomycetes > Micrococcales > Promicromonosporaceae > Cellulosimicrobium > Cellulosimicrobium sp. KWT-B. The sequence goes on along the minus strand of NZ_NEDO01000002.1, from coordinate 264,997 downwards.
CGACGGCGAACCGCGCGAGCTCCGCGCCGTCGACGACCTTGCGCCCGGCGTCGTCGGCGCTCGCGGCGAGGTCCCCGGCGTCGACCCAGCGGCGGACGGTGTCGTCGCTGACCCCGAGCAGGCTCGCGGCCTCACGGATCCGAAAATGCGGCATGACGACGAGACTAGACCCGCACCTGCGGAGCGTCATCCCGGTATCGACCGGTGTGGCACCCTCGACGCGTGAGCGAGACGACCACCCGGGACGACGTGCGCGTCGTCGTGGAGGACCCGACGACCCCCGACGTGCTGGCGCTGCTGCAGGAGCACCTGGACGACATGTACGCGACGTCGCCGCCCGAGAGCGTGCACGCGCTCGACGTCGAGCGCCTGCGCGCGCCGGACATCACGTTCGTCACCGCGCGGTCCGCGGACGGCGGGCTCCTCGGGTGCGGCGCGCTCAAGCAGCACGACGCGACGCTGGGTGAGCTCAAGTCCATGCGCACGACGGCGGCCGCGCGGGGCCGGGGCGTCGCCGCCACGGTCCTCGCGCACCTGCTCGACGCCGCACGCGACCGCGGTCTGGACCGCGTGAGCCTGGAGACGGGCACCGAGGACTACTTCGCGGCGGCGCGACGGCTCTACGCGCGCCACGGGTTCGTGCCGTGCGGGCCGTTCGCCGACTACACCGACGACCCGAACAGCACGTACCTGACGCTCTCGCTCGCCTGACGGGGCCGCCCTGCACCGAGGTAGAACCTCCGGTCGCGAGGTAGAGCCCGCCGCGTTCTACGTCACGACCGGGGGCTCTACCTCGCGACCGTGCGGTGGCGGGGGAGCGCCACGCGTCACGCGTCGAGGCGCAGGCGGGCCCCGAGCGCGACGGCGGCGACGACGGCCGCCCCGGCCACGAGGACGAGGTCCTTGAGCACGTACTGGCCCATCAGGGTCATGCCGTGGCCGAACAGCTCGCCGCCGAACAGCACGATCGGCGAGAGGATCCCGGCCAGCGCGACGGCGAGCGCGAGCAGGCCCGCGCGGAGCAGCCGGCCGGTGAGGAGCGTCAGGCCGATGAACGTCTCCAGGACCGCGGTGAGCACCACGGCCGTGGTCCCGCTCACGAGGCCGAGCGTGAGCGTCTCGACGGTCCGGGCGGCGATCGCCTCCGCCGGGCTCGCGCCGGGGAAGAACTTGAGGACGCCGAAGCCGAGGAACACGAGGCCGAGGGCGACACGCAGGGCGGGCACGGACCAGCGGGTGAGGACGCGCGCGGTCGCGGCGAGGGCGGCGTCCGCCCGGCCCTCGAGACGTGCGGGCACGAGGGTGGCGCGACGGCGGCGGGCGGGCGTGGCGTGTGCCGCCGACGGCGCGGACGGGCGGGTGGCGCGGGGACGACCGGCGGTCGTCGGGGCGGTGGTGGACATGCGGGAACCTCTTCCAGGGACGGTCGCGGTCGGGATTGACCGCCCCGGGAAGGAGGGCGTCGCGGGGCGTCCTGTGGACGGCGTCGGACCGAATTCACCCGCCGACGGGCCTCGACCCGGACTATCCGGACCGGCCGGACCGGGCCTCCGGGGTCAGCGCGAGCGCGGGCGCTCCGAGGGGTCCCAGCCCGGGCGCGGGGCGCGCGCGGCGACCGACGCGTCGCGCGAGCGGTACACGACGTACGGGCGGAACAGGTACGGCACCGGGGCGGAGAACGCGTGCACGAGCCGCGTGAACGGCCAGAGGATGAACAGCAGGTTCGCCGCGACGATGTGGAGCTGGAACGCCGCGGGCACGCCCGCCATGAGCTCCGGCTGGGGCTGGAGGTACCAGAGCGAGCGGAACCACGGCGAGATGGTCTGGCGGTAGTCGTACCCGAGGCCGTCGGCGAGGAGCTGCGTCTGCACCGTGGCCCACGACCCGAGCAGGATCGACGCCCCGAGGAACACGTACATCGTCTTGTCCATGCGCGTCGTCGCGCGGAAGACGGGCCCGGACGTGCGGCGGCGGTAGACGAGGATGAGCAGGCCCGCGACGAGCACGACGGCCGCGACCGACCCCATGTACGTCGCGACGAAGTGGTACGCGACCTCCTGGATCCCCACCGCCTCCGTCCACGACTCCGGGATCACGAGCCCCATCAGGTGCCCGAGGATCACGAACAGCAGGCCGAAGTGGAAGAGCGGCGAGCCGAGCCGCAGCAGCCGCTTCTCGTAGAGCTCGCTCGACCGCGTCGTCCACCCGAACTTGTCGTACCGGTACCGCCAGATCGAGCCCACGACGAACACCGCGAACGTCACGTACGGGAACACGACCCACAGCAGGACCTCTCCGGTGCTCACCCCGCTCATCGCACCGCACCTCCCGTCCGGTCGGGCGCGCCCGTGCCGTACGGCTCGAGCGCGAAGGGCTCCATGCCCACGAGCTCGGCGGGCGGCCCCGCCGTCACGAGCTCGACGTACCGCTGCTGCGTGCGCTCGTCGAGCGGCGGCAGCGTGAGGCACACGGCCTCGACGACCCCGGTCCAGGGGCTGCGCGCGCTCTCGAGCGCCGTGCGCAGCACCTCGATGCCGTCGCGGTGGGACGCGAGCAGACCGGCCGCGATCGTCGCGTCGTCGCCCGTGGTCCGCGCCGAGAACTCGAGCACCGTCGGCAGGTAGTCGGGGAGCTCCGATCCCGTGACCTCCCACCCGGCCGCGCGGTACGCCTCGACGAACGCGACGAGCGCCGTCCCGCGCCGGCGGGTGTCGCCCGCCGCGTAGTACGAGAGGTACATCGAGCACTTCCGCTTGAGGTCGAACGTCGCCACGTACCGCGCCTGGAGCTCGCGCAGGCCCGGCCCGCCCGGCGTCGTGAGCACGTCGCAGAAGTCTTCCAGGCGCTCGCGGACGGGGCCGGGCAGGCCCGGGGCGGACGCGCGGACGGCGTCGACCGCGCCGAGCACGTCCTCGTCGGGATAGGCGAGCAGCAGCGACGCGGCCATGTGGGCCGTACGGCGTTGGGCGGCCGACGTCGCGACGGGGGCCAGGTGGTCGGGCTGCGGCCCCCGAGGTCGTGCCCCGGGCCGCAGCGCGGGGGTCGGGAGCAGGGAGCGCGCCCTCATCGGGTGCCCCCGTCGGGCTCGACGCCGGGGCCGCTCGCAGGCGCGGGGCCGCCCGCGGGACCGCCCGCGGGACCGCCCGCCGGACCGCCCGCCGGACCGCCCGCCGGACCGCCGTGCCCCGGTCCACCGGGCGGCGGGGGGCCGGGGATCGTGTCGTGCCGCGCGTCCTGGCGCCCGCCCGGCAGCGAGCCCGGGCCGCCCGGCGTGACGCCGCCGGGTGCGCCCGACACGTCGCCCGGCTCCGGCCCCTCGTCCGGCGGGAAGAGGCCGGGCGGTCGGCCGTTCCCGTCCCAGTTGAGGAGGTTGACGCGGCCGGGTGTCGACGGCCCGTAGGGCGAGTCCGCCGTCTGCCGCGCCTGGAGCACGTGGAAGTTCTCGACCGCGACCGGCACCGGGCTGCCCGACGTCTCGCCGAACGGTCCGCCGCCCGTGAGGCCCATGCCGCCCATGCCGGGGCCGCCGTCGTAGTCGAGGGAGCAGGACAGCTCGTCGAGCTCGCGCGCGATCTCGGTGTGCGCGGTCGGGATGACGTACCGGTCCTCGTACTTCGCGACGGCGAGCAGGCGGTACATCTCCTCGACCTGGCCACCGGTCATGCCGACCGCGGCCGCGGTCCGCTCGTCGGCCTCCCGGCCGAGGTTGATGTCGCGCATGTACGACCGCATGGCGGCCAGACGGCGCAGCACGCGCTCCACCGGGGCGGTGTCGCCCGCCGTGAACAGTCCGGCGAGGTACTCGAGCGGGATGCGCATCTTCGAGATCGCGGCGAACAGCGTGCGCCCGTCCTCGCCGTCGTTCCCGGAGGCGGCGACGACGTCGACGACGGGGGACAGCGGCGGGATGTACCAGACCATCGGCAGCGTGCGGTACTCGGGGTGCAGGGGCAGCGCGACCTCGTAGCGCGAGATCAGGTCCCAGATCGGCGAGCGCTGGGCGGCCGTGATCCAGTCGTCGGGGATGCCCTCGGCACGTGCGGCGGCCACGACCTCCGGGTCGTGCGGGTCGAGGAAGACGGCGCGCTGCGAGGCGAGGAGCTCGTGCTCGTCCTCCACGCTCGCGGCCTCGGTGACCTTGTCGGCGTCGTAGAGGACGAGGCCGAGGTAGCGCAGGCGCCCGACGCACGTCTCCGAGCACACGGTCGGCAGGCCGACCTCGATGCGCGGGTAGCAGAGCGTGCACTTCTCGGCCTTGCCGGTCTTGTGGTTGAAGTAGACCTTCTTGTACGGGCACCCGGTCACGCACATGCGCCAGCCCCGGCACTGGTCCTGGTCGACCAGCACGATGCCGTCCTCGGCCCGCTTGTACATGGCGCCCGACGGGCACGACGCGACGCACGCCGGGTTGAGGCAGTGCTCGCAGATGCGCGGCAGGTAGAACATGAACGTCTTGTCGAGCTCGGTGGCGACGTGCTCCGACATGTGCTGGAGCACGGGGTCGTCCTGCATGGTCGCGGTCGAGCCGCCGAGGTCGTCGTCCCAGTTCGCGGACCAGGAGATGTTGATGTCACCGCCCGTGAGCAGCGACTTCGGCCGGGCGACGGGCGTGTGCTGCCCCTGCGGCGACGAGAGCAGCATGTCGTACTCGTAGGTCCACGGCTCGTAGTAGTCGTGGATCGAGGGGAGCTTCGGGTTGGAGAAGATCGTCGCGAGCTTCTTCAGGCGGCCCCCGGCGCGGAGCTTGAGCCGGCCCTTCTTCGTCCGGACCCAGCCGCCCTGCCAGCGCTCCTGGTCCTGGTAGGTGCGCGGGTACCCGAGCCCGGGACGGGTCTCGACGTTGTTGAACCACACGTACTCCACACCCGTGCGGTTCGTCCACGCCTGCTTGCACGTCACCGAGCACGTGTGGCACCCGATGCACTTGTCGAGGTTCATGACCATCGACATCTGCGCCATCACCCGCACGACGCCACCCCCTCCCGGCCCGTCGGCCCGAGGCCGCCTGCTGTGCCCGTCCGCGTCACGAGTACCGCACCTCTTGGCTCCGACGCCGGACGACCGTCATCTCGTCGCGCTGGTTCCCCGTGGGCCCGAGGTAGTTGAACGCGTACGAGAGCTGGGCGTACCCGCCCGCGAGGTGCGTCGGCTTGAGCAGGATGCGCGTCAGCGAGTTGTGGATCCCGCCGCGCAGGCCCGACGTCTCGGCGAGCGGGACGTCGATCGTGCGGTCGGTCGCGTGGAACATGTAGACCGTGCCCTCGGGCATCCGGTGGCTGACGATCGCGCGCGCCACCACGACGCCGTTGCGGTTGTACGCCTCGATCCACTCGTTGTCCGCGACGCCGATCTTGGCCGCGTCGGCCGGGCTCATCCAGATGCCGGGCCCGCCGCGCGAGAGCGACAGCATGAAGAGGTTGTCCTGGTACTCCGAGTGGATCGCCCACTTGTTGTGCGGGGTCAGGTACCGCACCGCGACCTCCGCGTGCCCGGCGGACCCCGGGTAGCCCGACGGCGAGGTGTCGCCCACGACGGGCGAGTCGCCGAACAGCCGGTGCATGTCGAGCGGCGGCCGGAACACCGGCAGGTGCTCGCCGAGCTCGATCATCCAGTCGTGGTCGAGGTAGAAGTGCTGCCGACCCGTGAGGGTGTGCCACGGCTTGAGCCGCTCCACGTTGACGACGAACGCCGAGTACCGGCGCCCGCCGTGCTCCGAGCCCGACCACTCGGGCGAGGTGATGACCGGGGTCGGGCGGGACTGGACGTCCGGGAACGTCACGCGCTTGCCCTGCTCGTCGCGGGCGAGGTCCGCCAGGGGCGTGCCCGTGCGGCGCTCGACGTGCTCGAACCCCTGCACGGCGAGGCGACCGTTCGTCGTCCCCGAGAGGGCGAGGATCATCTCGCACGCGTGCGTGTCGCGGTCGAGGCGCGGACGACCGGCGGCGGGGCCGTCGGGCACGAGCCCGTTGCGCCGGCCGAGGTCCGCGACCTCCGGCCCGGGCGAGAACTGCACGCCCTTGGTCGCCATGCCCGCCTTCTCGGTGAGAGGGCCGAGCGCGGCCATGCGCGCGGCGAACGCCGGGTAGTCGCGCTCGACGACGACGAGCTTCGGCATCGTCACGCCCGGCACGAGCTCGCGCTCCGTCACGGGCCGCCCCGAGTCGGTGAGCGCGCCGTGCGGGACGGCCATCTCGTCCGGGGTGTCGTGCGCGAGCGGGGCGGCGACGAGGTCCTCCCGCACCCCGAGGTGCGTCACCGCGAGCTCGGAGACCTTCGCCGCGACGGTGTGGAAGATGTCGAAGTCCGTGCGCGTCTGCCACGGCGGGTCGATCGCCGGGTTGAACGAGTGCACGAACGGGTGCATGTCCGTCGAGGACAGGTCGTGCTTCTCGTACCAGGTCGCGGCGGGGAGCACGACGTCCGAGAACAGCGTCGTCGACGTCATCCGGAAGTCGAGCGTGACGAGCAGGTCGAGCTTGCCGCGCGGCGCCTCCTCGCGCCACGTCATCGACCGCGGGCGCCGCTCGGGGCCGGACTCCGCGGCGTTGACCGCGGCGTCCGTCCCCAGGAGGTGCTGGAGGAAGTACTCGTTGCCCTTGCCCGACGACCCGAGGATGTTCGCGCGCCACACCGTGACGACGCGCGGGAAGTTCGCGGGGTCGTCGGGGTCCTCGCACGCGAACCGCAGGTTCCCGGCCTTGAGCTCGTCGACGACGTGCTGCGCCGGCTCCTTGCCCGCCGCGCGGGCCTCGTCCACGAGGTCGAGCGGGTTGCGGTCGAACGTCGGGTAGCTCGGCATCCAGCCGCGCTGCGCGGACTCGACGAGCGTGTCCGCCGTCGTGCGCCCGGAGAACTGGCCCTGCGCGAGCGGCGACGCGAGCGCGTCCGCGGGCAGGCCGTCGTACCGCCACTGGTCGGTCGCGAGGTACCAGAACGCGGTGCCGATCATCTGGCGCGGCGGTCGCGACCAGTCGAGGCCGCCCGCGTACTGCGCCCAGCCCGTGACGGGGCGGCACTTCTCCTGCCCCACGTAGTGCGCCCACCCGCCGCCGTTGACGCCCTGGCAGCCGGTGAGGGTGGTCAGCGCGAGCATCGCGCGGTAGATCGTGTCCGAGTGGAACCAGTGGTTCGTCCCCGCGCCCATGATGATCATCGAGCGCCCGCCCGAGTCGAGCGCGTTCTGCGCGAACTCGCGCCCGATGCGTGCGGCGGCCGCGGCCGGGACGCCCGTGAACCTTTCCTGCCACGCCGGGGTGGCAGGCGTCGCGTCGTCGTCGTAGCCGGCGGGCCACTCGCCCGGCAGGCCGAGCTCCGGCCGGTTCACGCCGTACTGCGCGAGCAGCAGGTCGAGCACCGTCGTGACGAGCCGCCCGCCGACGCGCCGCGCCGGCACGCCGCGCACGACGACGCCCGCACCGCCCAGGTGCGCGCCCGCGTCGTCGCCCGGGGCCGGTTCGAGGTCGAACCGCGGCAGCCCGACGGCGACCGTCTCGTACGAGAGCCCGGCCGGGGTAGAGCCGTGGTCCGCCGGGGTAGAGCCGTGGTCGGCCGGGGTAGAGCCGGGGTCCGCCGGGGTAGAGCCGCGGTCGGGCGACACCGGGCGGTCGGGGACCGAGTCGCGGGTGGGAGCGGCCTGGGGCGCACCCCAGAAGACGCCGTGCGGGTCGGCGACCGAGAGCAGCGGGTCGATGTCACCGAGGTCGAGGTTCCACCGCCCGGCGTCGGCCTCGCCGTAGCGGTGGCCGAGGCTCCCGTGCGGGACGCGCGGGGTGCCGTCCGCGTCGAGCACGACGGTCTTGAAACGCGCGTTCGCCGAGCCCGCGCCGTCGTCCCCGGGGCGCCCGACGCCGTCGGGCAGGTCCGCCGCGGTGAGGAACTTGCCGGGCACGTACGTCGCGCCCGACCCCGAGCCGTCGTCGTGCTCGTCGAGCACGACGAGGTGGGGGAGGTCCGTGAAGCGGGCCGCGTACTGCGCGAACTGCGGGGTGCGGCGCTGCGCGTAGTGCTCCGTGAGGATCACGTGGCCCATGGCCTGGGCGAGCGCGCCGTCGGTGCCCGGGTGCGGGGCGAGCCACTCGTCGGCGAACTTCGTGTTGTCCGCGTAGTCGGGGGACACGACGACGACCTTCTGACCGCGGTAGCGCGCCTCGGTCATGAAGTGGGCGTCGGGCGTGCGGGTCACGGGGACGTTCGAGCCCCACATGATGCAGTACGTCGAGTTCCACCAGTCCGCCGACTCCGGGACGTCGGTCTGGTCACCGAACACCTGCGGGGACGCGACGGGCAGGTCGGCGTACCAGTCGTAGAACGACAGCATGGTGCCGCCGAGCAGCTGGACGAACCGCGCACCGACCCCGTGGGAGACCATCGACATGGCCGGGATCGGGGAGAACCCCGCGATGCGGTCGGGCCCGTACGCCGCGATGGTGTGCACGTGCGCGGCGGCGACGATCTCCGCCGCCTCGTCCCACGTGGCGCGCACGAGGCCGCCCTTGCCGCGCGCCGCCTTGTAGGCGCGGGCGGTCTCCGGGTCGGTCGTGACCTTCCGCCACGCGAGCACCGGGTCGCCCGTCGCGGCCCGGGCCGCGCGGTAGGCGTCGAGCAGCGCGCCGCGCACGTAGGGGTAGCGCACGCGCGTGGGGGAGTAGGTGTACCAGGAGAACGCGGCGCCGCGCGGGCAGCCGCGCGGCTCGTACTCGGGCGAGTCCGGTCCCACGGAGGGGTAGTCGGTCTGCTGCGTCTCCCACGTGATGATGCCGTCCTTGACGTACACCTTCCACGAGCACGACCCGGTGCAGTTCACGCCGTGCGTCGAGCGCACGACCTTGTCGTGGGACCAGCGGTCGCGGTAGAACACGTCGCCCTGGCGACCGCCCGTGAGGAACACCTGCCGCAGGTCGTCGGAGACCTTCCCGCGCTTGAGGTGCTTGCCGAGCCGCAGCAGCGCGTCCTCGACCGGTCCCTCCGACGTCGTCGTCATGCCCCGCTCCCGGCCCCTGGGACGGCGGGGACCATCGGGCACCACCAGGGGCGGCGCGCCGGCAGCGACGACGGCACGGACAGGTACGACATGAGGCCTCCTGGGCGAGCAGGTGCGGCGGTCGGTCCACAGCCACTATGCCCAGACCGTCCGGATCGCGCGCGGCGAGCGCCCGCCGCGGTCCCGCCCCGCCCGGCTCGCTACCGTGGCGCCATGACCGCACCCACCGGACGGCCCGCGGACGCGACCGTCGCCGTCGTCACCGTGTCCGACCGCTGCTCGCGCGGCGAGGCGGAGGACCGCTCGGGACCGCTCCTCGCGGGGCTGCTCGCGGCGGCGGGCTGGGCGGTCGTCACCGACCTCGTGCCCGACGGCGTCGCCCCCGTCCGCGACGCGGTCGCCCGGGCGGTGGCCGGGGGAGCGCGCGTCGTGCTCACGACCGGGGGGACCGGCGTCGGGCCGCGCGACCTCACGCCCGAGGGCACCCGCGAGGTGCTGGCGCAGGAGATCCCGGGCATCGCGGAGGAGCTGCGTCGCCGCGGCGCGGAGCACGTCCCCGCGGCGGTGCTGTCCCGCGGCGTCGCGGGGGTCGCGCCCGGCCCGCACGGGCGCGCGCTCGTGGTCAACCTCCCCGGCTCCACGGGCGGGGTGCGCGACGGCTGGGCTGTCCTCGAGCCGCTCCTGCCGCACGTCCTCGCCCAGCTCGACGGCGGCGACCACTGACGACCAGGCCCTCCCGGCGGGCCGACCAGGCGGTCGTGGCGGGTCCCGGGGCCGTGACGAGCCAGGACCGCCTGCTCGGCACGGGGCGGGGCAGCCGGGCGGGGTCAGCCGCCGGCGAAAGGGGGGAGGACGTCGACCGTCTCGTCGGCGGCTATCGGGGTGTCGTCGTCCGCCGCGCGGACGCCTCCCACGAGGAGCGAGCAGCGCGGGAGCACGTCGGCGAGCGCCGCGTGCCGGGCGACGACCGCGGCGTGCAGTTCGCCGACCGTCGTCGCGTCGACGGTCTCGGACTCGGTGCCGGCGGCGTCGCGCGCGCCGGCGAAGTAGCGGACGGTCGCCATCTCTCAGTCCTGCGTCTCGGCCGGGGCCGCCGTGCCGGGCAGCTCGGGCTCGGGCGTCCACGCGAGCGCGAGCTCGGCGGCCCGGTCGAGCACGTCCTGCACGCCGCGGCCCGAACCGTCGTGCGCGGCGAGCCCGGCGACGTAGCCCGCGACGAACGTGGTGAGGGGCGCGGCGGGGCGCTCGATGCCGTGCGCGGCGTCGCGCGCGAGGTCGAGGACCGCGCCGATGTCGACGACCTCCGGGTCGACGCCGAGGTCCTGCGCGAGCGCGTCGACCCAGCGTTCGAGGTTCGTCATCGTGGCCTCCTGCCGTCGTCGGGGGTGCCGGCGGGCGGGGCGCCGGGCACCGCGGGCGCGCCTGCGGCCAGGCGGCGCTCCTGCTCGCGGGCATCCTCCCACGTGTCCACGTCGTCGGTGGCGCCCGTGTCGTCGGGCACGCCGATCGCGGGCAGGCCGGCGAGCAGGCGCCGCACCGACGCGCCGTGCACGGTCGGCAGCGCGGCGAGCGCGGCGTCGAGCGCCGCGCGCTCGTACAGGCCGACGAGCCACTGCTCCCGTCCGTCGCGCACCGCGTGCACGGCGACCTCGCCGCTCCGGCGCCGGGCGGCGGCGAGCAGCGCGGGCACCGCCTCCGCGGCCCGCGGGACGTCGCACGCGAGCACGAGCACCCAGGGGGCGCGGCCGTCGTCGGGCAGGGCGGCGAGCCCGGCCGCGATCCCGGCGACGGGCCCCCCGAACGGCGGGTCCTCGCGCGTGCGGACGTAGCGCCCCGGGGCGGCGAGCTCCGCCGGCCCGACGACGACCGTCCGCCCCGCGCCCGCCGTCGCCGCGAGCGCGTGCTCCAGCAGCGGCCGACCCCCGACGACGAGCCCGGGCTTGGGCGTCCTGAGCCGCTCCGCCCGGCCCCCGGCCAGCACGACGGCGTCGAACGCGAGGGACGGTTCGGCACCCCGTGCGGGGATCGGCAGCTCGAGGTGCCGACCCGGGCCGTCGGGTGCCGACCTGTCGTCGGGATGGGGCGTCACCGTTCGCGGTGCCAGTCGCCGGACTTGCCGCCGGTCTTGGCGACGAGACGGACGTCCGTGAGCTCGACGGACTTGTCGAGGCCCTTGACCATGTCGACGACCGCGAGGCCCGCGACGGCGACGGCCGTCAGGGCCTCCATCTCGACGCCCGTGCGGTCCGCGGTCCGGACGGTCGCGGTGACGTCGACGCCGTGGTCGCCCACGACGAGGTCGACGACGGCCCCGTGGACCCCGATGACGTGCGCGAGCGGCAGGAGTTCGGCCGTCCGCTTCGCGGCAGCGATCCCGGCGACGCGCGCGACGGCGAGCACGTCGCCCTTGGGGACGGTCCCGTCCCGCAGCGCGGCGACGATGTCCGGGGAGCACCGCACGGTCCCGGTCGCCGTCGCGGAGCGGACGGTCGGTTGCTTGGCGGTGACGTCGACCATGCGCGCGTGCCCGCGCTCGTCGAGGTGCGTGAAGCTCATGCCGCCACTCTCGCACGCGGGGCAGCGCGCGGCGCCACGCTCGGGGTCGGCCGCGGGCTCGGGTGCGCTCGCGGCCCGCGACCGCGAGGATCGACCCATGCGCAGCTCACTCCTCGACCACGCCGAGCGCTCCGTCGAGCCCGGCAGCTTCCAGCTCCAGAACGACCGCATGCTCAAGGTCGACCTCCGCGGCACGGGCGGGTTCTTCTTCGCGAAGCAGGGCTCGATGGTCGCCTACCAGGGCGACGTCGACTTCGCGTACGAGGGCAGCGGCGGTCTCGGCAAGATGTTCAAGAAGGCGTTCACGGGCGAGGGCATGTCGCTCATGAAGGTCTCGGGCAGCGGCGACGTCTTCCTCGCGCAGGACGCGGACCAGGTCTTCGTGCTCCACCTGGAGGACGAGGGCGTGACGGTCAACGGCGCGAACGTGCTCGCGTTCGAGAGCTCGCTCGCGTGGGACATCAACCGGGTCGAGGGCGCGTCGATGCTCAGCGGCGGCCTGTTCAACACGACGTTCACCGGGACCGGGGCGCTGGCCGTCACCGCGTTCGGCACGCCCGTCGTGCTCGACGTCGACGTCCCCACCTTCGTCGACATGCAGGCCGCGGTGCTGTGGTCGACGTCGCTGCAGTCCTCGATCCGCAAGACGGCGAAGCTCGGGGCCGCGATCGGGCGCGGCTCCGGCGAGGCGTACCAGCTCGCGCTCTCGGGGCGCGGGTTCGTCGTCGTGCAGGCGTCGGAGGGCCACCCGCCGCCCCCGGCGAAGTGACCGCGGCCGGCCCCGGGGTCAGAGCAGCAGCACCTGCACGGGGTCGCCCGGCGCCACGGCCGTGACGTCGGCCCCGACGACGGCGAGCGCGTCGGCGTGCGCGAGCGCGCTCAGGCGGTGCGAGCCGGAGCCGCGCGCCGTCGCGTCCTCCTCGGGGCGACGGCCCGCGGGGACGACGTCCGCGCCGTCGGGCTCGGTGTGGCGCACGAGGACGAGCTGCTCGCGCCCGGCCGGCGAGGACCACCCCGCGGCCGCGACACGCGGGACGAGCGCGCGACCCGGGGCGGGCACGCCGCGCAGCCGGTCGACGACGGGCCGCACGAACAGCTCGAACGAGACGTACGCGCTCACCGGGTTCCCCGGGAGCGCGAGCCACGGCACGCCCCGCCAGCGCGCGAGGCCCTGCGGGCGGCCGGGCTGCATGCCGACCGCGACGAGCCGGGCGTCGGTGACCGCGTCCTGCCACGGCGTGCCCGCGCGGGTCGCCGGGTCGAGCACCTCGCGCACGACGTCGAACGCGCCCGCGCTCACCCCGCCGGTGCTGACGAGCAGGTCGGGCGGGGCGCCGTCGAACGCGTCGAGGAGCCCGTCCAGCGTCGCGACGAGCGCGGCCGCGGAGTCGCCCACGGCCCCGCGCCGGACCACGCGCGCGCCCCCGGCCCGCGCCGACGCGGCGAGCAGGACGGAGTTGGAGTCGGGGATCCGCCCCGGCCCCGGCGTGGTGCCCGGGGCCACGAGCTCGCTGCCGGTGGAGAGCACCGCGACGCGCGGCGCGCGGTGGACGGGCACGGTCGCGTGCCCGGCGGACGCCGCGACCGAGACGTGCCGCGCGGTGAGCACGGTGCCCGCCGCGACGACGACGTCGCCGCGCCGCACGTCCTCCCCGCGGGGCCGCACGTGGGTGCGCGACGCGTCGTGGACCGCGACCGTCGTCGGGCCGCTCCCGGCCGCGCCCGGCGTGAAGCGGCCGGTCGACGTGCGCTCGACGGGCACGACGGCGTCCGCCCCGGGCGGCACGGGAGCGCCCGTCATGATCCGGACCGCCTCGCCCGTCCCCAGGCCGCCGTCGAGCCCGGGCGGACCCGCGTCCCCGGCCGCGACGTCGCCCACGACGCGCAGCACCACGGGGGCCGACGGCGTCGCCCCCGCCACGTCCTGCGCGCGTACGGCGTACCCGTCCATCGCGGACGCGTCGAACGCGGGGGCGTCCAGGACGGACACGACGTCGGCGGCCAGGACGGCGCCCACGGCGTCCTCGAGCGGGGTGTCCGCAGGCGGCGTCGGGCGGACGAGCGCGAGCGCGTCCGCGGCGTGCTGGACGATAGTCCGACTCGGCTCGCGCATCATGCCCGCACCGTAGCCGAGCCCGGGTGCCGACCTCGGGAGGGTGGGCTACGTTGGGCATCGGAGTCATGAAGCGGCCCGAAGCCCCCCGAACCTTGGGAGGACGACATGGCCTCGATCCCCGTGACCACCCTCAGCCCCGACCAGACGGCGCCCGTGCGCCCCGCAGCGCTTGCGGAGGTGCTCGCCGTGGGCACGCACCTCCTCGTGGGGCAGTACCGTGTCGAGCTCGGCACCGGGACGTGGTGGTGGTCGGACGAGGTGTACACCATGCACGGCTGGGCGCCGGGGGACGTCCAGCCCAGCCTCGATGCGCTGCGTTCGCGCAAGCACCCGGACGACCGCGCCCGCGTGGTGCGCGCCGCCACGGAGGCGATCCGTTCCGGTCGCCCGTTCTCGTGCGCCCACCGGATCGTCGACGGGCACGGCAAGGCCCGGTCCGTCGTCGTGACGGGACAGGGCCGACGGGACGCGCGCGGTCGCGTCGTCGAGATCGCGGGGTACGTCGTCGACGTCACCCCGACGCACAAGGAGGCGCTGGAGCGCGAGTCGCAGCGCGCCGTCACGCGCGCGTTCGTCGCGCAGGCCGCCGTCGAGCAGGTCAAGGGCGTGCTCATGGCCGTGCACGGCGTCGACGACGTCGCGGCGGGCCAGCTCCTCGCGGAGGCGGCCGGCGAGGCCGGCGTCCCCGTCCAGGAGACCGCCTCGCAGGTGATGCGTGCGCTGAGCAAGGCCGGCGGGGTCGGCCCGACGGCCGAGGCCACGGTCGCGGGCGCGTTCGCCGCGGTCCGTCCGGTCGCGCGGCCCCGCGCCCACGAGGCGCAGCTCGCGCGTCGTCGGGAGCCGGCCCGCTCCTGAGCCGGACGGCCCCGCGCACGACGAGAACCCCACACGAGAAGGAGGAACGACATGACCGACGAGACCACCTTCCCGGCCCAGCAGCAGGAACCCCCGGGCCTCACCGGACGCATGGATCCGGTGCCCGACCACGGCGAGCAGTCCTACCGCGGCACCGGGCGGCTCGAGGGCCGTCGGGCGCTGATCACGGGCGGTGACTCGGGCATCGGCCGCGCCGTCGCCATCGCGTTCGCGCGCGAGGGCGCCGACGTCGCCATCGGCTACCTGCCCCAGGAGCAGGAGGACGCCGAGGAGACGGCGCGCTGGGTCCGCGAGGCGGGCCGCACGTGCGCCCTCCTGCCCGGCGACGTCACCGACGAGGCGACGGCGCGGGCCCTGCCCGGACGCGCCGCGGCCGAGCTCGGCGGGCTCGACGTGCTCGTCAACAACGCCGGCTTCCAGATGGCGCGGCGCGAGTCGATCGAGGACGTCACGACGGACGAGATCGACCGGGTGCTCAAGACGAACCTCTACGCGCTGCTGTGGATCACGCAGTCGGCGCTCGAGCACCTGGGCGAGGGCGCGGCGATCGTCAACAACTCGTCGATCCAGGCGTTCCAGCCGTCGACGTCCCTGCTCGACTACGCGTCGACGAAGGCGGCGATCAACAACCTCACGGTGAACCTCGCGGCCGAGCTCGGCCCGCGCGGCATCCGCGTGAACGCCGTCGCGCCGGGACCGATCTGGACGCCGCTCCAGCCGGCCACTCAGCCCGAGGAGAAGATCGAGCAGTTCGGGAAGGACACCCCGCTGGGGCGCGCGGGCCAGCCCGCGGAGGTCGCCCCGGCGTTCGTCTTCCTCGCCTCCCCGACGGACGCGAGCTACGTGTCCGGCACCGTCCTCGGTGTCACGGGAGGCAAGCCCGTGTTCTGACGGGCACCTCCTCGCCGGGGGAGCCGCGGACGGTGAGACCGCGGCTCGCCCGGGAGGGTCGGAGGGTGGGCGTCCGCGCCCGCCCGGGGGCGGGACCGCCGCGAGAGCGACGGCGCCCGTGAGAGGGTCACAGCCGCCACGCCTTGTGCGGGCGAGACGGCCGCCGCCCCCGCCCCGCCCCGGTGACGCCCGGGCGGGGCCTCCGGCACCGTGCGTGCTCCGGCCCGCCGCGACGTAGGCTTGCGGCGGAGACAAGGAGAGCACCATGAGCACCGATCGCGGAACGAGCGGCGAGCCGACCCCGGGAGGGTCCGGAGCACCGCTGACCGAGGTCCCCGTCGTCGACCTGATGGCGGAGGAGGCGACGGTGGCAGGCCTCGTGGCGGACGCCGCCCGCGCGCTCGCCGACGAGCCCACCCTCCAGCAGACCCTCGACCGCGTCGTCGAGCTCGCGGTGGCGATGGTCGACGGCTGCGACGAGGCCGGAATCTCGCTCGTGACCCGCCGCCGCATCGAGAGCGCAGCCGTGTCGGACCCGGTCGTGGCGCGCGGGGACGCGCTCCAGTACGAGCTCGACGAGGGCCCGTGCCTCGACGCGATCCGCGAGCACGCGCTCGTGGAGTCCGGGGACGTCGCGGCGGACCCGCGCTGGCCGCGCTGGGCGCCGCGCGCGGCGGGCGAGCTCGGCGTCGGCTCCATGCTGTGCGTCCAGCTCTACACGTCCGAGAACGCGCACGGCGCGCTCAACATGTACTCCGGCTCGCGCGACGCGTTCGGCCCGGACTCCCACCACCTCGCCTCGACGTTCGCGGCCGTCGCCGCCGCGGCCATCTCGGCCGCGCGGACCGAGGAGCAGCTGCAGTCCGCCGTGCAGACCCGCACGCTCATCGGGCAGGCACAGGGCATCATCATGGAGCGGTACTCCCTGACGCCCGGCCGCGCGTTCGCCGTGATGAGCCGCGTGTCCCAGGACGCGAACATCAAGCTCGTCGACGTCGCCCGCGAGATCGTCGAGACCCGCCGCATCCCCGGCGTCGGCGCGCCCGCGGGGGACTGAGCCCCGACGCTCAGCCGCCGGTGGCCGGCTCGTCGGCGCACGGCGCCTCGAGCAGCGCGTCGACCCGGCGTCGGACCGACTCGTCGAGCAGCGGCCCGGCCGTCTCGGCGCCGCCGACCACGCCCTCCACGAGGCGACGGGCGAGCTCGCGGACGGGGACGTTCACGTCGTTCGAGCGCCGGCGCAGCACCTCGAACGCGTCGTCGGGTCCCGTGCGCAGCGCCGCCATGAGCACGCCCTTCGCCTGCTCGATCACCGAGCGCGACGCGTCCGCGGCCCGGATCGACGCGGTCGCCTCGCGCCGCGCGGCCTCGGCGTGCGCCGTCGTCAGGTCGACGAAGTAGCCCACCACGTGCGCCCAGGGCAGCTCCGCGCCCGGGTTCTTCCCCTGCGCCGCGACGGCGAGCGTGCGAGTAGCGCCCGTCGCGTCCACGATGCGGTGCATGGACCCGAACGGCTCCCCGGTCCGCGCGGCCTGCGCGAGTTCGCTCGCGACGCGCTCGCGGTCCTCGGGGTGCTTGTGCGACAGGACGAGGGCGGTCGTCGGCACGACCTCGCCCGGCGCGAAACCGTGCATCTCGTACACCTCGTCGGACCACCACCACGTGTCGGTGGCGATGTCCACGCGGAAGCGGCCGACCGGCTGGGGGTCACCCGGGCCGAGGGCGGCGAGGAGGTCGGCGAGAGCGGGCGGGACGACGTCGTCGGGCTCGGTGGCGTCGGCGGGCAGGGCAGCGTCCATCGATGGGGGTCCCCGGAGATCGAGCAGGACGGAGCCGATTCCTGACCCCAGCAGACTGAAGATTATCCCAGCGTCGGCGCGAGGGAGGAAACCGTGACCACCCAGGTCAGCGACGGGCGGGACGAGTCGGCCGAGGAACGGTCCGACCGGAACTGGGCAGAGCTGCTCCAGGAGCTGCGCGTCATGCAGATGGGCGTGCAGATCCTCACGGGGTTCCTCCTCACGCTGCCGTTCCAGCAGCGCTTCGGGGACCTCGACACCTTCCAGACCGACGTCTACCTCGCGCTCGTCGCGCTGGCCGTGCTGTCGACCGGCCTGTTCGTGACGCCCGTGAGCCTGCACCGCACGCTCTTCCGCCGGCACCGCAAGACGACGCTCGTGACCCTGAGCGACCGGATCGCGCGGTTCGGCGTGCTCGTCCTCGCGTTCGTCGTCACGGGGACCGTGCTGCTCGTGGTCGACGTCGTCGTGAACCGCACCGCGGCCCTGTGGTCGAGCGGCTGCGCGCTCGTGCTGCTCGTCGGCCTCTGGTTCGTCCTCCCGCGCCTCGTCGCCCGCGACACCGCGGCGTCCGACTGACCTCGCGATCGAACCGCCGTCGCGCGAGGTAGAGAGGTAGAGCCCTGGTTCGCGCGAGGTAGACCTGTGGTCACGCGAGGTAGAGCCGTGCGCCGAGGTAGAGCTGTGGTCACGCGAAGTAGAGCCGTGGTCAATGGCGAAGACCGTGGTGGAGCCAGGCACCACCCCCCCCGGCCGCCCCGCGCCGGCCCGGAGGGTCGAGCGACACTCCCTGTCCACCATGGGCCGCGGCCTCCGGCGAGCAGGTGATTGTGGTCCGTCAGCCGACCAGGACGAGCCCAGATCACCTGCTCGCCACCGAGTTCCGGCGCGACCGCGGTGACCCGGTGGGCCGTGCGGTGCGAGCGCACCTGACCCCGCGGGCAGTCGCTCGGGCAGGGGAGACCCAGAGGTGAGACGACGCCGGGCGGGGTGGGTGGTGGCACCACCGCCCACCCCGCCCACCCGGGGCGACCACGCGCCGTCGGGCATGACCACGGCTCTACCTCGCGTGACCCCGGCTCTACCTTGCGCGACCCCGGCTCTACCTCGCGTGACCACGGCTCTACCTCGCATGACCCCGGCTCTACCTCGCGCGACCACGGCTCTACCTCGCGAGCCCGAGGCCTCCCGGGCGGGTCAGGACGACGAAGCGGCGGCGCGGGCCTGGACGCCCCGACGGACGGGGCCGAGGGTGAACAGCAGGGTCAGCAGGGCGGTCAGGGCGAGCAGCCCGAAGCCCAGGCCGTAGGTGCCCTCGAGCTGGTAGACGGCGCCCATGAGCAGCGGCGGGATGAACCCGCCGAGGCCGCCCGCCGCGCCGACGAGGCCCGTGACCGCGCCGACCTTCTCGACCGGCGCGACCTTCGAGACGAGGGCGAACGTCGCGCCCGACGACGCGCCGAGCGCGGCGGCGAGGCCGAGGAACGCGATCGTCCCGAGCGGCACGAGCGACGGCTGGAACGCGACGACCGCGGCGAGCGCCGTGACCACGGCGAAGCACGCGACGGACACGGGCACGCCGCCGAACCGGTCGGACAGCGCGCCGCCGACGGGCCGCATGACGACGGCGAGCACGACGAACCCGGCGGTGCGGGCCGCGGCGTCGGACGCGGTGAGGTCGTAGGCGTTGACGAGGAACGTCGGCAGGTAGACCGAGAACGCGACGAACCCGCCGAACCCGACGGCGTACAGCCAGGAGAGCTGCAGGGTGGCGGGGAGGCGGAACGTCGCCCAGGTGCGGGACCAGAACCCGCCGGCGGGGGCGGCCGCGCGGCCGGGCGGGACGCGCAGCAGCAGCCACGACACGACGGCGAACACCGCGAGGACGGCGGCGACGAGGAGGAACGGGGCGGCGTCGCCCCAGGCGTCGCGGATGCGGACGGTGGTGAACGCGGAGATCGCGGTGCCACCCATGCCCATGCCGAAGATCCCGACGGCGGTGCCACGCCGCGCGGGCGGGTACCACGCGTTGACGAACGGCACCCCGACGGCGAACGCCGTGCCGCCGAGACCGAGGAAGAACCCGCCGACGATCAGCCAGACGAAGCTGTCCGCGACGAGCCCGACGAACAGCACGGGCAGGATCGTCAGCGCGCTGACCAGCGGGAACATGATGCGCGCGCCGTACCGGTCGGTGAGTGCCCCCACCGGGATGCGGCCGAGCGACCCGACGACGACCGGGACGGCCACCAGCACGGACACCTGCACGTCGGTGAGGTCGTACTGCTGTCCGTACGCCGCGCCGAGCGGGCTGATGAGCGCCCAGGCCCAGAAGTTCACCGCGAACCCGACGGTCGCGAGGACGAGCATGAGGGTCGGGGAGGTGGACGTCGACGTCGTCGTCGCGGCGGGTCCGGCGGCCCTGCCCGCGTCCTGCTGCGCCATGGCGACTCCTGGGGGGAGGTGCCCGTCGTCGGGCACGGGGGGAGATCGTTGCGTCGAGCACCTCCACGCTAACGACGCTCCCCGCGCCGCGCGCGGGGAACCCCCCGTACCGTGGGGGCGTGCTCGACTGGCTCTTCGGGGGCGTGGCCCTGCTCAACGTGTACGCGCTCGCCCTCGTGGTGCTGCGCGCGCCGCTGTACCGCACGCGCGTGTACCGGCCGATGCTCCTCAACATCGGGCTCTCGATCGCGCCCGTGATCGTGCTCGGGCTCGTCGTCCTCGTCGACGCCGTGCTCATCGCGGGCGGCGCCCCGTCGTGGGCGGTCGTGACGTGCGCCGTCGTCGGGTTCGGCGTCTGGCTGCTGCTCCTGCCGAACGCGGGCTACCTCGTCACCGAGCTGAACTACAGCCACCGGCAGGAGGGCGAGGAGGTCCCGCTCTGGTACGACATCGTGGCCGTGCTCACGCTCGCCCTGTCCGGGGTGATGAACACGCTCGTCAACGTGTTCCTCGCGCAGGCGCTGCTCGCGATCGTGCTCTACCCGGACGACGACGCCCCGTTCCGCCGTCCCGTGTCGTGGGTCGTGGTGCTCGTCGTGCTGGCGCTCGTCTCCGTCGGGATCTACCTCGGCCGGTACGTGCGGTTCAACAGCTGGGACCTCGCCCACCCGGTCCAGTTCGTGCGCAAGCTCGTGCGCCACTTCCGGGCCCGTGGCGCCGTGCTGGACGCGCTGCTCTTCGTGCTCCTGCACACGCTGTTCTTCGCGGTGATGTACGCGATCGTCATGGGGCCGGTCACGACGCTCCTCGTGCGCGGGGCCTGACGGCCCGTGAGGTTCCGCCGACGGCCCGTGACGGCCCCGTAGGATGCGCGCCGTGACGTCGACCGCGCCGAAGGCCGCCCGGGGCGTGCCGCTGCTCCGCGCCGTCGTGGGCACGTGGCCGCGCCGCGTGGCGCTCGCCGTCGTCCTGGGGGCCGTCGTCGGCACGACGGCGGCCGGCGGCCTCGCCCGGCACGACGCCGCCGACGCGGGGCCGGCCCGGGCCGCCGCGGGGGAGCCGGTCGCCACGGGACCCTTCGACCTCACCGTGCGCTCGTGGTCCGTGACGGACGCCGTGCAGGTCTCGGCGCTCGAGGACTCCGGGGCGGACGCGTGGCTCGTCGTGGTCGTCGGCGCGCTCGACACGGACCGCGAGTCGCGCCGGCTCGACCGCACCGCGGTGACGCTCCCCGACGAGCTGCCCGGCGGCCTGGCGCTCGCGGGCGACGCGGAGCCGGACCGCCCGGACCCCACGCTCCTCGTGCGCGACGCGTCGTCGTACCCCGTGCTCTCGCCGGGCCTCGCCGACGACGTCGCGCTCCTGTGGCCCGTGTCGGTGCCGGGGGAGGGTGGCGCGGTGAGCACGCCCGACGAGCCGCTGACCGTGACCGTCCCGACGTTCCGGTACCGCGACATGACGGTCGGCGGCGGTCGGCGGTGGGCCGAGACGGGCGCGATCACGCTCGTGGACGTCCCGGCGGGGGCCGTCCCGCCCGAGATCGTGGACCCGCCCGAGACGGAGGACGGCTGGTGACCGAGGAAGCGACCGCCGTGGCGCCGGACGGGCCCGAGGCGTCGGACGGGCCGGACGCATCGGACGGCCGCCCGCGGCGGACCGGCCGGGCCGTGACCGTGGTCCTGCTCGTCATCGCCGTGGGGGCGGGGGCCGCGGTGTCGCGCGTCGACACGTGGTGGCCCACGCTCACGCCGACGACGTCGCGGGGCGCCGTGGGCGAGGTCGTGACCGCCGGCCCGGTGCGCGTGCGGGTCGACGACGTCCGCACCGGCACGACGCTCGACGACGGGTCCGGCCCGCTGACGACCGACGGCGTCTGGGTCGTCGTGGACCTCGCGGTGTCCGGGACGACGGGCGAGGCGAGCATCGAGGTGGTCGAGCTGCGCGACGCCGCCGGGCGGGACCACGAGGCGTCGCACCGCGTGGGCAACCAGGTCCTCAGCGCGTTCGCGGACCCGGACGTCCCGGAGGCGGGGACCGTCGCCGTCGAGGTGCCCGCGCGGGCGCTGGAGGGCGACCTCGTGCTGCGCGTGCTCACGGAGCACCAGGACGCGGACCTCGACCGTCCCCAGGCGATCGCCGAGGTCGACCTCGGCCGCGTCGCGCCGCCCGCCGCGGGGGACTCCGTGGAGACGGCGCGGCCCGCGCTCGTCCCGGGTGGGTGGGACGCATGAGCGCCGGCTGGTGGCGGACCAACCGCTGGTGGCTGCCCGTGCTGGTCGTGGCGCTCGGCGCCCTGGGCTGGCTGACCTGGCGGTCGGACGACGTGCAGGCCTGGTGGTCGGGCGAACCGCGCGTCGCGCACGCGCCGGACGCCGACGGCTGGGCCCAGGTCGGTGACGTGCGGGCCCGGCTGGTGGGCGTCGAGGCGGTCGACGGGCTCGACGACGGGTACGGCGGCCGGATCGAGGCGCCCGACGGCTACACGCTCTGGGCGGCCGACGTGTCGCTGCGCTCCGACGCGCCGCCCGCCCCGGAGGGCGCGGAGGAGACCTTCTCGTCGTGCGCGGTGCTGCTCCGGGACACGGCCGGCCGGGAGTACGCTGCGGGCGCCTCGGCGCTCCCCGGCATGCCGTACCCCGAGGCGCCGGTCTGCACGGGCGCCGTCTCCAGCCGGAGCACGCAGCACTTCCTGACCCCGGACGGCGCCGAGCCCGCCGAGGTGCGTCTCGTCGAGCCGGGCCTCCTGCCGGCGTACTGGTCGCTCCCTGTCGCGGACGTCGGCTGACCGCCGCGCCCGGCCGGGTGGCGCGTCAGGCTGAGGCCGCGCCGACCGCGGTCGGCGTGCTCGGCGTCCCGCTGCCGGCGCCGGTGTCCGGCTCGCCGGCCCGCCGCGCCGCACGCCGCGTGCGCAGCGCGGACGGCAGGCCCAGGCTCGCGAGCAGCGCGTCGGCCGCGGCGGCGAGCAGGACGGTCGTGAGCACCTGCACGACGACGGTCGCGACCGTCTCCAGCGGGCCGACGAGCGCGCGCCACGCGACGATCCCCGGCTGGCCGACGACCGCCTGCGCGGCGGTGAGCACGACCTGCTCGGCGAGCGTGAGGAGCGCGAACGCGACGCAGAAGAGCAGCACCGCGCCCCAGCGGCTGCGCCACAGCATCCCGAGGGCGCCGACGAGGCCGCCGAACCGCCGGCCCGGGTCGAGCATGAGCGCCCACGCCCGCTGGGCGCCGCTCTCGCCGAGCGTCCGGTTGAACCGGTCGACGGCGCGGGCCGTCCGGCCGGTCGCGCCGCCGTCGCCCGGCACCGCGTGCGCGGGGTCGACGACGTCGATCGCCTCCACGCCGTACACGATCGTCCCGAGCGTGAGCCACGCGAGCGGCACCACGAGCCCGGTGACGACGCCGGCGACGAGGAGGGACGTCGTCGGGCCCACGGCGTCGACGAGCGGCTTGAGCGCGTCCACGCGCGCGACCACGCCGTCCCACCAGGTCGTCACCTCGACGACGACGACGCGCGTCGACCACCACTCGCGCACGCGCCCGACGAGGGCCGTGACGGTGAACGCGCCGACGACGATCCACACGACCTCGCAGTAGCCCGCGGCGATGCGCACGGCGGCGGAGCGGGCGCTGTGCCGGGCGTTGCCGTCGTGCGCGGGGACGCCGCGGTCGAGGCGTCGCGCGAGCCGTTCCAGCAGGGTGCGGGCGAGCAGCGCGCCCGCGACGACGAGCACGACGGTGAGCCCGAAGCCCTCGGGGACGGGGCTCGCGGTCTCGATCCCCGCGCCCGCCGCGAACGCGTGGTCGAGCGCGGCGGAGTCGATGTACGCCTGCCAGTCGGACGACAGCCCGCCGTAGAACTCGTAGATGACGAGGTAGGGCACGAGGACCGACGCGATCGAGCCGAGCAGCGCCCGGACCTCGAGCCGGTCGCGCTCGGTGCGCGGCTCCCGCCGCAGGACGTGCAGCATGACGACGATCCCGACGACCGTCGCGAGCGGCGAGAAGCACAGCACGAGCAGGCCGAGCACCCCGGACGACGGCGCGACGGCGAGCGCGGCCCGCAGCGCGAGCTCGTGCAGCACCTGCGCGAGGACGGCGACCGCGACGAGCGCGGGCCAGTGCCGGGCCAGGAGCCGGCCGGCGTCGGCGAGGACGCGCAGGCCGGCGCGCAGGATCGAGTCCTGAGGGGGCGTCGTCGGGCTCGCCGGCGGGGCGGTCACGCGCGCCAGGCTACCGGGCGGCCCGGCCTCGCTCGCGCGGACGGGGCGGGCCGAGCGTCAGGCGCGCGACGCGAGGCGGGCGACGACGCGCTTCGCCTCCTTGCCCGCGAAGCGGCGGGCGAGGACGCCGACGCCCGCGGCGACGGCGGCGAAGGTCACGGCCTGGACGACGCCGACCTCCTCGTCGTCGAGGTCCTTCGGGGCGTCGTGCCCGGTGACCTTGGCCCAGACGAACGTGACGAGCTTCTGCGCGGCCCAGCCCGCGGCGAAGGTCAGGGCGACGGTCCCGACCTTGAGGGCCAGGGTCTGCTCGTTCTCGTTCGTGTCGGCCACGAGGGGTTCCTCCGTCGGTCGGGGCGCCGGGCGGCGCCGGGCGTGCTCGCACGACCACCGTAGTGCGAAGTCGCCGCCCACGCGTCGCCCGGCGCGCGCACCCGGCTCAGTCGTGGCTCACCGCGTCCAGGACGGGCAGGCGCGCGGCGCGCACCGCGGGCCACACCGCGGCGACGACGCCCACGACGCCCGCGAGCACGAGCATGGCGCCGAGCTGGGCCCACGGCACGGCGAGGGTCGTGAAGCCCTGGTCCGCGAGCACCGACGGGAGCGCGGCGGCGAGGCCGGTCCCCACGGCGAGCCCGACGGCCGTGCCGAACACCGCGACGAGCACGGACTCGATGACGATCGTCGTCGCGAGCTGGGCCCGCCCGAGCCCGACGGCCCGCAGCAGCCCGATCTCGCGCGTCCGCTCCGCGACGGACAGGGCGAGCGTGTTGACGATGCCCAGCACGGCGACGAGGACGGAGAGCCCCAGCAGGGCGTAGACGATCGCGAGGACCGACTCGACCTGGCCCGCGACGTCCGCGGCGAACTCGTCGGCGTCGAGCACGGACGCGACGACGTACGGCGCGACGGCGTCGGTCACCCCGGCCCGCACGGCCGCGAGGTCGGCGCCGGGCTCGGCGTCGAGGAAGAGCATCTCCGTCGTCGTCGCGCCGACCGCGGCCGCCACGTCGGGCGGCAGGAGCAGGTCGACGGAGAACGCGTGCGAGTCGACCACCGCGCCGATGCGCACCTCCCGGGCCGGGAGGTCGGGCCGTGCCGGGTCGGCGAGCGTCAGGACGTCGCCCAGGGCCCAGCCGTGCTCGTCGAGCGCGTCCGCCATGACGGCGGCCTCGCCCCGCGCGTACGCGTCGAGGTCGCCCTCGGTCGCGGTCGTGCGCACGGAGCGGCCGAAGCCGTCGGCGGGGAACCCGACGACGAGCTGGGGCTCGCCGTCGACGACGACCTGCCCGTACGTCGTGACGTCGACCGCCGCGACGCCGGGCACGGCGCGGACGTCGCCCGCGACCCCCTCGGGCAGGTACGGCATCGCCGAGCGGACGACGAGGTCGGCCGCGGTCTCCTGGTCGACGATGTCCTGCACGGAGACGCGGGTGGACAGCGCGAGGACGGACGTCGTCGAGACGAGCGCCATCCCGACGACGAGCGCGCCCGCGGTGGCCGCGGTCCGCCGCGGCTGGCGCGTGACGTTGCCGCGCGCGAGGCCGCCGAGCGGGCGGACCAGCGCGACGAACGGCGCGGCGAGGACGGTCAGCACCGGGCCGACCGCGAGCGGGGCGAGGAGGAGCACGCCCGCGACGACGCCGGCCGCGCCGAGGCCGAGGAGGGGCGCGCCCCCGCTGCCGACCACGGCCGCCGCGACGACCAGCCCCACGCCCGCGAGCAGCGCGAGGGTCCCGGCGACGGCACGGGCCCGCCCGGTCCCGGCGGGCCGGACGACGTCGGCGCGCATCGCCTCGACCGGGCGGACGAGCGCGGCGTGCCGCGCGGGCAGGGCGGCGGCGAGCACCGACACGACGACGCCGACCACGAGCGGGACGGCGACCCCCGTGGCCGTGACGGGCAGCGAGCCGGAGAGCTCCATGCCGACGGCGCCGAGCCCGCTGCGGGCGAGCTCCGCGAGGCCGAACCCGGCCCCGACGCCGAGCAGCGCGCCCACGGCCCCGACGACCGCCGCCTGCCCCACCACGGAGCCGAACACCTGCCCGGGCGACGCGCCCACCGCGCGCAGGAGCGCGAGCTCGCGGGTGCGGCGTCGGACGTGCATCGAGAACGTGGTGGTGATGATGAACGTGCCGACGAACAGCGCGAGCGCGGCGAACACCAGCAGGAACGTCGAGACGAAGCCGAGCTGGTCGGTGATCGCCTCGCTCGTCTCGGCGCGCAGCTCCGCCCCCGTCAGCGCCTCGGCGCCCGCGGGGAGCGCGGTCGCGACGGCGTCGCGCAGCGCCTCGGGGGAGACGTCGTCGGCCGCGTACAGCGCGACCGACGGCACGAGGCCGTCGGGCGCGTACGTCGCGGCGGCGGTCCCGGCGTCGAGCAGGACGATCGTCGCGCCCGCCATCGGTGCGGACAGCGAGACCTCGCCGACCACGCGCACCGGCCGCACGGCGTCGCCGAGCACGACGTCGGTCGTGTCGCCCACCACGAGGCCCGACGCCGCGAGCGTCGCCGACTCGAGCGCGACCTCGTTGCCGTCGCGGGGTGCGCGGCCGTCGACCACCTGCGGGCCGGGGTCGCGGGGGTCGTAGGCGACGCCGATGCTCGGCGCCTGGCTGCCGAGGACCGCGGTCCCGTCCGCGCCCACGAGCACCGCGGGACCGCTCACCTCCGGGAGCGCGAGCGCGACGTCGTCGCGCGCGCCGAGGTCGCGCGCCAGGTCTGCCGGGACGAGGCTGCGCGCACCGCCGACCTGGGCCGACGTCGACATCAGCGCGTCCCCGGCCGACGACGCACCGCGCACGTACGCGTCCGCCTGGACCGACGAGGCGACGATGCCGTCGAACGTGGTCGCGAGCATCGCGCGCAGCGCGAACGTGCCGGTCACGAACGCGACGCCGATCGTCACGGCGAGGACCGAGAGGACGAGCTGCGCGCCGTGCGCGCGCACGCCGCGCAGCGCGATCCGGCCCATCATCGGGCGGCCGCCGTCGTCGCTGCCGGGGCGGCGTGCGCCGGGGACGGCCCGGCGGGCGTGAGGGAGCCCAGCGTGTCGAGGACCGCCTGCGGCGTGGGGTCGTGGAGCTCGGTCACGAGGCGGCCGTCCGCGAGGAAGAGCACCCGGTGGGCGTACGACGCGGCGGTCGGGTCGTGCGTGACCATCGCGACGGACTGGCCGAGGTCGTCCACGGACGCGCGCAGGAAGCCCAGGACCTCCGCGGCGGCGCGCGAGTCGAGGTTCCCCGTCGGCTCGTCCGCGAGCACGATCGCGGGCCGCGACACCAGCGCCCGCGCGCACGCGACCCGCTGCTGCTGCCCGCCCGACAGCTCGGCGGGCCGGTGCCCCAGCCGGGGGCGCAGGCCCACGGCGTCGACCACGCGGTCGAACCACTCCCGGTCGACGGGGCGCCGGGCGATCGCGAGCGGCAGCACGATGTTCTCCTCCGCCGTGAGCGTCGGCACGAGGTTGAACGACTGGAAGACGAACCCCAGGCGCGTGCGCCGCAGGCGCGTCAGCCGGCGCTCGCTCATCGCGGAGACGGTCTCGCCGTCGACGACGACGGTCCCCGCCGTGGGGGAGTCGAGCCCCGCGAGGCAGTGCAGGAGCGTGGACTTCCCGGACCCGGACGGGCCCATGATCGCCGTCAGCCGACCCTTCTCCACGTCCACGTCCACGCCGTCGAGCGCACGCACCGCGGCCTCGCCGCGCCCGTACGTCTTCACCAGCCCGCGCGCGGTCGCGATCGCGGGTCGTGCACCGCCCTCGGCGCCCTCAGTGCCCTCAGTGGGCGCGCCCTCGCGCGGGGTGCTCCGCCGTGCCGCACCTGTCGTCGTCACGTCCTCGTCCGTCCTCTCGTCGTGCCGCTGCGCGGGAGCGTCGTGGCTCGCCGGGCGGCGTCGTCCTGTGGTGGCCGCCGGGGCTCCCGGCGGCCGCACCGACCCTCCCGCGGCGCGCGTCCCCGCGGCATCGGGGGCGGGCCCCGAACCGTCCCTGGTCCGCGGGCGCCGGCGCTCAGGGTTCTCTCAGGGGACTCTCCGGGTGTGGGGCCGGTGTAGGCTCGCGGTGAACGACAGGGGAGCTCCTGGAGGAGCTGAGAGTGCGGACCACCGCAGACCCTCGAACCTGATCCGGTTAGCACCGGTGGAGGAAGTCGGGATTCTCGATCACCTGCTCGCGCGGTCCGTCGCGCCCACCCGGCGCGCGGCCCGTCGGGCCGGTGGACCCCTCCTGAACGTCCAGGGAGGACACATGCAGCACACGACCACCGTCGCCCGCCGCGGCCGGGCCCTCGCGACCGGCGTGGGCGCGACGCTCGCGCTCCTCGCCCTCGCGGCCTGCTCGGGGGGCGACGGCGCCGGGGGCGACGACGCGTCGTCGGGCAGCGGGGGCACGGTCACCCTGGTGACCCACGACTCCTTCGCGGTGAGCGACGACGTGCTCGCCGCGTTCGAGGAGGAGAGCGGGCTCACCGTCGAGCAGGTCGCGCCCGGCGACGGCGGCGCGCTGGTCAACCAGCTGATCCTCACGAAGGACTCGCCCCTCGGCGACGTCGTGTTCGGGATCGACAACACCTTCGCGTCGCGCGCGATCGACGAGGGCGTCCTCGAGCCGTACACGCCCGCCGACGTCTCGGAGTCCGCCGCGTCGTACGCGGTCGGCGACGGCGGCGAGCTCACCGCCGTCGACCTCGGGGACGTGTGCGTCAACGTGGACCACGCGTGGTTCGCCGACGCGGGCATCCCCGAGCCCGTGACGCTCGAGGACCTGGCGAAGCCCGAGTACCGGGACCTCCTCGTCGTGACCAACCCCGCGACGTCGTCGCCGGGCCTCGCGTTCCTCCTCGCGACCGTCGGGGCGTTCGGCGAGGACGGCTGGGAGGACTACTGGGCGGACCTGCGCGCCAACGGCGTGAAGGTCGTCGACGGCTGGTCCGACGCGTACTACGTCGACTTCTCCGGCTCGGAGGGCGCGGGGCCGCGCCCGCTCGTGCTGTCGTACTCGACGTCGCCCGCGTTCACGCTCACCGAGGACGGCTCCGCGTCGACCACGGGCGCGCTGCTCGACACGTGCTTCCGCCAGGTCGAGTACGCGGGCGTGCTCGCGAACGCGAAGAACCCCGAGGGCGCGCAGCAGCTCCTCGACTTCCTCGTG
Source organism: Cellulosimicrobium sp. KWT-B (assembly GCF_002127155.1). Classification (NCBI taxonomy): domain Bacteria; kingdom Bacillati; phylum Actinomycetota; class Actinomycetes; order Micrococcales; family Promicromonosporaceae; genus Cellulosimicrobium; species Cellulosimicrobium sp. KWT-B. The sequence continues at coordinate 235,959 of NZ_NEDO01000002.1, read as the reverse complement.
AGCGAGACGTTCCAGGGCGACGTCGCCGACCAGATGTACATGTACCCCGCCGACGACTCCGTCACGCTGCCCGACGGCTGGGCCGAGTTCGCGCCGCTCGCCGACGAGCCCTTCGAGGTCGCTCCTGCCGACGTCTCGGCGCACCGCGACGAGTGGATCAAGGCATGGACGGCGACGGTCGTCGACTGACCTCCGGTCCCCGAACCCCCGGTCCCCGAGCGACCGCGGCTCTCCCTCGCGGGGTAGAGCCGTGGTCGCGCGGGGGAGACCCGTGGTTTCCCGAGGTAGAGCCGTGGTGAGGGGTCGGGCGGTCCGGCGGGGCGGCGTCGGGCGCGGGGTGCTGTGGGGTCTGGCGGCGGCGGTGCCGCTCGCGTTCCTCGGGGTGTTCTTCGCGTGGCCGGTCGTCACGCTCGTGGCGCGCGGGTTCGTCGGGGACGACGGCGGCCTCGACCTCTCGGGGTTCGCGGAGGTCTTCTCCGAGCCCCGCACGTGGCGGATCGTCGGCCTCACGCTCTGGCAGGCCGTGCTCGGCACGGCGCTGTCGCTGCTGCTCGGCGTGCCCGGCGCGTACGTGCTGTACCGGTGCCGGTTCCCCGGTCGGCGGATCGTGCGCGCGCTCGTCACGGTGCCGTTCGTGCTGCCGACCGTCGTCGTCGGCGTCGCGTTCCGGTCGCTGCTCGTGCAGGGCGGCCCGCTCGGGTTCCTGCGGCTCGACGAGACGTTCGCCGCGATCGTCGTCGCGCTCGTGTTCTTCAACTACTCCGTGGTGGTGCGCACGGTCGGCGGGCTCTGGGAGCACCTCGACCCGCGCGCCGAGCAGGCGGCGCGCGCCCTCGGCGCGACGCCGTGGCGCGCGTTCCGCACCGTGACGCTCCCGGCGCTCACGCCCGCGATCGCGAGCGCCGCGTCGATCGTCTTCCTCTTCTGCGCGACGGCGTTCGGCGTCGTGCTCGTGCTCGGCGGCATCCGCTACGGGACGATCGAGACGGAGATCTGGATCCAGACCACGCAGTTCCTCGACCTGCGCACCGCGGCGGTGCTGTCGGTCGTGCAGCTCGTGGTCGTCGCGGCGGCTCTCACGGTCGCGAACCGCACGCGGGCCCGGCGCGAGCGCGCCCTCAACCTGTCGTCGTCGGCGTCGTCCGCCCACCCGCTGCGCCTGTGGCGCGACGGCCGCCCGACGGGCGACCTCGCGCCCGCGGCGCTCACCGCGGCCGTGGTGGTCGTGCTCGTCGGGCTGCCGCTCGGCACGCTCGTCGTGCGCTCGTTCCGCGTCCCGGGCGGCGGCTGGGGCCTCGACAACTACGCGAACCTCGGCACCACGGGCGGGCGCAACGCGCTGTCCGTCACCGTGTGGGAGGCGGCGGGCAACTCGCTGCGCACCGCCGCGCTCGCGACCGTGCTCGCCGTCGTGATCGGGGGCCTCGTGGCGCTCGTCGTGTCCCGGCGCCCGCGCTCGCGCGGCGGGCGGCGCGCGATCTCGGTGCTCGACTCGGTGTTCATGCTCCCGCTCGGGGTCTCTGCGGTGACCGTCGGCTTCGGCTTCCTCGTCACGCTCGACCGGCCGCTCGGCCTCGACGTCGACCTGCGCACGTCGGGGCTGCTGGTGCCGATCGCGCAGGCGGTCGTCGCGACGCCGCTCGTCGTGCGCACGGTCCTGCCGACGCTGCGCGCCATCGACCCGCGCCTGCGCGAGGCCGCCGCGACCCTCGGCGCCGCGCCCGGGCGCGTGTTCCGCACGGTCGACGGCCCGATCGCCGCGCGCTCGCTCGGCCTCGCCGTCGGGTTCGCGTTCGCCGTCTCGCTCGGAGAGTTCGGCGCGACGTCGTTCCTCGCCCGCCCGGACAGCGCGACCCTGCCGGTCGTGATCTTCCGGCTCATCGGGCGCCCGGGCGCCGAGAACTACGGCATGGCGCTCGCGGCGAGCGTCGTGCTCGCGCTGCTCACCGCGACCGTGATGCTGCTCGCCGAGCGGTTGCGCGGCGACCGACCCGGAGGAGAGTTCTGATGGTGCAGACCGACCCCGTCCCCGCGCGCGCGGGCGCGCCGGAGCCGTCGCGCCCCGGCCCCGGCACCGGGGAGGCCGCCGGGCTCGCGGTGCGCGACGTCGTCGTGCGGTACGGCGGGCGCGGCGCCGGGGGAGCGCGCACGGACACCGGCACGACGGCGGTCGCGGGCGTCACGCTCGACGTCGCGCCCGGCGAGGTGCTCGCCCTGCTCGGGCCGAGCGGTTGCGGCAAGTCGAGCCTGCTGCGCGCCGTCGCGGGGCTCGAGCCGGTCGCCGCGGGATCCGTGGCGTGGGACGGCCGCGACCTCACGGGCGTCCCCGTGCACCGCCGCGGGTTCGGGCTCATGTTCCAGGAGGGCCAGCTCTTCCCGCACCGCGACGTCGCGGGCAACGTCGCCTACGGGATCGCGGGGCTGCCGCGCGCCGAGCGCGACGCGCGCGTGGCCGAGCTGCTCGACGTCGTCGGGCTCACCGGGTACGAGCGGCGCGCGGTCGCGACGCTCAGCGGCGGCGAGCGCCAGCGCGTCGCGCTCGCCCGGTCGCTCGCGCCGCACCCTCGCCTGCTCCTGCTCGACGAGCCCCTCTCCGCGCTCGACCGGGGGCTGCGCGAGCGCCTCGCGCTCGACCTGCGCGAGGCCCTGCGCGCCACCGGCACGACGGCCGTCTTCGTCACCCACGACCACGACGAGGCGTTCACCGTCGCCGACCGCGTCGCCGTCATGGACGCGGGCCGGCTCCTCCAGGTCGCGCCGCCCGAGGACCTCTGGCGCGCGCCCGGGTCGCGCCGCGTCGCGGAGTTCCTCGGCTACCAGGCGTTCGTGCCGCACGGGCCCGGCAACCTGCTCGCGGTCGGTCCGCGCGGCCTGCGGCTCGCGGGCGAGGGCGCACCGGCGTCGGACGACGCGTGGGACGCGATCGTCGTCGGGAGCGTGTTCCGCCGCGGCGCGGTCGAGGTGACCGTCGACGCTGACCTGCCCGGACGTCCCGGCGGTGCGCCCGCGCGGCTCGTGGCGCTCGCGGGCGCCCCCGCGGTCGCGGAGCCGGGCGACCGGGTGCGGGTCGTCGTCGACCCGGCCGGGTGCGCCGTCGTCCCGGACTGACGCCCCGGGCGGGCCGCCCGGGGCCGTGCGACGAGCGAGAGCGCCGCAGCCGACCTAGCGTCGGGGGATGGACGACGTGACGACCGGTGACCACCCCCCGGAGAAGAACGGCAGCAAGTCCGCGAAGATCCTGTACCGCCCCGTCGGCATCGTCAGCTCCGTCGTGGGCGGGCTCGTCGCCGGGCAGGTGTTCAAGCAGATCTACAAGCGGGTCTCGCCCGGCCACCGCAAGGACGCCCCGACACCCCTGCAGTCGGAGTACCCGCTCAAGGAGATCGTGCTCGCGGCGCTCCTGCAGGGCGCGATCTACGCGGTGGTGAAGGCGCTCATCGACCGCGGCGGGGCGCGCGCGTTCGAGCGCTGGACGGGGGAGTGGCCCGGCGACTGACGGTCAGTCGAGGCCCGCGGCATGGACGAGCAGCGCGACCTGCGTGCGGTTCTCCAGCCCGAGCTTGAGCAGCACGCTCGACACGTGGGCCTTGACCGTCGGGACGCTGAGGAACAGGCGCGCGGCGATGTCCGCGTTCGTCGCGCCGCGGCCGAGCTCGACCGCGACGTCGCGCTCGCGCCCGGTCAGCGCGTCGAGCGCGGCCCGGGCGCGCTCGCGCTGGCCGCCCGCGTCGGCGACCGACGTCATGAGACGCCGCGCGATCTCCGGTGACAGCACGGGCTCGCCCGTCGCGGCCGCGCGCACGGCGGCGACGATCCGCTCGGGCGGCATGTCCTTGAGCAGGTAGCCGGACGCCCCGGCGTGCAGGGCGCCGACGACCTCCTCGTCCGTGTCGAACGTCGTGAGCACGACGACGGCGGGCGCGTCCGGCCGCGCCCGCACGCGCCGCGTGGCCTCGATCCCGTCGACGCGCGGCATGCGCAGGTCCATGAGCACGACGTCGGTCGGGTGGGCGTCGAGCACGGCCGTCACCTCCGCGCCGTCGGCGGCCTCGCCGACGACCTCGATGCCGTGCGCGCCGTCGAGCATGAGGTGCAGCCCGGCGCGGACCAGCGCGTCGTCGTCGACGATCACCAGGCGGGTGCGCGGGGTGCCCGGGGCGACCGCTCCGGCGTCGTGGTGGTCGCTCCCGCGCGGGACGTCCCCGCGCCCACCCTGCTCCGTCACGCGTCCCACGGTAGCCGGACGTCGAGCACGAACCCCGCGCCCCGCGCCCCGGCGTCGAGGGTCCCGCCGAGCAGGTCGACGCGCTCCCGGAGCCCGACCAGCCCGGTGCCGGTGCCGCCGCCCGCGCGGTCGCCGACGCCGCCACCTCCCGGGCCGATACCGCCGCCCGCGCCGACGGGGACGCGGCGCGCGCCGTCGTCGGACACCGTGACCCGGACCTCGCCCGCCCGGGCCACGACGCGGAGCGTCACCGGACCGCCCGGCGCGTGCCGCCGGGCGTTCGTCAGCCCCTCCTGCGCGACGCGGAAGGCCGCGACCGCAACCGTCGGCGGGACGTCCGCGGACCCCGTCCGCTCGTAGGTCACCTCGCCGCCGGCGTCCCGCGCCTCGACGACGAGCCGCTCGACGTCGTCGAGCGTCGGCTGCGGCGACAGCGCGTCGGCCCCGCCGGGCCCGGGCTCGGCGCGCAGCACCCGCACGACGTCGCGCAGGTCGTCGAGCGCGGAGCTCACCCCGGCGCGCACCAGGCCTGCGGCGCGGGCGAGCCGCTCCGGGTCGGCGTCCGGCCGGTACTCGAGCGCGCCCGCCGTGGCGGCGAGGAGCGAGAGCCGGTGCGCGAGGGTGTCGTGCATCTCGCGCGCGATCCGGGTGCGCTCCGCGACGCGCGCCTCGGCGACACGGCGCTCCTGCTCGCGCTCGGCGCGGCGCGCGCGGTCCCGCAGCGACCACAGCAGCTGGTCGCGCGCCTGCGCGTACTGGCCCCAGCCGAGGAGGGCGGCGTGCACGGCGAGGTCGCACAGGAGCCACCAGCCGAGCGGCAGCGCCTGCGGCCGCCACAGCGCCTGCACGGCGTGGCCGAGAAACCCGGCGACCGCGACCGGGACCGCGGTGCGCAGCGGGTACCAGCGCGCGATCTGCAGGGTCGCGACGGTCGAGGCCGGGGTCGCGGCACCCGAGTACGCCGCGAGCGAGGCGAGGACCAGCGCGCCGACCACCGGGGCGTCGCGCGGGGTCCGCGACCACAGCAGGGGCAGCGCCGCGAGGGCGAGGACCGCGACGGCGACGTCGAGCCACGGGGCCGCGCCGGCGTCGTCCTGCGCGACGACCCCGGCGGTCGCGAGCGCCGTGAGCACCGCGACGGCGAGCCAGGCGAGCGCGACCACCCACACGGGGACGAGCGGGCGCGTGCCGTCGCGGCGCGCGGCGGCCGTCGCGAGGACGGGGCGCCCGGCGAGGGGAGGGCAGTCGGTGGTGGTCATGCTCCGGACGCTAGGCGGCCGGTGAGCGGTCGACCACCGACCAAGGTCGGGGGTCGCCGTCCGGCAGGAGGGTCGAGGCCCGACGCCGGTCGGCCCGGCGGCCACCCTCCGACCGGTGCGGGACGGCGCCTCCGGCCGCGAGCGTGGGGGCGTCGGCACCCGCCGGCCGCGGCCCAGGCCGCGCGAGAGCCGCGGCACCGCGCCGCGCGACGAAGGAGGAACGTCATGTCCACGACGCGGAGCACCTCGGACGGCACCTCGGACGGCACCTCGGACGCCACGCCGGACGGCCCCCCGCACGTCCCGCACCGTCGCCGCACGTCGGCGCCCGACGGCGGGCGCGGCCCTGCGGCACGGGGCCACCAGCCCGAGGTCGGGGTTCGTGCTCGTCGCCGCGTCCCGGGGGTCGGGTCGGCGCCGCGTGTTCCGCGCTGGCTCGTCCCGCCCGCCGCGGCGGTGGTCGCCGCCGTCGTGCTGCTGGCTGGGACGGCGCTCGGCGTCGACCCCGCGGTGCGCACCTCGAGCGGGACGCAGACGGTCGGCGTCGTGGCGGCCGTCGTCGTGACGCTCGTCGTCGGGTACGTGGGGTGGGGCGTGCGTGCGCTGATCGGCCGCCTGCCCTCGGGCGGCCGGCGTGCCTGGCTCGTGACGTGCGGCGTCGTGCTGCTCGTCTCCCTGCTCGGCCCGCTCGCGGCGGTGACGCCCGGCGCGGTGGCCCTGCTCGTCGTCGAGCACCTGACGGTGGGCGCGACCCTGACCCTGGCCCTGCGCCGCTGACCCCCCGCCCGCGCCCCGCCCGCCCGCCCCCCACCCCCACCCCGTCGAGCACGGGGTCGGCGACCGTTTTCCGGCGGATCTGGTCGCTGACCCCGTGCTCGACGGTCGTTAGGGATGCGTTCGGCGTCGGGCGATGAGTTCCATGAGTCCCGACGGTCTGCCCCTCGTCGATCTCCCCAGACCGGAAGGCCGCTCATGACCGCGACGCTCGTGTCCACCCTGTTCCTCTCGCTCGACGGCGTCGCCGAGATCGACCCGGCGTGGCACTTCCCCTACTTCGACGACCACATGGCCGCGGCGGTGGACGAGGACTACCGGGACGTCGACGCGCTCCTGCTCGGGCGCGTCACGTACGACAGCTTCGCCGGCGCGTGGCCCGAGCGGGAGACCGCGGGGGAGGAGGACGCGGAGTTCGCCGCGCGCCTCGGGAACCTGCGCAAGATCGTCGCGACGCGCGGCGACCAGGACCTCGGGTGGCGGCACGTCGAGCGGGTCGACGGCGACCTCGTCGACGCGGTCCGCGCCCTCAAGGAGGAGCCGGGCGTCGGCAAGGTGCTCGTCGCCGGGTCGATCTCGGTGGTCCGCCAGCTCCTCGCGGCCGGGCTGCTCGACGAGCTGCGCCTGCTCGTCCACCCCGTCGCGGCCCGCACGGGCGAGCGGCTGTTCGACGAGGGCGAGCCCGTCTACCCGCTGACGCTCCTGCGCTCGGAGACCTTCCCCACGGGCGTCGTGCGGCTCGTCTACGCCCCGGGCGAGATCCCCGGGGACGTCGGCTACGACGACGTCAAGGACAAGGTGCCGTCCGGCGACGCGTGACGCGCGACGGCGACCACCGCGACGTCGTCCTCGCGGCCCGGGTCGTCGAACGCCGCGACGACGCGCTCGCACAGGAGCGCCGGGCTCGCGCCGGCGCTCCGTCCCGCGGCCTCGGCCAGCCGGTCCAGCGCGTCCACGAGGGACGCCCCGCGGCGCTCGACGAGACCGTCGGTCACGAGCACGAGGAGGTCCCCGGGGGCGAGCACGTCGTGGTGCGCGGGGCGCGCGCGCGGGCTCGGCACGCCGAGCAGGCGCGAGCCCGCCTTCGCGCGGTCGACCGTGCCGTCGGCGCGCACGAGGAGCGCGGGCAGGTGGCCGGCGTCCGTCAGCTCGAGGGCGCCGGTCCGGGGGTCGAGCACGCACACGCACACGGTCGCGAACTCGGGGTGGTCCTCGCGCAGCGCCGCGTTGAGCAGGTCCAGGGCGGACGCCGCGTCGTGGCCCTCGCGCAGGTAGGCGCGCAGCGTGACCCGCACCTCCGCCATCACGGTCGCCGCGCGCAGCGAGTGGCCCTGGACGTCGCCGATGACGACGGCCACGCGCCCGTCCGGCAGGTCGAACGCGTCGTAGAAGTCGCCGCCGACGTCCAGCCGGTCGTCCGAGGCCTCGTAGCGCGCGACGACCTCGACGCCGCCGCTCACCTGGAGCCCCGACGGCAGGAGCGCGCGCTGGAGTGCGAGAGCGATCCGGTGCTCCTCGGTGAACGTGCGCAGGTTCGACAGCGCGACCGTCGCGGCCTCGGTGAAGCGCGCGGCGGCCTCCTGCTCCTCGTCGGACAGCGGCTCGTCGCCGACCTCGATGCCCAGGCCGCCGACGAGCGCCCCCGACGCGTCGACGAGCCAGTGCGTGAACCACGCCGACGGCCCGACGCCCGCCTCCTCGAAGAGCGGCCGCCAGGGGAGGGGGACCTCGTCCGGGCCGAACACGGCGGTCGACGCCCCGGTCGGCGGGAGGACCGCCGTCGGGCCGCGACCGCGCACGAGCGCGGCGCCCTCCGCGACGCAGACGGAGCGCAGCACGACCCCGGCGTCCGCGACGACCATCGAGATCACGGCGCGACCGAGGACGGCGCACGCGCCCCGGGCGGCGTGGTCGGCGACGGCCTCGGGGGAGCGCGCCTCGTGCAGGGGGACGAGCGCGTCGGTGAGCGCCTCCAGGCGGCGGGCGGTGCGCCCGGCGCCACGCTGGGCGTCCACGCGTCGGCACAGCGCGCTGATCGTCGCGAGGAACTCGTCGCGGTCGAGCGGCTCGGGCAGGTAGGCGTCCGCGCCGCCCTCCAGCCCGGCGGTGCGCGCGGCGGCGTCGACGTCGGTCGCGGAGACGTGCAGCACGGGGAGGTGCGCGGTCGCGGGGTCGCTCTTGAGGATCCGGCACACCTCGCGGCCCGAGAGGTCCGGCAGGTTCACGTCGAGCACGACGGCGTCGACCGGGGTCGTGGCGTGCGCGAGCGCGTCACGGCCGGTCCCGGCCTCGACGACGCCGAACCCGGCCCGCCGCAGCCAGCTCGCCATGACGTACCGGTGCGCGGGCGTGTCGTCGACGACGAGCACGGTGCGGTCGGCGTTCATCGGCTTCGCACCTCGCGTCCCAGGGCCGCCACCAGGCGGTCGCGGTCGATCTCGGACTTGGCGAGGAACGGCACGTCGCCGATGCCGGGCGGCGGCGGCGCGCTCGACATGAGCACGGCGGCCGTGCCCGGGTGCACGTCGCGGATCCGCGACCGCAGCGCGAGGCCGTCCGTGCCGGGCAGGCACACGTCGAGGAGCGCGACGTCGGCCGGGCCGTCGTGCAGGAGGGCGAGCGCGTGCGTGGCGTCGTGCGCGACGCTGACGCGCGCCGCGGCGTCGCGCAGCATCGAGGCGACGACCGACGCGTAGGCCCGGTCGTCGTCGACGACGAGCACGTGCCCGAGCGGGGTGTCGCGCGCGGCGGCCTCCTCGGGCTCCGGGCGCGCGGCGGGGGCGTCCTCGGGCGTCGCGGGGAGGGACGGGAGGCGCAGCGTGAACACGCTCCCGGCGCCCGGGCGCGACGTCGCGACGAGCGTGCCGCCCAGCGCCTCCGACGTGCGGCGCGCGTACGGCAGGCCGAGGCCCGTGCCGCGGACGGTCGGCTGGAGGCGGTTGGGCACCTGGACGAACTCCTCGAACACGGCCTCCAGCTGGTCGGCGGGGATCCCGAGGCCCGTGTCGCGCACGTCGAACCGCACGACGTCGCCGTCGGCCGCCGCCCGCAGCACGACCTCGCCCTCGTCCGTGAACTTCACCGCGTTCGTCAGCAGGTTGCGCAGCACGCGGGACAGCAGCCGACGGTCGGTGACGAGCGTGAGGCCCGGCTCGGCCGCGACCCGCAGGGAGACGCCGGACCGCACGAGCGGCAGGGTCGTGCCGCGCAGCTCGTCGAGCAGCGCCCCGAGGTCGACGGGCGTGGGCTCGACGTCGTCGTGGCCCGCCTCGGCGCGCGCCAGGTCGAGCAGCTCGTCGACGAGCGTGAGCAGCGTCGTCGCGCTCTCGCGCAGGAACCCGACCTGCTGCGTCTGGTCGGCGTCGAGGTGGGAGTCCGTGAGGAGCGAGGTCAGGCCGATGATCGAGTTCACGGGCGAGCGCAGCTCGTGGCTGACGTTCCGCAGGAAGCGGGTCTTCGCCTCGTTGGCGGCGGCGAGCTCGCGCCCGCGCTCGTCGAGCTCGGCGTACAGCGCGACGACGCCGGTGTTGGTCTCCTCGAGCTCCGCCGAGAGCTGGTCGTACATCGCGAGGACGCCGCGGTTCGTCTCCTCCAGCTCCTCGTTGAAGCGCCGGAGCTCGTCCTGCTGGCGCGTCAGCTCGTCGAGCGTCCGCACGAGCTCGGCGTTCTGCACGCGCACCTCGTCGCTCGCGTCGGCGACGTGCGCTGCGGCGGTGGAGCGGCGCACGCCCGCGAGCGTCGCCTCGTCCGTGCGCGCGGTGGCGGGCAGGGCCTTGGTGAGCAGCACGCGCGTGCCCGTCGGGTCGACCTGGAGGCCGGGCACGAGCCGTCGGGCGGCCGGGACGCCGCCGTCGCTCGAGTCGCCCTCGACGAGGAACGGCGTCCCCGCCACGATCTCGGCGCGCAGCGTGGCCTGCGGCAGCCCGGGCAGGACGCCCACGACGACGTCGGCCGTGCCGGAACCGACCGCGGACCGCCCGATCTCGGACAGCGCCGTCGCGACGCGCACCTGGTCCTGCGTGTCGAGGCCGAGCAGCCGGCAGATCTCCCGCCCGGCCCGGCGCAGCGCGAGCACGTCGGAGTCCGAGCGCAGCTGGGTGATGAGGAGGGTGGTGCTCACGCGGCCTCCCGGGCGATCGGCAGCACCGCCACGCACGAGTCGTCGCGGCGCACGGCGTGGTCGCGCAGCAGGACGCCCGCGACGACGAGGGGGGAGCGGGCGGCGAGGCCCGGGTAGTCGGCGAGCGACCACCGGGCCGTCAGTCCGTCGCTGTGCAGCACGACGACGTCGCCCGGCTCGACGGGGTACGTCGTCTCGCGCAGCGGCCGGCCGCGCGTCCCCGCGATGCCGGGGTGGCTCACGAGCCCGCGCGAGCGCGCCCCGTGGACGGTCCCGGCGATGTTGCCGAGGCCCGCGCTGCGCAGCACGCCGCCCGACGCCTGGACGACCGAGACGGCCGCGCCCCGCGTGCCGCCGAGGGCGCCGTGCACGCGCTCGAGGAGCGCGACCGCGCTGCCGGGCGGCGCGTCGAGGAAGGCGCGCACCGCGGCGCCGGAGGCCGCCGCGGCGAGCGGCCCGTGGCCGAGCCCGTCGGCGACGAGCAGGCTGGGCACGCCGTCGTCGTGGCGCACGGCGAGGGCGTCGCCGCACACGTCCTGCCCGGTCATGGGGCGGGTCACGCCCGTGGGTGCCGCGAGGTCGGTGGTCGCGCCGTGCGCGACGAACGTCGCCGCGATGACCGTCCCCTGCCCGGGCGACGTCCATGCGTCCCACGCCGACGCGAGGCGGGGGAGGGTGCCGAGGCCGATGCCGAGCGTGCCGCGGCTCGAGACGCCGTCGCGCATCGCCGCGGTGATGTCCCGCATGCCCGGCCCGGCGTCGACGGCGAGCACGTCGAGCGCGGCGTCGGCGCGCGTGCGCCGGACGCGGACGAGCACCGAGCCGCCTCCGGCATGGCGGCACTGGTTGGTCGCGAGCTCGGAGACGACGAGCCCCACCTCCGCGGCGCGCTCGTCGTCGAGGCCGAGGTTCCGCGCGGCGACGCTCGCGCCGCGGCGCACGCTGCCGACCGCGGACGGGTGGTCCACGGTGTACCAGGTCCCGTCCTCGACGAGCGTGCGGCGGTCGTCCGGGCGGCCCGGCTCCGCCGAGGTCATCGGGACCAGGTCGCGATCTCGACGCGCGTGCCCACGCCCGGCGCGGTGTCGATCGCGAAGTGCTGGACGAGGCGCCGCGACCCCGAGAGCCCCAGCCCGAGCCCGCCGCCGCTGGTCCAGCCGTCGGTGAGCGCGAGGTCGAGGTCGGGGATGCCCGGCCCCTCGTCCGAGAAGACGGCGCGGACGCCCGTCCGCGCACCCTCCGTGACGAGCTGCACCTCGGCCTCGCCGCCGCCCCCGTACACGAGGGTGTTGCGCGCGAGCTCGCTCGCCGCCGTCACGAGCTTCGTCTGGTCGACGAGCGAGAGGCGCGCCTGCTGCGCGAGCGACCGGACGAGCTGGCGCACCTTGACGACGTCGGAGTCCGTGCGCACGGGCACGCGCTCCGCGGTCGCCGGCGGCGGGGTGGTGGTGGTCATCTCTCCTCGCGCTCGGCGGCGGCCAGGAGGACGTCCTCGGCGGACCGCTCCTCGGGGGCGAGGAGCGCGAGGCCGCGCTCGACGTCCAGCGCGGTGCGGACGTCGCCGAGCGACAGGCCGAGCTCGACCATGGTGATGGCGACGGCCGGGCGCATGCCCACGACGACCGTCGTCGCGTCGAGCACGTGCGAGATCCCGGCGACCGACGCGAGCATGCGGCCGATGAACGAGTCGACGATCTCCAGCCCGGAGATGTCGATGATCACGCCGCGGGCACCGGTGTCGGTGATCCGCTGGGCGAGGTCCTCCTGGAGCTGCAGCGCCGTGTCGTCCTGGAGGTCGATCTGGATCGAGACGAGGAGCGTCGAGCCGATCTTGAGGATGGGGACGCCGTCGGTCATGCGGGGAGCCCGGCCTGCCGGGTGTCGCGGCTCGCGCGCAGCGCGTCGACGAGGGCGTCGGCGAGGGTCGCGCGCGTGCGGATGTCGCCGAACTCGATGCCGAGCGCGACGATCGTCTGCGCGATCTGCGGGCGGATGCCGCTGATCGTGCACTCGGCGCCCATGAGGCGCGCCGCGACGACCGTCTTGAGCAGGTGCTGCGCGACCTGGGTGTCCACCGCGGGCACGCCCGTGATGTCGATGATCGCGTGCTCGCTGCCCGTGTCGACGAGCGTGTTGAGCAGCTTCTCCATGACGACCTGGGTGCGCGCGGAGTCGAGCGTCCCCACGAGCGGCACCGCGACGATGCCCTCCCAGAGCTTGACCACGGGCGTGGAGAGCTCGAGCAGCTGCTCGGCCTGCTCGGCGATGATCGCCTCGCGCGCGGCCGCGAACGTCTCGAACGTGAAGAGCCCGAGCTGGTCGACGAGGCGCAGCAGCGGCGTCACGTCCGTGTCGGCGCCGGTCGCGGAGTCGAGCCGGTACAGACCCTCCTTGAGGGCGAAGACGCCGATCGCGGTCTCGCGCGGCGTGAAGCCGAGGCGCGCGCGGGCGGACGACACGTCCGCGAGGATGCCCCGGAGCTGGTCGAACGCCGGCTCGGCGAGCGAGACGCCGCCGGCGCGCAGGCCCTCGAGGAGCGCGTCGAGGATCTCGCCCTGCTCCCGCTCGAGCTCGCCTCGCGACGTGCGGCCGTGGAGCTCGTTCGCCGCAGCCTCCAGCCACGCGCTGCGCACGGCGTCGGCGTGCTCGATCAGGGTCCGAGCAAGAGTCTCGGGGGTGGCGGCGTCGGCCATCGGGGTTCCTTCCACGGTGAGAGCGACGCCGAACGGGCTCGCGGCGGTCGCGCGCCCGCCAGTGTACGCAGGGCGCGGGCGCTCGCAGCGCGGCTGTGGACGGGCGGTCGCGCGCACGGCGCCACGACCTCGCGACACGTCCGCGCCGTGAGGCGGACGACACACCGCGGGACGCCGCCCGCGGAGCTGCTGGGCCCCGCCTCGCCGCGCACGACCGGCCCCCGCGAGCCGCCCGAGCACGGTCGTCCCCGTGCTCGGGCGGGGCGCGGGCTAGCCGCGCAGGTCGAGGTAGCGGTCGATGAGGGCCGCGGTGCTCGGGTCCTGCGCCGCGAAGGCGTCCTCGTCGCCCGCGACGGCCGGCGCGATCTCCAGCGCGAGCTTCTTGCCGAGCTCGACGCCCCACTGGTCGAAGCTGTCGATGCCCCACACGACGCCCTGCACGAACGTGATGTGCTCGTAGAGCGCGATGAGCTGGCCCAGCACCGACGGCGTCAGCGCGGGGGCGAGGATCGACGTCGTCGGGCGGTTGCCCGGGAAGGTGCGGGCGCTCACGAGGTGCTCCGGGGTGCCCTCGGCGCGGACCTCGTCCGCCGTCTTGCCGAACGCGAGCGCCTTCGTCTGGGCGAAGAAGTTCGCGAGGAACAGGCCGTGCACGTCCGCACCGGGCTGGACCGCGCCGCCGTCGCCCACCGCGTCGACGAGGGGGTGCGCGGGGTTCGCGACCGCGATGAAGTCGGCCGGGATGAGGCGCGTGCCCTGGTGGATGAGCTGGTAGAACGCGTGCTGGCCGTTCGTGCCCGGCTCGCCCCAGAAGATCTCGCCCGTCTCGGTGGTCACCGGGGAGCCGTCCCAGCGCACGCGCTTGCCGTTGGACTCCATGGTGAGCTGCTGGAGGTAGGCCGGGAAACGGTGCAGGTACTGCGCGTACGGGAGGACGGCGTGCGTGTGCGCGTCGAGGAAGTTCACGTACCAGACGTTGAGCAGCCCCATGAGGACCGGGACGTTGCGCTCGAACGGCGTGCGGCGCACGTGCTCGTCGATCGCGTGGAAGCCCGCGAGCAGCTCGGCGAACCGGTCCGGCCCGATCGCGATCGCGAGCGACGTCCCGATCGCGGAGTCGACCGAGTACCGCCCGCCGACCCAGTCCCAGAACCCGAACGCGTTCGCCGGGTCGATCCCGAACGCCGCGACCTTGTCGAGCGCCGTCGAGACCGCGACGAAGTGCTGCGCCACGGCGGCCTGTCGGGACTCGTCCGTGTCCTCGATCGCGCCGACCGCCGCGAGCTCCGTCCACAGCCAGTCCCGCGCGAGGCGCGCGTTGGTCAGGGTCTCGAGCGTGCCGAACGTCTTCGACGCGACGATGAACAGCGTGGTGCGCGGGTCGAGGCCCGCCGTCTTCTCCGCGACGTCCGTCGGGTCGATGTTCGAGACGAACCGGACCTCGATGTCCTGGTGCTTGTACGGCAGCAGCGCCTCGTACGCCATGACCGGCCCGAGGTCGGAGCCGCCGATGCCGATGTTCACGACCGTGCGCACGCGCTCGCCGGTCACGCCCGTCCACTCGCCCGAGCGGACCTTGTCCGCGAACGCGTAGACCTTCGCGAGCTCGGCGTGCACGTCCGCGTCGACGTCCTGCCCGTCGACGACGAGGTGCTCGTCGTCGCCCAGCGGCGTCGGTCGGCGCAGGGCGGTGTGCAGGACGGCGCGGTCCTCCGTGACGTTGATGTGCTCGCCCGTGAACATCGCCTCGAGGCGGTCGTCGAGGTGGACCTCCTCGGCGAGGCGCACGAGCAGCTCGAGCGTCTCGTCGGTGACCAGGTTCTTCGACAGGTCGACCGTGAGGTCGGCCGCCTGGTGCGTGAGGCGGCGCGCGCGGTCCGGGTCGGCCGCGAACCAGGTGCGCAGGTCCGGCTCCACGGTGTCGCGGTGCACGGTCAGCGCGGTCCAGGACGGCGTGGTGGTGGGGTCGATCGGGGGCGGCACGGGCTGCGAGGTCATGACCACCAAACTACTGACCGACGTCGGCCCTCGCCCACCCCGACCGTCCCGCGGTCCATGGTCCGGCGGCCTGACGAACGGCCGTCGCAGGTCCCTGGACCCCGGGCGCGCGGGGGCGGGCCGCGCGACGATGGGGGTCGTGCGCCGTCGGGCGCGCACCGGGCGGCGGCGCCGTCGCACGGCCCACGAGCGACGATCGGAGGAGGGACCATGGCGGAGGTCGTGCTGTTCCACCACGTGCAGGGACTGACGGAGGGCGTGCGGACGCTCGCGGAGACGCTGCGCGGCGCGGGGAACGTCGTGCACACGCCGGACCTCTTCGAGGGGCGCACGTTCGCGACCCTCGACGAGGGCATGGCCCACGTGCAGGAGCTCGGGTTCGGGACCGTGCTGGAGCGCGCCCGGGGGGCTGTGGACGGCTACGACCTCGGTGTCGTGTACGCCGGGGTCTCCCTCGGCGTCCTCCCGGCCCAGATGCTCGCCCAGACGCAGCCGGGCGCCAAGGGCGCGGTGCTGCTCGAGGCGTGCGTGCCCGTGTCCGAGTTCGGCGACGCCTGGCCCGACGCCGTGCCCGTCCAGGTGCACGGCATGGACGCGGACCCGTCGTTCGCGGGCGAGGGCGACCTCGACGCGGCGCGCGAGCTCGTGGAGTCCACGCCCGACGCCGAGCTGTTCGTCTACCCCGGCGACCGCCACCTCTTCACGGACCCGAGCCTGCCGTCGTACGAGCCGGAGGCCGCCGCGCTCGTCACAGAGCGGGTGATCCGCTTCCTCGACGGCATCCGCTGAGCGGTCGGGCCGCGGCGGCCCCCGGGGTCAGGGCGCGCTGCCGCGGTCCGGTGCGTCGAGGACGAGCTGCCACTCCGCCTCGACGCCCGTGGGCGCGAAGCCCAGCGCGACGTTGATCGCGAGCATGTGCTGGTTCTCCTCGGCGTTCCACGTGTGCACGCGGCGCGACGACGGCCGGGCGCGCGCCAGCTCGTCGAGCACGGCGACCTTGACGAGCAGGCCGAGGCTGCGCCCGCGGTGCTCGCGCAGCACGAGCGTGTCCTCCTGGAACACGACCTCGTGCCGGTCGCGGGGGTACGTGACCATCGAGAACGCGGCGAGCGTGCCCGTCGCCGTGTCCTCCGCCGCGGCGACGACGTAGCCGCGGCCCCGGTCGTGGATCTCCCGGGAGAAGGTCAGGACGCGCTCCGCGTCCCACGGGTCCTCCGCGAGGTCGAGGCCCCCGCTCGGGGCGTCGGTGCTCATGCGCGTCTCGAGCACCGCGAGCTGCGCGAGCCACTCCTCGGGGACGTCGTCCGTCCACACGTGCACGCGGTACCCGACGGCCCGCGCCGTCGCCGCTTCTCGCAGCGGGTCGAGCACGGCGGGCGGCACCGGGAGCTCGAGCACGGAGTGCCGCATCACCTGCTCGAGCGTGAAGCCGCGGTGCAGCGCGAAGGTCGTGGCGTCGTCGTGCGCCGGGACGCGCCCGCTGCCCGTGGGCGCCTCGATCGCACCCGGGCCGGGCGGCGGCTCCGGCGCGAAGGACGAGTCGGACTGGACCACACGCCGGCCCTCCGCGCGCACGACGTCGAGCGCCGCCTCCCACAGCGCCGTGCCGACGCCGCGGCGTCGGTGCGCCGGGTCCACGCCGACGTAGACGAGCGCCGTGTGCGTGTTGCCCTGCTGCGGCAGCGCCACCATCGACCGTCCGACGACGTCCTCGGGCCGGGGCGTCGTGCCGTGCGGGGCGTCGTCGAGCACCGCGACCCACCGCAGCACGCGGCGATAGCCGGCGCTGGCGACGGTGGACGCGACCGTGGCGGCGTCGAGCGCGAGGTCGGTGTGGCCGTGGATCGCGCGGTCGATCGCGTCGCCCACCCTGACCGTGCCGTGGACGGCCCACGCGTCGGGCGCGTCGAGGCGCCCGGGGACGGGCTCGATGCGCACGCGCCCGTCGCGGGTCGTGGCGGTGGTCTGTCCCGCCTGCAGTGCGCTCACTCGGCGTCCCCCGGGGTCGTCCGGCGCTGCCACGCGGCCCACACGCCCGCGGGGCGGAAGCCGAGGGCGACGTTGATCGCGAGCATGTGGTCGTTCTCCTGCGCGTTCCACGTGTGGACGCGCCGGGCGCCGGGGCGCTGCGCCGCGAGCGCGTCGAGGTTGGCGACCTTGACGAGCATCCCGAGGCGGCGCCCGCGGTGCTCGCGCAGCACGAGCGTGTCCTCCTGGATCGCGAAGTCCTCGCGGCCGCGCGGGTGGACGAGCACGGTGAACGCCGCGAGCGTGCCCGACGGCACGTGCTCGGCGGCGCACACGAGGAAAGTGTCGTCGTTCTCCGCCTGCTGCTGCACCCACGTCCGCACGCGCCGCGCGTCCCACGGGTCCTCGCCGTAGTCGACGCCGCCCGTGGGCGCGTCGGTGCTCATGCGCGTGAAGAGGACCGCCACCTGGTCGGCCCAGGCCTCCGGGACCTCGTCGGTCCAGGTGTGCAGGCGGTAGTCACTGCCCGCCGCGGCCCGGGCGTCCTCGCGGTGCGCGTCGAGGACCGCGGGCGCGACCGGGAGGTCGAGCACCGAGTGCCGCTCGACCTGCTCGAGCACGTACCCGTGCGCGCGCAGGAAGCGCGGTCCGGGCGCGTCCGCGGGGACCCGGCCCGCGCCCGTCGTGGCCTCGAGCGCGCCGGGCCCGGGCGGCGGCTCCTCGCCGTGGTTCGTGTCCGAGAAGAGCACGGTGCGCCCCGCGTCGAGGTTCAGCCGCTCGCCGAGCGCGAGCAGCGCGCCCCCGATGCCGCGGCCCCGCTCGGCGGGACGCACGACGGCGTAGGACTCGCCCAGGTGCTCGTTGCTGGTGACCGGGCGGGTCACGAAGAGGTGCGCGACGACGTCCGCCACCGCGGGCGGGACGCCCTGCTCGTGCCACGCGGCCGCCGCGGCGGAGCGCACGACGACGAACCGGCGCTTCGTGGAGTACTCCTGGTGGGCCATGCCCGTGAAGATCTCGCGGGGCGGCAGCGCGAGGTCGTCGTAGCCGTGCACCTCGAGGTCGTGCTCGCGGCCGACGTCCGCGACGGCGAGGTAGGCCCACGCCTCGGGCGCGTCGAGCGACGCGGGGTGCGGGGCCTCGACGAGCGCGTACCCGCGCGGGAGGGAGACTTCCGGGACGGGAGGGGCGACGGCGCTCATGGGTCCAGCGTGTCCGGCCCACGGGCGGCGCGTCCACGGCAATACGCCCGGGACGCACGGACGGCCCGGTCCCCCTGAGGGGACCGGGCCGTCCGGAGAAGCGGGCCGCCGGTGCGGCCGACGCCGTCAGGCGCGCTTGCGGTTGGTGAACCAGGACCAGATGAACACCACGATGATGGAGCCGATGAGCGCGAAGCCCCACGTGCCGAGGTCGAAGAACTCCTCGTTGACGTCGGTGCCGAACACCGCCGAGGCGATGAACCCGCCGAGGAGGGCGCCCACGATGCCCAGCAGGAGGGTGACGATCCAGCCGCCCTTCTGCTTGCCCGGCACGATCGCGCGGGCGATGGCACCCATGATGAGGCCGATGAGGATCCAGCCGATGATGCCCATGTCACGCTCCGTTTCCCGTAGGGACAGATCCGGCCAAAAGGACTGTTGCCCCGAATGACCTGCAACCACCGTGGCACGGCTGCCCGGTCCTCGCACGCCGACGGCGGTCTGCCGGGGCGGGCGACCCCGCCGGCACCGGGCACTGCGCGGTCTCGTAGGCTCGGAGGGTGGTGACGACCGAGGCGACGAGCGCGCGCGTCGACAGCTGGCTGTGGGCCGTCCGCGTGTTCAAGAGCCGCTCGCAGGCGACGGCCGCCGTGAAGGCGGGGCACGTGCGCGTCAACGGCGAGCGCGCGAAGCCCGCGACGAGCGTGAAGGTGAAGGACCGCGTCGTCGTGCGGGGCGGTCCGGTCGAGCGGATCCTCGTCGTCGAGAAGGTGCTCGTGAAGCGGGTGTCCGCGACCCTCGCCGCGACGGCCGTCGACGACCAGAGCCCGCCCCCGCCGCCGCGCGAGCTCACCGTGCGCGTCGCCGTCCGTGACCGCGGCGCCGGGCGCCCCACGAAGCGCGAGCGCCGCGACCTCGACCGGCTGCGGGGCCGGGGCTGACCTCGGGCTGCCGCCGACCCGCGCGACCGCGCCCCGTGCGCCCGACACGCAGGACGGCCGACGGTCGCGTGCGTGCACGCGTCCGCCGGCCGTCGGCAGTGCTGTCGGGATCGCTCCCGGGATCGCGAGATCAGCAGGTCAGCAGGCTCCGAGGTCCTTCCAGACGCCCCACTGGCCGCTCTGCGACGGGTTCTCGCCCGTCGTCCACCACTTGGCCTGGTAGTTGCGGCCGGAGTAGGAGACGTTCGCCCCGCCGACGTAGGCGGCGGACGCCGACCAGGCCGGAGCCGTGCACGTGCCGGGGTTGCCCGGGTTCCCGGGGTTGCCGGGGTTGCCCGGGTCGGTCCCGCCGCTGCCGATCTTCAGGTCGACGCAGTTGTAGAACGCGTTGACCGTGTTCGACACGTTCCAGCGCGCGAGGATCGTGTGGTTGCCCTCGGGCAGGCCCGTCAGGGTGTGGGAGATGTTGCTGGGCGGCTGCGCGCCGTTCTGGTTGAACGTCTTGAACAGCACGCCGTCGACGAAGTACTCCCACGTGCTCGTGTTGTGCGCCGCGGTGAGCTTCCACTGGAACGTGACCGACGTGCCGGTCTGCGTGCGCGGCCAGGGCTTGCTCGAGTCGTCGAGGATGCTGAAGCCGCTGCCGCCCGAACACTGCATCGAGCCCTTGGGCGCCTCGACGGACTGGGGCTCGTACTTGATCGAGCCGCAGTCGAAGGACGTCGTGCCCTTCGCGCAGTGGTCCTGCCGGCTCGGCGGCGACGTGATCCAGCCGTGGGCGCTCGCGCTCGGCGCGACGGCCACGGGCGCGATGATCGCGACCGCGCCGACGACGGCTGCCAGGAGTACCGCTCTCAGTCTTCGCATGAGATGTCTCGCTCTCCATCCGGTGGTGCATGGGTCCTGCGGCGCGCTTCCTCGCGGGCCGCTTCTCGGATCGGGCACCTCGACGCTACGAAACGGGCGGAGAGCCGGACAATTGGGCAAAGCCCGTACGTGCTTCCGCGTACGCGCGCCGGGCGCCCTCGTCGCCGCGTCGGCGACGCACGACGGCGGGTGGTCTCGCCCGTCGGACGAGACCACCCGCCGTCGCGGGGTTCAGCAGGTCAGCAGGCGCCGATCAGCTTCCACGGACCCCATGCCTCGGAGCCCGGGACGTTGTTCTGCGTCCACCACTTCGCCTCGTACACGTTGCCCGCGTAGGAGACCTTCGCGCCGCCCGTGTAGGTCGACGTCGCGGCCCACGCCGGGTCCGCGCAGGTGCCCGGCGTGCCGCCGCCGGGGGTGCCGCCGCCCGGGGTGCCCGGATCGGGCGTGCCCCCGCCGGGGTTGGTGCCGTCGGCCGTGACGGTCAGGTCGACGCAGTTGTAGAACGCGTTGACCGTGTTCGACACGTTCCAGCGCGCGAGGATCGTGTGGTTGCCGAGCGGCAGGCCCTTGAGGGTGTGCGAGATGTTCTTGGGGGGCTGGACGCCGCCGCCGTCGAACGTCGCGAAGAGCTGGCCGTCGACGAAGTACTCCCACACGCTCGTGGCGTGGTTCGCCGTGAGGTTCCACTGGAACGTCACGTCGCGGCCCGTGGTCGTGCGGGGCCAGGGCTTGCTCGCGTCGTCGAGGATCGCGTAGCCGCTGCCGCCGGAGCACTTCATCGAGCCCTTGGGGGCCTCGACGGACTGCGGCTCGTACTTGATGGAACCGCAGTCGAAGGACGTGGTGCCCTTCGCGCAGTTGTCCTGCCGGCTGGGCGGAGAGGTGATCCAGCCGTGCGCCGAGGCGCTGGGGGCGATCGCGATCGGGGCGATGATCGCGGTCGCGCCCACGACGGCGGCGAGGAGCGCCGCGCGGAGTCGCTTCATCGGGGGACTCGCTTCCTTGGTCGGGGAGGGCCGACGTCGTGCGGAGCCCGCACCGTCGACCGTGACGAGGGGGACCGTAAGCAGGTGGAGGACGAGGCTCCAACGCCTACGCAGGGCCGCTCCGGAGTACGGGATGTCCCGTACGCGACGTCCTGCGGAGGGCGTCTTCGTGCGGCTGGACCGGGGTGCGGGACCCCCTCGCGAGGTGCCTCGGGCATCCGTCCGGCGGGTGAAAAGTGTGGGGACTACGTAGGGCGCCGGGGCGCCGGACGGGACGGTGGCCCGACCTGGACGAGCGTCCGAGAACGAGGGTGCTGGATGCCCCACGGACCCGGCGTGGGGGCGCGTGCGAGGGCGCGTGCCGGGGTCGCGGCCCGTCAGGCGGGCGCGTCCTCCTCGCGCAGCCGCGGCTCGGTGCGCAGCGCGGGCCGGAGGCCGGACTTGTCGGCGTAGAACGCGCGCACGACGTCCATGTCGGCGCGCACGTCACCGGTGAGGTCGATCGTCGGGCCGAGGCCCGTCGTCATCGTGGTGCGGTCCACGTAGCCGAGCGTGACCGGCAGGTGCGCCTCGCGCGCGATCCGGTAGAACCCCGACTTCCAGTACGACCCGGCGCCGCGCGTGCCCTCGGGCGTGACGACGAGCGAGAAGACCTCGCCCGCCTGGAGGCGGCCGACGACGTCCGCCACGACCCGGCTCGGGTCGCGCCGGTCGACGGGGATGCCGCCCAGCGCGCGCATGACCGGGCCCGCGGGGCCGGCGAACAGCGTGTGCTTGCCCAACCAGCGCACGTGGATGCCGGTGCTCCACGCGATCGCGAGCATGAGCACGAAGTCCCAGTTGGACGTGTGCGGGGCGCCGACGAGGAGCGTGGGCCGGCTCGTGTCGTAGGGCTGCGAGCGCAGCCGCCACCGGCTGGTCGCCCAGAAGGCGCGGGCGAGGGCTCGGCGGATCACGACGTCACGCTACAGGGTGGGAGCGCGGGGCCGCCGTCGACAACCACAGGCGGCGCCGTTAGTCTCCGGCGGGTAGGGAACTTCCCGCCCTACCTGCTCGGCCCGGACATGTCTGCTCGACCACCCACTGCTCGACGGAGACCAGATGGACACCACTCCCGCCGGAACCCCCGCCCTCCTGCGCACCCTCAACGCGCGCGCCGTGCTCGACGTGCTCGGCACCGGCGCGCTGGTCGCGCGACCGGACGTCGTCGCGGCGACGGGCCTGTCGAAGACGACCGTCGCGCAGACCCTGCGCGCGCTCGAGGCGACGGGCGTCGTCACGGAGGCAGGGCTCGACCGGGACCGTCGCGGCCCGGCAGCGACGCTGTACCGGGTCGACCCGGACTACGCGTTCGGGCTGGGGATCGACGTCGCGCGCGACCGCGTGCGGGTCGCGCTCGTCGACGTCACGGGAGCGGTCCGCGCCCGCGCCGAGCGGCGCGACGTCAGGCCGACCCCGACGGCGCGCGCCCGCGCCGCCGCCGAGCTGGCCCGCGCGTGCGTGACCGACGTCGAGGCACGGCTGCCCGAGGGTGCGAGCGTCGAGGTGACGCGCGCCGTCGCGGCGGTGCCGTCGATCGTCAGCCCGGACCACGCGACGATCCGCCGGGTGCCGGGCTTCGAGAAGGGCGGCACGGACCTCCACGACGCGCTCGTCGACGCGCTCGGCTGCCCCGTCACGCTCGAGAACGACCTCAACCTCGCGGCGCTCGCGGAGCAGCGCGACGGCGTCGCGGCGGGGGTCCGGACGTTCGTCGTGCTGGGGCTCGGCGACGGGTTCGGCGCCGGACTCGTCCTCGACGGTCGCCTGCACCGCGGCGCGGCGGGCGGTGCGGGCGAGGTGTCCTTCCTCCCGCACCCCGGCCGGTCGCTCGGCTCGGAGACGCTCGGGGCGTCGTCGATCGCGGCCATCGCCAAGGAGAACGGCCTCCCGGACGACATCGCCGTCAAGGACCTCGTGGACCGCGCCGAGCACGGCGACGGCGCGTCGTGCGACGTGCTCGACGAGGTCGCGGAGCGCATCGGCGTCGTGGCGGCGGCGGTCGCGCTCGTCGTCGAGCCGGAGCTCTTCGTGCTCACCAACCACGCCGCACGCCCGCCGATCGCCGAGCGCGTGCAGCGGTTCCTCGGCGAGAAGCTGGCCGTGCTGCCCGTGCGGGTCGTCCCGTCCGAGCTCACGAGCGACGCCGTCGTCGTGGGCGCGGCCCGGTCCGCGAGCGACGCGCTGCGCGACGAGGTGTTCCGCGCCGCCGCGGCCCACTCCGCGCCGGGCGAGGGCGGCGACGCCGACGACGAGCGCGCGGAGGCCGCGTCGTGACCGAGCCGGGCGGCCCGCCGTCGGACCTGGTGTCCCGGCTGGGTCTCGCGGACGACGCGCGCGCCGTGATCCTCAACGCCGACGACTACGGCATGTGCCGGGCCGCGAACCGCGCGATCTCGGAGCTGCTCCTCGCGGGGCACCTCGACTCCGCGACCGTCATGGTGCCGTGCGGCTGGGCGCCGGACGCGCTCGCGTTCGCCGCGGCCCACCCCGTCGACGTCGGCGTCCACCTCGTGCTCACGAGCGAGTGGACGCGCTACCGGTGGCGGCCCCTCACGGGGACGGGGACGTCGCTCGTCGACGACGCGGGGTACTTCCCGCGCGACGTGCGCACCGTCGAGCAGCAGGCGCGCGCCGAGGACGTCGCGGCCGAGCTCGCGGCGCAGCTCGACGCCGCGCTCGCCGCCGGGGTCGACGTCTCGCACCTGGACAACCACATGGGCTCGGTCTACGGGCTCGAGACGGGACGCTCGTTCCTGCCGCAGGTGCTCGAGCTCGCGGCCCGGCACGGGCTGCCGTTCCGCCTGCCGCGCACGACCGACGGGATGCTCCTGCCGCCCGGCGACTTCCAGCCGCTCCTCGACGAGGCGACCGCGGCGGCCGACGCGCTCGGCGTCGTGCTCGTCGACCGCCTGTGGACGCACCCGTTCGAGCTCGCGGGCGAGGGCACGGACGACGCGGAGGGCTACGAGGACGTCCGCGACGGATTCCTCGACCTGCTGCGCCGCGCGCCGGCCGGCGTCACCGAGATCTACCTGCACCCCATGCTCGACGACGACGAGCTCGGCGACGTCGCCGACTACGCCGCGCCGAAGCGCGGGTTCGAGCACCGCCTCCTCGCCGACCCGGCCGTCGCGGCCGTGGTCGCCGAGGAGGGCCTCGTCCGCGTCGGCTGGCGCGACCTGCGCGCGGTCCAGCGGGGCGAGCGATGAGCGCGCCGTCCGGGACGCCGTCGGGCACGGTGCCGAGCGGGGGGCTGCTGGCCCGCGTGCGCGACCGCCGCCTCGTCGGCGCGGCCACGCGCGCGCAGACGGTCGCCTACGGCGCGTCCGCGTTCCCCGCGAACCTGCTGCTCCAGACGTTCTCCGCGTTCGTCGTCTACTTCTACGTCGACCACCTCGGCGTGCCCGCCGGCTGGGTCGCGGGCGCCATGGTCGCGCACGGCGTCCTCAACGCGGTGCTCAACCCGCTCGTCGGCGCGGCCTCCGACCGGCGACGCACCCGCTGGGGCCGTCGCGTGCCGTGGATCGGGCTGGGCGTCGTGCCGCTCGTCGTCGCGTTCGCGCTCGTGTGGATGCCGCCCGCGCTGAGCCCCACCGGGCTCGTCGTGTGGTTCCTCGTCGTCGTCGCCGTGTACGACGTCGCGTACGTCGTCGTCGTGCTCAACGTCTCGGCGCTGTTCCCGGAGATCTTCCGCACGACGGCGGAGCGCGCCCGCGGGAACGCGCCGCGCCAGATCTTCGGCCTCGTCGGCATGATCCTCGGCACCGCCGGCGCCCCGCTGCTGTACGGGACGCTCGGGTGGACGTGGATGGCGCTGCTCCTCGCCGTCGTGAGCCTCGGGTTCTTTGCGTGGTCCCTCGCCGGCATGGTCGAGCGCCCCGTCGACGTCGCGGCGGTGCGCGAGCGCGAGGCCGCCGTCGGGCTCGGCGCCCAGCTGCGCTACACGTTCGCGAACCGGGCGTTCGTCACCTACGTGCTCGGCTCGCTGCTGCTGCAGAGCACCACCGCGATCGTGCTCGCCGCCGTGCCGTTCTACGTGCGCTACGTGCTCGGCGGGGCGGAGGCCGACGCGACGTTCCTCCTCGCGCCGATCTTCGTCGCCGCCATCCCGGCGATCGTCGGGTGGTCGTGGGTCGTGCGCCGCATCGGCCCACGCTCCACGATGCTGTGGGTCGTCGCCGTGTACGGGCTCGCGACGTGTCTCTACCTCGTGCCGACCACCGTGCTCGGCGCCGCGCTCGCGGGCCTGGCCGTCGGCGTCGGCGTGGCCGGGCTCATGCAGGTGCTCGAGGTCGCGCTCGCCCAGGTCATCGACGACGACGAGCGCCGCACCGGCCTGCGCCGGGAGGGCATGTACTTCGGGGCGAACGGGTTCGTCGTGCGCGGGTCCGTGATCGTGCAGGCCGTCCTCGTCGCGGCCGTGCTCTCCGCGAGCGGGTACGTCGAGGGCACGGGCGACGTCGTGCAGCCGGAGAGCGTCGCGACGGGCGTGCGCCTCCTGCTCGGCGGCGTCCCCGTCCTCATCGCCGCCCTGGCCTTCCTGTGCTTCTGGCTCTACCCGCTGCGCGGCCGGGACCCCGAGGGCACCGACGCCGCCCTCGCCGACGCCGACGCGTCACCGACCGCCGCGGACCCCCTCCCGAGGTAGCCCCCGCCCCCGCGAGGTAGAGCCCAGGTCACGCGAGGTAGAGCCGTGGTTGCGCGCGAGGCGCACCACAGCTCTACCTCGGCGGACCCTGCCTCTGTCTCGGGTGACCTTGCCTCTACCTCGGCGGGGTGGTGGTGCCGCGGAGGGTGTGCTCGGCGACGGCGCACGGGTCGGTGCCGGCGTCGATGTCGCGGAGGTCGCACGCGACGCGGCGCATGAGGGTGCGGAACGTGCCGCGCTCGTCGGGCGAGAGCATGTCGAGGAGGTCCTCCTCGGCGTCGTGCACGGCGGCGGCCCACCCGGCGAGACGACGGCGGCCCTCGGGCGTCGCGACGACGCGGCGCGCGCGCCGGTCCGCGGGGTTCTGCTGTCGCTCGACGAGGCCGGACGCGACGAGGTCGTCGACGAGATACGTCATGACGGTGCGGTCGATGCCGTGGTGCTCGGCGAGCGCGAGCTGCGTGGGGTGGTCGCCCTGCGTCACGGTCACGAGGACCTGGTAGCCGCGCGTGCCGTGCGGGACGTCGTCGAGCGCCTGTTCGACGGTCGCGCGGTAGGCGCGCAGCAGGACACCGAGGTGCCAGCCGAGGTCCTCGAGGCGGCCGGGGAGCTCGGCCGGGCCGGTGGGTGCGGCGGTCGTCGCGCTCGTGCTCATCCGCTCAGGGTACCGCGGGAATGCGGTTGCACCACCTATCTGTTCTCGATATGTTCTGCTCAACAACGTATCTTGAGATCGCGAGGAGCCATGCCCGACTACGGCCACGACCTGCGCTTCGGGTCCTTCGTCACGCCCACCGCCGCGGCGCCCCAGCAGGCGGTCGCGCTCGCGCAGCTGTCCGAGGAGGTCGGCCTGGACCTCGTGACCTTCCAGGACCACCCGTACCAGGCGGCGTTCCTCGACACCTGGACCCTGCTGTCCTGGGTCGCGGCGCGCACCGAGCGCATCCGCCTCGCGGGCAACGTGCTCAACCTGCCGCTGCGCCCGCCGGCCGTGCTGGCGCGCGCCGTCGCGAGCCTCGACCGGCTGTCGGGCGGGCGCGTCGAGCTCGGCCTGGGCGCGGGCGGGTTCTGGGACCCGATCGTCGCGATGGGCGGCGAGCGCCTCACGCCGGGGCAGTCCGTCGACGCGCTCTCCGAGGGCATCGACGTCATCCGCGGGCTGTGGGACACGACGACGCGCGAGCGCCTGGAGGTGGGCGGCACGTACCACCACGTCGACGGCGCCAAGCGGGGCCCCGCCCCCGCGCACGACGTCGAGATCTGGGTCGGGGCGCTCAAGCCCCGCATGCTGCGCCTCGTCGGCGCGCAGGCCGACGGCTGGCTCCCGTCGCTCGCGTACCTGCAGAGCTTCGAGGCGCTCGCGCAGGGCAACGCGACGATCGACGCTGCCGCGCAGGAGGCGGGCCGCGACCCGCGCGCGGTGCGCCGCCTGCTCAACGTCGGCGGCCGGTTCACCGCCGACGGCGGCGCCGGGTTCCTCCAGGGGTCGCCCCGGCAGTGGGCCGAGCAGGTCGCCGAGGTGACGCTCGAGCACGGCGTGTCCACGTGGATCGTCGGCGGGGACGACCCGACGACGCTCGCCGTCGTGGGCCAGGAGGTCGCGCCCGCGGCGCGCGAGCTCGTCGCCGCGGCGCGCGGCACGACCGACGGCCCGGCACCGGTCGCACCGGCCGACGGCGGGGCCCACGCATGACCGACTACGGCCACCCGCTCCGGTTCGGCACGTTCGTCACGCCGGCGGCGCAGGACCCGGAGGCGACCGTCGGGCTCGCGCGCGTCGCGGAGGACGCCGGCTACGACCTCGTGACGTTCCAGGACCACCCGTACCAGCCGCGCTTCCTCGACACGTGGACGCTGCTGTCGTACGTCGCGTCCGCGACGGAGCGCATCCACGTCGCGCCCGACGTCGTCAACGTCCCGATGCGGCCGCCCGCCGTCCTGGCGCGCGCGGCGGCGAGCCTCGACCTGCTCTCCGACGGGCGCGTCGAGCTCGCCCTCGGGGCGGGGTCCTTCTGGGACGCGATGGCGGCGATGGGCACGCGCCGGCTCACGCCGGGGGAGTCCGTGGACGCGCTCACCGAGGCGATCGAGGTGATCCGGGCGATCTGGGGCGAGGACGGCGACGGTGAGCTGTTCGTCCCCGGCCGGCACCACCGGCTCGACGGCGCGACGCCCGGCCCGGGCACCACGCGCCGCATCCCGCTGTGGCTGGGCGCGCTCGGCCCGCGGATGCTGCGCCTCGTGGGGGAGAAGGCCGACGGCTGGCTCCCGTCGCTGGGCCGCGTGGGCCTCGACGGGCTGCGCGCGGGCAACGCGCGCATCGACGAGGCGGCGGCCGCCGTCGGGCGCGACCCGCGCGAGGTGACGCGGCTGCTCAACGTGTCGGGCACGTTCGACGCGGTCCCGGAGGCGTCCGGCCTCGGGGGCGCCCCCGACCTCTCCGGGCCGCCCGCAGCCTGGCTCGAGCGGCTCCTGCCCCTCGTCCTGGAGGAGGGCGTCTCCACGCTGGTCCTCGCGACCGACGACGAGCGCACCACCCGCCGGTTCGCGGACGAGGTCGCGCCCGCCCTGCGCGACGCCGTCGACGCCGCGCGCGCGGAGCGGGGCACCGACACGTCGCGCGTCGTGCCGCTCGCCGTGCGGTCCGCGCGTCGCGACGGCATCGCGTACGACGACGTCCCCGCCTCGCTCGCGGAGCGCGCCGTCGAGCCGGGCGACGCCGCGTACGCGGGCGTGCGCTCGAACTACCTGCGCGGCGGCTCGCCGGGCCTCGTGCTGCGCCCGCGCGACACCGCGGAGGTCGTCGAGGCGCTCGCCTTCGCGCGCGCCCAGCCGGTGACGCGCCGGGTGCCGCTGTCCGTCCGCTCGGGCGGGCACGGGATCAGCGGACGCTCGACGAACGACGGCGGCATCGTCCTCGACCTCGGCGCGCTCGACCAGGTGGAGGTGGTCGACGACGCCGCGCGCCTCGTGCGCGTCGGCCCCGGCGCGCGCTGGGGCGGGGTCGCGGCGGCGCTCGCGCCGCGCGGCTGGGCGATCACGTCGGGCGACTCCGGCGGCGTCGGGGTGGGCGGTCTCGCGACCGCGGGCGGCATCGGCTTCCTCGGCCGGGCGCACGGCCTGACGATCGACCACGTGCGCGCGGTCGAGGTCGTGCTCGCCGACGGCTCGGTCGTGCGCGCGAGCGACGACGAGAACACGGACCTGTTCTGGGCCGTGCGCGGCGCCGGGGCGCAGGTCGGGATCGTCACGTCGTTCGAGCTCGTCGCGGACGAGGTGTCCGCGGTGGGGTTCGCGCAGATGGTGCACGACGCGTCGGACCTCGCCGGGTTCCTCGAGCGCTGGGGCGCCACGGTGGAGGCCTCGCCGCGGGACACGACGAGCTTCCTGATCGTCGGGCGGCCGCGGCCCGGGCAGCCCGTCGTCGCGCAGTCCATGACGATGGTCGACTCCGACGACCCGGACACCGTCCTCGCGCGGCTCCAGCCGTTCGCGGCGATCTCCCCGCTGCTCGCCCGGGCGACGGCGCAGATCGTGCCGTACGACGCCGTCGTCTCGGCGCCCCCGCCCGGCCCGCACGGGGGGCAGGGCGAGCCCGTGTCGCGGTCCGGGCTGCTGGAGCACCTCACGCCGGAGGCGTCGGCGCGTCTCGCGGGCCTCGTCACGAGCGGGGACACGTACTTCTTCCAGATCCGCTCGACGGGCGGTGCGGCGTCGGACGTGCCCGCCGACGCGACGGCGTACGCGCACCGGTCCGCGAACTTCTCGGTCGTCGCGATGGGGGCGAGCCGGTCCCGTCTCGACGCGCGGTGGGACGCGCTCGCCGACGTGTTCGACGGCATGTACCTCAGCTTCGACACCGACCTGCGCACCGAGCGCGTGACGGACGCGTTCCCGCCCGCGACCCTGGAGCGGCTGCGAGAGGTCAAGCGCCGCGTGGACCCGACGAACGTCTTCCGCGACAACCTGCCCGTCCTCGGGCCGCACCCGACGGACGAGCCCGCGCCCGCCGTCGTCCCGCCGAGGTAGAGCCCCGGTCCGCCGGGGTAGAGCCCCGGTCCGCCGAGGTAGAGGTGTGGTCCGCCGAGGTAGAGGCGTGGTCAACGACCACGCCTCTACCTCGCGCTACCAGGGCTCTACCTCGGGGTGCCGGGGCTCTGCCCCGAGGTGGGGGCCCGACGGCGCAGCGTGAGGACCGCGTGGACGGCGAGGCCCGCGAGCACGGCCCAGAACGCGGCGCCGATGCCCGCGACGACCGTCCCGCCCGCGGCGACGAGGAACGTCACGACGGCCGCCTCGCGGCCCCGCGGCTCGGCGACCGCGCCCGCGACGGCGGCGCCGAGCGTCCCGACGAGCGCGAGCCCGGCGGCCGCCTCGACGAGCCCGGCCGGCGCGGCC
The DNA here is from genome assembly GCF_002127155.1 of Cellulosimicrobium sp. KWT-B. Taxonomy (NCBI): domain Bacteria; kingdom Bacillati; phylum Actinomycetota; class Actinomycetes; order Micrococcales; family Promicromonosporaceae; genus Cellulosimicrobium; species Cellulosimicrobium sp. KWT-B. Next base: position 205,835 of record NZ_NEDO01000002.1, on the reverse strand, counting down.
GCGACCAGCGCGGCGAGGCCGGCCGAGCCCACGGCGAGCACGAGGTAGGCCCAGCCCGCGGTGTGCGCGGCGACCCAGCGCCGTCGGGGGTCGGGGTGCGCCTCGGGTCCCGCGGCGAGCGCGGCGGAGATCGCCGCGAGGTTGATCGCGTGCCCGCCGGCGGTGGCGCCCGCGAGCGTCGCGAGGCCGGTGACGGTCATGGTCTCGCGCCACGGCACGCGGTAGCCGAACGAGGCCATGACCGCGACGCCGGGGACGTTCTGCGACGCCATCGTCACGACGTAGAGCGGCACGGCGAGCCCGACGACCGCCTGCCACGAGAGCGTCGGGACGGTGAGGTCGAGGCGGGGGACGGCGTCGGCCCAGGCGAGGGTGCCGCTCCCCACGGCCTCGTACCCGACGATCGCGAGCGTGACCGCGAGCGCCGCCGGCGCGGCCCAGCGCGGCGCGACCCGCAGCAGCACGAGCCACGTGAGCACGACGGGCGCCACGAGCAGCGGCGTCGTGACGAACGCGCGGACGGGCGCGAGGCACAGCGTGAGCAGCACGCCCGCGAGCATCGCCTGGGCGATCGGGGTGGGGATGGCGGCGACGAGGTCGCCGAGGCGCGGCCAGAGCGCGGTGAGCAGCACGAGCCCGCCGACGACGCAGAACGCGCCGACCGCGGCGGGCCAGCCGCCCGCGACCGCCCCCGTGCTGACGAGGAGCGCGGCCCCGGGCGTGGACCAGGCGAGCGTGAGCGGGGTGCGGTGGCGCGTCGTCAGCCAGAGGATGCCGACGGCCTGCGTCACGCACAGGGCGAGGAGCCCGGACGCGGCCTGGTCGGGCGTGGCGCCGACGGCGCGCAGGCCGGCGAGCACGACGGCGAACGAGCTCGTGAAGCCGACGAGGGCCGTGACGAGCCCGGCGAGGACGGGGCGCAGGCGCTCCGGGTCGGGTTCCATGCTGCTCCAGCGGACGTACCGAGCCGTTCTGTTTGCGGAACGCTACCAGGGTGGCCTGGGTCACGGCCGGTAGGCTGCCGCGCGTGAGCGACGGGGGAGCGCAGGCGGGCACGGGAGCGAGCACAGGGTCGGACGACGACGGCCCGGGCGGTGGTGCCCCCGCGCCGTCGGACCGCCGCGGGGACGAGACGCTCGCCGCGGTCGCCGCCCAGATCCGGGCGCTGCGGGCCGAGCGCGGGCTGTCGCTGTCGGCGCTCGCGGCGGCGGCGGGCGTCGGGAAGGGCTCGCTCTCCGAGATCGAGCACGGCGCGCGCAACCCCACGCTCGCGACGCTCTACGCTCTCGCCGGGGCGCTCGGCGTCCCGCTCGCGACGCTCCTCGCCGAGCGGCCGGGCTCGGAGGTGTCGTCCGAGGGCGTCCGGGCCCGCCTCCTCGACGCCCACCACCTGCCTGACGGCACCGCCGTCGAGGTCTACCACCTGCACCTCGAGCCCTCCGCGGACCGCACGTCGCCGCCGCACGGGCCGGGCGTCGTCGAGCACCTGCTCGTGACGTCCGGTCGCGTGCGCGCGGGGCGTCGTGGCGCGGAGGCCGTGGTGACCGTGGGCGACGAGCTGCGCTGGGTGTCGGACGCCGAGCACTCCTACCGCGCGCTCGACGGGGCACCGGTCGACGCGGTGCTCGTCATCCGCACGCCCCCGCGACGCGGCGAGCGGCCCGCTACCGCAGGCCCGGTCCCGGCGCCCACGCGCCGGACGTGAACCCCGACGGCGCGCCCGGCGACCACGGGGCCGGCGGCGGCTGCGGGGCCCGGACGAGGAACGCCTGGCGCGCCGTGAGCATGAGCTGCAGCAGCGCGCGCCGCTGCCCCTCGACGCGCCACGCCTCGACGGCGCCGCGCTCGACCCGGTCGTGGAGCAGCGCGAGCTCCGTCGCCGCCTGCTGGTAGTCGCGCATCGCGTGCGCGGCCCCCGCGCCACCGGTGCGGCGGGCCCAGTCGCGCGCCTGGCGGCGCGCGGCGAGCGTCGACAGCATCGCGAGGTCGGCGGGCGTGACGAGGCCCGTCGGCACGTAGGGCACGAGCTGGCGCTGGATCGTCGCGACCGTGCGGCGTCGGTCCCGGACGAGCAGGACGACCAGCGTGACCAGCACCCCGAGCCCGGCGAGGTACGCGACCCCGAGCGCGAGCGGGCCGAAGCCGGTCGAGGCGTTCCACAGCATGTGCAGGGCGATGGCCGCGGCGAGACCACCGAGCGGCGCGAACACGCGGCGCGGCCCGGGCGGGCTCGTGGCCGCGCTCGCGACGCCGAGGCCCGTGAGCGCCGTGCACAGCGGGTGCAGCAGGGGGGTGATGATCGCGCGCAGCACGAACGTCGGGCCGAGCGTGCCGTCCTGCGCAGCCATGATGAAGTACGTGACGTTCTCGACCGCCGCGAACCCGAGGGCGACCATCGCGGCGTAGATCACGCCGTCGGTCCAGCCGTCGATCTCGTGGCGCCGGAACCAGAGCATCCCGAACAGCACCGCGCCCTTGAGGATCTCCTCGACGAACGGCGCCCCGAACGACGCGACGACGTACCAGCCGACCTCCTCGCCGAACAGCGGCGCGGTGAGCAGCTCCAGGCCGAGCGTGTTGAGGATCCCCGCGACGAGCGTCGCGATCCCCGCGCCCCACAGGAACGCGACGACGAGCGCGCTCGGCGGCTCGGGCTCGAGGCGGTCGAGCGCGAGCACGACCGGCACCCAGATGCCCAGCGGCACGAGCGCGAGCAACAGCCCGACCGTGAACGTGCCCACCCCGGACAGCGCCGCGAGCACGAGGCCCACGAGCAGGCACAGGCTCGCGACGGCGATCGTCACGATGACGCCGACGCGCGCGCGGCCCGGCGGCCGGCCCTCGAGCACGGCGCGCGGGTCGAGCGGGACGGCGGCACCCGCCGGGCCCAGCGGGTGCGGCGGCTGCTGGGGCGGGGGGACGGCCGGGCCGTGCGGCGGGAAGGTCACGGGCGGTAAGGCTACGCACCCGGCGGGCGACGCGGGAAGGCGTCCGCCCGGCGCGCCGCGCGGCGACCGGGGGAGGTCGCGCCACGCGGTGGCCGGGGGGTGGGGCTACGCCGCGACGTCGTACCCGGAGCGCAGGCCGCCCCGGCGGCGCACGGTCGCGTCGTCGGGCACGATCTCGTCCGGCGGGACGACGGCGCCGGCCTCCACGAGCACCCGGCGTCCGACGCGCGCGCCGCTGCCCACCCGGGCACGGTCGCCGACGCGCGCCTCGGGGGCGATGCGGACGTTGTCGCCGACGCGGACGTCGCGGCCGAGGACGACGTCCCGGTCGATCCAGGTGCCGTCGCCGAGCCGGCAGCCGTGGCCCACCACGGCGCCCTTCTCGACGTAGGTGCCCCACCCGACGGGCACGGACTCGGGGACGCGGGCGTGGGGCGACACGAAGCCACCGCCGGTGTGACGGTCGTAGTGCATGATCTCGCCGAAGTCGTTCTCGACCTGGACGCGGCGTGCGAGGCGGGCCACCTGACCTCCTCAAGGTCTGTCGACAGTGGTACTGATGACATAACGACGACGAGGCGCCCAGGATTCCGACGCCGCCGCCCCGCCGAGGTAGAGCCCTGGCTTCGCGAGGTAGAGCCGTGGTCCCGCGGGGTAGAGCCCGGGTCGCCGGGCCGACGGCGGGCGTCGCCCCGCCTTCCGCGCCCCGCAGGCGAGCATCGCCCGGGCGACCTCCCGCGGCGGCGCCACGGTCGCCGGGTGCGGACCGACCGCCGTCGTGCCGAGCAGGTGGATCGGGTGCGTCCTGGCCGACGGACGCGCCGGAACCGCCTGCTCGCGCTGCCCGGATGGCCTGGTCGGCCCGCCCCCGGTCCCGACGGGCGACCTGGCCGCCCCGGGTGCCCGGCCGACGTCGGGCGCGGCCAGCCTGGACGCCGCGGCGAGGCCGCGGCGTCGGGTGTGACCTCGGCTCTACCCCGAGGCACCGCGGCTCTACCTCGGCCGACCGGGGCTCTACCCCGCGGAGCCAGGGCTCTACCTCGGCCGACCAGGGCTCTACCCCGGGGGACCACGGATCTACCTCGGCGGGACCTCGCCTCTACCTCGGCCGACCAGGGCTCTACCTCGCCGGACCACGGCTCTGGCCCGCGACGGCGGCGCCGTCCTGCGGGCCGATGGGTCAGACGGCGCGGGTGGTGCCGCGGACGACGAGGGTCGTGGGGAGGCGGACGTGGGGGTCGCGCTGCCGGCCCTCGACGAGGTCGACGATGAGGCGCAGGGCCTCGGTGCCCATGCGGTGGATGGGCTGGTCGACGGTCGTCAGGGGCGGGGTGGTGAGCGCGGACTCGGGCACGTTGTCGAAGCCGATGACGGAGACGTCGTCGGGCACGCGGAGGCCGAGCTCGGCGGCGACCTCCATGGTGCGGATCGCGGAGAGGTCGTTGGCGGCGAAGATCGCGGTGGGGCGCTCGGGGAGCGAGAGGAGCTCGTGCGCGGGGGAGTCCGCGAGGTCGGGGCGGTAGCCGCCGACGCGCACGAGGTCGGGGTCGAAGGCGATGCCGGCGTCGGCGAGCGCCTCGCGGTACCCCTGCTCGCGCAGGCGCGCGGACTCGAGGTCGGGGCGGCCGGCGAGGAAGCCGATGCGGCGGTGGCCGAGGTCGAGGAGGTGCTGCGTCGCGGTGCGGCCGCCGGCGAGGTTGTCGGAGTCGACGGTCGGGGGGTCGGACGGGCCGCGGTGCGGGTCGACGGCGACGACCGGGATCGAGCTGCCGCGCGCGACGACGGTGGGCGTGACGAGGATGGCGCCGTCGATGAGGGTGCCGCCGAGGCGGGACAGGGAGCGCTGCTCCCATCCGACGCGGTCGTCGCGGCGCAGGCCCCCGGAGTAGGCGAGGAGCTCGTACCCGGTCCCGTCGACGGCCTCGGAGATGCCCTTGAGCAGCTCGGTCGAGAACGGCTCGAACTCGGCGACGAGGATCCCGATAACGTTGGTCTTGCTGCTCCGCAGGCTCCTCGCGACGATCGACGACTCGTACCCGAGGTCGTCGATGACCTGCTGGACGTGACGGGAGGTCTCGGGCGCGACGCCGTAGCGACCGTTGATCACCTTGGAGACGGTCGCGACGGAGACGCCGGCGGTGCGCGCGACGTCGCCGATCGTGACTCTTCCCGTGGAGCGCATGGGGATGACAGTAGCCCCTGGCGAGGGCGTCCGGAGGCCCCCGCCACGTCGTGTGTAAAACGTTATCGATATCGATTGACACGACCCTGTCGCGCCTGCCAGAGTCGCTACCGGCGGCCCCACAGCGGTGGCGGCCCGGCGCGCTCGAGGCAGCGTGCGCCCCGGTGCGACTCGACGAAGAGGACGGAACGATGAAGTCTCGGAAGCTCCTGACGGCGACCGCCGTCGCCCTGGCGGGCACGCTCGTGCTCACGGCCTGCGGAGGCGGAGGCGACTCCGGCTCGGACGACGGCTCGGTCTCGATGACCTTCTGGCACAACTCCACGACCGGTGAGGGCAAGGCCTACTGGGAGGAGACGGTCGCGGCGTTCGAGGAGGCGAACCCCGGCGTCACGATCGAGATCCAGGCCATCCAGAACGAGGACATGGACGGCAAGCTCCAGACGGCCCTCAACTCGGGCGACGCGCCCGACATCTTCATGGCGCGCGGCGGCGGCAAGCTGGCCGACGTCGTGGAGGCCGGCCAGGCGATGGACCTCACCGACGCGATCGACGACACCACGCGCGAGGCCGTGGGCGACGCGGCGCTCAGCGCCTTCACGGTCGACGGCAAGGTCTACGGGATGCCGGTCTCGATCCTCCCCGGCGGCGTCTACTACAGCGAGGACCTGTTCGAGCAGGCCGGCGTGACGGCGAACCCGACGACGATCAGCGAGCTCGAGGGCGTCGTCGACCAGCTCAAGACCGCGGGCGTCGCGCCGATCGCGCTCGGCGCGAAGGACGCGTGGCCGGCCGCGCACTGGTACTACTTCTTCGCCCTGCGCGAGTGCTCGCAGGACACCATCAACACGGCGGCGAGCGAGCGCAGCTTCGACGACCCGTGCTGGCTCAAGGCCGGCGAGGACCTCCAGGCGTTCGCCGAGACGGAGCCCTTCAACCAGGGCTACCTCACGACCTCCGCGCAGCAGGGCGCGGGCTCGTCCGCGGGCCTCATCGCCAACCACCAGGCCGCGATGGAGCTCATGGGCGCGTGGAACCCCGGCGTCATCGCGTCGCTCACGCCGGACGAGAAGCCGCTCGCGGACCTGCAGTGGTTCCCGTTCCCGGCCGTCGAGGGCGGTGACGGCGAGCCCGGCGCCATGATGGGCGGCGTCGACGGGTTCTCCTGCTCGGCCCAGGCCCCCGCCGAGTGCGCGGAGTTCCTCAACTTCATCATGTCGAAGGAGTCGCAGGAGGCGTACGCCACCGCGTTCCACACCCTGCCCGCGAGCAAGGAGGCGCAGGGCGTCGTGACGGAGCCCGCGCTCGTCTCGATCCTCGAGGCCTACAACGAGGCGCCGTACGTCACCGTCTGGCTGGACACGCTGTTCGGGCAGAACGTCGGCAACGCGCTCAACACCTCCGTGGTCAACCTGCTCGCCGGCAAGGGCACGCCGCAGGACATCGTCGACACGACGAACGCCGCAGCGGCCAAGGAGTAACCGGAGCCATGACCGTGTCCCAGGGCGAGACCTCGCCGAGCACGACGACGCCCGAGGACCGGGCCGGGGGCGGCGCCGGCGCCGTGGCGGGGCCGCCCCCGGCCGCCGCGGCGCGGGCCCGCCGCCCGCGCCGCGGCCGCTGGGGCCAGCGAGCCGAGATCGCGGTGCTCGCCGGGCCGGCGCTCGTCGTCTTCCTCACGTTCGTCATCGTGCCCGTGCTGATGGCGGCGTACTACGGGTTCTTCAAGTGGAAGGGCTTCGGCCCGCCGACGGACTTCGTGGGGTTCGAGAACTACCTCACGATCTTCCGCGACCCCGAGTTCCTCGCGGCGCTGCGGCACAACGGGTTCATCGTGCTCATGTCGCTCGTGCTCCAGGGCCCGGTCGCGGTGGTCGTCGCGCTCATGCTCAACCGGCGCATGCGCGGCCGCTCGGTGGTCCGCGTGCTCGTGTTCGTGCCGTACGTGGTGTCCGAGGTGATCGTCGGCACGGGGTTCAGCCTCATGCTCTCGACGACCGGCGCCGTGAACGACCTGCTGGAGAAGATCGGCCTCGGGTTCCTCGCGGTCGACTGGCTCGCCGACCCCGACGTCGCGATCTGGACCCTGCTGCTCATCATCACGTGGAAGTACATCGGCTTCGCCGTGATCCTCTTCCTCGCGGGCCTCCAGGGCATCCCCGACGAGCTGGGCGAGGCCGCCGCGATCGACGGCGCGTCCTACTGGAAGGCGCAGCGCTACGTCACGCTCCCGCTGCTGGGCCCGACGGTCCGCATCTGGGCGTTCCTGTCGATCATCGGCTCGCTCCAGCTGTTCGACCTCGTCTACATCATCTGGGGCCAGTACGTGGCCTCGACGGCGGGCACGTCGACCATGGCGACCTACATGGTCGCGAACGGCCGCAACGCGGGGAACTACGGGTACGGCAGCGCGGTCGCGGTCGTGCTGTTCCTCATCTCCCTCGCCGTGGCGCTCGTGTACCAGCGGTACGTCCTGCGCCGTGACACCGAGGGCGCGATCACGGAAGGGAAGAAGTGATGGCCACCGTCACCGCCGTACCCGCGCCCGAGCGTCCCGCCGGCGTCAAGACCCCGAAGGAGCCCCGCGGCTCCGGCATCGGCCGGGGCGGCCCGCTGACCTACGTGGTCGCGTGGCTGCTCGTGGGCGTGTGCCTCGCGCCGATCGCGTACATCGTCGTCGGCGGGTTCCGCACCAACGCGCAGATCACGGCCGACCCGTCGGGCCTGCCCGACCCGTGGCAGGTCGTCAACTACGTCGAGGTCCTGTCGAGCTCGCTGTTCTGGCAGCAGCTCGGGAACTCGCTCGTCGCGGCGCTCCTCACGACGCTCGGCGTCGTGGTGCTCGGCCTCATGGCGAGCTACGTCATCGCCCGCTACTCGTTCGTGGGGCGCGGGGCGCTCTACGCGCTGTTCGCGGCGGGCCTGATGTTCCCCATGACGGTCGCGATCACGCCGCTGTACATCATGATCCGCTCGCTCGGGCTGATGAACTCCGTGGGCGGCCTCGTGCTCCCGCAGATCGCGTTCGCCCTCCCGACGACCGTCATCATCCTGGTGCCGTTCCTGCGCGCCATCCCGCGCGAGATCGAGGAGGCCGCGTCGATCGACGGCGCGAGCCGCCTCGGCTTCTTCTTCCGGATGGTCGTGCCGCTGTCCCTGCCGGGCGTCATCACCGTGGGGATCCTCGCGTTCGTCGCGAGCTGGAACAGCTACATGCTCCCGCTCTTCATCCTCAACGACGAGACGTCGTACACGCTCCCGCTGGGCGTGCAGGCGTTCGCGTCGCAGTACTCCGTGGACACCGCCCGCGTGCTCGCCTTCACCTCCCTGTCGATGATCCCCGCGCTCGTCTTCTTCTCGCTGTTCGAGAGGCGCATCGTCGGGGGCCTCACCGGCGCCGTGAAGGGCTGACCACGCCCGTCCGCACCCTGCCCCGTCTCGCGCCGCGCGCGGGACGGGGCCACCACCGAAGGAGAACGGTCCCGTGACCGACGTCGTCCCTGCCGTCCCGACGGCACCCCTCGGCAGCCCGACCCCGGGCGCCGACCCCGCGCCGACCCCGCGCCCCGCACCCACGCAGATGCCCACGGTCTCCGAGCGCGTGCGCGCGCTCCACGCGCGCATGACCCTCGACGAGAAGCTCGCGCAGCTCGTCGGCTACTGGCTCGACCAGAACGGCACCGTCGCCCCGATGCAGTCGGAGATGACGGCCGGCCAGGCCGACGGCGGCCGGCTCGCGGAGATCACGCAGCACGGGATCGGGCACTACACGCGCGTGTACGGCACGCGCCCCGTCGACCCGGCGGAGCGGGCGGCGTGGCTGTGGGCGGAGCAGCGGCGGCTGCGGACCGGGACGCGGCTGGGGATCCCGGCGATCGTGCACGAGGAGTGCCTCACGGGTCTCGCCGCGTGGCAGGCCGCGACGTACCCGACGCCGCTCGCGTGGGGCGCGTCGTTCGACCCGGACCTCGTCGAGGAGATGGCGCGCGAGGTGGGGGAGTCGATGCGCACGCTCGGCGTCCACCAGGGCCTCGCGCCCGTGCTCGACGTCGTGCGCGACCCGCGCTGGGGCCGCGTCGACGAGTGCGTCGGCGAGGACCCGTACCTCGTGGGCACGGTCGGCACGGCGTACGTGCGCGGTCTCCAGGACGCGGGCGTGCACGCGACGCTCAAGCACTTCGTCGGGTACTCGGGCTCCCACGCGGGGCGCAACCACGCGCCCGTGAGCGCGGGGCCGCGCGAACTCGCGGACGTCTACCTCCCGCCGTTCGAGATGGCGGTGCGCGACGGCGGCGCCCGGTCCGTCATGGCGTCGTACGTCGACGTCGACGGCGTGCCGCTGCACGCGAGCACCGAGCACCTCACCGAGGTGCTGCGCGAGCGCTGGGGGTTCGACGGCGTCGTCGTCGCCGACTACTTCGGCGTCGCGTTCCTCGAGGTGATGCACCGCGTCGCGGCCGACCGCGGCGAGGCGGCGGCGCAGGCGCTCCGGGCGGGCCTGGACGTCGAGCTCCCGACGGGCGACGCCTACCTCGCGCCGCTCGCCGAGCGCGTGCGGTCGGGCGCGCTCGACGAGGCGTGGGTCGACCGCGCCGTGCTGCGCCTGCTCACCCAGAAGGAGGAGCTGGGCCTGCTCGACCCCGGTGCCTACGCCGACGAGCCGCCGACCGCCGTCGACCTCGACACCCCGCGCCAGCGCGCGACCGCGCGCCGCCTCGCGCAGGAGTCGCTCGTGCTGCTCGCGAACGACGGCGTGCTCCCGCTCGTGCGGCCCGGGGCCGACGGCGCGACGACCGCCCCGCGGCGCGTCGCCGTCGTCGGGCCGGACGCCGACTCGGCCGAGGCGCTCATGGGCTGCTACTCGTTCGTCAACCACGTGCTCGCGCACCACCCGGGCACCCCGGCGGGCATCGAGCTGCCGACGGTGCTCGAGTCGCTGCGCGACGCGCTCGCCGGGGCGGGCACCGACGTCACGTACGTGCGCGGGTGCGCGGTCGAGGGCGACGACGTCACGGAGATCCCGGCCGCGGTCGACGCCGCGCGGGACGCGGACGTCGCGGTCGTCGTCGTCGGCGACGAGGCCGGGCTGTTCGGGCGCGGCACCGTCGGCGAGGGGAACGACGTCGAGTCGCTCGAGCTGCCGGGCGTGCAGCGACGGCTCGTCGAGGAGGTCGTCGCGACGGGCACGCCGGTCGTGCTCGTGCTGCTCACCGGCCGTCCCTACGCGATCGGCTGGGCCCTCGACGCGGGGTCGTCGCGCGACGGCGTCCCGGCCGCCGTCGTGCAGGGCTTCTTCCCCGGCGAGGAGGGCGGGCGCGCCGTCGCGGACGTGCTCGTCGGCGCGGTGAACCCCTCGGGCCGCCTGCCCGTGTCGCTGCCCCGCGCGGGCGGCGCGCAGCCCTACTCCTACCTCCACCCGGTGCTCGGCGGGCCGTCCGACGTGACGTCCACCGACCCGACGCCGGTGCGGCCGTTCGGGTTCGGGCTGTCGTACACGCAGTTCGCGTACGCGGACCTCGAGGTCGACACGGCCGTGGCGGCGGGCGGGACGTTCCGCGCCGCGGTCACCGTGACCAACACGGGCCCGGTGGCCGGGGCGGACGTCGTGCAGCTGTACGCGCGCGACGTCGTGGGCTCCGTGCCGCGGCCCGTCGCGCAGCTCCTCGGGTACGCCCGCGTCGACCTCGCTGCGGGCGAGTCGCGCCGCGTGACGTTCCGCGTCCCGACGACGCGCCTCGCGTTCTCCGACCGCCGCCTCGTGCGCGTGGTCGAGCCGGGCGACGTCGAGGTGTGGGTCGGCGCGCACGCGGCGGCCGTCGACTCCGCCCCCGGAGCGGGCGACCTCGGGTCGACGACCGGCGGCGCGATCGTCAACGAGTCCGCGCCGGCCGCGCGGCACGTGGTGCCGGGCGCGGCGACCGCGCGCGCGACGATCGCCGTCACGGGCCCCCTGCACGAGGTCACGGCCGCGGACGAGCGGCTCGTCGCCGTCGAGGTGTCCGCCCGCGTCGAGGCGGGGGAGCGCGCATGACGCGCGTCCAGAACCCGGTGCTGCCCGGGTGCAACCCCGACCCGTCGGTGTGCCGCGTCGGTGACGACTTCTACCTCGTCACCTCGACGTTCGAGTACCTGCCCGGCCTGCCGGTGCTGCGCAGCCGCGACCTCGCGACGTGGGAGCACGTGGGGGACGTCGTCGACCGGTCGGGGCAGCTCGACTACGACGGCATCCGCTCGTCGGGCGGCCTGTTCGCCCCGACGCTGCGCCACCACGACGGCACGTTCTGGCTCGTGTGCACGCTCGTGGACCCGGACGACGACTCCCGCGGCGGCAACTTCGTCATGACGGCGACCGACCCGGCCGGGCCGTGGTCCGACCCGGTGTGGCTGCGCGACGAGGACGGCGAGCGGGTCGCGGGGATCGACCCGTCGATCTTCTTCGACGACGACGGCCGCGTCTGGCTGCACGGCACGCGCCTCGCGCCCGAGCCGGAGTGGTTCCACCAGACCGAGGTGTGGGTGCGCGAGCTCGATCCCGCGACGTGCACGCTCGTGGGCCCCGAGCACGTCGTGTGGACGGGGGCCGTGCGCGGTGCCGTGTGGGCCGAGGGCCCGCACCTGTACAAGGTCGACGGCACGTACTACCTGCTCGCGGCCGAGGGCGGGACGGACTTCCACCACGCGGTGTCCGTCGCGCGCGCGTCGTCGGTCACGGGGCCGTACGAGGGCAACAAGGCCAACCCCGTGCTCACGCACCGGCACCTCGGGCGCGGCGTGGATGTCGTCGGCGTGGGCCACGCCGACCTCGTGGAGGCGCCCGACGGCTCGTGGTGGGCCGTGCTGCTCGCGATGCGCGTCTACGGCGGCTACCACTACCCGCTCGGCCGCGAGACGTTCCTCGTCCCCGTCGTGTGGGAGGACGGGTGGCCCGTCCTCGCGCCCGGTGAGGGCCGCGTGCCCGACGCCGTCGAGGTCCCCTTCGCGAGCCCGGCGCCCCGGACGGCGGTCCAGGGCGGGGCGAGCGGCGTCGTCCGCCCGGACGACCCGCGCTGGACGGCGGTGCGCGCCCTGCCGCGCGACGTCGCGACCCCGGCGGGCGAGGGCTGGGACCTCCCGGTCCGCCCGACGACGCTCGTCGAGCCGGGCGCGCCCGCGTTCCTCGGCGTGCGCCAGCAGCACCGCGACGTCGACGTGACGGTCACCGTGCAGGTCCCGGCCGTGGCGGGGGAGCGCGCGGGCGTCGTCGTGCGCCAGTCCGAGGAGGACCACGTGCGGCTCCTCGTCGACGGTGGCCCGGGCGACGAGCGGCGCGTCGTCGCGGTGCACCGGCGCGGCGGCACGGACGCGGTGGTCGGGGAGACGACGGTGACCGCCGCCCCCGGGGAGCCGGTCGTCGTCGGTCTGCGCGTGCGCGGGCAGGACTACGGGCTCGTCGCCGGGCCCGCGGACGGGCCGGTCGTGGACGTCGCGACGGTCGACGGGCGCACGCTCGACAGCGCCGCCGCGGGCGGGTTCCTCGGGCTCTGGCTCGGCGTGCACGCGACGAGCGAGGGCCGCCCGAGCGCGTCCGTCGTGCGCGTCGAGCGGTTCGTGTACGAGCCGGTGGCCTGACGCGTCGCCCGGGCGTGCGGGAGCATGCGGCCGGGCTACGGTCGGGGCATGTCGAGCGAACGGACACGCACCGAGGTGGACCTGCTGGGGCCGAAGGAGGTCCCGGCGGACGCCTACTACGGCGTCCACACGGTCCGCGCCATGGAGAACTTCCGCATCTCGGGGACGACGGTGAGCGACGTCCCCGAGATGGTGCGCGGCATGGTGATGGTCAAGAAGGCGTCGGCGCTCGCGAACCGTGAGCTGCGCACCATCCAGCGCGACGTCGCCGACGCGATCGTCGCCGCGTGCGACGCGATCCTGCGCGACGGGCGGTGCCTCGACCAGTTCCCCGTCGACGTGTTCCAGGGCGGCGCCGGGACGAGCGTCAACATGAACACCAACGAGGTCGTCGCCAACCTCGCGCTCGAGCTCGCCGGGTTCGAGAAGGGCCGCTACGACGTCATCAACCCCAACGACCACGTCAACCGCTCGCAGTCCACGAACGACGCCTACCCCACGGGGTTCCGGCTCGCGGTCCACGAGCTCGTCGCGCGGCTCCAGGGCGAGGTGCGGCGGCTCGAGCGCGCGTTCGACGAGAAGGCGTCCGAGTTCGCGGACGTCCTGAAGATGGGGCGCACGCAGCTCCAGGACGCGGTCCCCATGAGCCTCGGCCAGGAGTTCGCCGGGTTCGCCGTGAACGTCGGGGAGGAGATCCGCCGGCTCGAGGTCGCGGGCGAGCTGCTGCTCGAGGTCAACCTCGGCGCGACCGCGATCGGCACCGGGCTCAACACCCCGCCCGGTTACCCGAAGGTCGCGACGCGACGGCTCGCCGAGGTGAGCGGCCTGCACACCGTCCCGGCCGAGAACCTCGTCGAGGCGACCTACGACAACGGCGCCTACCTCGCCGTCCACTCCGCGCTCAAGCGGCTCGCGGCCAAGCTGTCGAAGATCTGCAACGACCTGCGCCTGCTGTCGTCGGGGCCGCGCGCGGGCCTCGGCGAGATCAACCTGCCCGAGCTCCAGGCCGGGTCGTCGATCATGCCCGCCAAGGTGAACCCCGTCATCCCCGAGGTCGTCAACCAGGTCTGCTTCAAGGTCATGGGCAACGACGTGACGATCACGCACGCCGCCGAGGCCGGGCAGCTCCAGCTCAACGTCATGGAGCCCGGGCTCGCGCAGTCGATGTTCGAGTCGCTGCACCTGCTGACCAACGCGTGCGTCGCGCTGCGCACCAAGTGCGTCACGGGCATCACCGCGAACGTCGAGGTCTGCCGCCGCCACGTGCTCGACTCCATCGGCATCGTCACGTACCTCAACGAGATCATCGGCCACCGCAACGGCGACCTCGTGGGCGCGGAGGCCGCCCGGACCGGGGCCTCCGTGCGCGACGTCGTGGTCGCGCGCGGCCTGCTCACGGCCGAGGAGGTCGACGCCGTGCTCACGACCGAGAACTTCCTGCGCCCCCGGTACACCGGCCGCTACTACGCGCCCGACGAGCGCGGCCTGCCGCCCGCGGGCGAGGAGGGCGAGTCGTCACGCGTCGTCGAGTCCGACGACGCCACCGGCGCGCCCCCGGAGCCCGAGCCCGAGTCCTGAGGCCGAGGGCGACCTGCCCGCCGTCGGGTCGGCCCGAGGGTCGATCCCGCCGCTCGGGTCGATCGTGCGGCGGAGCGGCGTCATCCCCGGACGAGGCGAGCGATCTCCGTGCCGTCCGGGCCGACGAGCACCAGCCGACCGCCGTCCAGGCCGGCACGGGCGGCCGAGGCGACGTAGCCGGGGACGCTCTCTCCCTCGCACCACATCAGGGTCTGGAGGCCCGTGGTCGCGAGCAGGCGACCGCCGTCGTCCAGGGCCCACGCGCCCCCGCCGCCGTTGCACCCGTCGGAGCCGGACCACGTCCCGTCCTCGTGGAAGACGACGTGCGGGTCGGTGGAGGAGCGTGCGGCCGGCTCCCACCGCCCGACGAGGTCCCGCACCTCGGCGGGCGCGAGGCCGCCCGGCAGCGGCGCGGGCGGGTCGAACGCCGCCCGCACGTCGTCGGTCATCTCGGGGGCCTGCGCGAAGTGCTCCGCGGCGTCGGGGATCGGGGCCGGGGCGCCGTCGACCTGGAGCCCGGCGACGGCGTCGCCGTCCGCGTCGAGCAGGCGCCAGCCCTCGCCGTCGGGCTCGTAGGCGACCACCGTGCGCAGCCACGGGATCTCGGGAATCCCCGCCGCGCCGCACGCCGCCGCGGCGGCGTACGGGTCCGAGGCGACGAAGGCCCGGCCTGCCGCCTCCCAGCCGCCCTCGACGTACGCGCCGCAGTCGCCCCACAGCATGTACTGCCCGGCGTCGAGCCGCAGCCACGTGTCGGGGCCCTCGCCGTCGGCCCCCGAGACCCGCCACATCCCGACCAGCCCGACGGGGTCCGAGCCGGACGTGCCCGGCGCCCCGGGGGTCGTGCCGTCGGGGGCGCCGCAGCCCGTGGCGAGACCGACCGCCAGGAGGGCGGCGATCGTCGCCGCGGACGTACGCACGGCCCGGTCTCCGCTCATAGCTCGCTCGTGTCCCGGGGCCCGCGGGTCTTGCAGCCGGACGGTGAGCAGCGCGGAAGGCTACGACCGGACGCGCACGGCTCGCAGCGCGACGCCGACCGCGAGCACGACGACCCCCGCGACCACGCTCGGGACGGGCAGCGTGACGACCAGCGCGACGCACCCGAGCGCGCCGAGCACCGGGAGGGCGCGCGGGTACAGGCGGTGCGGCGCGGTCTGGCGCAGCGCCGAGAGGTTCGCGACGAGGTAGTAGACGAGCACCCCGAACGACGAGAACCCGATCGCGCCGCGCAGGTCCGTCGTGAGCACGAGCAGCACGACCGCCGCCCCGACCGCGAGCTCTGCGCGGTGCGGCACCCGGTGCACGGGGTGCACCGCGGCGAACCACCCCGGCAGGTCGCCGGTACGGGCCATCGCGAGCCCCGTGCGGCTCACCCCGGCCAGGAGGGCGAGGAGCGCGCCGGCGCTCGCGGCGACCGCGCCGACGCTCACGACCGGTCCCGCCCACGCCCACGACCCGGCCGCGACGGCGTCGGCGAGCGGCGCGGCGGACGTCGCGAGCCGGGCGGGCCCGAGCACGGCGAGGAGCGTGACCGCCACGACGGCGTAGAGCACGACGACGGTCCCGAGCGACACGAGGACCGCGCGCGGGATGGTGCGGCGCGGGTCGCGCACCTCCTCGCCGAGCGTCGCGACGCGCGCGTACCCGGCGAACGCGAAGAACAGCAGCCCTGCGGCCTGGAGGACGCCGTACCAGCCGCCGTGCGCGCCGTCGGCGTCGAGGACGACGGACCAGCGCGGCGTCGTCCCCGCGAGGCTCGCGACGACCGCCGTCGCGATCGCGAGCAGCGCGACCGCGACGACCCCGCGCGCGAGGCGGGCCGTGCGCGTCACGCCGCGGTAGCCGACCGCGGTGAGCACGACGACCGCCGCGGCGGCGACGGGACGCTCCCACCCGGGCGGTGCGGCGTACGCGGCGAGGACGAGCGCCATGGCGGCGCAGCTCGCCGTCTTCCCGACGACGAAGCCCCACCCCGCGACGTAGCCCCACCACGGGCCCAGGTGCTCGCGCCCGTACACGTACGTGCCGCCAGACGTCGGGTGCTGCGCGGCGAGCTGGGCCGACGACGTCGCGTTCGCGTACGCCACGACGGCGGCCAGCGCGAGGCCGACGAGCAGGCCCGTCCCCGCCGCGGCCGCCGCCGGGGCGAACGCCGAGAACACGCCCGCGCCGACCATGGACGCGAGCCCGACGACGACGGCGTCCGTCGTGCCGAGGCGGCGGGCGAGCGACGGCTGGCCGGGTGCGGTGGTCACCCGCACAGCGTGCCAGGACCAGGTGTCCACGAGGTGTCCGACGGCGGCCCGGCACCCGCACGGGGGCGTGGTCCGGAGCGTCCCCGGGAGCCGGTACAGTTCCCGCCGGTGTCCCGTTCCGGTCGTCGTCGACCGGTCCCGACGAGCGGGGGGCGACGGGCTGTGCGCTTCGGCGAGGACGGCGGTGCAGGGGTGGTCTCAGGAGGGTCCGGCGACGGGCGGCGCGCGGGGCGGACGGCGTCGCGCGCGGTGCTCGTGGGGGTGCTCGCGGGCGCGGTCGTGGTGGGGGCGCCGGGGGTCGCGAGCGCGGACCCGGGTGACGGGCTGTCGGAGACGTCGCACGTCCGCTACGAGGTGGACGGCACCGGCCCGGTCCGGGTCCGGGTGACGACGACGCTGCGCAACGAGCAGCCGGACAGCGGCCAGTACTTCTACTACTGGGACGCCTACGGCATCCCCGTGCCGGCGGGCGCGACGGACGTCACCGCGACGAGCGGCGGCGCCACGCTCCCCGTCACGCTGGAGCCGACGGAGGACCCGGCCACGAGCGCCGCGCGGGTCTCGTTCTCGCCCCTCAACTACGGGCGCGAGCGGACCGTGGAGTGGGCCTACACGATCCCGGGCGAGCCGATCCGCTCGGAGGGGTACACGCGCGTCGGGCCGGGGTACGCGACGTTCGCCGTCAGCGCCGCCGGGGACCCGGGCCAGGTGACCGTCGAGATCGTCACCCCGACGTCGATGGACTTCGACAGCACGTGGGACGGGTTCACCCCGATCCTCGAGGGGACGACCCGGACGCACCGCGCGACGGAGAGCACCGACGACCTCGGCACGTGGTCGTTCGTCTCGCTCCGGGACCCGGCGCAGGTCGACACGACCACGGTCGACGCCGCGGGGACGGAGCTCGTGCTCGAGAGCTTCCCGGGCGACGCCGAGTGGAGCGCCTTCGTCGCGGAGCAGGTCGCCGCCGGGCTGCCCACGCTCGAGCGCGTCGTCGGGATGCCGTGGCCGGGGAACCTCGAGCGCATCCGCGAGGACGTGTCGCCCGAGGTGCTGGGGTACGCGTGGTTCGACCGCGGGTCCGGCGAGATCGTCATCCCCGAGGACCTCGACGCCGGGCTGCTCTTCCACGAGCTCTCGCACGCGTGGCTCGCCGGGGACCGGTTCGCGGACCGGTGGGTGTCCGAGGGCCTGGCCGAGGTCGTGGGGGAGCGCGTCGCGGCGCAGACGGGCGGCCCGACCGAGACGTTCCCGGCCCCCGCGCGCGACGCGGCCGAGGCGCTCCCGCTCGTCGCCTGGGCGGACGTCGACGTGCAGGACGGCGCCGACGCCACCGAGGAGTACGCGTACGCCGCCGCGTGGACGGCCGTGTCCGCGCTCGTCGGCGGGCTCGACGACGAGGCGCTCGGGTCGCTCGTCGCCGCCGCGTACGCGGGGGAGAGCGCCTACGACGCGCCCGGCGAGCCGGGCCGCCCCGGCCTGACCGACGGGCGTCGCTTCCTCGACCTCGTCGAGGTGCGCGGCGAGGTCGCCGACGCCCAGGCTGCCTACCGCACGTGGGTCGCCGACGCCGACGAGACCGCCCTGCTCGACGCGCGGGGCCCGGCCCGCGAGGCCTACGTCGCCCTCGACGCGGCCGACGGCGCGTGGCTGCCGCCCGCGGGGCTGCGCACCGCGATGACGGACTGGGCGTTCGCGGACGCCGACGCGGCCCGGGAGGCGATCGGGCCCGACGCCGCCGCGGCCGCCGGCCAGGTCCAGGAGGCCGCCGACGACGCGGGCCTGCCCGAACCGGCCGCCGTGCGCACGCAGTACGAGAGCGCCCGCACCGCCGAGGAGTACGCCGCGCTCGCGACCGTGCTGCCGCGCACGGTCGAGGTCGTCGGGACGGTCGGCGACGCCGTCGCCGCGAGCACCGGCGGCGGGCCGTTCGCCGACCTCGGCCGCCTCCTGCTGGACGTCGACGGCTCGACCGCCGACGCACGCGCCGCGCTCGACGCCGGGCGCCTCGACGAGGCCGACGCCGCGGCCGACGACGCGTCGTCGCGCGCCGCCGTCGCGCCGTGGGTCGGGATCGGCGCGGTGCTCCTCGTCGTGGCGGCGCTCGCCGGTGCGGTCGTGCTCGTGGTGCGCCGCCGTCGTGCGGCCGCCGCGCCTGCCGCGCCTGCCGCGCCTGCCGCGCCGGACGCGGCCCCGGCGGTCGAGCACGATCCGGTGGTCGACGGGACGGACGACCCGGCGGACGAGGGGAAGCCCGTCGTCCCCGCCGCGGCGCCGTAGCCCGCGGCCCGGGTGGTGAGCCCGGCGGGGCGACGTACGGTCGAGGGAGTGCGCCCGGTCGACCAGGCGGCCGGGCCGGAGACCAGGAGGGCCCGCTCATGACCGCGTCGCAGCCGCAGGACCGCCGGGGCACCGGCGACGAGCAGGACTGGCGGGACGAGCAGGAACCGGCCCGCGGCGAGCCGGACATCGGCACCGCGGGGGCGTTCCCCGCGCTCGCCAACGACGCGCTGCCGAAGGACCCCGAGGTCCCCACCGACGTCGACCCGGGCGACGAGCGGAGCTGGAGCGGCGACGACGTCGACGACCCGGGCGCGGAGCCGGGTGCCGGCGCGTCGGGCACCGGCCGCTGAGGCCGACCGAGCGGTCCCGCGGCGCCGGGGCGCGGCGCCGTCGGGGACACTAGGAGCAGCACTGTCTGTCGATGCAAGGAGTCCTAGGTGCCCCAGGGAACAGTCCGATGGTTCGACGCCGACCGAGGGTTCGGCTTCATCGACCTCGGGAACGAGGCCGAGGACCTGTTCGTGCACGCGTCCGAGATCGTCGGTGACGACGGCCCGAAGCAGCTCCGCGAGGGGCAGGTCGTCGAGTTCGAGATGGGCACCGGCGACCGCGGCCCGCAGGCGCGGCGCGTCCGCGTGACGGGCGACCGCGCCGCCGACGCGCCCGTGGGCGTGCTCGGCACGGTGGTCTGGTACGAGCCGGCCAAGGGCTACGGCTTCGTCACGCCCGACGGGCGCAGCGACGAGATCTTCCTGCACAGCTCGGCCATCGTCGGGGGCGGCGTCGTCACGGAGGGGCAGCGCGTGGCGTTCCTCGTCGTCGAGGGCGAGAAGGGCCCGCAGGCGGACCACCTGCTGCCGCTCGGCGCGCAGGCCGCGCAGCCCGCGGCGGACGGCGCCGACGGCACCGTGTCCTGGTACGACGACGTCAAGGGCTTCGGCTTCGTCGCTCCCGACGGCGGCGGGGACGACATCTTCGTGCACGTCAGCGCCCTGAGCCGCGGGCTCACCGAGCTCGCCGAGGGTGCGCGCGTGACGTACGACGTCGTCGAGGGCGACAAGGGGCCGAACGCCCGGAACGTGCAGCTCGTGGGAGGCTCCGGGCGCCCGGGGCCGGACCGCGGCCGACCGGGCTCGGACCGTGGTCGACCGGGCTCGGACCGTGGTCGTCCGGCGTCCGGCGGGCGCGTGCGCGGCGGCGAGGGCACGGTCGCGCGGTACGACGCCGACCGCGGCTTCGGCTTCATCACGCCCGACGCCGGGGGCGAGGACCTGTTCGTGCACGTGTCCGTCGTGCGCGGCGGGGAGGAGCTCGAGGAGGGTGACCGGGTCCGGTTCAAGATCCGGCAGAGCGACCGCGGGCCGCAGGCCGACGGCGTCGAGCTGATCTGAGCGAGGGGCGGCGCGGCTCCCGTCGAGCCGCCCCGCCCCGCACCCGCCCCGCCGCGTCCCACCGCGGCGGGGCGCGGTCGTCCTCGCCGGGGGCCGCGGGGATTGCCCTGGAAGTCGGTGGTGCCGGTCCCTAGGGTCGTCGGATGGACGCCCAGGAGATCCGCTCGGCCTACCTCGACTTCTTCGCCGCCCGGGGGCACGCCGTGATCGAGCGAGCGCCCCTCGTCCTGCGCGAGGACCCGACGACCCTGTTCACGGGCGCGGGCATGCAGCCGCTGATGCCCTACCTGCTCGGCGTGCGTCCGCACGCCGCCGGGCGGCTCCTGGTCGACTCGCAGCCGTGCCTGCGGTCGCAGGACATCGACGAGGTCGGCGACCGACGGCACACGACCTTCTTCGAGATGCTGGGCAACTGGAGCCTGGGGTCGGCCGACGTCGAGCGGCAGGTCCGGTGGTTCGCCGACTTCCTCGCGCTCGTCGGCGTCGACCTCTCGCGCCTCTACGTCACGTGCTTCCGCGGGTCGGTCGAGCACGGGATCCCCCGGGACGAGACGGCGGCCCAGGCCTGGGTCACGGTGTTCGCCGAGCACGGCATCGAGGCGTCGGTCGTGGACGTGGGGTCGCGTGCGGACGGGGACCGCGACGGCATGCGCGGCGGCCGGGTCTTCCTCTACGACGCCGAGGAGAACTGGTGGAGCCGGGGAGGTGGCCTGGAGGGCACGCCTGTCGGCGACCCCTGCGGGCCGGACTCGGAGGTCTTCTACGACCTCGGCCCGGAGCTCCACGACCCGTCGACCGGGGAGCCCCATCCGGCGAGCGAGGGCGGGCGGTTCGTCGAGATCGGCAACCAGGTGTTCATGCGCTACCGCCGCACGAGCGAGGGCTTCGTCCTCCTCGACGAGCCGAGCATCGACTTCGGGGGCGGGCTGGAGCGCATCGCCGCCGCCGCGACGGCGACGCCCGACGTGTTCGACGTGAGCCTGCTGCGGCCCCTGGTCGACCGACTCGAGGACCTGAGCGGTCGCACGTACGAGGACGACCCGCGCCCGTTCCGCGTGATCGCGGACCACGTGCGCGCCGCGACGTTCCTCGCCGCCGACGGCGTGCGGCCAGGCAACAAGGCCCACGGGTACGTGCTGCGGCGGCTCGTGCGCCGGGCCGTGGTGCACGCGCTCCGGCTCGGGCTGGAGGACCGGTTCGTCGACGACCTCGTCGCCGTCGTGGCCGGGTCGTACCGCGACGCCTACCCGAACCTGGTCGAGCAGCGCGAGGAGCTGAGCGGCGTGCTGCGGGACGAGGAGTCGCGCTTCCGGCGCACGGTGCACCGAGGGCTCCGAGAGCTCGACAGGCTCCGGGGCACGACCGTCACGGGCGACCACCTGTTCGTGCTCGCCGACACCTGGGGGTTCCCCGTCGAGCTGGCGGTCGACGAGGTCCGCCGCCGCGACATGCCCCTCGCCGTCGACTGGCAGGAGGGCTACGCGGAGCAGCGTGCGCGCCAGCAGGCGCGTTCCCGGGCGGCCGCGAGCGGGGAATAGTGCGGGTCGCGTGAAGGTTGAGCCTGATGGACTCAAGTTGAGCCGGGTGAGGTTGCGCGAGCACCGACCACGGATCTACCTTGAGTGAAGCAGACTCAACCCGGTGTGCCGAGGCGCAGCAGCGCCGTCGGGCACCCAGAACGACGGAGGCACACACATGGCACGAGCAGTCGGGATCGACCTCGGCACCACCAACTCGGTGGTCGCCGTCCTCGAGGGCGGAGAGCCCACGGTCATCGCGAACGCCGAGGGGTCGCGCACGACGCCGTCGGTGGTCGCCTTCTCCAAGACCGGCGAGGTCCTCGTCGGCGAGGTCGCCAAGCGCCAGGCGGTCACGAACGTCGACCGCACCATCAGCTCGGTGAAGCGCCACATGGGCACCGACTGGTCGGTGGAGATCGACGACAAGAAGTACACCGCGCAGGAGATCTCCGCGCGCATCCTGGGCAAGCTCAAGCGCGACGCCGAGGAGTACCTGGGCGAGCCCGTCACGGACGCGGTCGTCACCGTCCCGGCGTACTTCAACGACGCCGAGCGCCAGGCGACCAAGGACGCCGGGCAGATCGCGGGCCTCAACGTGACCCGCATCGTCAACGAGCCCACCGCGGCCGCGCTCGCCTACGGCCTGGAGAAGGGCAAGGAGGACGAGCTCATCCTCGTCTTCGACCTGGGCGGCGGCACGTTCGACGTCTCGCTCCTCGAGGTCGGCAAGGACGAGGACGACTTCTCCACGATCCAGGTCCGCGCGACCTCGGGCGACAACCGCCTCGGTGGCGACGACTGGGACAACCGCATCGTCGAGCACCTCATCAAGCAGGTGAAGAACAGCTCGGGCGTCGACCTGTCGAAGGACAAGATCGCGCTCCAGCGTCTGCGCGAGGCCGCCGAGCAGGCGAAGAAGGAGCTCTCGTCCGCGACGAGCACCACCATCTCGATGCAGTACCTCTCGATGAGCGAGAACGGCCCCATCCACCTGGACGAGAAGCTCACGCGCGCCCAGTTCCAGCAGATGACGCAGGACCTCCTCGACCGGACGAAGGCCCCGTTCCACAAGGTCATCTCCGACGCGGGCGTCTCCGTCTCCGACATCGACCACGTCGTGCTCGTGGGTGGCTCCACCCGCATGCCGGCCGTGACCGACGTCGTCAAGGAGCTCACGGGCGGCAAGGAGCCGAACAAGGGCGTCAACCCGGACGAGGTCGTCGCCGTCGGCGCGGCCCTGCAGGCCGGCGTCATCTCCGGTGACCGCAAGGACGTCCTGCTCATCGACGTGACCCCGCTGTCCCTCGGCATCGAGACCAAGGGCGGCGTGATGACCAAGCTCATCGAGCGCAACACGGCCATCCCGACCAAGCGCAGCGAGATCTTCTCGACGGCCGAGGACAACCAGCCGTCGGTGCTCATCCAGGTGTTCCAGGGCGAGCGCGAGTTCGCGCGCGACAACAAGCCGCTCGGCACGTTCGAGCTCACCGGCATCGCGCCGGCCCCGCGCGGCGTGCCGCAGATCGAGGTCACCTTCGACATCGACGCGAACGGCATCGTCCACGTCGGCGCGAAGGACCGCGGCACCGGCAAGGAGCAGAAGATGACCATCACGGGTGGCTCGGCGCTGCCCAAGGAGGACATCGACCGCATGGTCAAGGAGGCCGAGGAGCACGCGGCCGAGGACAAGAAGCGTCGCGAGGACGCGGAGACCCGCAACCAGGCCGAGGCGTTCGTCTACTCGACCGAGAAGCTCGTCTCCGAGAACAAGGAGAAGCTCCCCGCCGACGTCGTCACCGAGGTCGAGGCCGACATCGCGTCGGTCAAGTCCGCGCTCGAGGGCGAGGACGCCGACGCCGTGAAGACCGCGCACGAGAAGCTCGTCGCGTCCTCGCAGAAGATCGGCCAGGCGCTCTACGCCTCGGCCGAGCAGGAGCAGGCCGCCGGCAACCCCGGCGCCGCGCAGGACGACGCCACCGCCGCGGCGGGCGCGACGTCCGCCCCGGACGAGGACGTCGTCGACGCCGAGATCGTGGACGAGGAGGACGAGCGCAAGTGACGGCCGACGGACCGACCGACCCGCAGGGCCCCGAGGAGCAGGCCGGGCGCGAGCCCGGCCAGGGCTCCGACGACAAGCCCTTCCAGTTCACGGACAAGCGCAAGGTCGACCCGGAGAGCGGTCGGCCCCGCCCCGAGGGCGAGGCCGGCGGCTCCGCGGGCGACGACGCGGAGACGGACCCGCTCGCGGGCCTCGACTTCGAGCCGTCCGACGAGGCCGAGGTCGACGCCGCGGTCCTCGCGGCGAAGGCCGAGGCCGCGGAGCACCTCGACGCGCTCCAGCGCGAGCGGGCCAGCTTCACGAACTATCGCAACCGGTCGCTGCGCGACCAGGAGGCCGCGCGCACGAAGGGGATCGAGGACGTGCTCACCGCGCTCCTGCCGGTCCTCGACGACATCGACCGCGCGCGGCAGCACGGCGAGCTGACGGGGCCGTTCGCGGCCATCGCCGACAAGCTCGACGCGTCGCTCGAGAAGTTCGGGATCGAGCGCTACGGCGCGGTCGGGGACGAGTTCGACCCCACCGTGCACGAGGCGCTCATGCACCAGCCCGACCCCGAGGCCACCGCCACCACGGTGAACCTCGTCATCGAGCCGGGCTACCGGATCGGGGACCGGGTCGTGCGCGCCGCGCGCGTCTCGGTCGTCGGCCCGCAGTAGCCACCCCTTCCTCGTGCCCGACGGCGCGGGCGCACCTCCCGCGCGGAGGTGCGCTCCGCCGTCGGGCACGCGAGGATCACCAGCAGCAGACCCACCGGCAGCAGCCACGGAACGAAGGACCAGGACCACGACCACCGACAGGAGGGAGGCGCCGTGACCGGACAGGACTGGATGGAGAAGGACTTCTACGCCGCGCTCGGCGTCCCCAAGGACGCCGACGACGCCGCGATCAAGAAGGCCTACCGCAAGCTCGCCCGCAAGTACCACCCCGACCAGAACCAGGGTGACGCGAGCGCCGAGGCCAAGTTCAAGGAGATCGGCGAGGCGTACGCCGTGCTGTCGGACCCCAAGGAGCGCGAGCAGTACGACGCGATCCGGGCGATGGCGGGCGGGGGCGCGCGCTTCTCCGCGGGCCCCGGCGGTGCCGGGGGAGCGGGCTTCGAGGACGTCTTCGGCGGCATGTTCGGCGGCGGCGGGGGGCCGGGCGGCACCCGGGTCCGCTACTCGACCGGCGGCCAGGGCGCGGGCGGGTTCGAGGACATCCTCGGCTCGATGTTCGGCGGCGGCGCGGGCCAGCAGTTCGGCGGCCCGCGGCCCCGCGCGGGCGCCGACCTCGCGGCCGCCACGACGCTGCCGTTCCGGCAGGCGGTCGAGGGGTCCACCGTGACGTTCACCGTCGACGGCCGCACGGTCACGACGCGCATCCCGCCGGGCGTCCGCGACGGCCAGAAGATCCGGCTGCGCGGCAAGGGCCGCCCCGGCACGGCGGGCGGACCCGACGGCGACCTCGTCGTCACCGTGCACGTCACCCCGCACCCGGTGTTCTCGCTCGACGGCGACAACCTGCGGATCACGGTCCCGGTGACGTTCCCCGAGGCCGCGCTCGGCGCCACCATCGCCGTCCCGACGCTCGACGGCTCGACCGTCAAGGTCAAGGTGCCGGCCGGCACGCCGTCGGGGCGCACGCTGCGCGTCCGCGGCCGCGGCGTGAAGACCGCGAAGTCGACCGGCGACCTGCTCGTCACGGTCCAGGTCGCCGTGCCGCAGAAGCTCTCGAAGGCCGCGCGCGAGGCCGTCGAGACGTTCGCCGCCGAGACCGCCGGCCAGGACGTGCGCGCCGACCTGGTCCGCCAGGCCGCGGAGTGACCGGCGCCCGGAGCGCCGGCTCGGGAAGGAGGCCCGGATGACCGCGTACCGCACGGACGACGCCCGGACGGGTCCGGACGTGACGCCCGACGTCGACCAGGACGCGCCCGTCCTCGTCATCTCGCAGGCCGCCGCGCTCGCAGGCATGCACCCGCAGACCCTGCGCCAGTACGACCGCCTCGGCCTCGTGGTGCCGCGCCGCACCGCGGGCCGGGGACGGCGGTACTCGCTGCGCGACGTCGCGAAGCTGCTCGAGGTGCAGCGCCTCAGCCACGACGAGGGCATCAACCTCGCGGGCATCCAGCGGATCCTTGCCCTCGAGTCCCAGGTCGAGCGGCTCGAGCGGCGCATCGAGGCGCTCTCGGCGCGCGTCGAGCCGGGCGGCCGCGTGTTCGCCGCCGCGGCGAGCGGCGACGTCGTCGTCGTGCCGCGCGGGCGCAGCGTGCGGCGCGGGGTCGAGGAGGCCCTGCGCGAGACGCTCGTCGAGCACGGCGAGGCGCGCGCGCTCGTCATCTGGCGGCCCCGGGCCGACGGCACCGACAACTGACCTGCGACGAGGCAATTCCGCAAGAATGCCGTGCGCTAATTGCAGCGCATTCCTGCATTTCTTAGCAAGGCCTTCCTTGCTATACACCGAGGAATTCCGGGAATACCGTGGAACGCGGAGACCGACCCACGGCGGGTCCTCGGAGACAGGAGATCGCGATGAGCAGCCTCACGGAGATGCCCCAGGTCGTCGAGTGTTCCATCGACGGCTGCGGCTACAACCACGACCACGGGTGCCACGCGGGCGCCGTGACGATCGCCGGTCACACGGGTGACGCCGAGTGCGCGACGTTCATCCCGCTGGGCACGAAGGGCGGGCTGGAGAAGGTGCTCGCGCACGTCGGGGCCTGCCAGCGCACGGAGTGCGTCCACAACGCCTCGCTCGAGTGCTCCGCGCCGTCGATCCGCGTCGGGGCGGGCGCGTCCGGCGAGGACCGGGCCGACTGCCTCACCTTCACGCCGCGCTGACGCGCGGTCGCAGCCTTGCTCGCGGGCGGTCGGTCACCTGCCGGCCGCAGACGCCCCCGGACGCCCCGGACCACGTGCTCGCCCGCGTGGGACGGGGCGTCGTCGTGTCAGCGCTGGAGCGTGTCGAGGAGCTGGACGGCCGCCGTGTGGGTGCGGGGGAGCGGTTCGAGCCAGACGCGCGGCGGCCGGCGCAGGATGGCCGTGACGCCCAGCGCGAGCCCGGTGCGCTCGATGTTGTGGCGGAGCACGGTGCGCACCATGGCGTCGTCGGCGTCCCGCTCGCCGAGCACGACGAAGAGCCCGTTGCCGATCGAGGCCATGGGGTGGCCCTCGCCGAACGTGTGGGTGAGCGCGCGGCCCATCGCCGCCGACCGCGCGAACCGCTGCCAGCCCGTCAGGTCGTCGAGCGCGACGTCGACGACGAGCAGCCCGTGGGTCTGGGTCGCGTCGAGGCCCGCGCGCTCGGCCGCGCCGTACGTCTCGCGGAGCCGGTGCACCAGGTACTGGGTCGTCGCGAGACCGGACTCCGGGTCCAGGACCTCGGGTGCCACGGGGCTGGCCTCGTACCCCTCAGACCAGCCGACCGCCACGCCGCGGACCAGGTCGACGACCGGCTCGCGGTCGTGGGCGCGGTACAGGCAGACGACGTCGTCGATGGCCTCGCCGATCCCGACCCCGGCCTCCGCGCGGACGCGGCCGAGCCGCTCGGCGGCGGGCGTCGCGTCCCGCTCCTCGCACAACGCCTCGACGAGCGCGTCGACGGCAGGGTGGTACCAGTCGCCCGGCCGTAGCCAGACGCTGTCGGCGCTCGCGCGCCGCCACCGCTCGCGCACGGCGTCGGTCGCGGGCACGGCGTACCCCGGGAGGTGGTCCATGTAGATGAGACGTGCGGGCGGGCGGTCCATGACGCGGGAACGGCGAGGAGTTTCCAGGACCTCACGTCCCGGGTCAAAGGGGACGAAAGCCAGAAAGCACCGCCGTTCCCGTTCCGGTGGCGGGAACCCTCTGCCCGTGAGATGGACGGGCGTCTACTATGGCCACCGTAGCCTCGGTTCGGGGCGGTCTCCGGGGCGGGTGACGATGACGCAGGCACAACGGGTGGACAGCGAGGCGTTCAGCGACGCCGAGCTCATCACCGCCGTACGTGCAGGGGACACGAGCGCCTACGGGGTGCTCTACGAGCGGCACGCCGGGGCCGCGCGCACGGTCGCGCGCCAGTACGTCCGCTCGAGCGCCGACGCCGACGACGTCGTGTCCGACGCGTTCGCCCGCACCCTCTCCGTGCTGCAGAACGGCGGCGGCCCGGACGTCACGTTCCGCGCCTACCTCTTCACGGTCGTGCGCCGTCTGTCGTACGACCTCGTCAGCGGGGCGCGGCGCACGCAGCCGACCGACGACGAGCGCACGTTCGAGTCCGCGTTCGGCCCGATGGCCTCGACGGAGGACCCGACGCTCGAGGGCTTCGAGCGCTCGACGGTCACGCGCGCGTACCAGGACCTGCCGGAGCGGTGGCGTGCCGTGCTCTGGTACACCGAGGTCGAGAACCTGTCCCCGGCCGAGATCGCCCCGCTGCTGGGCCTCACCGCGAACGGCGTCTCCGCGCTCGCGTACCGCGCCCGTGAGGGGCTGCGCCAGGCGTACCTCCAGCAGCACCTCACGTCCGTGCCCGCCGAGGAGTGCCGCACGGTCAACGCGCTCCTCGGGTCGTACGTGCGCGGGGGCCTCGCCAAGCGCGAGACGGCACGCGTCGAGTCGCACCTCGAGGGCTGCGACGACTGCCGCGGGCTCGTGCTCGAGCTGGGCGACGTCTCCCACGGCATGCGCGCCGTCATCGCCCCGCTCGTGCTCGGCGTGGGCGCGCTCGGTCTCGTCGGGACGGCGCTGCCCACCACGGGTGGCGCGGCGGTCGCCGGCGGGCTCGCGGCCGCGCTCCAGGGCGCGTCCGGCAGCGGGACGGCGAGCAGCTCGGGCGCCGGTGGGTCGGGCGGCGCTGGCGGGTCGAGCGCCGGCGGGTCGAGCGCCGGAGGATCGGGCGCCGGTGGGTCCGGCGCGGCGGGAGGCTCGGGTGCTGCCGGCGGGTCCGGTGCGGCGGGCGGGTCCGGTGCGGCGACCGGTGCCGGGGCCGGTGCGGGCGTCGGCGGCGGCGCCGGTGCAGGCGCCGCCGGGACCGGGGTGATCGGCGGGGCCGGTGCGGCGGCGGGAGCCGTCGGCGCCGCGGGCAGCGTCGCCGGGGGAGCGGCCGGTGCGGGCGCGGGTGCCGGGGCTGCCGCGGTGGGTGGAGCAGCGGCCGTCGGCGGTGCGGCGGCGGGCGGTGGTGCCCTGGCCGCGGCCGGGGCCGGAGGCCTGCTCGCGCTGGTCGCGTCCGCGCCCATCGCCGCGGCGGCGGTCACCGTGGGCGTCCTCGCGGTCGCGGGGCTGGGCGTCGCGGGCGCGCTCGGGGCCTTCACTCCCGAGCCCACGCCGCCACCGACCTCGCAGTCGTCCCCGACGCCGTCCGGCTCGTCCCCGTCTCCGTCCCCCTCGCCGAGCTCGGGGACGACCGCCCCGACGCCCGACCCCACGACGGACCCGACGTCGCCCACCAACATCCCGCCGGCGCCGACGGACCCCGCCACCCCCGACGCGACGACGGCTCCGCCTGCGGGTGGGGCCGCGCCCGGCGGGACGAGCCCGGTCGGCTCGACGCCCACCGACCCGGCTCCCGGCGGCTCGACCCCCGTCGACCCGGGGACCGGCGAGCCGACGCCCGTCGACCCGCCGCCGGAGCCCGCTCCGGCCGCGCTCGACGTCGCGCTCGGGACCGGTATCGAGATGGAGGCGCGCAAGCCCGCGGACGTGCGCCTGACGGTGTCGAACTCGGGCGGGAGGGCGGCGCAGAACGTCACGGTCGAGGTCGACCTGCCGGCCGGCGTCGAGGCCGTCACGTCGTCGGTCGTCGCGCGCGGCGCGTCGGTCGCGCCCGTGCTGCGCACGGCTGCGCTCCCGTGCGGTCCCGCCGCTGCGGGCGGGACGCTCGCGTGCGCGGTGGGCGTGCTCGCGCCCGGCGAGGCGCGCGACCTCGTCGTCACGGTCACGGCCCGCGGCGGCGGCGTCTACGAGTTCCCGGCGCGCGTGAAGGCGGAGGGCCTGCGGACGGTCGAGCGCAACCTCACGCCGCCGCCGCTGAAGTACGTCGGCGCGGAGGTCCGGCTCGACGACGAGCGCGTGGCGCTCGCGGCGAACCCCGGGTCCGCGACGCTCACGCTCACGGCCGCCAACACCGGCGACCGTGATGCCCAGGGCGTCCGCTTCACCGTGCCCGAGCTGCCGAAGGGGCTGTCCCTCCGACCTGTCGACGACGGCTGGACCTGCACCACCCCGGCGCGGGGCGCCGCTCTCGAGTGCGCGAACGACACCGTGCTGCCCGCGCCGGCCCGGGGCGCGTCCGCGGGACGGTCGGTCGAGCTGGCGGTCGAGCTGCGCGCGAACGGTGCGTTCGTGCCCGAGGTCCAGCAGCGCGACGACGGCGCGCTCCGCGTGCTCCCGGCGGACGTCCCCGTCGAGGTGCGGGCCGGAGCCGACGACCAGGCAGTCACGGCGAGCCGCACCCTGAGCGCGGCGGTGCCGCTCGCGTGGCTCGGGGCCGACGGCGTCCAGGTCCGCGCGGAGAACGCGGACGGCACGGTGCGGTACACCGCCGACGTCGCGAACCGGACGGGCGCGCCCGTCACGGTCGGCCTGGCCGCGCCCGACACGCCCGCGTGGCACGCGGCCGACCTCCCCGCGCGCACGAGCGTCGGTGAGAACGCCTCGCTGGTCGTCGACGTCAACGCGCCCGCGGTGCCCGCGAGCATGCTCGTGCTCTCGCAGGAGCGGCTGCTCGTCGGGCCGGGCGGCGAGGCGGTCGTCTCGCGGCCGCCGAGCGACGTCGCGCTCGCCCTCGACGGCCAGACGATCGCGCCGGTCGTCCCGGACGCGGCGGTCGCGCAGTGCGTGTTCGACCCCGAGACGGACACGTCGTCCGCCGCCGCGACGCTGACCTTCGACAACTCCGCCTCCACCCTCCCGGTCGAGTTCTCGGTCGACGGGCACCCGGGCCTCGCGCAGACGGTCCCGGCGCGGGCCCGTGCCGAGGTCGAGCTTCCTCCGGCGGGAGCCGCGCCTGCGACGTACGCGCTGCGGGCCGACGGCGACGCGCTCGTCTCCCGCACGGTCGGCGCGGTCGACTGCTTCGCGTGGGACGTCGAGGGCTCGGCGACCGCGGAGTGGGCGCCCACCGAGGGCGGCGGCTCCGTCGTGGTGAGCGGGACGTTCCGCAACGACCACGCGGCGGCGACGCTGCGCGTGGCCCTGGACGGCGGAGCGCTCGGCACGACGCGCGCGGTCGACGTCGCACCCGGCGCGGAGGCCGTGCTGACCCTCGACACCGGCTCCCGGCAGGTCGCCGCGGGCGAGGTCGCGTTCCGGGTCTCCCGGCTCGACGGCTCGGGCAGGTCGCACGTCGTGACCGCCGCGTACGACGCCGTGCGGCACGCGCCCGCGGTGGACGCGCCGACCGTCGGGGCGTGCCGGCTCGGCCCGGCGACCGAGCGGTCGTCCGCCCCGGTCGCGCTGCGCTACGACAACACGCGCTCGACCGTCCCCGTGGTGTTCGCCGTCGCCGGTCGCGACGACCTGACGCGCACGGTCGACGGCGGCCGGGACGCCGTCGTCGACGTGCCCGGCGGTGTCGGGGAGGCGTCGCTGACGCTCGACGTGCTGGCCGACGGCGCGGCCCTCGCGAGCCACGAGGTCCCGGGCGTCGACTGCTTCGACTGGTCCGTCGCGGACGGCTCCGCATCGGCGACGGCCACGTGGGTCGTGCCGGACGGCGCGGGCGCCGGCGCGGCGGTCGTGCGCGGGACGTTCCACAACCCGTACCGGGCGACGACGCTGCGGGTCACGATGACCACGCCGTACGGCGCCGCCGCGCCCGTGGAGGTCGCCCCGGGCGCGACCGCGACGCTCGCCGTCGACACCCGCCTGCGCGACGTCCCGGCGGGGGCGGCCACGTTCGCGGTCGAGCGGGCCCACGCCCCCGGCCTGGCGGGGAGCACGCTGAACGCGTCGTACGCCGCGACGACCTACGCGCCGTCGTGGGCGCGCACGGCGACGGTCGAGGCGCGCTGGCAGGACGGCTCGATCCGGCTCGTCGGCACCCTGACGAACGACACGGCGGAGACGCTCGACGCCCGGATGCTCGGCGGCGCGCTCGGGGACTCCGCCCCGGTGAGCGGCATCAAGCCGGGGGAGACGGCGACCTTCACGATCGACACGGGGGCGCTCGACGTCAAGGCCGGGAAGGTGACCTTCCGCCAGTACCGCTGGGTGCTCGGGAAGGGCTTCCAGGACTCCGCCCTCGCGGCGACCTACCGGGGCGCGGCGTACGTGCCGGACTGGGCGGCGACGCTCACGGCGACGACGCAGTGCGCGCCCGGCGGGGGCGGGGTGGTGCTCACGACCGGTCTGCGGAACGACGCCGACGAGCCGACCCGCGTCGTCGTGCGCACCCCGTTCGGCACGCGCGACCTCGGCGAGGTCGCGCCGGGTGCGAGCGCGAGCGTCGACCTGCCCGCGGGTGCCCTCGCGGTGCGGTCCGGTGCGGTCACGTTCGAGCTCTCGCGCACGGTCCTCGGCACCCCGTTCGCGGAGACGGTGACGGCCCGGTTCGACGCGCTCGACTGCGCGGTCGTGGCGCCCGGCGGGAGCCTCGTCCTCGGTGACCCGTACTACGACGCGAAGCGTGGTGACTCGTTCCGCACGGTGTCCGTGCTCCTCGACAACGCGGGCTCCAACGTCCCGCTGACCTTCCGGGTCACCGGGCAGGCGAAGGGCCAGTGGGACCTCGCGGCCGGCGAGCGCCGCACGGTGGCGCTGGGCGAGGCCTCCGGGTCCGGGGCGAAGTACGTCCTGCACGCGGGGTCGTGGTCCGAGCAGCTCGTGGTCGACCCCTTCAGCGCGGCGCCCGCGTGCTACGCCGCGTGGGACGCGGGGGAGTGGTACGGCTTCGGCGACGAGGTGTCCTACGGCGGCTGGAACTACACCGCGCGGATCGCGAACGTCCTCATCCGGCCCGACCGTGACCCGCTCGGGGTGATCTGGCAGCGCGAGGCCCGCTGCGAGGGCTGACACGCCCGACGTCCGTCTCCGGGCCGGGCGGTCAGGGCAGGACGTCGGCGAGCGCGTCCTCGACGGGGCGGTCGCCGCCCACGAGGTCGAGCACGAGTCCGGCCGAGCGGGGCTCGTGGAGCACCGCCGCGAGCACGAGCGCGACGTCGTCGCGCGTCACGTCGGACCGCTCGCCCACGGCGGCGCCGGGCTTGCGCCGCTTGCCGCGCGGCTTGTCGCCGTCGCCCACGGGGGCGAGGGCCACGAGCCCGACGCCCGGGTCGTCGGTGAGACGGCCGGGCCGGACGATCGTCCACTGCAGGTCCGTGCGGGCGCGCAGGTCGTCCTCCGCGGCGGCCTTCGCGCGCAGGTAGGCCCAGAACACGTCGTCGACACCGTCGGGGCGCTCGTCGGCGCGGGCCGCCTCGACGCCCCGCGACGAGACGAGGACGTAGCGCCCCACCCCGGCGCGCTCGGCGGCGTCGGCGAGGAGGGCCGCGCCCGCGCGGTCGACCGCGTCCTTGCGCGGTGCCCCGCTGCCGGGTCCGGCGCCCGCGGCGAACACGACGGCGTCCGCGCCCTCGAGCTCGAAGGACACCGCGACGGCGTCGTCCTTCTCGAGGTCGACGAGCGCGACGTGCGCGCCGAGCTCCGTGAGATCCGTGATCTGCGCGGCGGACCGCACGAAGGCGACGACGTCGTCCCCGCGCTCCACCAGCGTCCGGGCCAGGCGACGGCCCACCTGGCCGTGACCTCCCGCGATGACTGTGCGCATGGGCCGAACGTATCGCCGCACGCGCGTCCGCGCCCGACGAGCGGGCGGCGTGCGAGGGTCGTCACAGGAGGGGGTTGCGCTGCCGGGCGCGTGGTCCCCCACGTACCCCCACGTCGACCGCGGCCCGGCAGCGCGGTCCTCAGGCGGCGTCCCCCGAGCCGCCGAGGACGACGGGGGTCTGCGGATCGAACCGGTAGCCGAGCCCGCGGACCGTGGTGATGACGTGCTCCAGCCCGAGCTTCTCGCGCAGGCGTCGCACGTGGACGTCGATGGTGCGGCTGCCGCTCGCGACCTCGTGGTCGGCCCACACGGTCTCCAGCAGCTCGGCGCGCGTCACGACGCGGTGCGCCGTGCGCGCGAGGTACGACAGCAGCTCGAGCTCGCGGAAGGTCAGGCGCGCGGAGCGGCCCTCCACGGTGACCGTGCGCCCCGCGGGGTCGATGACGACGCGCGGCACGGGCGAGAGGGTCGCGAGCCGCTCGCGGAACGCGGCGATGTCCTGGACGGGCGACGTCGTCGCGGTCGTGGGCTCGGCGAGGGCGAGCGCCGTGTACGTCTCGGCGCTCGGCAGCCAGTCGCGCGCGAGCTCGCCCAGGGCCTCGGCGAGCTCGACGAGCTGCGCCTGCGGCTGCTCGCCCGGCGCGGCGTCGACGCCGACGTAGAGCACGAAGCCGGGGTTGCGCCGCGGGGCGGCCGGCTCGGGTGCCGCCGCGCGAGGCGCGGGGGCGGTCCGCGGGGCGGTGGTGCGCGGCGTCGTCGCCCGGACGGCGGGGACGCGGGCCGACGGCGTGCGGCGTGCGGTGCGGGTAGCGGTGAGCGTCATGGGTGGCTCCGGGTGCGTCGGGCCGACGGCGATGCCGGGAGTCCGGCGGGTCGGCAGGGGTCGAGGGCTGAACCGAGGTGCGGGAGAGGGTTCAGGCCTGACAACAGACGCACACGACCGCGCCCGGGAGCACGCCGGACGGCGCGCTGACGGGACGGGTCGAGGTGCTCACGGGAGCGAGCATGGCAGCGGAGCGCACGGCACGCCAAGAGGAGCCGTGGAAGTTCTCAGCATGCGGACCGCGGCGATCTCGCGTTCCGGGCGTGCCGAGCGGGCGCCGGGACGTCCCGGCGGGTGTTCGTGCAGGTGGGAGGGTCAGACGACGCCGTACAGGCGGTCGCCCGCGTCGCCCAGCCCGGGCACGATGTACGCCTTCTCGTCGAGGCGCTCGTCGACCGCCGCGACCACGAGCTGGACGTCGACGCGCTCGCCGACCGCCTTCTCCAGCACCTGGATGCCCTCCGGGGCGGCGAGCAGGCACACGGCCGTGACGTCGCGCGCCCCGCGCGCGAAGACGTAGTCGATCGCCGCAACCAGCGTGCCGCCGGTCGCGAGCATCGGGTCCAGCAGGAACACGTGCCGGCCCGTGAGGTCGTCGGGGAGGCGGTTCGCGTACGTGACCGCTTCGAGCGTCTCCTCGTCGCGCTGCATCCCGAGGAACCCGACCTCCGCCGTGGGCAGGAGGCGCGTCATGCCCTCGAGCATGCCGAGGCCCGCGCGCAGGATCGGCACGACGAGGGGGCGCGGCTCCGCGAGGCGGACGCCGACCGTCCTGGTCACGGGCGTCTCGATCTCGTGCGGCTCGACGCGCACGTCCCGCGTCGCCTCGTACGCGAGGAGCGTGACCAGCTCGTCGACGAGGAGCCGGAACGTCGAGGACGTCGTCTCCTTGTTCCGCAGGACGGTCAGCTTGTGGGCCACGAGCGGGTGGTCGGCGACGTGCAGGCGCATGGTGACAACGGTATCGGACCGCGGGCCGTCCGCCGTACCGGCCGGTAACCGGTCCGCGCACGGGGTGGGCGCCCGGTCGCTAGCCTGGTGCGGCCCGCTCCTACCGACCGGAGGTCCCGTGCCCGACGACGTCGCCCACCCCGGCGAGCCGGCCCACCCGGGCGGCCCCGCCCGCTCGGGCGACCCCGCGCACCGGGGCGACCTCGCGCACCCGGAGGAGGGGACGGCGTCGGGCACCGTGCCGCGCGGGCTCGCGATCCCCACCACGGAGGGTGCGTTCCCGCCCGCCACGGTCGCGGGGCGCCGCCGGACGTGGGACGCCCTCATGGGCCTCGCGCTGCACGAGGCGACCCACGCGCTCGCGAGCGCCGACGTGCCCGTGGGGGCGGTCGTCGTCGGGCCCGACGGGCGGCTGCTCGGCGTGGGGCGCAACCGGCGCGAGGAGACGGGCGACCCGACCGCGCACGCCGAGGTGCTCGCGCTGCGCCAGGCCGCCGCGACGTGGGGGGAGTGGCGCCTCGAGGGCTGCACGCTCGTCGTCACGCTCGAGCCGTGCGTCATGTGCGCGGGCGCGCTCGTGCTGGCGCGCGTCGAGCGGCTCGTGCTCGGGGCGTGGGACCCGAAGGCCGGCGCGACCGGCTCGGTGTGGGACCTCGTGCGCGACCAGCGCGCGAACCACGCCGTCGAGGTCGTCGGCGGCGTGCGCGAGGACGAGTGCGCACGGCTGCTCCGCGACTTCTTCGGCGCGCAGCGCTGAGCGCACCGCCCCTGCGCAGCCTCCCGCCACGACCCGGCGCCGTCCTACCTCCCCACCGCTCGTGGGTCGGTCGCCTCAGCGCGCGAGCGCCTCGGCGAGGGCGGTGAGGGTCTCCGTGGTGCCGGCCTCGATCTTGAGCGTCGCGAGCGGGTCACCGCGCGTCCAGCCGCGGTTGACGATCACGACCGGCTTGCCGTCCTTCGCCGCGTGCCGCACGAACCGCAGCCCGCTCAGCACCGTGAGCGACGACCCCGCGACGAGGAGCGCGTCGCCCTCGTCGACCATCGCGAACGCACGGTCGACCCGCTCGCGCGGCACGTTCTCCCCGAAGTACACGATCTCCGGCTTGAGCACCCCGCCGCAGAACTCGCACGGTGCGGGCCGGAAGTGCGACGTCTGCTCGATCACCGCGTCCGCGTCCGGCGCGATCTCCACGTCGCCGACGTCGCCGACGCTCTCCAGGAACCCCGGGTTGAGCGCGGTCAGGCGCTCGGCCAGGTGCTCGCGCGAGATGACGCGCCCGCACTGCAGGCAGATCACCCGGTCGTAGCGGCCGTGCAGGTCGATGACGTTGCGGCTGCCCGCGTCCTCGTGCAGCAGGTCCACGTTCTGCGTGATGAGCCCGACGAGCACGCCCGCGTCCTCCAGCCGCGCCAGCGCCCGGTGGCCCGCGTTCGGGTGCGTGCGGTGCACGTGCTGCCACCCGACGTGGTTGCGCGCCCAGTAGTGGCGGCGGAACGCCTCGTCCTGCACGAACTGCTGGTACGTCATCGGGTTGCGCGGCGGCGAGTCCGGGCCGCGGTAGTCCGGGATCCCCGAGTCCGTCGACACGCCCGCGCCCGTGAGCGCCGTGACCCGCAGCCCCCGCAGCAATTCCACAGCGTCCTCGACCGTCCCCGTCCGCGGCGCGGGCTCCGCGCCCGCCGGCGGCTGGCTCGGCCGCCACGCGAGCCGCGACGACAGGGTCGGGACGGCGGACGGCAGGTCTGCGGCCGACGTCGCCACGTGCGCGGGGGAGGCGGTCGTCGGTTCGGTCGGGTCGGTCGGGGACGGTGCGGTCGGGTCGGTGGGCACGTCTCCCACGGTACGACGAGAGCGGGGCAGAACCCCGGCCCGCCGAGGTAGTCCTGGTCACCCCGAGGGAGACCCGAGGCCCCGCGAGATAGAGCCGTGGTCGGGCGAGGTAGAGCCCTGGTCCACGCGAGGTAGAGCCGTGGCTGGGCGAGGTAGAGCCCAGGTCCACGCGAGGTAGAGCCGTGGTTCACGCGAAGGAGAGCCGCGGTCGGGTCGGTAGAGCTGTGACCACGCCTCTACCTCGCGTGACCGGGGCTCTACTTCGCGGGACCGGGGCTCTACCTCGGCGGAACGCGCGGGCCGGGATTCCGGCCCGGGCGACATGCTGTCAGGACTCGGTGATCGTGCCGGAGGTCGTGCTGCCCTCCGTCGTCGCGCCGTCCTCCGCAGCGCCATCATCCGCAGCGCCGCCCCCAGCCGTGCCGGGCCGACGCGCGGCGCCGCCCGGGCCTGCGGTGCCCGTCCACTCGCCCGCGACGGCGGTCACCGAGCCGGACGGGGCGGTCACCGTGTAGGTCTCGCCGGCCGTCACGTCGGGGGAGGAGACGACGACGTTCGCCGTCTCCTTGGTGACGGTGAGCTCGGCGACGACGGCGCCGTCGGCCGCCGTGACGGTGACGGTGTCGCCCGCGCTCGCGGAGACGTCGGCGGCGAGCCAGCCCTGCTCGGAGTCGGTGGCCGGGACGACGACCATCCCCGCGCTGCCCGCCGCGACGAGCGAGCCGCCGGAGACGGTGAACGTGCCGTTCACGTCGAGCGCGCCGTTGCCGTCGTTCGTCGGGCCCTGGACGACCGTCTCGCCGCCCGTGACCGTGAGCGACCCGTTCGAGTCGATCCCGTCGCCGCCGGCGTCGATCGTGAGCGTGCCGCCGGAGATCGTCAGCGACGAGCCGTCGTCGGCGTCCATGCCGCCGCCCGCCATGCCGCCTGCCCCACCGCCGGGGCCGCCCTGCGGCAGGTCGCCGCCCTGCGGGGGCTCGGGCATCTCGCCGTCGGCCGGCATCTCCGGCGGGGTGCCGCCCGCCGTGCCGCCCGGTGCACCGTCCGGCGGCTCCGGCATCGTGCCGTCGGCCGAGCCGCCCGCCGCCGAGCCGCCTGCTGCCGTGTCGCCTGTCGCCGTGTCGCCCGCCGCCGAGCCGCCCGCCGCCGCGTCGCCCTCGACGGTGCCCGTCGTCGACCCGACCGTCGCGTTGAGACCGTCGTCGCTCGCCGTCACGTGGACGTCACCACCGGAGATCGTGAGGGTCGCGCCCTCGATGCCCTCGACGGACGTCGTGACGGTGAGGTCGCCGCCGGAGACGGTGACGTCGCCG
Organism: Cellulosimicrobium sp. KWT-B; assembly: GCF_002127155.1. Taxonomy (NCBI): domain Bacteria; kingdom Bacillati; phylum Actinomycetota; class Actinomycetes; order Micrococcales; family Promicromonosporaceae; genus Cellulosimicrobium; species Cellulosimicrobium sp. KWT-B. Next base: position 167,373 of record NZ_NEDO01000002.1, on the reverse strand, counting down.
TCGGCGTGCACGCCGTCGTCGCCGGACGTCAGCTCGACGGTCCCGCCCGAGACGGACACGGCGCCGTCCGAGTGCAGCGCGTCGTCGGCGGCGTCGACGGTGACCGTCGCGTCGTCGCCGACCACGACGCCCACGTCGCCCTTGAGGCCCTTCGCGGAGGCGTCCTCGCTCACGTCGGCGCCCGCACCGCCGGCCGCGGTGACGGTCAGGGTGCCGCCGGAGACGACGGCGTCCGTCACCGCCTGCACGCCGTCGTCGCCCGACGTGACGGTGACGTCCCCGCCGCGCACGTCGACGAAGCCGAGGGTGTCGTCGCCGTCCTCGGTGGACTTCAGCCCGTCCTGCGCGGCGGTGACGTCGAGCGTCCCGCCCGTGACGACGAGGTAGTCCTTGCCGCGCAGGCCGTCGTCGCCCGCGTCGACGGTCAGGTCGCCGCCCGCCACGACGAGGCCGTCCTTCGAGACGATGCCGTCGTTCGCGTGCGACGTCACGGTGAGCGCGCCGTCGCCGCCGATCACGAGGTCGGCCGTCGAGAACAGCGCGCCGTCGGGCTCGCCGTCGGCGTCCAGCTCGGAGGGCTCCTCGGCGTCGGTGAGGCTGTTCGTCGAGCCGTCGGCGAGGACCACCGCGACCTTCTCCGCGTCCTGCACGTTCACGGCGGCGTTGGTCGGGGAGGTGATGTCGGCGTCGTCGAGCACGAGCTGGACGAGACCGTCCTCGGCGGTGTCGACGACGACCTGCCCCTCCAGGGTGCCGCTCAGCACGTACGTGCCGGGGGCGGTCACGGTGACGGTCGCGCCGTCGACGGTCGCGCCGTCGCCGTTCACGGTGGCGGTGCCGCCGTCGAGCGCGACGGTCGTCGCCGACGCCTCGTCGACCGCGAGGTCGGCGTCGTCCACCGTCACCTCGGCGTTGTCGGCGCGCGCCTCCTCGGGGGTGAGGCCGGCGACGGCGTCGGACGCTGTGGTCGCGCCGTCGCTCGCGGTCGTGCTCGCGCTCGCGGACGTGTCGTTCGTCGCGGCGTCGCTGCCCAGGACCGAGCAGCCGGCGAGGACGGCGGCCGCCGCGGCCGCGGTGAGGTACGTGAGGGGTCGTCGGATGCGCATCACAGGCTCCTGTCGTCGTGCCCGGGGGTGCGGGCGGGGTGTCGGGCGAGGTGGTGGTCGGGAGTCCGGTCGGACGTCGTGCCGCCCGGGGAGAGGGTGAGGTGGCGGCGGATCACGCGCCGCCAGGGGCCGTCGGGCAGGTCGGGGCGCAGCAGCGCCAGCCCGGTGCCGTACTTCGAGATCCGCTCGGGGCGGTGCCCGTGCTGCCACAGCAGCCGGTCGAGGTCCGACGGCGTCGAGCCGCCCTTCGTCTCGACGACCGCCAGGTGGGTGACGGGCCAGGAGAGGGGCCGGGCGCCGTCGGGCCGGTCGAGCTCCCACGTGAGCCCGGTGTCGACGGTGGCGCGCGCGGCGCCGTCGGGCCGGGGGAGAAGGAGCGTCGTGCGGCGGTACCGCGACACGAGGCCGGGTGCCAGCGCGTGCTCCGGCACGCCGTCGATGCCCTCGGCGGCGAGCGTCCGGTGGACGAACTCCTGCCCGCCGTCGAGCGCCGTCGGGCAGTCGTGGGCGACGCGCTGCTTGAGCGTCGTGCCGCGCGCGGCACGCGTCTTGACCTCGAGGAAGCTCGTCCCGGAGTCGAGGTACGTGCGGGTGCGGACCTTGAACCGCCGACGGCGGCGCGTCGCCGTGAGGCGGAACGACGCGAGGTCGGGCGTGTCGAAGTACACCGACTCGTAGGCCGCGCTGCGTGCGCCGTCGATCTCCAGGACGCGCGCGGCGGTCGTGCGGGCGAGGGCGTCGAGCACGGCGACCGCGTCGTCCACCGGCAGGACGTACTTGCGGTCGACCCGGGCCAGGAGCGCGGCCGTCCCGACGAGCTCGTCGAGGTCCACCCCGGCGAGCGGCTGCAGGGCGGCGCGCACGCGGTCGTCGGCCGGGAGGGTCTGCGGGCTCATGCGCGCGCCCCCGTCCGGGCGGGGAGACCGTCCGGGGCCGTGGCGGCCACGCGGAGCGGCGCGGCGTCGGCTGCGAGCGGGGGGACGCCGTCGGGCAGGACGGCGGGACGGGCGGGGCGCGCGCCCCGGCGCGGCGTACGCGGCGCGGTCCAGCGGACGTCGACCCAGGTCGTGTCGTTGACGAGGTCGAGGCGCTGCACGCTCACCCCGCGGACCTCGGCGCCGAGCAGCTCCTCCAGGTAGCGCGTGAGCTCGGCGGGGTCGGCGAGGGCGCGGTCGACGACGACGGTCTGGCTCTGCGCGCGGCGCAGGACGCGCGGGTGGTCGACGACGGCCATCACCCCGACGACGAGCGCCATGCCCGTGAGGGACAGCCAGCCGGTGGCCGCGCCGAGCCCGCCGAGGAGGCCCAGCGCGAGGGCCGCGAAGTAGTAGGCGACCTCGGTCTGCGAGAGCTCGGTCGAGCGGAGGCGGATGATCGACAGGACGCCGAAGAGCCCGAGCCCCAGCCCGGCGCCGACGCTGCTCGTCGCGAGCGTCGCCGCGACCGCGAGCACCCCCACGTTGACGCCGAGGTACGCGACGACGAGGTCGCGGCGCCGGTGCCGGGGGAAGTAGAGGCCGAACGCGAGGACGGTGACCGCGACGAGGTCGACGAGGTACAGGACGGGCTGGGACACGAGGCCTCCGGGTGCCGGGGCGCTGGGCGCCGTGGTCGAGGACGTCCCCATTCCGCCGGGCGAGCCTGTGCGGTCGCTGTGGAGGGCACAGGGTGCGTGTATGAGTTCCCTCGGACCCCTCGACCGCGCGACTCGCGCTGCTCCGCAGGGCGGTGACCGGCGTCACGACCCCGTGCCCAGGCGGTGATGTTAGCCTCACCTAAGTCACCGACGAGAGGTTGTCATGTCGACCACCACCGCGCCCGCCCCGCGGCGCGCCCGCCCCCAGACGGTCCTCGAGGTCCTCGAGACCGCGTGGCTCTCCCCGCACCTCGTGCGCGTCGTCGCCGGGGGCGACGGGTTCGCCGCGTTCACGACGAACGAGCACACCGACAAGTACGTCAAGATCTACTTCGCCAAGCCCGAGCTCGGCCTCGAGCCGCCCTATGACGTCGCGGCGCTGCGCGACACGCTCGCGCCCGAGGACGTGCCCGTCACCCGCACGTACACCGTGCGCTGGGTCGACGAGGCGGCGCAGCGGCTCGCGATCGACTTCGTCGTGCACGGCGACGAGGGCCTCGCCGGGCCGTGGGCCGCGCGCGCGAAGCCCGGCGACCGCCTCGTCCTCTCCGGCCCCGGCGGCGGGTACCTGCCCGACCCGGCCGCCGACTGGCACCTGCTCGCCGGCGACGACTCCGCGCTCCCCGCGATCGCCGCCGCGCTCGAGGCCATGCCGCGCGACGCCGTCGGGCACGCCGTGCTCGAGGTCGGGACCGAGGCGGACCGCCTGCCGCTCGAGGCGCCCGACGGCGTCGAGGTCACCTGGGTGCTGCGCGGCGACGCGCCCGCCGGGACGACGACGCTCCTGCCCGACGCCGCCGCCGACCTCCCGTGGCGCGAGGGCCGCGTCCACGTCTTCGCGCACGGCGAGCGCGGGGCCATGAAGGCCCTGCGGCGCGTCTTCACCGAGCGCGGCGTGCCGCGCTCCGACCTGTCGCTCTCCGGCTACTGGGCCTACGGCCGCGCGGAGGACCGCTTCCAGGCGGAGAAGCGCGAGCCCGTCGGCCAGATCTTCGAGGACTGAGGAGTCCCATGCATCGCACCAGCACCACCCGCCCCCGCCGCGCGCTCGCGGCCGTGTCCGCGCTCGCCGTCCTCGCGCTCGCCGCGTGCTCGTCCGGCGACGGCTCCGGCGACCCCACGCCGTCCGGCAGCACCACCGCCGACGGCGCCGCGGACACCTTCCCGGTGACCATCCCCACCGCGTTCGGCGACGTCGAGATCCCCGAGGAGCCGGAGCGCGTCGTCGCGCTCGGGTGGGGCGACGCCGAGACCGCCCTCGCGCTCGGCGTCCAGCCCGTAGGCGCGAGCGACTGGCTCGCGTTCGGCGGCGACGGCGTCGGCCCCTGGCTCGCCGACGCGTACGACGAGTCGCCCGAGATCATCGGCACCCTCGAGCCGTCGTACGAGCAGATCGCCGTGCTCGACCCCGACGTCATCCTCGACGTGAAGTCGTCCGGCGACCCCGAGCGGTACCAGCGGCTCTCCGAGATCGCCCCGACCGTCGCGATCCCCGAGGGCGGCGAGGCCTACCTCACGCCCATGGAGGACCAGGTCGGCATGATCGCCGCCGCCCTCGGGCGCAGCGAGGCCGGCGACGAGCTGCTCGCCGAGGTCGACGACGCGTTCGCCGCCGCGCGCGACGAGCACCCCGAGTTCGCGGGCAAGACCGCCGTCATCGGGTCCTACTGGGCCGAGGGCTTCGGCGCCTACGTCTCGACCTCCAGCCGCGGCGAGTTCATGCAGGGCCTCGGGTTCGACACCAAGCCCGAGATCGACGAGGCCGCCGGCGAGGAGTTCTCCGCCACCCTCGGCACCGAGAACGTCGACCTGCTCGACGCCGACCTCACCGTCATCCAGCCCATCGGCTTCACCGCCGCCGACGTCGAGGCCCTCCCGATCTTCCAGACCGTGCCGTCCGTCGCCGACGGCCGCTACGTCGTGTTCGACGACAAGGACCTCTCCAACGCCTTCTCGCTCGGCACGCCCACGGCCGTGATCTACGCGATCGACAACGTCACCCCGCTGTTCGCCGAGGCGCTCGCCGGGAAGTGACGCCCGTGCCTGGCGGCGGGGTGCGCGACGCCGGCGCGGTCCGGCGGCGGGTGTTGCCCGACGGCGCGGGGCGGGCCGGGTGGTCCGGCTCGCGCGGGCGTCAAGCGGGGTGTGCGTGACCCGGCGCAGGACCGGCTGACCGGCCGATTCGGTGTCCGGGGGTATGACCAGGTATCCTTCCTGGGCCGGGTATCCCGGCGAGGTAGCGTGTCCGAGCGGCCTAAGGAGCACGCCTCGAAAGCGTGTGTGGGTGAAAGTCCACCGTGGGTTCAAATCCCACCGCTACCGCCACCCGAAGGGCCCCACCCGCAGAATCATGCGGATGTGGGGCCCTTCGTCATGTGGGGGTCACCGGAAACTCACCTGTTTCGTGCTCGGTGGACGTCGACCCCGCCGCCGAGATCAGCTGGTCGATGACGACCCGCAGGTCCGGGGCGACGTGGGTGCGCTTCACGTAGTGCCGGACGGTCGTGCCCTCGTCGGTGTAACTGAGCGCGGCTTCGTCGCGGTGGTCGGCCAGGCGGGTGGGAGCCTGCGCTCTGTTCGCACTTGCTGCGTGAACCCCCACCCGCCGACCGGATCCGTGGACGACGAAAGGCGGCCCCAGATCAGGTTGGGGGCCGCCCTTCGCGTCGTGACGGCGCCGCTCAGTGCGTCGCGAGCTTCTGTGTGCCGTGCTGCGGCGCGTCGCGCCGCACCGCCGCGATGAGCGCCGCGAGCTCGGGCACGACCCGGGGCTCTTCACCGAGGGCGGCTTCGACCTGGTCGATTTCTTGCGGCGTGAGGTGGATGACGCGGTCGCGGAGCAGGACGTCGCGAGCGTGTTCCATCGCGGCGCCCAGGACGAACGCGGACACGTCCTGTTGCTGCATGGCGGCGGCCTCGCGGATGGTGGTCAGCGCTTCCGGGGACAGGCGCATGTTCAGGCGCTCTGACCGCACGTTTGCGGCAGGCATGGTGGCTCCTCGTGTCACGCGTCGGGTGACGTGGCGGTCTCGTGGCGTACATCCACTGTACGCACGTGGTACGTACGGATCAACTCGGATCGGCCGCAGCGAACGTGGCGCGAAGGTCCTTAGTGGTGAGAAACAGGCTGAGGTCGTGATCGAGGAAGCGGCGGAATCCGTGCTTCAGGTAGAAGCAGGCTGCGTCCTCGTGGAGGGCATGTACGACGACGATCTCGAACCCGATGGCGGTTGCGGCGTCGACGAGCTTCTGCAGGGCGTCGAAGAGGAGCACGCGGCCCACGCCGTTCCCTTGGTAATCGACGTCCACCGCGAGCCGCGCGAGGAGCATTGCCGGCGCAGGGTAGCGGCGTGCGCGGCCGATCGCGGACGAGGCGTCGGCGGCCGACAGCTCGAACGTCCGCATCGAGTAGTACCCCGCGATGCGTCCCGCCTGCTCGTCGAGGAGCAGCGTCGTGCGGACGTTGTCCCGTCGCTCACTCTGCCCCGCGAACCGAGCGAGCCAGTCGTCGAGCTCCGGCTCGCCACAGGCGAACGGATGGAGCTTGAGGGCTTCGGGGCTGAACGGTCGCGCGATGAGCATCCTGACGAGTGCCTTCCGTACACCTGAGCGAGAATTCCGGCCACTCTACGGGGCGCCGGCCACACGCGAAGGGGGTGCCACGCAATACCGAGGCTGCGTCGTCGTACCCGTCCGGCCCCGTCCTTCGGAGAGGCGGCGAGGCGCTGCGCGGATCACCAGCAGGACAGCGCGCCGGGTGGTCGCACGCGCCCCGGGGCGGCTCCTTTCGCGAGTCGTCCAAGGTGGCGCCCGCCGCTGGCGATGAGTTCCCCTCTGCGCAGCGGTCTGCCGTGCAGACCGTCGGAGCTGAGGAGGACGCGATGAAGCTGTTGCTCACGTCAGGGGGAGTCACGAACCCGACGATCGAGGGGGCGCTCGTCGGACTGCTGGGCCGGCCGATCGGTGAGTGCTCGGCGCAGTGCATCCCGACGGCGTTGTACGGCCACCCGTGGGTGGGGCCGGGGAAGAACGCCCGGGACTTCATCACGGGGGAGTCGGACCACATGGCGGGGCTCGGGTGGGGGTCGGTCGGCGTGCTGGAGCTGACGGCGCTGCCGAGCATCCCCGCAGAGCGCTGGGTGCCGCTCGTCCGGGAGACGAACGTGCTGCTGGCCGCGGGCGGTGACGCGGGCTACCTGGCGTACTGGATGCGACGGTCGGGGTTCGCGGACCTCGTGCCGTCGCTCACCGAGACGGTCTACGTCGGGATGAGCGGCGGCAGCATGGCCCTGACGCCGCGCATCGGCGAGGAGTTCGTGGGGTGGGAGCCGCCCGACGGCGAGGACGCGACGCCGCTGGGGCTCGTCGACTTCTCGATGTTCCCCCACCTGGACCACCCGGACCTGCCTGACAACACGGAGGCCGCGGCGCGGCGCTGGGCAGCCGCCCTGGGCGGGCGGGCGTACGCGGTCGACGACGAGACCGCCTTCGTGGTCGACGGCGCGGTCGAGGTCGTGTCCGAGGGCATCTGGCACCGCCTGGCGTGACCCCGAGCCGGCTCGACCCGGCCCCGGGCTCGACCCCGCGCCGAGATCGACCCGCTCCGCCGTCGGGCCGACCCTCACGCCGAACGGTGCGACGCCCGCACGACGGCCGTCGCGGACGCGATGCCGAGCACGAGGAACGCCCCGGCGACGAGCAGCGATCCGCGGGTCGCGTCGGCGAACCCGGACGCGAGCGCGTCGACGACCTCGGGTTCCTGCGGCCCGAGCTCGCCGTGCGTGCCCTCCGCGCGCAGCTTCGCGATGACGTCGCCGGCGGAGCCGCTCGTCGCGTCGGCGAGGCGCGTGACCTCGGCGTCGGGCAGGCCCTCGCCGTCGAGGGCCGCGGGCACGGCGCTCGCGAGCAGGACGGCGAGCGCGGTCCCGACGAGCGCGGTCCCGAGCGCGGAGCCGACCTGCCGCGCCGTCGACTGCGTGGCGGAGCCCTGGCCGGACTCCTCGGCGGGGACCTGCACGAGGGTGGTGCTGGTGAGCTGCGCGGAGGCGAGGCCGAGCCCGACGCCGTAGACCACGAGCAGGGCCGCGAGCAGCCACGGGGAGACGGTCGCGGTGACCGTGAGCGCGACGGCGGCGACCCCGACGATCTCGAGCGCGAGGCCGATGACCACGACGAGCGGGGCGCCGACGGCGGCGGCGAGGTGACGTGCCGACGCGCCGGAGAGGAACGCGCCGAGCGCCATCGCCGCGAGCACGAGCCCGGCGCCCATGGTGGACAGCGCGAGCACGTTCACGAGGAAGAGCGGCAGGACGAAGATGATGCCGAACTCGCCGACGGCGACGGTCGTCGCGGTGACGTTGCCCCACCGGAACGTCGGGATGCGGAAGAGCGTGAGGTCGAGCAGCGCGGACCGCCGCACCCGCGCGCGGTGCCGCTCCCACACGACGAAGAGCACGAGCAGGAGCAGCCCGGCCGCGAGGAACACGGGGGTCGGCGAGACGGGCGCGGACGCCGGCCAGGTCGCGCCGAGCAGCTCGACGTCGCCCTTCGGGCTCCACCAGCCGAACGTCTGGCCCTCGATGAGCCCGAACACGAGGCCGCCGAACCCGAGCGCGGACAGCAGGAGCCCGACGAGGTCGAGCCCGGGGGCGAACGCGTGCGCCCGGGTCTCGGGCACCCAGAGGTAGGCACCGACCACGACGAGCGCGCCGACGGGGACGTTCACGAGGAAGATCCACGGCCACGTGAACGACGTCGTGATCCACCCGCCCGCGAGCGGGCCGACCGCGGCGGCGCCCGAGATGACGGCGCCCCACACCCCGAACGCCGCGGCCCGGTCCTTGCCGCGGAACGTCGCGTTCACGGTCGACAGGGTCGAGGGCAGGATCGCGGCCGCGCCGAGGCCCTGGGCGAGCCGCCCGACGATGAGCGAGCCGCCGTCGTCGGCCGCGGCGGCGAGCAGCGACCCGGCGAGGAAGACGACGACGCCCACCACGAGGAGCCGCCGTCGCCCGAGCCGGTCCCCGAGACGGCCCGACGAGAGCAGCAGCGCCGCCAGCACGACGGCGTACGAGGCGCTGATCCACTGCGCCTCGCTCAGCCCGAGGTTCAGGTCGGCGACGATGTCCGGGACGGCGACGGCGACGATCGTCCCGTCGATGACGACCATCGACAGCGCGACCGCCAGGACGACGAGCGCGCGCCACCGGTTGGCGTGGGCCCGCGGGTCGACGGCGGGTTCGTCGTCCTCGGGCGGTTCGGTCTGCGGCGCGTTCCCCTGCACGGACTCCACGGGGCCTCCCTCGTGTCGTGACGCGGCCCTGCGTCCAGGATCGCCGCGCACGCGGGGGAGCGCATCAGCAGCGCCGTGCAGGTCAGGCGCGGTGGCGCGCGACCGTCCCGGCTGCGAGGGCGCGCCACGGGAGGGGCGTCGGGCCGTGGTCGCCCGCGACGGCGCGGCGCGTGCGGGAGGCGAGCGCGGCGTCGTAGAGCGCGAGGAGCTCGGCCGCGAGGGCGTCGGGGTCGGCGGCGCCGGTCGCGGCGGCGAGGTCGCGCAGCCGGTCGACGAGCAGCCGGGTGTCGGCGGCGAGCCACCGGTACGCGGGGTGCTCGGGGTCGGTGACCTCGACCGCGGCGGCGAGGAACGCGCAGCCGCGGGTGCTCGTCGCGGTGGGGAAGCCGTCGAGCGCGTCGAAGACGGCGAGCGCCCGCGCGTCCGCGTCGTCCCCGCAGTGCTCCAGCGCCGCGTCCCAGGCGGCCCGCCAGCGCTCGTGCCGCCGCTCCAGGTAGGCCGCGACGAGGTGGTCCTTGCCCGCGAAGTGCGCGTACAGGGTCGCGGGGGAGACCTCGGCGCGGCGGAGCACGGCGTCGACGCCGGTCGCCGCGATCCCGTGCTCGACGAACAGCGCCTCCGCGGCGTCGAGCAGGCGGTCGCGGGCCGGTCGGCGTGCGTCGGTCCGGGGCATGGGGCTAGCGTAACGATCACTATGCTGAAACGATCGTTACACCCCGCCGCGCCCGCCCCGGGCCGTCTGGTCGCCGCGGGCACCGGCCTCGTCGCGGTGACGTACGGCGTCGTCCGCTACGGGTACGGCCTCCAGCTCCCGACGCTCACGACGGAGCTCGGCCTCTCGTCCGCCGCCGCGGGCGCGATCGCCGCCGGCAGCTTCGCCGCGTACTGCGCCGCCGCGCTCGGGGCGCAGCGCGCGATGGCGCGACGCTCCCCGCGCGCGGTCGTCTGGGCCGCCGCGGCGCTCGCCGCGGCGGGGGCGGTCCTGGTCGGGCTGTCGTGGTCGTCCGCGAGCCTCGCGACGGGCGTCCTTGTCGCGGGCAGCGCCGCCGGTGCGGCGTCGCCCGGGCTCGTCGCCGCGGTCGGCGCGACGGTCGACGGCCGCCGGGCCGGGCGCATGCAGGCCGTCGTGAACTCCGGGACGGGCGTCGGCGTGGCGCTCGTGGGGGCGGCGACGCTCGTCGCGCCGGACGTCTGGCGGCCCGTGTGGTGCGCCGCCGCGGTCGGGGCGGTGGTCACGGCGGCGGTCGTCGACCGGAGCGCGCGCTGGCCCGCGGCCCCCGAGTCGCCGCCCGCGTCCCGCGGCGCGGGCGAGCGGTCGCTCGCACGCGCCGGAGTCGCGGCCGCGGTGGCCGGGATCGGCAGCGCCGCAGTCTGGACGTTCGGGCGCGACCTCGTCACCGTGACCGGTGGCCTCCCCGGCCGCACGACGGCGGCCCTCTGGTGCCTCCTCGGCGCGGCGGCGGTCCTCGGCGCCCTCAGCGGCGACGCCGTCCGCGTGCTCGGCCTGCGCGGCGCCTGGGTCGTGACGGCCGTCGCGACGGCGGTCGGCACCGCCGCCCTGGCGCTCGCCCCGGGCAGCGTGCCCGTCGTGGCGGTGGCGGGCGCTCTCTTCGGCGGCGCCTACACCGCCCTGAGCGGCGTGCTCATCGCGTGGGGCACAGCGCTGCGCCCGCACGCCGCCGGGCGTGCGACCGCCGTGCTCTTCGTCGCGCTCACGGCCGGGCAGGCGGTCGGCGCGCTCGCGACGGGCGGGCTGAGCGACGTCGTCGGGCCGCAGGCCGCGTTCTGGGTGGGCGCGGCGCTCCTCCTCGTCGCGGCGGGGATCGTCCCGCGCGTGCCCGACGGCGCGAGGCCCGGTCGGGAGCGTGCCGACGGCCCGCCGTCGGCAGGACCGGGACGGTGGGCGCGCGCACGGACGGCGCGCGCACGGACGAGATGAGCCCGGTCGGGACGAGCGCGGTCGGGACGAGCACGGATGGGGCGAGCCCGGGCGGGACGGGTGCGGGCGGTGCGAGCGCGGGCGGGGCGGCTCGCCGCTACGCGTCGTCGTCGGCGGGCGAGGCGCGCACGGGCTCGCCGTCCGGGCCGAGCGGCTCGACGAGGGCGAGCTCCTCCGCCTCCGGGTCGACCCAGCGCTGGTAGCCCGGGCCGGTCCGCGCCGTCTCGAAGCGGACGGCGACGCGGCCGTCGTCGCCGACGCGCACGACCCACCCGCGCCCGTCGGCCGGGGTCGAGACGTCGAGGCCGGGGGCGAGGAGGGCGGCCGTCGTCCGGACGGGGCCTGTCGCGGCCGCGCCGGGTGCCTCTGCATCCACCGACTCTGCACCGACCGCCTCGGCGCCTATCGCCTCATCGACCGCCGCCTCAGCGCCCACCACCTCCGCGGCGATCGGGACAGAGGGGTCCTCCGGCGCGTCCGCGCCGAGCGGCAGCATGAGCTGCGCGTGCTCGGACAGCGCGTGGAACGCGACCCCGAGCAGGCGGACCGGCTCGGTGACGTCCGCGAGGCGGAGCGCGCGGTGGGCCGCGTCGCGGAGGGCGCCCTCGTCGGTCGTCGGGCGGGACAGCGTGACCGAGCGGGTGAGGGTCGTGAACGACGCGAGGCGCACCTTGACCACGACGGTGCGTGCCGCGACGGCGTGCCGCTCGAGGCGGGCCAGCGCGGCGTCGACCACCGGGTCGAGCGCCGCGGCGATCGCGGACCGGCCGTGGAGGTCGGTGTCGAACGTGTGCTCCGCGCCCGCGGACTTGCGCTCCCGCACCGTGGAGACCGGGCGGTCGTCCCAGCCGCGCGCGATCCGGTAGAGGTTGGTGCCGCCCGCCTCGCCCGCGACGAGGAGCAGCGTGTCGAGCGGCTGGCGACGCAGGTCGGCGACGGTGCGCACCCCGAGCTCGTCGAGCCGCGCGGCCGACACCGGGCCGACGCCCCACAGCGCCCGCACGGGCAGGTCGAGCAGGAACGGGTCCTCGTCGTCGGCCCCCACGACCCGGACGCCGCCCGGCTTCGCGGCCTCCGAGGCGAGCTTCGCGACGAGCTTGGACCGCCCGAGCCCGAGCGAGACGGGCAGGCCGCTCAGCTCCCGCGCCCGCTCGCGGATGCCGGTGGCGAGCGCCTCGAGGTCGGTCTCCGGCCCGACGGCCGCGGCGACGTCGGCGAACGCCTCGTCGATGCTCACGGGCTCGACGAGGTCCGTCACCTCGCGCAGCGCCGCCATGATCCGTGCCGAGTAGGCCGAGTACGCGGCGAACCGCGGCACGACGACGACGGTCGACGGCGGGCACAGCCGCCGCGCCTGCTCCATCGGCATCGCCGAGCGGGCGCCGTACTGCCGGGCCTCGTACGACGCCGTCGCGACGACGCTGCGCGGCCCCACGCCGCCGACGAGCACCGGGCGCCCGCGCAGGGACGGCCGCTGGTGCTGCTCGACGGCGGCGAAGAACGCGTCGGCGTCGAGGTGCGCGATCGTCGGGCGGGCGCGCAGCACGGGGGCGTGCGGCGCACGGTCGAAGCTCACCGCCCTACTCTGCGCCCTGCCACCGACAGCGGTAACGGTTTCGTTCGGACCCTGGCGTTTCGGGGATGTGCGCGGGTATCTTGCAGGAGACCGAACAAATCCCGGGATCCCCAGCCCGGGCCGAAGAGCAACGAGGCCTTCATGACCGATCGATCGACACCCAGCGCGGCTGCCCCCGGCCGCTCGTTCGCCAGGACCTCGCCACGACGCTCGCGCGTGGTCACGGCCTCCGCCGTCGTCGGGGCGCTCGCCCTCACGGCCGCCACCTTCGCGTCGCCCGCCGCGGCGGCGCCCCAGCCCACGGCCAAGCCGGCGGCCTCCGTCGCCGGGCCGTCGGACATCAACGGGTTCCGCAGCGTCGGCTACGTCATGGCCGACTCGCGCGTCACCCGCGACTTCCACGTGGCCGACCTCGTGCGCACCGGAGCGATCGAGGACCTCACCCACATCAACTACGCGTTCGGCAACGTCACGACCGACCTGGTGTGCGACATCGCCGACGTCCCCGGCGAGGGCGACCCCCTCAACGACTTCGTCGCGGAGGTGCCCGCCGCGGACTCCGTCGACGGCAAGGCCGACAAGCCGGGCCAGAAGCTGGCCGGCAACTTCAACCAGCTCAAGAAGCTCAAGGCCGTCAGCCCGGAGACGAAGATCCTCGTCTCCCTCGGCGGCTGGACCTGGTCGGACAACTTCTCCGAGGCGGCGTCCACCGCCGAGGGTCGTACGCGGCTCGTCGACTCGTGCCTCGACCTCTACATCGACGGCAACCTACCGGTCGTCGACGGCAAGGGCGGCCCCGGCGTCGCGGCCGGCATCTTCGACGGCATCGACATCGACTGGGAGTGGCCGGTCACCGGTGGCGAGACGGCGAACGTCCGCCCGGAGGACAAGGAGAACTTCCTGCTCCTCATGGAGGAGTTCCGTGCCGAGCTCGACGCGCGCGGCGCGACGACGGGCCAGGACTACCTGCTGACGGCGTTCGCGCCCGCGGGCGGCTGGAACGCCGGCCAGGGCGGCTGGCTCGACCCGCGCCTGTTCGCGGTCGTGGACTTCCTCAACGTCCAGGGCTACGACTTCCACGGCGGCTGGGTCCCGAACAAGACGGGCCACCAGGGCAACCTGCACCCCGACGGCGCGGAGAACTGGGGCCTCGGCCTCGACGGCGCGCTCGGCATGTACGTGAAGGCGGGCGCGGACCCGTCGCAGATCAACGCGGGCCTCGCGGCCTACGGCCACGGCTGGTACGGCGTCAAGGACGGCACGAAGGGCTGGCAGCCCGCCGCCGGGTACGTCGGCACCAAGACGTACGCCGAGCTGCGCTCGTTCGGCGGGAAGAAGTTCTTCGACCCGAAGATCGGCGCGAGCTGGCTGTACAACGGCGACCAGTGGTGGAGCTACGACGACCCGGCGTCCGTGACGGCGAAGGCCGAGTTCGTCGCGACGCAGGGTTACGGCGGCGCGATGTGGTGGGACCTCTCCGGCGACTACCGCAACGAGCTCGGCGACGCCCTGGGCTCGACGCTGCGCGCCGCGACCCCGGGTCCCGGCGTGGCCGAGGAGTGCGCGGTGCCCTGGTACGGCACGGGCGTCTACACCGGTGGTGAGGTCGTCTCGCACGAGGGTACGGAGTACAAGGCCCAGTGGTGGACCCGCAACCAGGAGCCGGGCGCCAGCAACGCCTGGAAGAAGATCGGCCCCTGCGGCACCGCGCCCGAGGTCGAGGCGGCGGTCTGCGCCCCGGCCTGGTCGCGCGAGGCCGTCTACACCGGCGGGCAGACCGTGTCCCGCGCCGGCGTGAACTACAGGGCCCAGTGGTGGACGAAGGGCGAGCTCCCCGGTTCCGTGACGTGGGGCTCGTGGGACCCGGTGGGTCTGTGCGCCTGATCTGACGGCTGGTCCGGGTGCCGCGCGCGCCCGGACCGCCCCCGCACGACGACGGCGGGCCCGGTCTTCGGACCGGGCCCGCCGTCGTCGTGGTGGGGGAGAGCGGCGCCGACGGGCGCCGGGAGCGCGTCCCCCGGGGGTCTCAGCGCTTCGCGCGCAGGTCGCGGCGCAGGTAGTGCCACGCGAGGACGCAGCACACGATGCCGTTGAGGAGCCCCACGACGACGTCCGCCGGTCCGTGGGCGCCGCGGTAGAGCCGCGAGAGACCCACGCCGAGCGGCACGAGGCAGCACAGCACCGTCACGACGACGCGCAGGACCGGGTTCGTGATGCGCTGCGCGAGCAGGGCGAGGGTCAGGTAGAACGCCGCCGACGCGCCCGTGTGCCCCGAGGGAAAGCTGGACGTCGGGGGCGCCTCGTCGAGCCGCGAGACGTCGGGCCGCTCGCGCCCCACGACGATCGACGACGTGAGGAAGATCAGCGCCTGGAGCGCGACGGCGAGCGCGGGCACGAGGGCGAACCACCACTGCCGGGTGCGCCACCACACGAGCGCGACGGTGAGCAGCGTGCCGCCGATGATGAACTCGGTCGTACCGATGAGGGAGAGCACGTCGGTGACGGTGTCCCAGAACGGCGTCCGCCGTTGCTCGAACCACCGGTTGACCGCGACCTCGCCCGGCAGGTCGCCGAGCGGCCCGGTGACGAGGAAGCCCGTCGCGACGATGACCACCCACAGCACCGCTCCCGGGAGGAACGCCCGCAGGCCGACGTCGCGCAGCACCTCCTTCGCCGTGGGGCGGGTCGTGTCCAGCTCGTAGCGGTGCACGAAGGGTTGCATCAGACCTCGTTCCTGGGAGTGTCACCGGAGGGACGGCCGGACCGCGCGGCGGTCCAGCCGTGGTAGCCGACGGCGGACGCCCCCGCGACCGCGCCGCCGAGGAGGATCCCGCCGACGACGTCGGAGGGGTAGTGCGCGCCGAGCAGCACGCGGTCGGCCGCGGTGACGAGGGCGAGCGCCGTCGCACCGCCGACCACGGCGACGCGGCCTCGCCGCCCGAGCAGCGGCCAGACGAGCACGCTGAGCGTCACCCCGACGGCCGCCGCGTTCATCGCGTGCCCGGAGGGGAAGCTCGCGCCCGGCACGGTCGACACGGCGTCCTCGAGGACGGGCCGTGCGCGGCCGACGACCTCCTTCGCGCCGAGGCCGAGAGCCCACGCGCCCCAGATCGTCCCGGCCGCCCAGGCCGCGCGCGACCCGAGCCCGTGGCGCCGCCACGCCCAGACGCACACGCCCATCGCGGCGAGGTTCATCCACCGCGCGGCGAGCGCCTCCTGCCCCACGAGGAGCACGCGCTCGAGCGCGGGGCGCTCGCCGGCGAACCGCGTCGCCGCGGCGACCGCGGCGCGGTCCGCGTCGACGACGACCCCCGACTCCGCGCGCACGAGCCACGCGAGCGCGAGCACGGGAAGCGACGCCGCGACCCCGTACGCCGCCGCCCGCCAGAGGGCGCGGTACGGGGTCCGGTCGGCTGGCACCCCCGGACAGTAGCGGCACCCCCGCGTCGTCGCGCGCGGGAGCCGGTGCCCCGCGTCAGGCGGGGAGCGCCGCGACCGCCTCGATCTCGACGAGCGCGCCCGGCCGTGCGATCCCGACCCGCAGGACGGTCACGGCGGCGGGGTGCTGGCCCCAGACCTCTCCGACGGCGGCGAAGCCCTCCATGAGGTCGGCCTCGGGGTCGAGGTAGACGGCGAGCCGCGCGACGTCCTCCGGCCCGGCGCCTGCCTCGGCCAGCACGGCGAGGACGTTGCGCAGCGCCTGCGCCGTCTGGGCCGCGATGCCGCCCTCGACGATCGCGCCCGCGGCGTCCGTGCCGTTCTGACCGCCGACGTAGAGCGTGCGGCCGGTCTCGACGATGGTCCCCTGCGAGAACGCGGGGTTGCGGTGCAGCCCGGGCGGGTTGAGGTGCGTGACGCTCTGCGTGGCCATGGTCGTCCCCTTCTGCGGTCCCGGTCCTGGTGCTGCCGACGCTACGCCGTGCCCCCGACAGACCCCCGGCAGGCCCCCGGACACGACCCCGAGACGCCCCCGGCGGGTGGTCCGCGCGGCTCCGACGGGCCGGTCCGGCGTCGGCTGTGTAGGAAGGAGGGGTGAAGCAGTCAGCAGGGCTCGTGCTCTACCGGTTCCGTGACGACGCCGTCGAGGTGCTCCTCGGGCACATGGGAGGCCCGCTGTGGGCGCGCAAGGACGCGGGCGGGTGGACGATCCCCAAGGGCGAGGTGGAGCCGGGGGAGGACGAGCACGCGGCGGCGCTGCGCGAGTTCGCCGAGGAGCTCGGCGTCCCGGCTCCCGCCGGCGCGGCGCCGGACCTCGACCTCGGCACGGTGCGCCAGCGCGCGGGCAAGCTCGTCGCGGCGTGGGCGCGGGAGGCGGACCTCGACGTCACGACGATCGCGAGCAACACGTTCGCGCTGGAGTGGCCGCCGCGCTCGGGGCGCATGCAGGAGTTCCCGGAGCTGGACCGGGCCGGCTGGTTCGCGCTCGCGCGCGCCCGCGGGCTCGTGGTCGCGGGCCAGGTCCCGCTGCTCGACCGGCTGGAGGAGCAGCTCGCGCGCGAGCCGGCGCAGAGCACGACGACCGAAGGATGACGAGAGCCCGGGACCGCGGTCCCGGGCTCGTCGAGCGGGAGGCGTCAGCCGAGCAGGTAGGGCGCCGCGGCGAAGCCTGCGGCGAGCCCGACGAGCGCGACGGCGACGGCGGACAGGTGCGAGCGGCGCGCACGGCTCGCGGTACGGCGGGCTGCGTCGGTCACGGTGGTCATGACGGTCCTCTCGTGGGGGGCGGTTCCAGGGAGAGGGACCACGTCAGACGCGATCCATGACGCGAAACCCGGCCGTCGTGGCGCGATCTGCGTCACACCGCGGCGGCCGAAACGCGCCAACCCTGGTGCAGCATCGTGCACCAGGGTTGGTCGGCTCGCGCGGCGGAGCCCCGACGGGCCCGTCCGGAGGGTCAGACGCGCAGCACGAGCGCGTCCCCCTGACCGCCGCCGCCGCACAGCGCCGCGGCACCGACGCCGCCCCCGCGGCGACGGAGCGCGAGCGCGAGGTGCAGCGCGAGCCGAGCGCCCGACGCGCCGACCGGGTGGCCGAGCGCGATGGCGCCGCCGTCGGCGTTGACGACGTCCGCGTCGATGCCGAGGTCCGCGACGGACTGGAGCGCGACGGCGGCGAACGCCTCGTTGATCTCCACGAGGTCGAGGTCCGCCGCGGCGATCCCCTCGCGCTTCACGGCGGCCTCGATGGCCCGCGCCGGCTGGGAGTGCAGCGAGTTGTCGGGTCCCGCGACCTGCCCCGCCGCACCGATCTCGGCGAGCCACGGCAGGCCGTTGCGCTTCGCGAAGGCGCGGCTCGCGACGACGACCGCCGCCGCGCCGTCGGACAGGGGCGAGCTCGACCCGGCGGTGATGGTCCCGTCCCGCACGAAGGCCGGGCGCAGGCGCTCCAGGGCCTCGAGCGTCGTGTCGGCACGCACGCCCTCGTCGTGCTCGACGACGACCGGCTCGCCCCGCCGCTGCGGCACCTCGACGGGGGCGATCTCCTCGGCGAGGCGCCCGGCGTCGCGCGCCGCGGCGGCCCGCTGGTGCGAGCGCAGCGCGAACGCGTCCTGCTCCGGGCGGCCGATGCCGCGCGTCGTGCAGCCGCGGTCCGTGAGCTCGCCCATGACCTCGCCGCTGAACGGGTCGTTCAGGCCGTCGTGCGTGAGCGAGTCGGCCATCGTGACGTCCCCGAACGCGAACCCGGAGCGCGACCCGACGACGAGGTGCGGCGCGTTCGTCATGGACTCCTGGCCACCCGCGACGACGACGCTCGCCTCGCCCGTGCGGACCAGCCGGGCCGCGTCGATGATCGCGGTGAGGCCCGAGAGGCACAGCTTGTTGATCGTCACGGTGGGCACGTCCCAGCCGAGGCCCGCGAGGATCGCGGCCTGGCGCGCGGGGCCCTGCTTGGCGCCCGCCTGCACGACCTGCCCGACGATCACCGTGTCGACCTGCTCCGGCGCGACGCCCGCGGCCGCGAGCGCGCCGCGGATCGCGTGCGCGCCGAGCTCGGCCGCCGAGAGCGAGGCGAGCGCGCCGCGGAAGCGCGCGAACGGGGTGCGCGCGCCGTGCAGGAGGACCGGGGTGACCTCGTCCTCGGGGGTGACGGCGGCGGCGTCGGGCAGGGGGCTGGCGTCGGTGCTCATGGGACTCCGATCCGGGGAGGGCGAGGAGACGGGGCGAACAGGAAGGAGCCCCGGCGCCGCGAGGAGGGGCGAGCGGCGCCGGGGAGCAGGGGGAGGGCGTGCGCCCTCGGGACCGTCAGACGAACGCGGAGACGCCCGTGATGTCGCGCCCGACGATGAGCGCCTGGACCGACTCGGTGCCCTCGTACGTGTGCAGGGCCTCGATGTCGGCGAAGTGCCGCGCGACGCGGTTCTGGAGCAGGATCCCGTTGCCGCCGAGCAGGTCGCGCGCGCTCGCCGCGACCTCGCGCGCCCCGCGGGTGCACGTGTACTTCGCGAGCGACGCCTGCGGGCCGGTGAGCGTCCCCGCCTCGTCGAGCCGCGTCATCTGCGCGACGAGGAGCTGGAGCTGCGTGATCGTCGAGAGCATCCGGGTGAGGCGCTCCTGCACCATCTGGTTCGCGGCGAGCGGGCGCCCGAACTGGACGCGCTGCTTCGCGTACGCGACCGCGGCCTCGTAGCACGCGACCGCGTGCCCGACGGCGGCCCACGCCACCCCGAGGCGCGTCGCGAAGAGCACGCGCGAGGTGTCCTTGAACGACCGCGCGCCCGGCAAGGCGTTCTCGGCGGGGACGAACACGTCGTCGAGCACGACGTGCGCCTGCCAGATCGCGCGGAGCGAGACCTTGCCGGTGATGGTCGTGCCCGTGTAGCCCGGGGTGTCCTGCGGCACGACGAACCCGTGGACCTGACCATCGCCGTCGTCGCCGACGAGGCGCGCCCACACGACCGTGACGTGGCCCGACGACCCGTTGCCGATCCACTTCTTCTCGCCGTTCAGCACGTAGCCCTCGACGCCGTCGCGCGTCTCCTTGCGCGCCGTCGTCTCGAGCGAGACGGAGTCCGAGCCGTGGGTGGGCTCGGTGAGCGCGAACGCGCCGAGGATCTCCCCGCGCGCCATGGGCTCGGCGTACTTCGCCCGCTGCTCGTCGGAGCCGAGCATCTGGATGCTGCGCAGCGCGAGACCGCCCTGGACGCCGCAGATCGTCGCGACGGAGCCGTCGCCGCGCGACATCTCCATGGCGGCGAGGCCGGCGGCGAGCTGGCTCACGTGCGGACGACCGTCGACGTCGACGCCGTCGCGCAGCAGGTCGAGCTCGCCCATGCGCTTGACGAGGTCGAACGGGACCTCGGCGCGCTCCCAGTAGTCGTCGATGACGGGCAGCACCTCGTCCTGGACGAACTGCCGGACGCGCTGCAGGTGGGCGCGGTCCTCCTCGGTCGCGTCGGCGAACGCGCCGGCGTAGTCGAGGTCGAGCGGGGTCGCGAGGTCGTAGGTGGGCTCGGTGACGCCGGGCATGATCGGGGTGGTGGGCATCGGTGCTCCCCTGGGAGGGCGGCTGCGGTCGGTCGACCGTCCTCGACGCGCTTGCCCGGGGTGCGGGCCCGGCGTCGGCGGCGGTCCCTCCCATAGTGCAGCGATACCCCGTCTCAGTCAATCGAGACGGGGTATCGGGGTGGGTGGGCCGGGTGACCGGCGGGTCAGGCGGGGGCGCCCGCCGCCGCGGCGTCCGCCTCGGCAGCGGCGGCCGCGCGGCGGTTGACGCGCCACCACACGAAGAACCCGACGAGCGTGAACGCGCCGTAGAACACGTACATGAACGCGGACGCGTAGAAGCCGGCCGAGATCAGCAGGGGCACGCCCACGACGTCCACGGCGACCCAGATGAGCCAGAACTCGACCCAGCCCTTCGCCATGCCGTACGTCGCGAGCAGCGAGCCCATGAATATCCACGCGTCGGCCCAGACGGGCTCGTACGACTCGAGCGCGCGGAACACCGGGGTCAGCAGCGCCGTGCCGCCGACGAGCGCGACGACGAGGAACACGCGCTGGCGCCACGACGCCCAGCGCGGCACGACGGCGACGCCGTGGCTGTCCGCGTCGGCGTCACCGAGCCGCGCCTGGGTCCTGCGCCACTGCACCCACCCGTAGACCGACACGACGACGAACATGGCCTGGCGACCGGCCTGGCCGAGCAGGTTGACGGGGTTGGGCGTCGCGAACACCGCGCCGAGGAACACCGTGAGCAGCAGCAGGTTGCCGACGATGCCCACCGGCCACGCCCACACCTTGCGCCGCATGCCGCCCAGCGCCGACGCCAGGCCGAATCCGTTGCCCACGATCTCGCGCCACAGCAGGTGCTGGTCGCCGATCGTCAGCTGCGCGTCGAACAGCGCGTGGATCAGGTCCATCGGATGTCCTCGTCCTCCCGGGCACGGGCGCTCCGGGGTGAGGGCGGGCGGCGGGGCCGGGCCACGAGGGCCCGACGGCGTCGCTCACCACGGCGAGACCGTGCCCCGTCGCGCGGGCTCGCGAGAGCCCGGCCGAGGACGGCCGCGCCGCACGTGCTTCCTCCCATCCGGACTGTCACCGTCGGTCCTGGAGTTCCACCAGGTCAACCGCGCGTGGGCGCGGGTCGCGGACTGTCACCGCCGGCTCGGAATTGCACCGACCCCGGAGCACGTTCGTGCGTACTGCGTTCTGCAACCGCCGATGCTACTCGCGCATTCCCCGGGCACGGGACTCGTCCCGCACCGTCCCACGGACTGGAACACGGGGCGGGGCGGGAGGGGTCAGGCCAGGGCGTCGCGGACGGCGCGCGCGACGTCGTCCGCGACGCCCTGCGCGTCCGCGTCGGCGTCCACCACGGTCACGACGACGCGGCGCGCCGCGGGCACGCCGTCCCCGTTGCGCTCCTGGGCGGCGGCGTCGGGCGCGGCGTACCGGCCGACGGCGGCGCGCCGCAGGTCCGCGAACGCCTCCTCGAGCTGGGGGCGCAGGTCCTGCTCGGGGGAGCGCAGCCACCGGCGCAGGAGCGCGTTGTGCACGGCGACGACGGACGCCGCGAACGCGATCGACGCCGTCGAGCGGCGCTCGTCCGGCGGGAGCGCGTCGCGCAGGTACGCGGTGAACGCGCGCTCGTAGCGGTGGGTCGTCACGAGCTCGCGGTCGCGCAGCGCCGGCACCTGCTGGAGGAGCTGCCAGCGGGCCAGGGACGTCTCACGCTGCCCGACGTGGTGGTCGAACACCAGCCGCGCCGCGCGGCACACCTCGAGGTACGGGTCGACCGTCGGGTCGGGCGTGAGGTGCCCCTCGGCGTCGGGCACGGGCCGCGTCGCGGCGAGCATGACGACGACCTCGTCGAGCAGGAGCTCGTGGTCCGCGAAGACCACGTCCTCCTTGGACCCGTAGCGGCGGAAGAAGGTGGCGCGGCTGACCTGGGCGGCGTCGGCGATCTCCTCGACGGTCGTCTGCTCGTACCCCTTGCGGGTGAAGAGCTCGATCGCTGCGTCGACGGCCTGGGCATGGGTGCGGCTACGGACGTCGGTCATGCACCGGACGGTACACCGGTACCCGGCGCTCGCCCGGCCCGGGGGCGGTGGCCCTGGGGTGGCGCCGGGTGCGAGGCTGGGGCCATGCCGGACCAGCCTCGCGTGCACGCGATCCACGTCGCGAAGGCCCGTCGGCTGCCGACGCGGGTCGTCGCGTCGGTCGAGGCCGAGGAGGGCAAGGGCCTCGTCGGCGACCGGTACCACGGGTCGAAGCACCGGCACGTGACGATCCAGACGCTCACCGACCTGGCCGCCGCCTCGGCGGACCTCGGGCAGGAGATCGATCCCGGCCTCACCCGTCGCAACGTCGCGCTCACCCACGGCGACCTGCCCACGAAGCCGGGCTCGTTCCTGCGGATCGGGGACGTCGAGCTCCAGGTGCTGCGGATCGCCGCGCCGTGCCGCCTGCTCGACGACTGGATCGCACCCGGCGCGATGCGCGCGATGCACGCGCGGGGCGGCGTCGTGTGCCGTCTGCTGTCGTCCGGCACGGTCCGGGCGGGCGACGTCGTGGTGTGGGACGCGGCGGCCGCCGGCGGGGCCTGAGCCCCGGGGCGGCCTCCGGCCCGACGGTGGCCGGGCGCGTGCCGTCGGCAGCGGCGCCCGTGCTTCGACGGTAGACCCGTGGCGGCGCCCGCGTCGACGGCTGGGGCGGGTGAGACGACCTCCGTCCACAGCTCCGACGGTCGTCCACAAACCCGGTGCCGTGGGCCCCGCCGGGTGGCACCATGGCGGCCATGCTCGTGACCCTCGCCGCGACGGCGTCCCCCGGGACGCTCGACGACGCCACCGACCTCGGCTTCCTGCTGCACAAGCACCCGGACCGGGCGCAGGTGTTCGACCTGCCCGTCGGCCGCGCGCACGTCTTCTACCCCGAGGCGACGGCGCAGCGGTGCGAGGCCGCGCTCCTGCTCGAGGTCGACCCGGTGGGGATCGTGCGGAACAAGCGGTTCGGCGGCGGCGACGCGTTCGCGCTCGCGCAGTACGTGAACGACCGCCCGTACGCCGCGTCGTCGATGGTCGCGGTCGCGCTCGGCAAGGTGTTCGCGACGGCGATGAGCGGCCGGTGCGACGCACGACCGGCGCTCGCGGACGCCCCGATCCCGCTCGACGTGCACGTGCCGTCCCTCCCGTGCCGCGGCGGTGCGGACCTCGCACGCCGGCTGTTCGAGCCGCTGGGCTGGAGCGTCACGGCGACGGCGGAGCCGCTCGACCCGACGGTGCCGACGTGGGGCGCGTCGCGCTACGTTGACCTGCGCCTGCGCGGCACCCGCCGGCTCGCGGACGCGCTCGCGCAGCTCTACGTGCTGCTGCCCGTGCTCGACGACGCGAAGCACTACTGGGTCTCGACCGACGAGGTGGACAAGCTCGTGCGCGCGGGCGGCGGCTGGCTCGCGGACCACCCGGAGCGTGCGCAGATCCTGCGCCGCTACCTCGCGCACCAGCGTCGCTACGTGGAGGACGCCACCGCGCGTCTCGCCGCGCTCGACGGGGACGTCCCCGAGGAGGACGCCGCACCCGCTGCCGGTATGCCGGTCGGCGCCCCGTCGTCCGACGTCGGCCCGCAGGGCGCCATGACGGGGACCGGCGCCGTCACGGCGGGCGACGCCGACGGCACGCCCGAGCCGCCGCTCGCGCGGCAGCGGGCCGACGCGGTGCTCGCGGCCCTGCACGACGCCGGGGCACGGACCGTCGTCGACCTCGGGTGCGGCGAGGGCGCGCTCCTGCGTCGCCTCGCCGCGGACCGGACCTTCACGCGCGTGCTCGGGACCGACGTGTCGGCGCGCGAGCTCGAGCGGGCGGCGGTGCGCCTGCGCCTGCACGAGGCGAGCGACGCCGAGCGGGAGCGGGTGCGGCTCGTGCAGTCGTCGCTCACGTACGTGGACGACCGGGTGGCGGGGTTCGACGCCGCGGTGCTCATGGAGGTCGTCGAGCACGTCGACCCGTCGCGCCTCGACGCGCTCACGGCCGCGGTGCTGGGCCACGCCCGGCCGCGGACCGTCGTCGTGACGACGCCGAACGCCGAGTACAACGTCCACTACCCGAACCTGCTGGACGGCCCCGGCGGCGGGCGCGTGCGCCACCCCGACCACCGCTTCGAGTGGACGCGGGCGGAGCTGCGCGCGTGGGCGGCCGCGGCGGGGGAGCGCTACGGGTACGCGGTCGAGCTGCGCGACGTCGGCCCGCTCGCCCCCGACGTCGGGGCGCCCACCCAGATGGCGGTGCTGACCCTCGTCGGGGACGCGGCGTCGCCCGAGACCCCGGCGGCCCCGGCCCCGGCACGGACCACGGAGGAGGCCCGATGACCGGGCAGGCGACCGAGAGCGCGAGCCCGACCACGGGCGCGACGCCGACCGCGACCTCGACCTCGACCCCGAGCACGACGCGCGAGCTGCGCGTGCCCGCGTCGAGCCTCGTGGTGCTCGTCGGCGTGTCCGGCTCGGGGAAGTCGACCTTTGCGCGCGAGCACTTCGGGCCGTACGAGACGGTGTCGTCGGACGTGTGCCGCGGGCTCGTGTCGAACGACGAGAACGACCAGGCGGCCACGCGCGCGGCGTTCGAGGTCCTGGAGACCATCGTGTCCAAGCGGCTGGAGGCGAACCTGCTCACGGTCGTCGACGCGACGAACGTGCAGCGCGAGGCCCGCGGGTCTCTCGTCGCGCTCGCCCGCGCGCACGACGTCCTGCCCGTCGCGATCGTCCTCGACGTGCCGGAGAAGGTGGCGGTGGAGCGGAACGCGGCGCGACCGGACCGCGGGTTCGGCGCGCACGTCGTCAAGCGCCAGCGCGCGGCGCTGCGGTCGTCGCTGAAGACCCTCCAGCGCGAGGGCTTCCGCACCGTGCACGTGCTGCGCGGCGAGGACGAGGTGGCGGCGGCCCAGGTCGTGCGCACGCCCCTGCTCACCGACCGTCGCGACGAGCACGGTCCGTTCGACGCGATCGGCGACGTGCACGGCTGCCTCGACGAGCTGGTGGCGCTGCTCGGGGTGCTGGGCTACGCCGTCGTGCGCGACGACGCCGGCCGGCCGGTCGACGCCGTGCACCCCGAGGGCCGGCGCGCGATCTTCCTCGGCGACCTCGTCGACCGCGGGCCCGACTCCCCGGGCGTGCTGCGGCTCGCGATGGGCATGGTCCGCGCGGGGCACGCGCTCGCGGTGCCGGGCAACCACGAGCACAAGCTCGTGCGCGCGCTCGGCGGGCGCGACGTGAAGGTCTCCCACGGCCTCGAGACGACGCTCGCCCAGCTCGCCGCGGAGCCCGAGCAGTTCCGGCGCGAGGTCGAGGCGTTCTGCCGTGACCTCGTGTCCCACCTCGTGCTCGACGACGGTCGCCTCGTGGTCGCGCACGCCGGGCTCAAGGAGTCCTACCAGGGCCGCGCGTCGGGCCGCGTGCGCAGCTTCGCGCTGTACGGCGACACGACCGGCGAGACGGACGAGTTCGGCCTGCCCGTGCGCTACCCGTGGGCCGACGACTACCGCGGACGCACCATGGTCCTCTACGGGCACACGCCCACGCCCGAGGCCGAGTGGGTCAACAACACGATGTGCCTCGACACCGGGTGCGTCTTCGGCGGGAAGCTGTCCGCGCTGCGCTACCCCGAGAAGGAGGTCGTGCAGGTGCCCGCCGCGCGCGAGTACTACGCGCCCGCGCGCCCCTTCCTGCCCGATGGCGCGACCGGTCCCGGGTCGTCCGCGCGCGCGGACGACTTGCTGAGCGTCACGGACGTGCTCGGGCGCCGCGGCGTCGAGACGGCGACGCACGGGCGCGTGACCGTGGGCGAGGAGCAGGCGGCGGGGGCGCTCGAGGTGATGAGCCGGTTCGCCGTCGACCCGCGCCTGCTGCTCCACCTGCCGCCGACGATGAGCCCGGTCGCGACCTCGACGCTGCCCGGCCTGCTCGAGCACCCCGACGGGGCGTTCGCCGCGTACGCGCGCGACGGCGTCGACCGCGTGGTGTGCGAGGAGAAGCACATGGGGTCGCGCGCCGTCCTGCTCGTCGCGCGCGACTCGGGGCCGGGCGGCTCCCGCGTCGTCGCGGAGCGGTTCGGCATCGAGGCGCCCGGCGCCGTCCACACCCGCACCGGGCGGTCGTTCCTCGACGGCCCGACGACGGAGCTCCTCCTCGCGCGGGTCGCCGCGGCCCTCGACGCGGCCGGGACGTGGGACGCGCTCGGTGCCGACTGGGTCCTGCTCGACGCCGAGGTCCTGCCGTGGTCGCTCAAGGCCGACCAGCTCCTGCGCGACCAGTACGCGAGCGTCGGCGCGGCCGCGCGCGCCGTCATGCCCGCGGCGCTCGCGGCTCTCGCCGCGGCGGAGGCGCGGGGCGTCGACGTGGGCGAGCTGCGCCGTCGGACGGCGCGGCGCGCGACCGACGCCGAGCTCTTCGTGGAGGCGTACCGGCGCTACCGCTGGGACACGGGCGCGGTCGGCGACGGTGGGGGCGGCGGCGCCGACCCGCTGCACGGCGTCCAGGTCGCCCCGTTCCAGGTGCTCGCGAGCGGGACGGCCGGGCGACCGGGCTCGCCGGAGGTCACCGGAGCGACGTACGCCGACCGTGACCACCTGTGGCACCTCGGCGTCGCTGACGCGCTCGTCGCCGCGGACCCGGCGCTGTTCCGGGCGACGCGGCGCGTGGTCGTGGACCTCGCCGACGAGGCGTCGCGCGCCGAGGGCACGGCGTGGTGGGAGGACCTGACGGCGGCCGGGGGAGAGGGCATGGTCGTCAAGCCGCTCGCCAACCTCGTGCGGCGGCAGGGGGCGCCGGGCAAGGGCGGCGGACTCGTCCAGCCCGGCCTCAAGGTCCGCGGTCGTGAGTACCTGCGCATCATCTACGGCCCCGAGTACACCGAGGAGCGCAACCTCGAGCGCCTCCGCGAGCGGTCGCTGGGGCGCAAGCGCTCGCTCGCGCTGCGGGAGTACGCGCTCGGCCTGGAGGCGCTGGACCGGGTCGCGCGCGGCGAGCCGACGTGGCGCGTCCACGAACCGGTGTTCGCGGTGCTGGCGCTGGAGTCGGAGCCGGTCGACCCGCGGCTCTGAGGCGCCTCGGCCGCGCTGCGGGCGTCGTGGGGGCAGGGGTGCGTCAGCCGCCGAGGAACGCCTTCATCGCGAGGGTCGAGAAGAGCACCGCGCCGGCGGCGACGGCCAGCGCGACGACCCAGCCGTTCGCCCGCTCGACCGGGGGGACGGCGGGCCGACGCGCGGGGGCCGCGCCCCGCCGTCGGGCCCGGGACGCGCGGCGCGCGGTGAAGCGCAGGCCGCGCGCTGCCGCGCGGGCGGACGGCTGCTCGGGTGCGCCGTCGTGGGTGGGGAACGCGGTGTCCCGGGCGGGGGTGGGGGTCACGGTGCGCCTCCGGAGGTTGGCCGGCGCCGCTGACCGGCGCCGTACGGCCAGTCTTCCCCGCGGCGCACCCCGGGCGCGTCGCCCGTCCGGTGGATCCTGCGGCCTACCGGGGTGCGACCTCCGGATGACGAGCGCGTGGTCCTCGTGGCCCGCGAGGTGCACGCCCTCGCACCGCCGACCGCACGGCCGACCCCACGGCCGACCGCGCGACGGCCCGCACGAGCGACCGCCCGGCGGTCAGCGCGGGGCGTTCTCCTGGTACCGGGGCCGGCCGCCCCGGGCGGCGCGCTGCAGGTAGCGGACCTCGCGCAGCGCGACGGCCGCCGCGACCACCAGCGGGACCCACGCCCACACCCGGCCGCGCAGCACCAGCACGAGGCACACGACCGCGACGACGATCCCGCCGAGCACGGTCGCGACGCTCGCCCAGCGCACGCCGCTCCGGACGTCGTCGGCCCGCTGCCACCAGCGGCGCAGCCGCTCGCCGAGGCCGGGGCGGGGTGCCGGCCCCGGGCTGACGCTCATGCGCGGGCCTCGCGCGTGAGGGCGACGCCCTCGATGCTGCGGACGGCCATGCGGAGCGCGTCGGCGCGCGAGATCTCGCCGTCGTCGGCCATGGACCACGCGTTGAAGAGCATCCACCACAGGGTGCGGACGATCCACGCCACGCTGAGCTGGTCGTCGACGACGCCGGCCTCCTGCCCGCGGCGCAGCAGCTCCCGCACCGGCTCCTCGGCCTGCTCGGACTCGGCCCAGAACGCGGACTCGGCGTCGGCGAGCTCGGTGAACAGCACCATGTACCAGGGGCCGAGGTCGAAGTACTCGAAGGCGAGGCGGCGCAGCGCCGCGGCCGGGGGCCCGTCGTCGAGCCGCGCGGCGGCGATCGCCGCGCGCGTGCGCTCGACGGTCTCGGCACCGATCGCCTCGACGAGGTCGGCACGCTCGGGGAAGTAGCGGTGCAGGGTCGTGCGGCCCACCTGGGCAGCCTGCGCGACGTCGCCGAGCGACGCGGACTTGTCCGTGCTGAGCACCGAGACGGCCGCGTCGAGGATCGCGCGGCGGGTCCGGGTGCGGGTGCCGCTCGTGGGCGGCGCGTCGGGAGTCGCTCCGGAGGGCGTGGCCGCGGGGGTGCTCCGCGCGCTCGTTCGTGCCGTCACGCGGCCCACGATAGCCC
The DNA here is from genome assembly GCF_002127155.1 of Cellulosimicrobium sp. KWT-B. NCBI lineage: Bacteria > Bacillati > Actinomycetota > Actinomycetes > Micrococcales > Promicromonosporaceae > Cellulosimicrobium > Cellulosimicrobium sp. KWT-B. The sequence goes on along the minus strand of NZ_NEDO01000002.1, from coordinate 138,812 downwards.
GCGCCGTGAAGGAACGCCGCTTGTCACGGATGGAACACTAGTGTTCCACTAGGGGCGTCGAGCGCTCCGGCGCGCGACCGCCCGCGCCGCGTCAACGACGGTTGACACGAGAGAGGATGTCAACCATGGTTGACGACATGTCCCCGACCGCTACCACGCCCGAGGCCCCGCCCGCTCCTCGCGACGCCACCCCGCGGGGCCCGTTCCTCCCGCGCCTCGCGGTGCTGTGGCAGTTCGTCCGCCCGCACCGCCGGACCCTGCTGCTCGGCCTCGTGCTCGGTCTCGGGACGACGGCCGCCACCCTCGCGACGCCGATGGTCACCAAGTGGGTGCTCGACACGCTCGGCACGGGGGAGTCGCTGACCCCGGCCGTGCTCACGCTCGTCGGGCTGCTCGTCGTCGGGCTCGTGCTCGGGCTGTGGCAGTGGGTCCTGCTCGGCACGCTCGCCGAGCGCGTGGTGCTCGACGCGCGGTCGTCCATGGTGCGGCGCTTCTTCCGCGCGCGGATCGGCGCGCTCACCGGCCGCCCGACGGGCGAGCTCGTCACGCGCGTCACATCGGACACGGTGCTGCTGCGCGAGGCGGCGTCGTCGAGCCTGGTCAACCTCGTGAACCTGGCGGTGTCCCTCGTCGGGACGGTCGTCCTCATGGGCGTGCTCGACCTCGTCCTGCTCGGCACGACGCTCGGGGCGATCGTCGTCATCGGCGTCCTCGTGGGCGCCCTCATGCCCCGCATCGCGAAGGCGCAGGAGAAGGCGCAGGAGTCGCTCGGCAGCCTGGGCGGCACGCTCGAGGGCGGGCTGCGCGCGATCCGCACCATCAAGGCGAGCCGCGCGGAGGGCCGCCAGATCGACCGCGTGCTCGACGACGCGCAGGACTCCGCGCGCCACAGCGTGCGGGCCGTGCGGACCGAGGCGGTCGCCTGGAGCATCGCCGGGGGCGGCATCCAGCTCGCGATCATCGTCATCCTCGCGCTCGGCGCCTGGCGCGTGGACCAGGGGCTGCTGGCCGTGTCGAGCCTCGTCGCGTTCCTGCTCTACGCGTTCCAGATCGTCGAGCCCGTCACGGGCCTGACCATGAACGTCACCCAGCTCCAGGCCGGCATCGCGGCCGCGGGGCGGATCCGCGAGGTCCAGGCCATCGAGCCGGAGGAGGACGACGACCCTGCCGCGCGTCGTCCGGCCGGGGCGGGCGCGGCGTCGGGCACGGCGGCCCCGCACGACGCGCCGCGGCTGTCGCTGCGCGGCGTCACCGCGCGCTACCTGCCGGGCGGCGAGCCCGTGGTGCGCGACCTCGACCTCGACGTGCCCCCGCGCGGGCAGGTCGCGATCGTCGGCCCGTCCGGGGCGGGCAAGACCACGACCTTCTCGCTCCTGCTGCGCTTCCTCCAGCCCGAGTCGGGGCGGATCCTCCTCGATGGCGTGCCCTACGACGACCTCACGTTCGACGACGTGCGGCGCCGCTTCGCGTACGTCGAGCAGGAGACCCCCGTCGTGCCGGGCACCATCCGCGAGAACCTGCGCCTCTCGGACCCCGCCGCGACCGAGGAGGCGATGTGGGCGGCGCTCGCGCAGGTGCGGCTCGACGCCAAGGTGCGCTCGCTGCCCGACGGCCTCGACACGTCGCTCGTCGGGACGACCGTCTCGGGCGGCGAGCGCCAGCGCGTCGCCCTCGCGCGCGCCGTCCTGCACGCGCCCGACGTGCTGCTCCTCGACGAGGCCACCGCCCAGGTCGACGGGCTCACCGAGGCGGCCGTGCACGCCGTCATCGAGGACCTGGCCCGCGACCGCGCCGTCGTGACCATCGCGCACCGCCTGTCCACGGTCATCGACGCCGACGTCATCCTCGTCATGGAGGACGGCCGCGTCCGCGCGCGCGGCACGCACCCCCAGCTCCTCGCGACCGACGAGCTCTACCGCGAGCTCGTCGCCGCCCTCCGCATCGCCACCGAGGAGGCCCCCGCACCGCGCTGACCCGGTGCGGCGATGAGTTCCGCGCCCGCCCGCGGTCGGACGTGTCGTCAGGACGGACGACGGCGGTCGCGGCGCACGCGGACCGCGGAGGGTGAGGGCGGCATGGGGAACGTGACGTGCGACGTGGCGGTGTCGGTGGACGGGTACTCCTCGCGCCCCGACCAGACGCTGGAGCACCCGTTCGGCGCGGGCGTGGACCTGCACCGGTGGATGGTCGAGACCGCCGACGAGAACGCGGCCGAGATCGCGGCGATCGTCGACGCGGGGGCGTTCGTCATGGGCAGGAACATGTTCACGCCCGGGCGAGGGGAGTGGGACCCGGACTGGCAGGGCTGGTGGGGCCCGGAGCCGCCGTACCACGCGCCGGTGTTCGTGCTCACGCACCACCCGCGCGAGCCGCTCGTCCTCGAGGGCGGGACGACGTTCTTCTTCGTCACCGACGGCGTCGGGTCAGCCGTCGCGCAGGCGCGGGAGGCCGCGGGGGACCGGGACGTCGCGATCGCGGGCGGGGCCGCGACCATCAACCAGGTGATCGCGGCGGGGCTGCTCGACGAGCTCCGGCTGCACGTCGTGCCCCAGGTCCTCGGCCACGGCGACCGCGTGCTCGACGGCGTCCCGCCCCTCGCGCTCGAGACCGTCACCGTGCGGGCGGCGTCCCAGGTGACCCACGTGACCTACCGCGTGCGGGGGCCGCTCGGTTGACGCGTCTCCCGGCGGGCGGCTCTCCCGGCAGGGGACTCAGCCGAGCACGGCGAGGAGGAGCGGCGCCGCGACGACCAGCACGACCACCGATCCGAGCACGACGACCCGCCGCCACGGCCCGACGTCGTCGCGCGCCCGGCGCTCGCGCGTCCGGTCGGTCCACGCCGCGCCGTCGTACCAGCGCTCGCTCCCCGAGCCCGGTGCGTCCGCGTACCACCCCGCCGGTGCCTTGCGCACGTCGCCTCCTCGCGTCCCGGTCCGGTGAGCCCTCGCACGACATGTGTCGCGGGCCCTCTGTCTCTGACACGCAGCGACGCCCCGAGAGGTTCCACCCGAGCGGGAGGACGTGCCGGAGGTGCGGCACACTGTGCGCGTGGAGAACACCCCCGAGGCGCCGCCCAGCGGCCCAGAGCTCGACCCCGTCGGGGCGTGGGGCCTCGTGGTCAGCCTCGTGCTGGGCGGGGTCGCCGCCGTGCTGTCGCTCGTCGGCTACCTGGTCGACCTGCCGCCGTGGCTCGTGGGCGTCTGCCTGGGTGCCGCGGTCCTCGGGGGGATCGCCGCCGCCGTCTTCTCCGCACGCCTGGCGCGCCTCGAGCAGAGGTCGGCCGGGCGTGTGCTGTGGGAGACGATGACCGCCCCGGTCCGGTTCGTGCTCGACGTCCTGTTCTAGCCCGTCACCCCGAGGCGTGACGGCGCGCGCCCTACAGCCCGGCGACCTGCGCGGCGCCGTCGGTCGCGATCTGCTCGAACACGCGCTCGTCGGCCGCGAACTGGCTTCCCGGGATGGGCCGGTGGACGACGATCTCCGTGATGCCGGCCTCCGCGTACCCGTGCGCCGTCTCGACGAACGCGTCGACCGACTCCAGCGCGGGGTCGGGAGTGAAGCCCGTGAGCAGGATGCGCTCCACCGACCCCGGGTCGCGACCGGCGTCGCGGCACGCCGCGTCGAGCCGCTCCACCTGGTCGCGGACGGCGGCCCGCGACTGCGCCGGGGTCGCGTCGTCCCCGAGGCGGCCGTCGCCCGTCGTCACCCACGCCTGCCCGTAGCGCGCGGCCAGCCGCAGCCCGCGCGGGCCGGTCGCGGCGATGGCGAACGGCACCCGGGGCGACTGGACCGGCCCGGGGATGGTCCGCGCCTCGTGGGCCCGGTAGTGACCCTCGTCGTGCGTGACGGTGGGCTCGGTGAGCAGGCGGTCGAGCAGGATCGTGAAGTCGCGCAGCCGGTCGGCGCGCTCCCGGGCCGACCACGGCTCGCCGCCGAGGACCGTCGCGTCGAAGCCCGTCGTCCCCGCGCCCAGGCCGACGGTCACGCGCCCGCCCGACAGGTCGTCGAGCGTCATGACGTCCTTCGCGAACGTCACCGGCTCGCGGAAGTTCGGCGACGACACGAGCGTGCCCAGCCGCACCCGCTCGGTGACGCCCGCCGCGGCGGCGAGCGTCGGGACCGCGCCGAACCAGGGGCCGTCGCGGAACGACCGCCACGACAGGTGGTCGTACGTGTAGGCGGCGTGGAACCCGAGGTCGTCGGCGGACCGCCACACGTCCCGGCCCTCGCCCCACGGGTAGATCGGCAGGATCACGGTGCTCACGCGCATGGTCGCCAGCCTAGGGTGGGGGAGTGATCCAGCACACCGTCGCCTTCCGCCTCGTCCACCCCACCGGCAGCGCGGAGGAGGCCGAGTTCCTCGGCACCGCCCGCGCGACGCTCACCGGGGTCCCGGGCGTCCGGGACTTCACCGTCTCGCGCCAGGTGAGCCCGAAGAGCCCGCTGACGTTCCAGTTCTCCATGGTGTTCGACGACGACGCCGCGTACGCCGCGTACGACGCCCACCCGGACCACCGCCGCTTCGTCGCCGAGCGGTGGGTCCCCGAGGTCGCGGAGTTCCAGGAGCTCGACCTCGTCCCTCTGGCGGACTGAGCGCACCGCCTCCGTCGTGGTCGGCGAGATAGGACGGCCGGGCGCGAGGTAGAGCTCCGCGCGTCCTCTTTCGCGACCGCACGTCCTACCTCGCGGAGCGGGTGTCTTGCGGGCGGGGGCGGGCGCGCGGTGTGGCAGGGTGACGGCATGACCCAGATCGACCTGCGCATCTTCACCGAGCCCCAGCAGGGCGCGTCGTACGACGACCTCCTCGCTGTCGCGAAGGCCACCGAGGACCTCGGTTTCGACGCCTTCTTCCGCTCCGACCACTATCTCGTCATGGGCGACGGCGACGGGCTGCCCGGCCCGACCGACGCCTGGACGACGCTCGCCGGCCTCGCCCGCGAGACGAGCCGCATCCGGCTCGGCACGCTCGTGTCGTCGGCGACGTTCCGCCACCCCGGCGTGCTCGCGATCCAGGTCGCGCAGGTCGACCAGATGTCGGGCGGCCGCGTGGAGCTCGGCCTCGGCGCGGGCTGGTACGCCCGCGAGCACGAGGCGTACGGCATCCCGTTCCCGGAGAAGCGGTTCGGGATCCTCGAGGAGCAGCTCGCGGTGGTCACCGGGCTGTGGGAGACGCCGGTCGGCGAGACGTTCTCGTTCAGCGGCGAGCACTACACGCTCACGGACTCCCCGGCCCTGCCGAAGCCCGCGCAGGAGCGCGTCCCCGTGATCGTCGGCGGCCACGGGCCCCGGCGCACCCCGGCGCTCGCGGCCCGGTACGCCAGCGAGTTCAACGCGGCGTTCCCCGATCCGGGCGTCCTGCCCGACCGGTTCGAGAACGTGCGCGCCGCCTGCCTCGACGCCGACCGCGACCCCGACTCGCTCGTGTACTCGGCGGCGTTCGTCGTCGCGGTGGGCAAGGACGAGGCGGAGTTCCGCCGTCGGGCCGACGCGATCGGGCGCGAGCCCGACGAGGTCCGCCGCAACGGTCTGGCCGGCACGGTCGGCGAGGTCGCGGACAAGATCGCGGCCGCCGCGGAGCAGGGCGCGACGCGCTTCTACCTCCAGGTGCTCGACCTGCACGACCTCGACCACCTGGAGCTCGTCGCGAGCGAGGTCGTGCCGCAGCTGCCGTGACGCCCGCGCCCACGGGTCGCCCCGGAAACACCGCCGTGACGTCGGACCACTACCCTGCACCGGGGGTTTTTTCACACGGGCTTCACGGACGGGAGAGACATGAGCGCCATCGGGTGGCGGTTGCACGGTGACGGGAAGACGGTCCGACCGGGGGACGTCGTCGACCCGGACGAGCGTCTGACCTGGCCGCGGACCATCGGGATCGGGATGCAGCACGTCGTCGCCATGTTCGGCGCGACGTTCCTCGTGCCGCTCCTCACGGGCTTCTCGCCCGCGACGACGCTGTTCTTCTCGGCGATCGGCACGGTCGGGTTCCTGCTCATCACGCGGAACCGCCTCCCGAGCTACCTCGGGTCGAGCTTCGCGTTCATCGCGCCGATCGGTGCGGCGACCGCGTCCCAGGGCCAGTCGGTCGCGGTCGGCGGGATCCTCGTCACGGGCCTCGTGCTCGCGGCCGTCGGCCTCCTGGTCCACGTCGCGGGCGCGCGGTGGATCGACGTCGTCATGCCGCCGATCGTCACGGGCACGATCGTCGCGCTCATCGGGCTCAACCTCGCCCCGGCGGCGTGGGGCAACTTCCAGCAGGCGCCGGTCACGGCCGTCGTCACGCTCGCCGCGATCATCCTCGTGAGCGTCCTGTTCAAGGGGATCCTCGGTCGGCTGTCGATCCTCGTCGGCGTGGTCGTCGGCTACGTCGTGGCCGTGATCCAGGGCGAGGTGTCGTTCGACGAGGTGCGGAAGGCTGCCTGGGTCGGGCTCCCGGAGTTCGTCACGCCGACGTTCGACGTCGCCGTGCTCGGCCTGTTCGTCCCGGTCGTGCTCGTGCTCATCGCGGAGAACGTCGGGCACGTGAAGTCGGTCGCCGCGATGACGGGCAAGAACCTCGACGACCTCACCGGTCGCGCGCTCTTCGCCGACGGCCTCGCGACGACGTTCGCGGGGGTCGGCGGCGGTTCGGGCACGACGACGTACGCCGAGAACATCGGGGTCATGGCCGCCACGCGCGTGTACTCGACCGCGGCGTACTGGGTCGCGGCGGCGACCGCGCTGGTGCTCTCCCTGTCGCCGAAGTTCGGCGCGCTCATCGCGACGATCCCGGTCGGCGTCCTGGGCGGTGCCGCGACGATGCTCTACGGCATGATCGGCATCCTCGGTGCGCGCATCTGGGTGCAGAACAAGGTCGACTTCTCCGACCCGGTCAACCTCACGACCGCGGCCGTGCCGCTCGTCGTCGGCATCGCCAACTTCACGTGGGCCGTGGGCGACCTGACGTTCGAGGGGATCGCGCTGGGCACCGCCGCGGCGCTCGTGATCTACCACGTGATGCGGAACCTCTCGCGGTGGCGCGGCACGACGCAGGAGCCTGCGAGCCCGGCGTCGGCCCCCGGGGGCGACGAGCCCGCCGTCCACGAGACGGTCGAGGACGCCCGCTGACGCGACGCGCGGGAGCGGCCTCCTCGGAGGCTTCACGGAGACGACGGCCCGGCAGGCGCGAGCCCGCCGGGCCGTCGGCTAGAGGCGCAGGCCCAGGACGAGACCCTCGGCGACGTCGAGCCGGGTGAAGCCGAGGTGCTCGTAGAAGCCGATCGCGGACGCGTTGTCCTCCGCCACGCCGAGGTGCACCCCGGGCGACCCGGCGGCGCGCAGCGCGTCGAAGAGCACCTCCATGAGGCGGCGGCCGTTGCCGCCGCCCTGGGCCGACGGCAGCAGGTCGACGTGCAGGTGCGACGGGTAGTCGCCGAGCACGGACGGGTCCGTGCGGTGCGGGCGGTGGATCTGCTCGACGAGCGCCTCGTCGCGCGAGCCCGCGGGGAAGCTCCCGAGGGGGTAGCGCTCCCGGAGCGGCGGCCACCACTCGCGCTCGCACCGGTCCTCGAACGCGGCGGTGTCGCGGGCGCCGAGCACGTAGCCGGCGGCGACGCCGTCGGCCTCGACGACGGACGCCAGGCCCGGCTCGAGCGCGAGGTACGCGCCGAGGTAGACCTCGCCGAGCAGGCGCTGGTCGGCGTAGAGCCCGCTCGCGTCGGCGCCGGACGCACCGGTCCGCAGGCAGATCTCGTACAGGCGGTCGACCTCGGCGGGGTCGGTGGTCCGGGCGGGCCGGAGGGGCAGGGTGCTCATGGGTACCGTTCGGCGGTCAGGGTGCCCGGCGGGAGCCGGGCCGGGACGTGCTAGCCCTCGGCGGGCGGCACGGGCAGCGGGCGGGGCGTGATCTCCTCGATCGGGACGCACCCCGCACGGCTCTCGAGCGGGACGTCGCCGGACAGGCCGACGAGCTCCGGGTCCACGATGTTCTCGAAGTCGGCGCCCACGTAGAGGTCGACCGTCGCGTCCTCGCGCGCGTCGAGCACGAGGCCCGGGTTCTCGTAGTGCGCGGCGAGGGTGTACGCCTGCGCGACGCCCGCGGCACCGAAGTGGATCTGCGTGCGCGACACGACGTCGGACTTCCCGTCGCCGTCGAGGTCGGGGGCGTTGCCCGTCGAGAGCACCGCGAACCCGCGCGACGTGAGGATGTCCTGGTTGAGCCGGCCCAGCGGGTCGTCCTTGCCGGACGCGTTGTAGACGTTGACCTGGATGTCGCCGGTGGCGACGGGCAGGGTGCCGTCCGCGAGGCAGGGGACCTTGACGTCCGCGAGGTCGTCGACGGCCTCGGGGGAGGACAGCTCCCGGTCGAACGGCGCCTCGATCGCGCCGGTGTACACGGCGAGGGCGCCGATCCCGACGACGGCGAGCGCCGCGATAAGCAGCCCGAACACGACGGCCTGGCGCTCGTGCATGCGCCGGCGGCGGACGGCGCGCGCGGTGTCGGGGCGGAGTGTCACGCCAGCAACCTACCGGACCGGCCGCTCATCGCAGCGTCAGCACGCGCGCGTGCAGGATCGCCCGCTGCTGCAGCGCGGCGCGGACGGCGCGGTGCAGGCCGTCCTCCAGGTAGAGGACGCCGTCGAACTCGACCACGTGCGCGAAGAGGTCGCCGAAGAACGTGGAGTCCTCGGCGAGGAGCGCGTCGAGGTCGAGCGTGCGCTTGGTGGTGACGAGCTCGTCGAGGCGCACCTGACGCGGGGGCACCTCCGCCCAGTCGCGGGCGGTGACCCGGCCGTGGTCCGGGTAGGGGCGCCCGTCGCCGACGGCCTTGAAGATCATGCGGGACATCCTAGGTGCCCGACGGCGCGCACCGCCCCCGATGGCGGGGCGTCGGTCACGCACTCGTCACGAACTCCCCACGGGAACCGACGGGCTCGTCCGCGACCGGCCGGACCGACGGCCGGGCGTCAGGAGATCGTTAGCGTCGCGCCCCCGCCCGTATGGGTCCCGTGAGGACGGGCTCCGCCGCGCCGGAGCGGGTGTTCGATCGTCGTCGGCGCCCCGTCCGGTGGGTGCCCGGCCCCCCGACCGGGGGCCGTCGGTCTCGACCTGGAGACGTCTCGTGCTCGACATCGTCTACGTGCTCGGCGTGATCGCCGTGTTCGTGCTGGTCGCCGGAATCGGGAAGGCGGTGGAGAAGCTGTGATCGTGCTCGAGCTCCTCGCCGTGGCTCTCGGTGCGGCGGCGATCGTGTATCTCGTGGTGGCGCTCGTGAGACCGGAGCGCTTCTGATGACCTGGATCTTCGCGCTCCTCGCGCTCGGGACCGTCGCCCTGGTCCTCGCGGCGCTCTACCGCCCGCTGGGCGACCACATGGCGCGGGTCTACTCCTCGCCGAAGGACTGGCGGGTCGAGCGGGGCCTGTACCGCGTCCTGGGCGTCGACCCCCGCTCCGAGCAGACGTGGCCCGCCTACCTGCGCAGCATCCTCGCGTTCTCGGCCGTGGGCCTCGTGCTGCTCTACGTGCTGCAGCGCACGCAGCAGTGGCTCCCGTACTCGCTCGGGCTGCCCGCGCCGTCGGAGCACCTCGCCTTCAACACGGCCGCGTCGTTCGTGGGCAACACGAACTGGCAGTCGTACTCGCCCGAGCAGACGCTCGGCTACACCGTGCAGCTCGCCGGGCTCGCGGTGCAGAACTTCGTGTCCGCGGCGGTCGGCATGGCGGTCGCCGTCGCGCTCGTGCGGGGCTTCGCGTACCGCCGGGTCGGCACGATCGGCAACTTCTGGGTGGACCTCGTGCGCGGGTGCCTGCGCATCCTGCTCCCGATCTCCCTCGTCGGCGCGGTCGTGCTGCTGGTCGGCGGCGTCGTGCAGAACTTCGACGGCTTCACGCAGGTCACGACGCTCGCGGGCGGCACCCAGAGCGTGCCGGGCGGGCCGGTGGCCTCGCAGGAGGTCATCAAGCTGCTCGGCACCAACGGCGGCGGGTTCTTCAACGTGAACTCGGCGCACCCGTTCGAGAACCCGTCGGCGTGGACGAACGTCGTCGAGGTCCTGCTCATGCTCGCCATCCCGTTCTCCCTGCCGCGCACGTTCGGCCGGATGGTCGGTGACGACCGCCAGGGCTACGCGATCCTCGCGACGATGGGCGTGCTCTTCGTGGCGTCGTTCGTCGCGCTCACCGCGCTGGAGTCCGCCGGGAACGGCACCGCGCCGCAGCTCGCCGGGGGTGCGATGGAGGGCAAGGAGGCGCGATTCGGGATCATCGGCTCGACCCTCTTCGCCACGACGAGCACCACGACGTCGACCGGCGCGGTCAACTCGATGCACGACTCCTACACGGCGCTGGGCGGGATGCTCCCGCTGCTCAACATGATGCTCGGTGAGGTCGCCCCGGGCGGCGTCGGCTCCGGGCTCTACGGGATGCTCGTGCTCGCCGTCATCGCGGTCTTCATCGCGGGCCTGCTGGTCGGACGCACGCCGGAGTACCTGGGCAAGAAGATCGGGCCGCGCGAGATCAAGCTCGCGAGCCTCTACATCCTCGTGACGCCGACGCTCGTGCTCGCCGGCACGGCCCTGAGCTTCGCGATCCCGCCCGTGCGCGAGAGCGTCGAGACGGTGTCGATCTGGAACCCCGGCGTGCACGGCACGACCGAGGTGCTGTACGCGTTCACGTCCGCGGCCAACAACAACGGGTCGGCGTTCGCCGGGCTCACCGCGAACACCCCGTGGCTCAACACCGCGCTCGGCGTCGCGATCCTGCTCGGCCGGTTCGTGCCGATCGTCCTCGTCCTCGCGCTCGCGGGCTCGCTCGCGCAGCAGGACAAGGTGCCCGCGACCGTCGGCACGCTGCCGACCCACCGCCCCCAGTTCGTGGGGCTCCTGATCGGCGTGGTCCTCCTCCTCACCGCGCTCACGTACTTCCCCGTTCTCGCGCTGGGTCCCCTGGCTGAAGGGCTGCTGTAACCCATGTCCACGCTCACCCACCCCTCCCCGCGCGCCGTGCACCAGCCGGCCGCGACCACCGGCGGCCTCTTCACCTGGTCGCAGGTGAGCCAGGCGCTGCCCGGCGCGTTCCGCAAGCTCGACCCGCGCCAGATGTGGCGCAACCCCGTGATGTTCCTCGTCTGGGTCGGGGCCGCGCTCACCACCGTCATCGCGGTCGTCGAGCCGTTCCTCGGCGGCCCGGAGGAGTCGGGCGGCACGCCCGTCCCCGGGTCCTTCACCGCGGTCATCGCCGTGTTCCTGTGGCTCACGGTCCTCTTCGCCAACCTCGCGGAGTCGGTCGCGGAGGGCCGCGGCAAGGCCCAGGCCGACTCGCTGCGCCGGACCCGCACCGCGACCGTCGCGCACCGCGTCGCCGCGTACGACGAGACGGGCGACCCCGGCGCCCTGCGCGCCCGCGCGGTCGAGGTGTCCTCGGCCGACCTGCGGCTGGGGGACGTCGTCGTCGCCGAGGCGGGGGAGCTGGTCCCCGGCGACGGCGAGATCGTCTGGGGCATCGCGTCGGTCGACGAGTCCGCGATCACGGGGGAGTCCGCGCCGGTGATCCGCGAGTCGGGCGGCGACCGGTCCGCCGTCACCGGCGGCACGCGCGTCCTGTCGGACCGCATCGTCGTGCGCGTCACCTCGATGCCGGGCGAGACGTTCGTCGACCGGATGATCGCGCTCGTCGAGGGCGCGAGCCGGCAGCGCACGCCGAACGAGATCGCGCTGAGCATCCTCCTCGCGTCGCTGTCGATCGTGTTCGTCGTGGTCGCCCTCACGCTCAACCCCGTCGCGTCGTACGCGGCGAGCCCCGTGAGCGTCGCCGTCCTCGTCGCGCTCCTGGTCTGCCTCATCCCGACGACGATCGGCGCGCTGCTCTCGGCGATCGGCATCGCGGGGATGGACCGCCTCGTGCAGCGCAACGTGCTCGCGATGTCCGGCCGCGCCGTCGAGGCGGCGGGCGACGTCACGACCCTCCTGCTCGACAAGACGGGCACCATCACCTACGGCAACCGGCAGGCCGCGCGGTTCGTCGCGCTGCGCGACGTCGACGAGCGTGAGCTCGTCCGCGCCGCCGCGCTGTCGTCCCTCGCGGACCCGACGCCGGAGGGCACGTCGATCGTCGAGCTCGCGCGCCGCGGGGGCCTCGACGTCGGGCCGACCGCGCCGGGCGAGATCGTGCCGTTCACGGCGCAGACCCGGATGTCGGGGCTCGACGAGCCGGACGGCACCCAGATCCGCAAGGGCGCCGGCTCCGCCGTGACGGCGTGGGTCGAGCAGGGCGGCGAGCGGGCGGCGTCGAGCGTGCTCGCGGAGCTCGACGACGTCGTGGAGGAGGTCGCGCAGTCGGGCGGCACGCCGCTCGTCGTCGCGGTGCGGACGCCGGACGGCGCGAGCCGCGTGCTTGGCGTCGTCCACCTCAAGGACGTCGTCAAGGAGGGCATCGCGGACCGCTTCGCCGAGCTGCGGTCGATGGGTATCCGCACGGTGATGATCACGGGCGACAACCCGCTCACCGCCGCCGCGATCGCGCAGGAGGCGGGCGTCGACGACTTCCTCGCCGAGGCCACGCCCGAGGACAAGCTCGTGCTCATCCGCGCCGAGCAGGAGGGCGGCAACCTCGTCGCGATGACGGGCGACGGCACGAACGACGCGCCCGCCCTGGCGCAGGCCGACGTGGGCGTCGCGATGAACTCCGGCACGTCGGCCGCGAAGGAGGCCGGCAACATGGTCGACCTCGACTCCGACCCGACGAAGCTCATCGACGTCGTGCGCATCGGCAAGCAGCTCCTCATCACGCGCGGGGCGCTCACCACGTTCTCGATCGCCAACGACGTCGCGAAGTACTTCGCGATCATCCCCGCGATGTTCATGGGGGTGTTCCCCGGCCTCGAGGTGCTCAACGTCATGGGCCTCAGCTCGCCGTCGTCGGCGGTGCTGTCGGCGATCGTCTTCAACGCGATCGTCATCGTGCTGCTCATCCCGCTCGCGCTGCGCGGCGTGCGGTACCGGCCCGCCGACGCCTCGACGATCCTCGGGCGGAACCTGCTCGTCTACGGCGTCGGCGGCCTCGTGGCCCCGTTCGTCGGCATCTGGCTCATCGACCTCGTCGTGCGCCTCCTCCCCGGCTACTGACCGCACGACGACCAGGAGAACCCAATGAACACCACGGCACGCAGCACCGGGCGGGTCGTCTGGGTCGCGACCCGGGCGATGCTCGTCCTCACCCTCCTCCTCGGCGTCGGGTACACGCTCGTCGTCACCGGCGTCGGGCAGCTCGTCCTGCCCGCCCGCGCCGACGGCTCGCTCGTGCACGACGGCGCGGGCCGGGTCGTCGGGTCGGCCCTGCTCGGGCAGGCGTTCACCGACGCCGACGGCGACCCGCTGCCCGAGTACTTCCAGCCCCGGCCGTCGGCCGCGGGCGACGGGTACGACGCCGCGGCGTCGTCGGGCTCGAACCTCGGCCCCGAGAACGCGGACCTCGTCGCCGCGATCACGGAGCGGCGCGCCCAGGTCGCCGAGCTCGAGGGCATCGACCCGGCTGACGTCCCCGTGGACGCGCTCACGGCCTCGGGCTCCGGCCTCGACCCCCACATCAGCCCGGCCTACGCCGCCGTCCAGGTCGACCGCGTCGCAGCGGCGCGCGGTCTGACCGCCGCGCAGGTCGAAGAGCTCGTCGCGCGGCACACTGGGGGGCGTGCGCTGGGGTACCTCGGCGAGCCGACGGTGAACGTGCTCGAGCTCAACGTCGCCCTGGACCGGATCGGAGGCTGAGCATGGCGCGCGGACGGCTGCGGGTCCTCCTCGGCGCGGCGCCCGGCGTCGGGAAGACCTACGCCATGCTCGAGGAGGGCCGCCGTCTGCGCGACGAGGGCCGGGACGTCGTGGTCGCGGTCGTGGAGACCCACGGCCGCGCCGCGACGGCGGCCATGGCGGAGGGCCTCGAGGTGGTGCCGCGCGTCCGCGTCACCCACCGGGGCGTCGAGCTCACGGACCTCGACCTGGACGCCGTCCTCGCGCGGCGGCCGGACGTCGCGCTCGTCGACGAGCTCGCGCACACGAACGCGCCGGGCCTCGCCCACGAGAAGCGCTGGCAGGACGTCGACCGGCTGCTCGACGCCGGGATCGACGTCATCTCGACCGTCAACATCCAGCACATCGAGTCGCTCAACGACGTGGTCGAGAAGATCACGGGCGCCGTGCAGCGCGAGACGATCCCCGACGCCGTCCTGCGCGGCGCCGACCAGATCGAGGTCGTCGACCTCGCGCCCCAGGCGCTGCGCGACCGCCTCGCGGGCGGGTACGTGTACCCGGCCGAGCGCGTCGACGCGGCGCTGTCGAACTACTTCCGCCTCGGCAACCTCACCGCGCTGCGCGAGCTCGCGCTGCTCTGGCTCGCCGACGAGGTGGACGCGGCGCTCCAGCTGTACCGGACCGAGCACGGGATCGACAGCACCTGGGAGGCGCGCGAGCGCGTCGTCGTGACGCTCACGGGCGGCCCGGAGGGGGAGACGCTCGTGCGGCGCGGCGCCCGCATCGCCGCGCGGTCTGCGGGCGGCCAGCTCCTCGCGGTGCACGTCACGACGCAGGACGGCCTGCGCGACGCGGCCCCCGGCGCGCTCGCGCATCAGCGCGCGCTCGTCGAGCAGCTCGGCGGGACGTACCACCAGGTCGTGGGCGACGACGTCCCCACCGCGCTCGTCGAGTTCGCCAAGGGCGTCAACGCCACGCAGCTCGTGATCGGGGTCTCGCGCCGGGGCCGGCTCGCGTCGGCCCTCAGCGGCCCCGGCATCGGGGCGACGGTCACGCGCGAGGCGGGCAACATCGACGTCCACATCGTCAACCACGCCGCCGCCGGGGGAGGGGCGCGCCTGCCCCGCTCGGGCGGCGCGCTCACCCTGCGCCGCCGTGTCGCCGGGTTCGTCCTCGCGCTCGTCGGCGGACCGCTGCTCACCTGGCTCCTCGTCACGGCGCGCGACGAGGACACGCTCGTGACGGACGTCCTGGCGTACCAGCTTCTCGTCGTCGTCGTCGCGCTCGTCGGGGGCGTCTGGCCCGCGGTCTACGCCGCGGTCCTGTCGGGCGTCACGCTCGACTACTTCTTCGTCGAGCCCCTGCACACGATCACCGTGGGCGAGCGGTTCCACCTCGTGGCCCTCGTCCTGTACGTCGTCATCGCCGTGCTCGTGAGCGTCGTCGTCGACCGCGCGGCGCGCACGACCCGGGCGGCCCGGCGCGCGGCCGCGGAGTCCGAGGTGCTCGCCACGGTCGCGGGCAGCGTCCTGCGCGGGCAGGACGCCGTGCAGGCCCTCGTGAGCCGGGCGCGCGAGGCGTTCGGCATGGCGGGGGCGCGGCTCGTCGTCTCCGGGACGGAGCTCGCGGCCGACGGCGACCCGGGGCCGGGAGCGCCCAGCACGACGGTGCGCGTGGACGACCGCGCCGACCTCGAGCTGTTCGGGCCGGACCTCGCCGCGTCCGAGCGGCGCCTGCTCAACGTCATCGCCGTCCAGCTCGAGGCGGCGCTCGAGCACAGCGACCTCGCCGAGGTCGCGAGCGAGATGGACCAGCTCGCCGAGTCCGACCGCGTGCGCAGCGCGCTGCTGTCGGCGCTGAGCCACGACCTGCGCCGTCCGCTGAGCGCCGCGACCGCCGCCGTGAGCGGCCTGCGCTCGACGCGCGGCGCGCTCAGCCCCGCCGACCGGGACGAGCTGCTCGCGACCGCCGACGAGAGCCTTGGCGCGCTCGGCACGCTCATCACCGACCTGCTCGACGTGAGCCGGCTGGAGGCGGGCGTCCTCGGGGTGTCGCGCACCGAGGTCGAGCCGGCCGACGTCGTGCTGCCCGCGCTCGACGAGCTCGGTCTGGGACCCGCCCAGGTGGAGCTCGACCTGGAGCTCGACGTCCCCGCGGTCGTCGCCGACCCGGTGCTGCTCCAGCGCGTGCTGGTCAACCTGCTCGCCAACGCGACGCGGCACTCGCCGCCGGACGAGCGCGTGCGGATCTCGACGAGCGCCTTCGGGGGGTCGGTCGAGATCCGCGTCGTCGACCACGGCCCGGGCATCCCGCCCGAGCGGCGCGAGGACGTGTTCGTGCCGTTCCAACGCCTCGGCGACACCGACAACACCACAGGTCTCGGGCTCGGCCTCGCGCTGTCGAAGGGGTTCGTCGAGGGCATGGGCGGGACGCTCACCCCCGAGGACACCCCCGGCGGAGGGCTCACCATGGTCGTGGCCCTGCCCGCCGCGGGCCCGACGCCCGACCCCGACGCACCGGAGACCAGCGCGCCATGAAGATCCTCATCGCCGACGACGACCCGCAGATCTTGCGCGCCCTGCGCATCACCCTCACCGCGCAGGGCTACGAGATCATCACGGCGACCTCGGGCTCGCAGGCGATCGCGCGCGCGATCGACCACCGGCCCGACGTCCTCATGCTCGACCTCGGCATGCCCGAGCTCGACGGCCTCGACGTGATCCACGCCGTCCGGGGCTGGTCGGACGCCCCGATCCTCGTGGTGTCCGGGCGCACGGGCGCCGCCGACAAGGTCGAGGCCCTCGACGCGGGCGCCGACGACTACGTCACGAAGCCGTTCTCCATCGAGGAGCTGCTCGCGCGCATCCGCGCGCTCACGCGTCGCGTCGCGCACGAGGACTCCGCCCCGGTCGTCGTGCTGGGCGACGTGACGGTCGACCTGTCGGCCCACAGCGTCGTGCGCGTGCGCGACCGCCAGACCGAGCAGGTGCGGCTCACCCCGACGGAGTGGCAGGTGCTGGAGCGGCTCGTCCGCAACCCGGGCAAGCTCGTCACGCGGCAGACGCTGCTCACCGAGATCTGGGGCTCCCAGCACGTGAGCGACACCGGGTACCTGCGCCTGTACGTCGCGCAGCTCCGCAAGAAGCTCGAGCCGGAGCCGGCGGCCCCGCGCTACCTGCTCACCGAGGCGGGCATGGGCTACCGCTTCGAGCCGGACCCGGGCTCCCCGACCGCGGCGTCCTGACGACGGCCGGCGAGCAGCCTCCCCGCGGGCGGACGGCCCCGCGCGTCGGGAGGTCGTGAGGATCCGGGCGCGGGCCGTGTGCGTTCCGTCAGGCCCGGTCCCCGCCCCCGCTGCGCGCGGTAGACCGGAGTCATGACCCTCGTGCACACCGCGTTCTCCGCCCGGCTCGCCGCGCTGCGCGGCGCTCCCTCGTCGGCCTGGCCGGGCGGCACCGTCCTCGCCCCGCACGACGTGCTCGTCGACGGGACGAGCCTCGCCGCCTGCGCCCGGCTGCGCGCGACCCCGACCGTCCACGTACCTGCGAGCGCCGACCCGGGTCGCGTCGGGCGGCTGTGGGAGGCGTCGCCGCGGTGCGTCGTGCTCGCCGGGGTGGAGGACGTCGTCCCGCGCCTCGGCGGCCACCACCGGCAGGTGTGGCTCGACGCCGACCTCGACGCGTGCGGCGCGGTGGTCGAGGAGGCCCGGCTCGTCGGCCGCGTCTCGGCGGCGCCCCTGCGCCGCTTCACCGTGCACCCCGCCCCCGGTCGCGCCGGGGGCGTCGCGCGGCTCCCCGAGGACCTGCGGCGTGGTGACGTCGTCGCGGTCCCGTGCCCCGGCGTCGTGCAGGAGCGCGAGCTCCGGCGCTGACCGTACCCGCGGGCCGTGACGGGACCGCTACGGCGTGGCCGGGCCCGCGGCGTCGTCGACGAGGCGCGCCAGCTCGCGCACGACCGCACCCGGCAGGGCCGGGGGGAACAGCAGCGCACGCTGCCGCTCGCCCGCCCGCCAGCCGTCGCACGCGAGCGCCGCGAGCACGAGGGACGACGGCGCGCCCTCCTCCCGCCACGCGCGGAGCACGTCCGCGTGGACGGTGTGCTGCCCCTCGGGCACGTCGTCGCGCGCGACCCCGCCGAGGGCGTAGAGGCGCAGGAGCGCCGCGGCCTTGCGCGAGTCGTCGAGCGCCGCGACCGACGCCGCGACCGCGGCGCGCGACGGGTCGAGCCGCAGCGGCGAGAGGTCGTCGAACCCGGACTGCACGACCTCGATCGCGACGTCGTCGACCAGCGTCTCCGCGTCCCCGAACATCGACCGCAGGGTCGACTCGCTGCGGTCGCACCGCCGCGCGACCGCGGCGAAGGTGACGTTCTCGACCCCCTCCTCGAGCGCGACCCGCAGCACCGCGTCCACGAGCGGGCGCTCGTCGTCGCGGAACGGGTCCTCGTCGAGCTCGACGTCGCGGAACACGACGGCGCCCGCGGGCGGCCGGACGTCGGCGTACCGGGAGAGGTCGTCGACCAGCTCGTCCCACTCCGTCTCGGTGAACCGGTACGCGTCCTGGTACAGGCCCAGCCACGTGCCCTCGAGCGCGAGGGCCGCGACCCAGGTGCGCGGCTCGCGGGCTCCCGCACCCTCGGTCGGCTCCCGCGTGGGGATCGCGTCGACCCACTCGTGCAGGGTGGCCCTGGCCGAGCGCGTCGCGTCGCTCCGGTCGGGCGTGGACATGACCGTCACCTCCGTGGTCGGAAAAGGTGGATCGAGCCTAGCCGGAGCCCACGACGGCCACGCGTCAGGGGCGCGGGACGTCGCGACGGCGGAAGCCCGCGAGGCCCAGCGCGACGAGCACGACGGCGAGGAGCATGAGCCACACGAAGGGCCACGGCTCGGCGTCGGCCCCGGGGAGCTGGGGCACGTGCCAGAAGGGCGAGAGCCCGCTCGCCCACGACGGGAGGTCGAGCAGGGCGCCGAACATCGTCACGACGAACGAGTAGGCGAGGAGCGCCCACGCGAGCGCCGCGAGGCCCGGGCGCGACCCGAACGCCGCCACCGCGACCCCCGCGACGACCGCGACCGCGGGCAGGTACGCGAACGACGCG
Source organism: Cellulosimicrobium sp. KWT-B (assembly GCF_002127155.1). Lineage (NCBI taxonomy): Bacteria > Bacillati > Actinomycetota > Actinomycetes > Micrococcales > Promicromonosporaceae > Cellulosimicrobium > Cellulosimicrobium sp. KWT-B. Next base: position 119,997 of record NZ_NEDO01000002.1, on the reverse strand, counting down.
GCGAGGTGGTCGCCGAGGCCGAACGCGTCCTCCCCGACGCTCAGCGCGCCGAGCCACAGCCCGACGGCGCTCACGGCGAGCAGCACGCACGTCCCGACCAGGGTCACGACGAGCTGGCCCGCGAGCCACCGCACGCGCCCGACCCCGGTCGCGAGCACCGGCTCGAGCCGCCCCGCGGTCTCCTCGCCCCGCGCACGCTGGGCCGAGGCGACGGCGAAACCACCCACGCCGAGCCCGAGGAAGAGGGCCATGACGGCGACGAACCCGGCCACGAGGTCGGACGCGTCGCCGATCATCTGGGCGACCTCGGGGTTGGCCGCGACCATGTCGCCCACCGAGTCGACGAACGTCCCGCACGCGAGCGCCGTGACGCCGACCCCGATCGCCCACGCGAGCACGGACGCGCGCTGCTGGCGCCACGCGAGGGCGAGCGGGCTCGCGAGCCACCGGGCGGCGTCGGGCCGGCCCGCGCGGGGCGGCACGAGCCCGGCGCCGAGGTCGCGCCGGGCGGCGAGCGCCGCGCCCAGGGCGAGGAGCAGTACCACGAGCGCGACGGACAGGCCGAGGGGCCACCAGCGTAGGTCGACGAACGCCCGGATCTGCTGCGCCCAGCCGATGGGGGAGAGCCACGAGACCCAGCTCCCGTGCTCCTCCTGCACGTCGCCGACGGCGCGGAGCAGGAACGCGACGCCGAGCACGGCGAGCGCGAGCCCGCTCGCGCCGCGCGCGTGCTCGGTGACCTGGCTCGTCACGACGGCGACGGCCGCGAACACGAGGCCCGTGACCCCGACGGCGGCGCCGAGTGCGAGGGAGTCCACGGCGTCGAGACCGGTCGCGACGAGCACCACGCCGGTCGCGAGGGCGATGGCCGCGTTCGCGACGACCGCCGCGACGAACGCCGCGGTCGCGGGCGCGTGCCGCCCCACGACCCCCGCCCGGACGAGCTCGGCCCGGCCGGTCTCCTCCTCGGCGCGCGTGTGCCGCACGACGAGGAAGATGCTCATGATCGCGACCGCGACCATGACGGTGAGCGCCATCTCGTTGGCGATCATCGCGCCGAGCGTGTAGTCCTCGACGCCGTACTGCGGCCCGGACAGCATGATCCCGGCCGGGCTCGAGACGAGCGCCGCGCGCGCCTGGCGGTCGGCCGCCGTCGGGTAGAGCGTGTCGAGGGCGACAGCCGCGTACCCGAAGAGGAGCGCGACCGACGCCGTCCACACGGGGATGCGGACCCGGTCGCGGCGCAGGACGAAGCGCAGCAGGGTGAGCCAGCCCGTCGCCGCGCGGCCCGGGCCGGGGGGCTCGGGAGCGACGGCGGCGCCTCGTCCGCGGGGCGGGGCCGCGGTGGGGGCGCTCACAGCGCACCGGCCCCGTCGAGCTGGGCGAGCTCGTCGCCGTAGTGGCGCAGGAACAGCTCCTCGAGCGACGGCGGGGTGACCGTGACGGACCGCAGCCCGAGGTCGGTGAGCGCGCGCAGCACGGGCTGCACGTGGTCGTTGTCGACGTCGAACCGGGCTCGCGTCCCGTCGGCGCCGGGCTCGACGAGGAGGTCGTGCACGCCTTCCAGCGCGTCGAGGGCGGCGGGGTCGCGGTCGGTCACCGCGGTGACCGACGACCGCGTGAGGTGCCGCAGCTCGGCGAGCGTGCCGGACTGGACCGTGCGGCCGGCGCGGATGATCGTCACGGTGTCGCACAGCTTCTCGACCTCCGCGAGGATGTGGCTCGAGAGCAGCACCGACCGGCCCTCCGCCGTGACCTCGCGCACGCACTGCGTGAACACCGACTCCATGAGGGGGTCGAGGCCCGACGTCGGCTCGTCGAGCACGAGCAGCTCGACGTCGGACGCGAACGCCGCGACGAGCGCGACCTTCTGCCGGTTCCCCTTGGAGTACGTGCGCGCCTTCTTCGACGGGTCGAGCTCGAAGCGTTCGAGCAGGAGCGCCTTGCGGCGCGGGTCGACGCGCCCGCGCAGCCGGGTGAGCAGGTCGATCGCCTCGCCGCCGGTGAGGTTCGGCCACAGGCTCACGTCGCCCGGCACGTACGCGAGGCGGCGGTGCAGGTCGACGGCGTCGCGCCACGGGTCCCCGCCGAGCAGCCGGGTGGTCCCCGAGTCGGCGCGCAGCAGCCCGAGCAGCACCCGGATCGTGGTCGACTTGCCGGCGCCGTTGGGCCCGAGGAACCCGGCGACCTCGCCCGTGCGGACGGTCAGGTCGAGGCCGTCGAGCGCCTGCACGTGGCCGAACGCCTTGCGCAGGTCGTGCACCTCGACGGCGGGGGTCGTGCTCGTCATCGCGTCTCCTCCTGGTGGGTGGTGTGCCGGACGTACGCGTCGAGCAGCGTCGGCTCGACGAAGAGCCCCTCGGTGAAGACCTCGAGCGCGGGCAGCATCACGCGCTCGACGTACTCGCGGAGGTCGGCCTCGGGGTCGCGCGGCTCGGTCCGCTCGCGCAGCGCGCCGTCGACGAGGAGCGAACCGAGGGAGAGCGAGACGAGGTACCGCGCGCGGGCGGGCTCGTCGCGGCTCGGGCGGATCACCCCGGCGGCGACGCCGTCCTCCATGTACTCGAGCGTGACCTGCGTGAGGTGCTCGACGAACGACCGTGCGAGGTCGCCGCCCGCCTGGAGGCTGCGCAGCGTGTACTCGAACACGGGCGCGTAGTCCTCGATCCCGGCGAGCTGCGTGAACAGCGCCATGGGCCCGGCCGCCGGGTCCTGCGGCGAGATCGCGTCGGTCTTCGCGGCGCGGACGGCGTCGAACACGTACGCGTCGCAGGCCCTGCGCAGCCCGTCCTTGGATCCGAAGTGGTGCACGACGAGCGCCGCGCTCACGCCCGCGTCCGCCGCGATGGTGCGCAGCGGCGCGCCGAACCCGTCGCGCGCGAACCGCGAGATCGCGGCGTCCCGGATGCGGGCACGGGTCGTGAGGTCGTCGGTGCCCGACGGCGCGGGCGCCCGACCGGTCCGCGGAGGCTGCTCTGAACGCATGTTCAATAGACTAAACACGCGTTCAACGCCTGTCCAGGGGTCCAGGGTGCTCCCAGGGTGGGTGGATGTGGCGAAGATCCGGGACTCCGGGGCTCTCCACCCCTGCCGTTCCGGGCCGGACACCCGTAGGCTGGGGGGAGCCGTCGGCGGCACCGCCGGCGCCACGTCCCGGCGCGTCGGACCGTCGGGACGTCGAGAGGCCCGTCGCACCTGTGCGACGGGCCTTTTCGGTGTGCGCCCGCACCACGACGACGAAGGGCCCGCCGCGAGTGCGGCGGGCCCTTCGGTCTGCGGAGGATGGGGGATTCGAACCCCCGAGGGCTGTTAACCCAACACGCTTTCCAAGCGTGCGCCATAGGCCACTAGGCGAATCCTCCTGGCGACGGTCGGCGACGCACGGATGCGCACCGACCGCAGCGCAACGAGGATACCGGACGGCGGCGCCCCGGCCGAATCGCCTCCGGGGAGCCTGCGATCAGGCACGCGGCGGGGCGCGTGGTGGAGCGGGTTTCGAGCGCGGCGCCGACCTGGGCTAGGGTGGGTGCAGACCCCTCGTGCGGCATCATCTCGCCGAACTCCCCCAGGGCCGGAAGGCAGCAAGGGTAGGTGAGCTCTGGTGGGTGTGCGAGGGGTCCTTTGCGTCCCCGGACCGCCCGCTCCGCCGTCGGGCCGAGTTGCCTCCACCCTGCGGCATTCGCCCCTTTTCGCCCGGTCCGGACGCTCTCGTTCCCGACATGCGACCACTTTCCGGTCCACATCGTGGACTTTCGCGGCCGGAGATTGGCGTGCGGGCCGTCGTCGTGCCCATGATGTCGGCATGACCCGTCAGCACGTCGTGACCACGACCCCGCGCGCAGCAGCCTGCGCCGGCTCGTCGTGCTGTCGCCGCGTGCGCACCGGGCGAATGTGCGGCTGCTGACGCCGTCGTGACCCGCAGGGAGACCTGCGCCGCACCCGCCGCGTCGTCCTCGACGACGACCCGCCCCCGCTCGCCGCGTGGCTGATGGCCCGCCGGAAGCACCCCGAACCCCACCGCCTCGCAGGGACCCCCTGCACCCCCGGCCGTGCCGGTCGCCACCCGTGACCGCGCCGCCGTCATCGGAAGGAACCCCCATGTCGTTCTCCACCACCCGCAAGCGCCTGACCTGGACCGCGATCGCCGCGACGGCCGCCCTGACCCTCACCGCGTGCGGTGGCGGCGACTCCTCGGGCGGCGCCTCCGGCGAGAGCGGCGACGAGGGCCCGATCCGCGTCGGCGTCGTCGGCGCGTCCGACGACAAGTGGGCCGTCTTCCAGGAGCAGGCGGAGGCCGAGGGCATCGACGTCGAGCTCGTCGACCTCCAGGACTACACGCAGGCGAACCCCGCGCTGTCCCAGGGCGAGCTCGACGTGAACCAGTTCCAGCACCTGCAGTTCCTCGCGGGCTACAACGTGGACGCGAACGACGACCTGCAGCCCATCGGCGCGACCGCCGTCTACCCGCTCGGCCTGTACTCGACGAAGCACACGTCGCTCGAGCAGATCCCCGACGGCGGCCAGGTTGCCGTGCCCAACGACCCGACGAACCTCGCCCGCGCGCTCCTCGTGCTGCAGGAGGCCGGCCTCGTCGAGCTCAAGGACGGCGGGAGCTCCATCTCGACGGAGGCCGACGTGCTGCCCAGCTCGAAGGTGACCGTCACGCCCGTCGACGCCGCGCAGACCCCGATCCAGCTCCAGTCGGTCGACGCGTCGATCATCAACAACGACTTCGTCGAGGACGCGGGCCTCTCGCCCGACGAGGCCCTCTTCCAGGACGACCCCGACTCGGACGCCGCCAAGCCCTACATCAACGTGTGGGTCGCGCGCGCCGAGGACAAGGACGACGAGACGCTGCTCAAGCTCGCCGAGATCTCGCACTCGCCGGAGGTCGTCGAGGCCGAGAAGAAGGCGTCGGGCGGCACCGCGGTCATCAAGGAGAACTCCCCGGCGGAGCTCCAGGAGATCCTCGCGGGCATCGAGGACGACATCCGGGGCTGACCCCGGCACGTCCCGGGCGACGGGAGGGCGGGCGCGCACGACGGCGCCCGCCCTCGCGCGCCGTCGTGCCGGGGAGAGACGATGGCAGGCGGACGGCTCGCCTGACGGCGGGCGCCCGACCGCGCCAGGCGGCCCGGCCCTGCGGCCCGGCCTCCGACGAGAGGATTCCGACGTGACCGACGTCCCCCGCGACCCGGGTGGTGACGAGCAGCCCGCGATCGAGCTGCGCCACGTGAGCAAGACCTTCGGCGAGGGCGACGGTGCCGTGCACGCGGTCGACGACGTCTCGCTGTCCATCCGCCGCGGCGAGATCTTCGGCGTCATCGGCTACTCCGGCGCCGGGAAGTCGACGCTCGTGCGGCTCGTCAACGCGCTGGAGACGGTGACGAGCGGCGAGGTCGTCGTCGACGGGCAGGTCATCACGGGCCTGTCCGAGCGCCGCGTGCGCGAGGTGCGCTCGCGCATCGGGATGGTGTTCCAGCAGTTCAACCTGCTCTCGTCGCGCACCGTCGCGGGGAACGTGGCCTACCCGCTCAAGGTGGCGGGCTGGTCGCGCGAGAAGCGCGCGGCCCGCGTCGCCGAGCTCCTCGCGTTCGTCGGGCTCGCCGACAAGGCGAAGGCGTACCCGCGCCAGCTCTCGGGCGGGCAGAAGCAGCGCGTCGGGATCGCCCGCGCGCTCGCGGCGCAGCCCACGATCCTCCTCGCCGACGAGGCGACCTCCGCGCTCGACCCCGAGACGACCCGCGAGGTCCTCGCGCTCCTGCGGCGCGTCAACGCCGAGCTCGGCATCACCATCGTCGTCATCACGCACGAGATGGAGGTCGTGCGCTCGACGTGCCACCGCGTCGCCGTGATGGAGCACGGGCGGGTCGTCGAGACGGGCGACGTGTACGACGTCTTCTCCGCGCCCCGCGCCGACGCCGCGCAGCGGTTCGTCGGCACCGCGCTGCACGACCGGCCGTCGCGCGAGACGCTCGCCCGCCTGCGAGAGCGCCACCCGGGCCGCCTCGTGACGGTCGGCGTGCGCGAGGGCGCGAGCACCGGGACGGACCTGTTCCGCCTGCTGCGCGAGCACGACGTCGACGGGTCCGTCGTCTACGGCGGCATCTCCGAGGTGGGGGAGCGGCCGTTCGGGTCGCTCACCGTCGAGCTCGACGCGCCCGAGGACCGCATCGCGCCGTTCCTCCTCGCGCTGGGCGAGCGCGCCGACGTCGTCGACCTCGGGACGGCGGAGCACCCGCTCGACGACCCGCGCGTCGCGCGCCTCGCCGCGGCTCCGGCCGACGAGGACGCCCCCGACCCGACCGACGACGACCCGGGCGACCCGTACGGCCTCGCCCGCGACACCCTCTTCCGCCACGGCAACCTCGGAGGCCGCTGATGAACCGCGACTGGTCCCAGCTGTGGCCGATCCTCGTCGAGTCGTTCGGCCAGACGCTCCAGATGGTGTCGGTCGCCCTGCTCACGGGCGGCGTCGCGGGCCTCGCGCTCGGCATCGCGCTCTACGTGACGCGGCGCGGCAACCTGCTCGCCAACCGGTGGGTGTTCGGCGTGCTCAACGTGCTCGTCAACATCGTGCGGCCGATCCCGTTCATCATCTTCGTCACGCTGCTCGGGCCGGTGACGCTCCAGGTGGTCGGGACGACGCTCGGCACGGAGGCGTTCATCTTCCCGCTGTCGGTGATGACGGCGTTCGGCACGAGCCGCATCGTCGAGCAGAACCTCGTGGGCATCGACCCGGGCGTGATCGAGGCGGCGCGCGCCATGGGCGCGTCGTCGTGGCGCATCATCACGACGGTGCTCGTGCCCGAGGCGCTCGCGCCGCTCATCCTCGGCTACACGTTCCTCTTCATCGCGGTGCTCGACATGTCGGCGATCGCCGGGATCATCGGCGGCGGCGGGCTGGGGAACTTCGCGATCGTCTACGGCTACCAGCGCTACAACTGGGGCGTCGTGGTCGTGACGGTGCTCGTCATCATCGCGATCGTGCAGGTCGCGCAGCTGCTGGGCAACTGGCTCGCGCGCAAGGCGCTGCACCGCTGACGCGGCCGGGCCGGGACCGGCGGGACCGACGGCGGAGCGACCTCGTGCGTGTGGGTCGCGACGTCTAGAGTGACCGGGGTGAGCACCGCCCTGTACCGCCGCTACCGGCCCGAGACCTTCGCCGAGGTGATCGGTCAGGACCACGTGACCGCACCGCTCATGCAGGCGTTGCGCAGCGGTCGGGTGAACCACGCCTACCTGTTCTCCGGGCCCCGGGGGTGCGGCAAGACGACGAGCGCGCGCATCCTCGCGCGCACGCTCAACTGCGAGCGCAACACTCCCGAGAGCCCGCTCGACACGCCGTGCGGGCAGTGCCCGTCGTGCGTCGAGCTCGCGCGCGGCGGCCCGGGCAGCCTCGACGTGGTCGAGATCGACGCGGCGTCGCACAACGGCGTGGACGACGCGCGCGAGCTGCGCGAGCGCGCCGCGTTCGCTCCCGCGCGCGACCGGTACAAGATCTTCATCCTCGACGAGGCGCACATGGTGACGCCGCAGGGCTTCAACGCCCTGCTCAAGCTCGTCGAGGAGCCGCCGGAGCACGTGAAGTTCGTGTTCGCGACGACGGAGCCGGACAAGGTCATCGGCACCATCCGCTCGCGCACGCACCACTACCCCTTCCGCCTCGTCCCGCCGGACGTGCTCGGCCCCTACCTCGAGGAGCTGTGCGCGGCCGAGGGCGTGTCGATCGGCAGCGGCGTGGTCCCGCTCGTCACGCGCGCGGGCGGCGGCTCGGTCCGTGACTCGTTGTCCGTCATGGACCAGCTCATCGCGGGTGCCGAGGACGGCGCCGTCGAGTACGAGCGCGCGGTCGCGCTCCTCGGCTTCACGCACGCGACCCTGCTCGACGACGTCGTGGACGCGCTCGCCGCGCGCGACGGCGCGAGCATCTTCCGGGTCGTGGACCACGTCATCGCGACGGGGCACGAGCCGCGGCGCTTCGTCGAGGACGTGCTCGAGCGCCTGCGCGACCTCATCGTCATCGCGGTATCGGGCGACGAGGCGCAGGCCGTCCTGCGCGACCAGCCCGCCGACCAGCTCGAGCGCATGCGCACGCAGGCGCAGCACCTCGGGGTGGCCGAGCTGTCCCGGGCCGCCGACCTCGTCAACGCTGCGCTCACCGAGATGACGGGCGCGACGTCGCCCCGCCTGCACCTCGAGCTCCTCATGGCCCGCCTGCTCCTGCCCGGGGCGGACGACGGCGCGGCCGGGTTCGCGGCGCGCCTCGACCGGCTCGAGCGCGGGGGCCTGGGCAACGTCGTGGTCCCCCCGGCCGCGGGGACGCCCGCCCCGGGCGACGGTGCCGCTGCCGCCCCGGCCGCGGTTCCGGCCGGCGCGCCCTCCTCGGGCCTCACCGGTGCCGCTGCCGTCCGCGCGGCGCTCCGGCCCGCGCGACCGGGCCAGCCCGCCGCGGCGCCCGCGAGCGCGCCGGCCGCACAGGACCCGACGCCGGTCGGGCACGTCGCGGCTCCCGCCGCGCCGGAGCAGGAGCGCCCGTCCGGCGACGTCTCCGCGTCGCCTGCTGCCGCGTCGCCCGCGGCCGACGGTGCGGGGTCGTCGGCGGCCGACAGCGCCGGGACGGCCGTCGGGTCGTCCGCTCCCACGGACTCGTCCGCGCCGGGCGAGGAGACCGCGCCTGCCGAGGCGTCCGGACCCGAGCGGACCGGTCCCGTGTCCGGTGCGGCGAGCGCCCCGCCCCGCACCGCGTCCGACGCGACGTCGGGCGCCGTGTCCGGCACGACGTCCGCAGCGGAGTCCGAGGCCCCGGACGACCGCGCCCGCGAGACCGCTGCCTCTGCTGCCTCGGCGAATGCTCCCTCCCACGCCCCCGAGGCACGGCACCCCGATGCGTCGCGCCCGGAGACGTCGCGCCCGGAGGCGTCACGCGAGGACGCGCCGCGCGAGGAGACCCCGCGGCCGTCGACGCCGCGCGAGGCGGCTCCCCGGCAGGAGGCGGCCGCGTCGTCTGCTCCGGCGGCGGGTGGCGCCAGCCCTGCCCTGACGACGGAGGAGCTGCGGCGGCGCTGGCCGGAGGTCCTCGAGAACCTGCGTGCGAGCCCCGTGACGTGGTCGCTGGTGAGCGCCAACGCGCAGGTCGCGGAGCTCGGCGCCGACGTGCTCTACCTCGCCTTCCCGTCGCCCGGGCTGGCCCGCACGTTCTCGTCGTCTAGGCACACGAGCGCGGTCCAGGACGTCGTCTACCAGACGCTCGGGCTCCAGGTCCGCGTCGAGCCGCGCCTCGACGAGGGCGGCCCGGCGGGCGGCGGCTCGGCGCCGTCGTCCGGCCCGGCGCCGGTGTCGCCCGCGCCGTCCGCCGGCCCCGCGCCGTCGGGCCCCGCGTCGCCCGTCGCCACGTCGTCCGGCCCGGCGGCGAGCGCCCCGACGGCAGCGGCTCCCGCCGCGTCCGGCCCCGCGGGGTCCGCCTCGGCGAGCGCCGGGGCTGCCGCCCTCCACGGCTCGGGCGGCGCGCAGGCAGGAGTTCCGGTCGCGACCGTCGCGGCACCGAGCGCGCCCGGCGCCGCCCGCTCCGCGAGCACCTCCCGCCCGGCGGACGAGGCCGCGGAGGCGCACGAGACCCCGCGCGCCGCCGTCGCGCTCCAGGAGCGACCGAGCACCGAGGCCGCACCCGCCGCGCCGTCGGCCGGCTCGACCGTGGTCGACGCCGCCGACGAGGCCTGGCTCGCCGGGGCGTCGGTCCCGGCGTCCGCGCCGGCGCCCGCACCGCGCGTGGACAGCGCGGACGAGGCGTGGCTCGCGGGGCTGCCCCCGGAGCCGCCCGCCGACCTCGACGACGGCCCCGAGCCGGAGCCCGTGCTCGAACCGGCCCCGCCGACCACCCCGACCCCCACGCAGGCCCCCGCCCGCACCGTGCCGTCCGCCGCCACTGCGCCGACGCCGCCCGGACGGCCGGGCGCGGCGTCGCCCGCGGCCCCGCCGCCGGGGGCGCCCGCCCGCGCGGCGGCCCCCGCCGCACCGGCGTCCGCAGGCACGTCGGCCGCACCGTTGCGCGGCGTCTCCGCCGCTCGCGCGGCGATCGCGGCGGCCCGGGTCCCGCGGCCCGCCGAGGAACCCGCCCGGCGGGGCGAACCGTCCACGGCCGATCCCATGGACGACCTCCCGTCCGCGGACGACCCCGACATCGTCTCGACGGGCCTTGTCGGGACCGCGCTCGTGGTGAGCCTGCTCGACGGCAAGATCATCGAGGAGATCCAGGACCAGGGCTGACCCCCCCGGTTGACAGGGGCCTGGTGGCCGGGGGAGATCTTCGACCCGGCGACGATCGGCGGCCGCGACGGCGGCGGGCCGGGTCCGCCGTGTGGGCCGTGCCCCGTAGGCTGGGGGCGTGTACGAAGGCGCTGTCCAGGACCTGATCGACGAGCTCGGCCGACTCCCCGGCGTAGGGCCCAAGAGCGCGCAGCGCATCGCGTTCCACCTGCTCGCCGCCGACGCGGTGGACGTGCGCCGGCTCGCCGACGCGCTCACCGAGGTGAAGGCGCGCGTCCGCTTCTGCGAGACGTGCGGCAACGTCGCGGAGTCGGAGCAGTGCCGCATCTGCGCGGACCCGCGCCGCTCGCCCGAGGTGATCTGCGTCGTCGAGGAGCCCAAGGACGTCGTCGCGATCGAGCGCACGCGCGAGTTCCGCGGCCGGTACCACGTGCTTGGCGGCGCCATCAACCCGATCGAGAACGTCGGGCCGGGCGACCTGCGGATCGCGGAGCTCATGAGCCGGCTCGCGGACGGTCAGGTGACCGAGGTGATCCTCGCGACCGACCCGAACGTCGAGGGCGAGGCCACCGCGACCTACCTCGCGCGCATGCTCGGCCCCATGGGCCTGCGCGTGACCCGCCTCGCGTCGGGGCTCCCGGTCGGTGGAGACTTGGAGTACGCGGACGAGGTGACGCTCGGCCGGGCGTTCGAGGGCCGCCGCCTCGTCGGCGGCTGACGGGAGGTGACGAGCATGGGGGAGATCCACAACGACCCCGACCTGCGGGAGATCGCCGAGGGCATGGCGGAGCAGGCCCGCGCCTACCTCACCACGACGACGCAGGTCGCGTCCGGCGCGGCCCCCGGCGCGGTGCTGCCGCTCCTGCTCCTCGCGCTGTCCGACGCGCTCGCCGCAGGCGCCCGCCTGGGGGCCGTGGGCGACGTCGTGCCGGTCGAGCGCTTCGAGCCCGACGCCGGCCGCGACACGGACGTGGACCCGCTGCGGACGGCGCTCGCGCGGCTCTTCGACGGGTTCGACGACTACGCCGAGATCACCGACCCGCTCGTCGGCGCCGAGGTCGGTGCGGCGTCGCTCTCGGGCGACCTCGCGTGCGTGGCCGAGTGCCTCGCGAAGGGCCTGCAGCACTACGACGGCGGCCGCGAGCTCGAGGGCCTGTGGTGGTGGCAGTTCTCCTACGTCTCGCTGTGGGGGGAGCGCGCCGCGAGCGCGCTGCGCGTCCTGCAGCTCGCGCTCGCGCACCTGCGTCTCGACGTCGAGGACGACGTCGCGACCGAGGCGGAGTACGACGCCCTCCAGTCCTGAGCCGTCGGTCCCGGCGCCGCGGGCGTCCCGCGGTCAGACGGCGCCGGCCGCCCGGCCGTAGTGGTCCGCCAGCCCGGCGAGGTACGGCTCCCACGGCACGGTGGCGGCGTCGCGCCCCTCGCGCACGGCGACGAGCCGGTCGAGGTAGTACTCCCACCCGGGCCCCACGTTCCGCGCGTCGTCGCCGGGGCCGAGGAGGTGCCGGAAGGTCAGCGTCGTGACACCGTCCTGCTCGGTGAGCTCGAAGGACAGGTGCCACGTCTGGTCGCCCGAGGACGTCACCCCGGCGAAGCGGTGCGGCGGTTCGCACCGGGTGATGCGGTACTCCTCGGGATCGGGGTCGTCGCTCTCGGCCGTCATGAAGAACTCGACGCGGCCGGTCGCGGGGTCGCCCTCCCAGTAGCCGATCCACCGCGCGAGCCGGTCCGGCTCCGTGAGGCTCGCCCACACGTCGTCGGCCGGCGCGCGGAACGTCCGCGTGACGACGAGCTCGTCGCCCGCAGGGCCGCGCTCCACCGTCCCGCCGGGTGTCGGCAGACCGGGTGTCGGCAGACCGGGTGTCGGCAGGCCGGGTACCGGCGGGACGGGCGCTGCCGAAGGGGTCGTCGGGTCGCTCATGCGCTCTCCTCGTGCCGGGTCGTGCCGCGGACGGCGAACGCGGCGACAGGGTCGAGCGCGTCCACACGCCAAGCGTCACCGCACGGTGACGCGAAGGCAAGGGCCACGGCATCCTCCTCCCGCGGCCGAGGTCGCGGCCCGGGTCGCGAACCGGCCGTGGACCCGGCCCGGGCGCGCCCCGTGGGCGTGGTACCACTGGGGGGTGCTTCCCGCCCTCTCCCTCCCGGTCTCCGGCGGGCTCGAGATCGACGGCGTGACCGTCCTCCTGCTCGTCCTCGCCGCGCTCACGGCGGGGTGGATCGACGCCGTCGTGGGCGGGGGCGGCCTCGTCCAGCTCCCGGCGCTCCTCCTGGTCCCCGGCATCAGCCCCGTGCAGGCGCTCGCGACGAACAAGCTCGCGAGCATCATGGGGACGTCGGTGAGCGCCGCGACGTACTACCGGCGCGTCGGGCCGGACCTGCGCACCGCGGGGCCCATGGCGCTCGCGGCGCTCGTGGGCGCCGTCGGGGGAGCGGCGCTCGCGTCGCGCATCCCGGCCGACCTGTTCAAGCCGATCATCCTCGTGGTGCTCGTCGGCGTCGCGGCCTACACGATCGCGAAGCCGAAGCTCGGGCACACGACGAACCTGCGCTGGGAGGGCAACGGCCACCGCTGGGCCGCGGCCGGGATCGGCCTCGTCATCGGCACCTACGACGGCCTGCTCGGCCCGGGCACGGGGACGTTCTTCGTCATCGCGCTCGTGAGCATCCTCGGGTACGCGTTCCTGCCGGCGTCGGCGCTCGCGAAGATCGCGAACTTCGCGACGAACGCCGGCGCGCTGATCTTCTTCGTGCCGTACGGCGCGGTGCTGTGGGGGCTGGGCCTCGTCATGGGCGCAGCCAACCTGCTGGGGGCGTACGTGGGCGCCCGGATGGCGGTCGCCAAGGGCAGCGCGTTCGTGCGCGTGGTGTTCGTGGTCGTCGTCGGCGCGCTCATCGTCAAGCTCGGGTACGACGTCGTCCGCGACCTCACGGCCTGAGATCCCGGCGCATCGAGGCCGGTGTCACCCGTGGTGTCATCGTGTTGTCACTAGGGGGTTGCGGTGACACCACGCGTGGTGCCATGATGGCGTCATGGACCTCACCCCGTACGTCGACGACCTCCAGGACCGCCTCGCCGCTGCTGCGGACGCCGCCGGTGACGACAGCCGTCGGCTCGCCGAGCGCCTGACCGCTCCGCTGGACGCGGCCGTGCGCCTCGTCCTCCTCGACGCGCTCTCCGCCGCGGCGGGGGAGATCTCCGCGGAGCTCGCCCCCGGGTCGGTGGACGTGCGGCTGCGCGGCGGTGCCCCCGAGTTCGTGGTCGCCGTCCCCGCCGTCGCGCCCGCCCCGCCCGAGGCGCTCGTCCCGGCGAGCACCCCGGCCGCGCCGGCCGGCCCCGCGCCGGCCGACGTCGAGGCGGGGGCCACGACCCGCACGACCCTGCGCCTGCCCGACCACCTCAAGACGCAGGCCGAGACCGCCGCCGCGCGCGACGGCGTCTCCGTCAACACGTGGCTCGTGCGCGCGGTCGCCGCGGCGCTCGAGCAGTCCACCGGACGCCCTGCCGCGCAGGCCCGCCCGCAGCAGCGCGGCTCCGCCCGCGTCACCGGCTGGGTGCGCTGACCCCCTCGGTCCCCGCCCCCGCCTCCTCCGACCGCACCTGACACCACCACGACACCACTCCTGGAGCTTCGTCATGCCCACTTTCCCCGCCCCTCAGCCCCTGCCCGTCGTCGTCGACGTGCCGTTCGCCCAGCTGCACGTGGTCGCCGGGGACCGCGACGACGTCGTCGTCACGGTCCTGCCGACCGACCCCGCGAAGTCCGGCAGCGTCCGCGCCGCCGAGGCGGTCCGGGTCGACGGCGACGGCAGCGCCCTGACGATCTCCTACCCCGGGTCGTGGAAGCAGTACGTGCTGCCGTTCGCGTCCGGCACCGCCGACATCACCGTCGAGCTGCCCGCGGGCTCCGACGTGCGCGGCAAGGCGGGCTCGCTCTACGCCGAGGGCAGCCTCGGCACCGTCGAGATGGCGCTCTCCGCCGGGGACGCCCGCGTCGAGGACGTCGACCGGCTCGACGTCAAGGCCTCGGCGGGCTCGGTGGCGGCGCGCCGCGTGCGGGGCTCGCTGGACGCCCGCGTCAGCGCCGGGTCGGTCCGCGTCGAGGAGGTCCGCGGCGAGGGCACCATCAAGGCGACCAACGGCACGACGACGGTCGGCGCCGTCACCGGCTCGCTCGCCGTGCACGGCGCGCACGGCGACATCGCGGTGGCGCGCGTGAGCGGCACGCTCACGGCCAAGTCCGCGCACGCCGGCATCCGGGTCGAGCGTCTGGACTCCGGGAGCGTCACCCTCGCGACGTCGTACGGCTCGATCGAGGTGGGCGTGCCCGAGGGCACCGCCGCGTTCCTCGACGCGAGCTCCGAGCACGGCAGCGTGCGCAACCACCTCACGCCCACGGAAGGCCCCGTCGAGGACGAGGCCACCGCGGAGATCCACGCCAGCACCGGCTTCGGCGACGTCGTCGTCCGCCGGCCCTGAACCCACCAGAACCCAGGATCGGAGATCCGCAGATGTCTGCTGACCAGACCCTCGCCCCGGCCGTCCGGGTACGAGGCATCGAGAAGTCGTACGGCGACCTGCGCGTGCTGCGCGGTGTCGACCTCGAGGTGGCGCGCGGGAGCATCGTCGCGCTGCTCGGGTCCAACGGTGCGGGCAAGACGACGCTCGTGCGGATCCTGTCCACCCTGCTCGCGCCGGACGCGGGGACCGCGACCGTCGACGGGCACGACGTCGTCGCCCAGCCCGGGCAGGTGCGCGAGTCCATCTCGCTGACGGGGCAGTTCGCCGCGGTCGACGAGGTGCTCACCGGGCGGGAGAACCTCGTCCTCGTCGCCCGCCTGCGGCACCTGGCCGACCCGGGCCGCGTCGCGGACGACCTGCTCGCCCGGTTCGCCCTGACCGACGCCGGGGCCCGCCGCGCCGGGACCTACTCGGGCGGGATGCGGCGTCGGCTGGACATCGCGATGAGCCTCGTCGGCGACCCGTCCGTCATCTTCCTCGACGAGCCGACGACGGGCCTCGACCCGCAGGCCCGCAACGAGGTCTGGGCCACGGTGCGCGAGCTGGCCCGGGGCGGCACCACGGTGCTGCTCACCACCCAGTACCTCGACGAGGCCGAGCAGCTCGCCGACCGGATCGCGATCCTGCACCGGGGGACGATCATCCAGAACGGCACCCTGGCCGAGCTCAAGGCCCTGCTGCCCCCGGCGACCGTCGAGTACGTCGAGAAGCAGCCCTCCCTCGAGGACGTGTTCCTCGCGCTCGTCGGCGACGCCGGCGACAGCGCCCCCACCGCGGACCGGACGAGCGTCGACGGCGCCCGCTCGGCAGGAGAGGAAGCCCGATGACCACCCACGCCCTGGCCGACACCCGAGCCCTCACGGGCCGCTCGCTGCGCCACGTGCTGCGCAGCCCCGACACGATCATCACGACCGCCGTGACCCCGATCGCGCTCATGCTCCTGTTCGTCTACGTGCTCGGGGGCGCGATCGACACGGGCAGCGGCGAGTCCTACGTGAACTACCTGTTGCCCGGCATCCTGCTCATCACCGTCGCGTCGGGGGTCGCGTACACGTCCTACCGGCTGTTCCTGGACCTCCAGGGCGGCATCGTCGAGCGCTTCCGGTCGATGCCCGTCGCCCGGTCCAGCGTCCTGTGGGCGCACGTGCTCACGTCGGTCGTGGCGAACCTCGTCTCCGTCACGCTCGTCGTCGGGGTCGCGCTCCTCCTGGGGTTCCGCACGAGCGCGTCGGTGGGATCGTGGCTGGCCGTGCTCGGCATCCTCGTCCTGTTCGTCCTCGCGCTGACCTGGCTCGCGGTCGTCGCCGGGCTCTCGGCCAAGACGGTCGACGGCGCGTCCGCCTTCAGCTACCCGCTGATCTTCCTGCCGTTCGTCAGCTCGGCGTTCGTCCCGACGGACAGCATGCCGGGGCCGGTCGCGTGGTTCGCCGAGAACCAGCCCGTCACCGCGATCGTCGACACCCTGCGATCCCTCTTCGCCGGCCAGCCCGTCGGGAGCGACATCTGGGTCGCGCTCGCGTGGCTCGTCGGCATCCTCGTCCTCGCCTACGCGTGGGCGACGGCGCTCTACCGGCGCCGCGTCGGCTGACGACCGCCGGGTACCGACGCCCGAGGGGCCGCGAGCGGGAGACCGCGCGCGGCCCCTCGGGCGTTCCCGCACCGTCCGGCCGGAGCCGGCGGGCGGACCTTCGGCCCCGCGCCGTCGCGACCACCGGCCCTGTCCGAGAGGCCGCCCGGCGGCGAGGATCGAGGGCGTGCAGACCCTCGCCCAGGCGGTGACCACCCAGTCGGAGGCGGCCCGGGAGAAGGTGCTTCTCGCCAGACACCCCGGGCGCTACCTCGTCGCGGCGATGCTCGCGGGCGCGTACATCGGCGTCGGCGTCGTGCTCATGGTCGCGACGGCGGGCCCGTTCCTCGCCGCCGGGGCGCCGGGCGAGCGGCTCGTCGCCGGCGGCGTGTTCGCCGCGGCGCTCACCCTCGTCGTCTTCGCCGGGGCCGAGCTCGCCACGTCCGCGATGATGGTCCTCACCCAGGGCGTCGCGACGCGCGCCGTCCGGGTGCGCGACGCCGTCGTCACGCTGGGCCTGTGCCTCGTCGGCAACCTGGCCGGGTCGATGCTCTTCGCCTGGGCCGTCACGCAGGCGGGGGTCCTGCGCTCCAATGCGGCCGCGGGCGAGATGGTCGCCTCGATGCTGCGGGCCAAGGCGCACGAGACCGGGGGAGAGCTGTTCTTCCGCGGCGTGCTCTGCAACGTCCTCGTGTGCGCCGCGATCTGGGCCTGCGGGCGCCTGCGCTCGGAGGCGGGCAAGGCGGTGATCCTGTTCTGGGGGATCCTCGCGTTCATCGCGTCCGGGTTCGAGCACGTCGTCGCCAACATGACGACGTTCTCCCTCGGGCTCTTCGGCGACCTCGGCCCGACGACGTGGGCCGGCTTCGGCCGCAACCTCACCTGGGTGGGTCTCGGCAACCTCGTCGGCGGGGCCGTCGTCGTCGGGCTGGCGTACGTCGTCGTGGCCGGTCCGCGGGCGCGCGTGCTGCCGGAGGTGTGACCCCGGCGTCGGTCGTCACGGTCCGCAGGGCGGGACGGGCTTGGCCGGGGCGTGGGACGCGTGCCTATCATCGACCGACCCACAAGCACCCGGCGGGCCGTTGAGAGAGACGGAGGCCGGCGACAGATGGAGCAGCACGTGGCACTTGTCGTGCAGAAGTACGGCGGTTCGTCCGTCTCGGACGCCGAGAGCATCAAGCGGGTGGCCAAGCGCATCGCCGAGGCGAAGCGGGCCGGGAACGACGTCGTCGTCGTGGTCTCGGCGATGGGCGACACGACCGACGAGCTCATCGACCTCGCCCAGCAGGTCAGCCCTCTCCCTCCGCAGCGCGAGATGGACATCCTCCTCACCGCGGGCGAGCGCATCTCGATGTCGCTGCTCGCGATGGCGATCACGAGCCTCGGCGTGAAGGCGAAGTCGTTCACCGGGCAGCAGGCCGGTCTCATCACCGACGCGGTGCACGGCAAGGCGCGCATCGTCGACGTCGTCCCGACGCGCGTGCGCGAGACCCTCGACCGCGGCCAGGTCGCGATCGTCGCGGGGTTCCAGGGCGTGACGCAGTCGACGAACGACGTGACGACGCTCGGCCGCGGCGGGTCGGACACGACCGCCGTCGCGCTCGCGGCCGGTCTCGACGCCGACGTGTGCGAGATCTACACCGACGTGGACGGCGTGTTCACGGCCGACCCGCGCATCGTGCCGTCCGCGCGCAAGATCGACCGCATCACCTACGAGGAGATGCTCGAGATGGCGGCGAGCGGCGCGAAGGTCCTCGCGCTGCGCTGCGTCGAGTACGGCCGCCGGTACGGCGTCCCCATCCACGTGCGCTCGTCCTTCAGCGGCAAGGACGGCACGTTCGTCAGCGCGGACGCGTACACCGCGCGCCCCGGCGCGAGCGCCGCCTCCCCGGCCGGCACCGCCGGCAGCACCGCAGACCTTCCCGAGGAGACCGTCATGGAAGACCCGATCATCTCCGGCGTCGCGCACGACCGCAGCGAGGCCAAGATCACCGTCGTCGGCGTGCCTGACGTCCCGGGCACGGCCGCCCGGATCTTCGAGGTCGTCGCGGGCTCGGGCGTGAACATCGACATGATCGTGCAGAACGTGTCGGCAGCCCGAACGGGCCTCACCGACATCTCGTTCTCCCTCCCCGAGGGCGACGGCCCGGCCGCGATGTCCGCCCTCTCGGCGCTGCAGGCCGAGATCGGGTTCGACTCGCTCCAGTTCGACGACCAGATCGGCAAGCTCTCGCTCGTCGGCGCCGGCATGAAGTCGCACCCCGGCGTCTCCGCGAAGCTCTTCGGCGCGCTGCGCGACGCGGGCATCAACATCGAGATGATCTCCACCTCGGAGATCCGCATCTCCGTCGTCACGCGCGAGGACTCGCTCGACGACGCGGTGCGTGCCGTGCACTCCGCCTTCGAGCTCGACGCCGCCGACGGCGAGGCCGTCGTCTACGCCGGCACCGGCCGCTGACCCGACGCAGGAGAGGACCCACCATGAGCACCCAGAGCACCCCCGGTCTGCACCTCGCCGTCGTCGGCGCGACCGGCCAGGTCGGCGCGGTCATGCGCCGCCTCCTCGAGGAGCGCGACCTGCCCGTCGCGAGCATCCGCTACTTCGCGTCGGCGCGCTCCGCCGGGTCGACGCTCCCGTGGCGCGGGACCGACGTCGTCGTGGAGGACGTCGCCGCGACCCCGACCGAGGACCTGCGCGGGATCGACGTCGCGCTCTTCTCCGCGGGCGGCGCGACGTCGAAGGCGCAGGCCGAGCGGTTCGCCGCCGCGGGCGCCGTCGTCATCGACAACTCCTCCGCGTGGCGCATGGACCCCGACGTCCCGCTCGTCGTCTCGGAGGTGAACCCGGGCGCGCTGCGCGAGGCGCGCAAGGGCATCATCGCCAACCCCAACTGCACGACGATGGCCGCGATGCCCGTCCTCAAGCCGCTCGCGGACGAGGCTGGGCTGGAGCGCCTGGTCGTCGCGACGTACCAGGCCGTCTCCGGGGCTGGGCTCGCCGGTGCGGAGGAGCTGCGCGCCCAGGCCGTCGCGGGCGCGGCGGCCGAGGGCACGGGCGCCGGGCTCGTCGGGCTCGTGCACGACGGCGGCGCGGTCGCCTTCCCCGAGCCCACCGTCTTCCCGCGCAACGTCGCGTTCAACGTCGTCCCGCTCGCCGGGTCGATCGTCGACGACGGGCAGGAGGAGACGGACGAGGAGAAGAAGCTCCGCAACGAGTCCCGCAAGATCCTCGGGCTGCCCGAGCTCGCCGTCGCGGGCACGTGCGTGCGCGTCCCCGTGTTCACCGGGCACTCGCTCGCGATCCACGCCGAGTTCGGCGCCGCGATCACGCCCGACCGGGCGCGCGAGATCCTCGCCGCCGCCCCCGGCGTCGCGCTCGCGGACGTCCCGAACCCGCTGGAGGCGGCCGGCAAGGACCCGTCGTTCGTCGGTCGCGTCCGCACCGACCAGTCGGTGCCGGGCGGACGCGGCCTCGTGCTGTTCGTCTCGAACGACAACCTCCGCAAGGGCGCCGCGCTCAACGCGGTCCAGCTCGCCGAGCTCGTCGCGCAGGACCTCGACGGCGTCCGCGCCGCGTTCGCCCCCGCCCTCGCGAGGTAGAGCCCCGGTCCGCGAGGTAGAGCCCCGGTCGCGCGAGGTAGAGCCCTGGTCGTGACCAGGGCTCTACCTCGCGAGCCGGGGGTGTCAGCGGGGTGCGCTCAGCCCTCGACGAGCCGGGCCATGTCGTCGCCGTCCGCGAGGCCCACGATGTTGCCGGCCGGGTCGGTGAACCAGGCGCCGTCGCCGCCCTCCATGAAGCCGCGCGCGATCCCCTTCTCGTCCTGGTCGAACCCTTCGTAGCGCTCGAACGTCACGCCCTTCGCGGTGAGCTCGTCGACGACCTGGTCCACGTCGTCGACGGTGAGGTGCATGACCGTGAAGGCGGCCGGCCGATGGTCCTCCTTCGGGTAGACGAACACGTCCGAGCCGCCGCCGAGGTGGAGCACCAGACCGTTCCCGCCGTCGAGTGCCGTGACGGGGAGCCCGAGGGTGTCCCCGTAGAACGCGCGCGCTGCGTCGAGGTCGTCCGCCGAGAAGCTGGAGAACCCGCGCCTGATGGTGACCATCGTTGCCTCACTCCTTCGGGACCGCCGGCGGCCGGAGGGCGGGGCCCGCCGCGGACGCCGGATCCTCCCAGCGTCCCACCGCCGGCCCGCCGTGGGTACCGCCCCGGGCGGGTGAAGGGAGCGGGTCAGGGCGAGCGTGCGGGCGCGGGGCGGGTCCCGAGCGTCGGTGCGAGCACCCACAGCGCCGTGGCGGCGAGCACGTGCCAGACGGCGTGCCCCGGGAGCGCGAGGCCGAGCGCGCCGTCGGCGTCGCACAGCGGCCAGCCCGGGCGGGTCAGGGTCCCCGCGGTGCCGCCGACGGCGAGCAGCACGAGCGCGGCGACCGTGCGGCGTCGGACGGCGGGCCGTCGCCACGCGCGCGCGGCGCTCGCGGCCACGGCGACGCCCGCCGCGACCACCTGGGCGGCGGTAGACGCCGAGACCGAGACCGCCGCGAGCACGACCCCGAGCAGGGTCGGCGCGAGCCACCACCACGTCCGCAGGCGACGCCCGGTGAGGTCCGCGACGGCGTCGGCGCCGACGAGCGCGAGGGCCCCGAGCAGCGGCGGGTCGTGCGCGACGGGGTTCCACGAGGGCGACGGGCCGTGCTGCACCACGGAGCCCACCCCGATGAGGACGACGAGCACCCCGAAGGTCACGCGGAGGCGCGACGCCGCACCCACGGCGTCGGTCACGCCCGGGGCCGGGTGCGTCCCGGTTCCGGACCGCCGCGCCGCCACCACGACAGCCGCGCCGGCCAGGACGAACGCGAGGCTCGTCCACGTGCTCAGCGGCTCGGCCCAGGGCGTCCCGCCCGCGAGCTCGCACGCTCCGCCCACCCCGCCTCCTCCGCCTGGCAGCCCGCCGGACCGGCGCGACCGGCACCGGCCCTGGCATCGACGTCCCCATCGTTCCGCCCGGCGCCGGTCGCCGCGCGTCCGGACGAGGGGTTGCGCCCGGTGGTCCATCTGTGGTTCATTACTCAAGTAATGAACCGCAGAACGCGCGAGGCGGGAGAGGATGGGCCCCATGTTCGACGGACCTGAACCCATCTACCTCCAGATCGCGCAGATGATCCGTGCGCAGGTGCTCGCGGGGGAGCTCGCGGAGGAGGAGCAGGTCATGTCCACGACGCAGTTCGCGACGACGTTCCGGATCAACCCGGCGACGGCGGCCAAGGCGTTCGCCGGCCTCGTCGACGAGGGCGTCCTCTACAAGCGGCGCGGGCTCGGCATGTTCGTCGCACCCGGCGCGCGCGAGCGGCTGCTCGCCGAGCACCGCGCGCGGTTCTTCGAGGAGGTCCTCGACCCCGCGCTGGCGCAGGCGGACCTCCTGGACATCCCGGCCGCCGAGATCGTCGAGCACGTCCTCGGCCGCCCGCGGCCCGCCGGTCCCGGGACCGGCGACGCACCCCGTACCGGCCCCGCCACCGACCCCACCCCGAGGTGAGACCCGTGACCGCCCGGCCCACCAGCCACCCCACCGACCACCCCGCCCCGACCGCGCCCTTCGGCGCCGAGGTGCGCGACGTCGTCGTGCGGTACTCCCGCGGCGACGACCCCGCGCTCGACGGCGCGACCCTGACGATCCGGCCCGGCGTCATCACCGGCCTCCTGGGCCGCAACGGCGCCGGCAAGACGACGCTCGCCGCCCTGCTGGCCGCGTTCCGGCGCCCGACGTCGGGCACGGTCCGCGTCGGCCCGGACGGCGAGCTCGAGGACCCGTTCGAGAACGTCTGGGCGACGATGCACACCCAGCTCGTGCGCGAGAGCGGCGACGTGGGGGAGTCCGACAAGGCGCGCGACACGCTCGAGTACTACGCCGACGTGCGCCCGCACTGGGACGCCGACCTCGCCGGGCGCCTCCTCGACACGTTCGAGGTGGACGTCCGCAAGAAGCCCAACGAGCTCTCGCGCGGCAAGCGCTCGGCGCTCGGGGCGGTCGTCGGGCTCGCCGCCCGCGCGCCCCTGACGATCTTCGACGAGGTCTACCTCGGCATGGACGCCCCGAGCCGCTACGCGTTCTACGACGCGCTCGTCGCGGACTACGCCGAGCACCCGCGCACGATCCTGCTCTCGAGCCACCTGATCGCCGAGGTCGAGCGGCTCTTCGAGGACGTCGTGATCATCGACCGCGGGCGGGTCCTGCTCGCCGAGAACGCCGACGACGTCCGCGCGCGCGGCGTCAGCCTCACCGGGCCGGCGGACGTGGTCGAGCGCCACACCGCGGGCCGGGAGGTGCTCGCCCGGCAGCGGCTGGGGAGCACGGCCCAGGTCACCCTCTTCGGCACGTTCGCCCCCGACGAGCGGGCCGCGGCCGCCGCGGCCGGGCTCGAGGTCGGGTCGGTGCCCGTCCAGGACCTGTTCGTCCACCTCACGCGCACCGACCGCACCGAGGACGGCGCGCTCGCCCGCACCCGCACGCAGGAGGCACGATGACCGCCACGACCCCGCGCTCCGCGGAGCGCCGCGCGCTCGAGAAGGCCGCCCACCGGCGCGGCGTCCGCGCCGTCGCCTGGTACTTCATCGGCGGCACCTGGTACGTCGGCGTGTGGTTCTGGCTCATCGCGCTCGCCATCGGGGCCCTCGTCCTGTGGATCATGCTGCGCAACGACGACGTGAGCATCGAGGGCGTGGGCGGCGTCGCGGGCTCCGCGAAGTTCTTCCTCTTCGTCATGGGCATCCTCCTGCCGCTCATGACGATCGCGCTGCACGTCGCTGCCGGCGGCACGCGGCGGTCGTACACGCACGGCCTGTGGATCGGCGCCGCCGTCTCCGGGCTCACGTTCGGGATCGCGACCGCGCTCGTGCGGTGGGCGGAGTGGGCGCTGTTCCGCCAGGCCGGCTGGCCGACGGAGCAGGACCTCACGCAGCTCTACGCGGACGGGTCCGAGGTCGGGCTCATGATCCTCGTCGAGGGCACGTTCTGCGTCGTCTACTACCTCGCGGGCATGGTCGTCGCCGCGGGCTTCTACGGCTTCGGGTTCCTGCGCGGCGTGCTGCTCGTCGTCGCGTCGCTCGCGACCGTCGTGGTGAGCGAGGTGTTCCTGCGCTCCGGGTTCTTCGGCCACGCGCTCTCGCGCGTCGTCGGTCTCGACGGCACCCCCGTCTGGCTCGCCGTGCTCGGCGGGCTCGTCGGGGTCGTGCTCGCCGCACTGCTCCTGCGCGTCGTCCTGCGGGGCGTCGCGATCCGTCCGGTCGAGTTCGCGGGCACCGCGAGCGCCTGACCGGCAGCACCCTCCCGACCGCACTCCCACCCTTCCGGGCGGCGCACGGCGCCGTCCGTGGGTGCCGCACACCCTCCTGGAGGTCACCATGAGCACCGCAGCACCGCCCCCCGGCGGCACGACGGCGACGTCGCCCGCCCCGCCCGCCGGCCGCACGGCCGGGCCCGCCCCGGTCGTCGAGATCCGGAACCTGCGCAAGACCTACCCGGGGCCGCAGGGTTCCGGCACGCGCACCGTCGCGGTCGAGGACGTGAGCCTCACCGTCCGGCCGGGCGAGATCTTCGGCATCCTCGGGCCCAACGGGGCCGGCAAGACGACGACCGTCGAGTGCCTCGCCGGGCTGCGCCAGGCCGACGGCGGCACGGTGCGCGTGCTCGGCGTCGACCCGCAGGCCGACCCCGCCGCGGTGCGCGACGTCGTCGGCGTCCAGCTCCAGGAGGCCGCGCTCAACGAGAAGATCACGGTCGAGGAGGCGATGCGGCTCTTCGCGTCGTTCTACGCGTCGCCCGGCGACGTGGAGGAGCTCCTCGACCTGCTCGACCTCGCCGCGCACCGGCGCGTCGCGTTCGCCAAGCTCTCGGGCGGGCAGAAGCAGCGCTTGTCGATCGCGCTCGCGCTCGTGGGGAACCCGCGCGTCGCGATCCTCGACGAGCTGACCACCGGGCTGGACCCGGCGGCCCGCCGCGCGACGTGGGAGCTCGTCGAGCGCGTGCGCGACCGCGGTGTGACGATCCTGCTCGTCACGCACTTCATGGACGAGGCGGAGCGCCTGTGCGACCGGCTCGTCATCATCGACCGCGGCCGGGTCGTCGCGCAGGGCACGCCCGCGGAGCTCGTGGACTCCGTCGACGCGTCGCGGACCGTGCGCCTGCGCGTGCCGTCCGCGGACCACGACCTCGCGCTGCACACGATCGCGGGGCTCGCGGACGTCGAGCGCGTCGAGGCGTCGCCGACCGGCGGGCGCGAGATCGAGGTCACGGGCTCCCGGCGGGTGCTGCCCGCCGTCGTGCTCGCGCTCGCCGAGCACGAGGTCGTGCCCGACGACGTCCGGACCGTCTCCCGCACGCTCGAGGACGTCTTCGTGGCCGTGACCGGCCGCACCTACGACCCGGACGCGACCGACGCCTCGGACGCGACCGACGCCCGGCCGACCCGAGGGGAGTCCCGATGACCGCCACGACCCTGACCCCGCCCGCCGCGCCCGTCCGCCGCAGCAGCGGCTGGCGCGGGTTCGGCGTCCTGCTCGCCACGGAGGCGCGGCTCTGGCTGCGCGACCCGGGGACGGTGTTCTTCGCCCTCGTGTTCCCGACCGTCCTGCTCGTCGGGGTCGGGTTCGCCATCCCCGGGATGCGCGTGCCGATCGAGGACGCACCCCCGCCGTGGGGCGGGCTCACGCCCGTCGCGCTCTACGCTCCCGTGGTGCTCGCCGCCGCGATCGCGACCCCGGCCCTGACGACCATGCCGGTCTACTTCGCCACGTTCCGCGAGAAGGGCCTGCTGCGGCGGCTGTCGACGACGCCCATGCGCCCGCAGGGGATCGTCGTCGCGCACCTCGTCATCAACCTCGTGGCCGTCGTGGTCGCGTCGGCCGTCGCGCTCGTCGTCGGGCAGCTCGTGTTCGGCCTGCCGGCGCCGCAGAACGCGGCGACGGTCGTGCTCGCGTTCGTCCTCGGCGTCGCGTCGATGTACGCGCTCGGCACCCTCGTCGCGGCGCGCGCACCCAAGGCGAGCACGGCGTCCGCGATCGGGACGCTCATCTACTTCCCGCTCCTGTTCCTCTCCGGGCTGTGGACACCGGGGCCGATGATGCCGGAGGCCGTCGCGCAGGTCGGCAGGTTCACGCCGCTCGGCGCCGCGTCGCAGGCGATGACGGCGGGGTGGTTCGAGGAGGGCTTCCCCACCGTGCAGGTGGTCGTCATGGTCGTGTGGACGGCCGTGCTCCTGCCGCTCGGCATCCGGCTGTTCCGCTGGAGCTGAGGCGGGACGGACCGCGGGGCCGGGCCTCGGCCCCGTCCGGGCCGCAGCTCTGTCTGGCCCGGGCCGCGGCCCGGCGCCCGCGGGCGTGGCCGCCGGAGCGCCCCTAGCCTGACCGGCATGAAGCCCTTCCTGCTGCTGGCGTCCCGGGCGGAGGACCCGGCCGCGGACGGCGAGCACGCGGCGGTGCTGCGTCACTCCGGCCTCGCGCCGCACGAGCTGCACCGCGTGCGGATGGAGGCGGGCCCGCTGCCGGCGATCGACCTCGACGCGTACTCGGGGGTGATCGTCGGCGGCAGCCCGTTCGACTCGTCGCGGCCCGAGGCGGAGAAGTCGGCGACGCAGCGCCGGGTCGAGCGCGAGCTCGCGCCGCTCCTGGACGAGATCGTCGAGCGCGACGTCCCGTTCCTCGGGGCGTGCTACGGCGTCGGGACGCTCGGCCTGCACGAGGGCGCGGTGCTGGACGACACGTACGCCGAGCCGATCTCGCCCGCGACGATCCGGCTCACCCCGGAGGGCCGGGCCGACCCGCTGCTCGCGGGCCTGCCCGACGCGTTCGAGGCGTACGTGGGCCACAAGGAGGCGGTGCGGGAGCTGCCGCCGCACGCGGTGCTGCTCGCGACGTCGGACGCGTGCCCGGTGCAGATGTTCCGCGTCAAGGAGAACCTCTACGCGACGCAGTTCCACCCGGAGCTCGACCTCGAGGGGATCCTCACGCGCATCGGCGTCTACCGGGACTACGGCTACTTCCCGCCCGAGGCCGCGGGCGACGTCGAGGCGGCCGTCCGGCGCGGCGACGTCCGGGAACCCCACCGGATCCTCGCCACCTTCGTCCACCGCTACGCAACCGACTGAGATCGAGCCGGTCCTCGCAGGTCGAGCAGGTGGTCGTGGTCCGTCCTGCCGCCAGGACGGACCACGACCACCTGCTCGGCGGAGCGGGTCAGCGGGTGGCCGGGGCCGGGTGGGGGGTGTCGGCGGGTGCCGGGTCGGCCGCTGCCTCCGCCGCTACGGCGCGGCGGTGCGCCCGCACCGACCAGACGACGGCGGCGGCCCAGACGACCGCGACGAGCGCCAGCACGACGCCCTGGACCGCGCCGCTCGCGTCGACCCAGTCGGAGCGCAGCAGCGTGCGGACGTTGGTGAGCACGATGACGCCGCCCACGGCCGAGCCGAGGATCCGGGGCGGGAGCATCCGCACGAGCCAGGCCGCGATCGGCGCGGCGACGAGCCCACCGAGGAGGAGCGCCACGACCCACGTCAGGTCGATCCCCTGCGAGCCGAGCGACAGGAGGAACCCGAGCGACGCGGCGACCGCGACGAGGAACTCGCTCGTGTCGATGGACCCGATGACCTTGCGGGGCTCGATCCGGCCCGACGCGAGCAGGGCGGGCGTGCCCACCGGGCCCCAGCCGCCGCCGCCCGTGGCGTCGACGAAGCCGGCCACGAGACCGAGCGGCGCGAGGAATCGCTTGCGCAGCGGCAGCCCGAGGCGACCCGTCGGCAGCCCGGCGAACGTGAAGCGCGAGAGCACGTAGAGGCCGAGCGCGAGGAGCAGCAGCGACATGACGGGGGCGGCGACCTCGGTCGACAGGTTCGCGAGGAACGTCGCGCCCGCGAACGCCCCGAGCGCGCCCGGCACGCCGATGCGCAGCACGACCTTCCAGTCGACGTTCCCGAACCGCCAGTGCGCCGCGCCGGACGCGAGCGTCGTCCCGATCTCCGCGAGGTGGATCGTCGCCGACGCCGCCGCGGGGTTCGTCCCGATCGCGAGCAGGAGCGTCGTGGACGTCACGCCGTACGCCATGCCGAGGCTGCCGTCGACGAGCTGGGCGCCGAGGCCCACGAGGGCCAGCAGGACGAGGGTCCGCACCGGGGCCTCCTTGCTCGGGCCGTCGGGAGGATCCCGACGTGTCCTGACAAGGTTGACCGGGCGGGTCCACTATGTGAAGCGCCGCCCGCATCGTGGGCCAGTGTTAACGGCAGCCTCCCGTCAGGGGTTCTCCCACGCGTCGGCGCGGGCGGCGAGCGCGTGCACGTCGTCGGGCAGGTCGCGGCGCACGACGTCGTCGATCGTCACGCGGTCCAGCACGTCGCGGACGCTCGCGCGCAGGGCGATCCACACCTCGAGCAGGCCCGCCGCGGAGCCGTCGTACTCCAGGCTCGGGGGGCGCTCGTCGCGGACCGTGACGAGCGGGCCGTCCACCGCGCGGAAGACGTCGGCGAGCGTCACCTCGGACGCCGGGCGCGCGAGGCGGTGGCCGCCGGAGCGCCCGCGGACGCTCGCGACGATCCCGGCCCGGCGCAGGTCGCCGAGGATCCGTTCGAGGAAGCTCACCGGGAGGCCCTGACCTGTCGCGAGGTCCTCCGCCCGCACCGGGTCGCCGTGCGGCGACGCCGCGAGCTCGGCGCACGCCCGCACCGCATAGTCCGCCTTCGCCGAGACACGCATGAGGACATTGTGCCGTGCGCGGGTCTCACCCCGGGGCGCCGCTGCCCCTCGCGACCCCTTCCCCCCTACGCTGTGACGCGTGGACGTGCACGAGCGCAACAACGTGCGGGTCATGGGGGCGCAGGACGGCCCGACGATGGTCTTCGCGCACGGTTTCGGCTGCGACCAGTCGATGTGGCGCTTCGTCGCGCCCGCGTTCGCGACGGACCACCGGGTCGTGCTGTTCGACCACTCGGGCTGCGGGGCGTCGCACCCGACCGCGCACGACGCCGTCCGGCACGCCGACCTCGCGGGCTACGCCGCGGACGTGGTGGAGATCGTGGAGGCGGTGGGGCAGGGGGACGAGCACGGGGACGGGCGCGAGCCCGTGGTGCTCGTCGGCCACTCGGTGAGCGCCGTGATCGCGCTGCTCGCGGCGGCCGACCGCCCGGACCTGTTCGACCGGCTGGTGCTCGTGGGCCCGAGCCCGCGGTACGTCGACGACGACGGCTACCGGGGCGGGTTCACCGCCGAGGAGATCGACGAGCTCCTGGAGACGATGGACGCGAACTACCTCGGCTGGACGCAGGTCATGGCGCCCGTGATCGCCGGGAACCCGGACCGCCCGGCGCTCGGTGACGAGCTGGCCGCGGTGTTCCGGCGCAACGACCCGGCGGTCGCCCGGCAGTTCGCGCGCGCGACGTTCCTCGGCGACAACCGGGCGGACCTGGCGCGCGTGCACACGCGGAGCCTCGTGGTGCAGAGCCGGGAGGACGTCATCGCGCCGCCCGAGGTGGGCCGCTACGTGCACGAGCACCTGCCGGGCAG
Source organism: Cellulosimicrobium sp. KWT-B (assembly GCF_002127155.1). NCBI lineage: Bacteria > Bacillati > Actinomycetota > Actinomycetes > Micrococcales > Promicromonosporaceae > Cellulosimicrobium > Cellulosimicrobium sp. KWT-B. Next base: position 91,098 of record NZ_NEDO01000002.1, on the reverse strand, counting down.
CGACCTCGTCGTCATCGACTCGGTGGGGCACTGCCCGAACCTCTCGCACCCGGACCTCCTCGTGCGCGCGATGCGCGACTGGCTGGGCGCCGCCTGATGGCGATGTCCCGGGCCGAGCGCTGGGCGCTCGCCCCCGTCGCGCTGCTCCTCCTCGACACCGAGGCGCGCGTCCTCGACGCCAACGACGAGTTCCTGCGGACGATCGAGGTCCCGGACGTCGAGGCGGTCGCGGGCCGCCGGCTGGCGGACCTGCTCACGGTGGGCGGGCGCATCTTCTGGGAGACGCACGTCGGTCCGCGCCTGCACATCGAGGGCCGCGTGGACGAGGTCGCGGTCGAGCTCCGCACGCCCGGGGGCCGCGAGCCCGTGCTGCTCACGGCGATCGAGCGCGAGGCGCGCGGCGAGCGGCTGATCGAGGTCGCGATGCTCGGCGCGCGCGAGCGGTCGCGCTTCGAGCACGAGCTCGTCGAGGCGCGCCGCGCGGCGGAGGAGGCGGAGCGCCGGGTGCGGCTTCTGCACGGCGTCGCGGCCGACCTCGCGAGCGTCGCCGGTCTCGACGGCGTCGCGTGGGTCCTGCTCCGCGCGGCCGTGACGATGCTGGGCGCGGGCGACGCCGCGCTGTGGACGGCGCAGGAGCGCGGCCCGCTGCGGCGGTGGGGCGGCGCCGTCGGCGTCCTGGCGCCGTCGATCGACGAGCTCGCCGAGGCGACCGTGCGGGACGACGGGACGGTCGTCGTGCCGCTGCGGACCGCGGGCGCGCTGCTCGGCGTGCTCGCGCTCGAACCACGTCGCGCCGCGGGCTCCGACCCCGTCGACCTGGGCACCGCCGCCGCCGCGGGCCAGCTCGCCGCGCTCGCGCTCTCGCGCGCGCGGGTCCACGAGCAGAGCGTCTCGGTCGCGAGCGAGCTCCAGGGCGCGATGCTCTCGGACGGGATCGTCGCCGACCCGCAGGTCGAGGTCTCGGCGTGCTACCGCCCGGGCGTCCACGACCTCCAGGTCGGCGGCGACTGGTACGACACCTTCCGGGTCGCGCCCGACGTCGTCGCGCTCAGCGTGGGGGACGTCGTCGGGCGCGGGCTCAAGGCGGCGACGTCGATGGGGCAGCTGCGCACCGCCGTCCGGGCCGCGTCCGACACGGGGCTGCCGCCGGAGGAGGTGGTCGAGCGCGTCGACCGCTTCGTCGACCGGACGGGCACGGGCTTCATGGCGAGCCTCGTGTACGGGGAGCTCGACCTGCGCGCCGGGGTGCTGCGCTACACGTGCGCGGGCCACCTGCCGCCCCTGCTCGTGCGCGCGGGCGGCTCCGCGGCGTACCTGTGGGAGGCGCGGTCGACGCCGCTGGGCGTGCGGGGCACGACGCCGCGCGTCGCCAAGGCCGTGCGGCTCGCCCCGGGCGACCTGCTGCTGCTCTTCACGGACGGCGTGGTCGAGCGCCGCGACCGGCCGCTCGCGCTCGCGCTCGACGAGCTCGCGGACGTCGTCACGCGCGCCCTCGACGTCGGCCTGCGCGACGACCGGCTGCTGGAGGCCGTCGTCTCGCGCGCTCCGGAGGACGACGACGCGTGCCTGCTCGCGGTGCGCTGGCTCGGCCCCGCCACGGACGGGAGGGCGCCGGTGCCCGACGCGCCGGCCGCCGCGTCAGCGGACGAAGAACGGGGCGGCTGAGGGATCGGCGAGCCGCGCGAGGGCGTGGCCGAGGCGCTCGGTCGACGAGCGCGCGACGTCGTCGGGCAGGGCGTCCGGGGCGAACCACGCGACGGCGAGGGACTCGTCGTCCGCGACGTGCGCCGCCGCGGCGGCCTCCGGCGACACCGGGCGGCACAGGAACGCCAGGTCGAGGTACTGCGACCGGTCGCCGTTCGGGTACTCCATCGGCTCCGTGACCGTCACGGCGACGAGCGCGTCCACCACGACCTCGACGCCCGTCTCTTCCAGCACCTCGCGCGCGAGACCGACCGCCGGGTCCTCGCCCGGCTCGAGGATCCCGCTGATCACGGCCCACTGGCCGGAGTCGGCGCGCTGCCCGAGCAGCACGCGGCCGACGTCGTCCACGACGACGCCCGACACCCCCGGCATCCACAGCAGGTCGGTCCCGACACGGGAGCGGAGGGCGGCGACGAAGTCGGGGATCGGCATGCCCCGAGCGTAGGCGCTCCCCGACCGGCCCGTGAGACGGGCCGTCCGCCCCTCGGAGCCGCTGTGCTACGGTCGGCTCGTGACTTCTCAGTGGTATTGGCGCTTTACGCAGGCTCCCGGTGGGGCCGTGCGGGCGTCAGCCTGACCACAGATCACCACCCGGAGCCAGCACAGGGCCTTGGACGCGGACCGCGTCCGGGCCCTTCGTCGTGAGACGGGCCGCTCCGGGACCACGGGCGGCAGCAGGCCGGTGGAGCGCCGCTGGGCATCCCGACTCACGGCGTTCCCAGACCCCGCCGCACAGACCAGGAGCCCCCGTGACCAGCACCACCACCACCTCGCCCGAGACCGCGACGACCGACGGCGCGACGAGTACCGTCGACCCCGTGGACAGCCCCGAGCTCCAGGCCCGCACCAGCGACCTGCGGGTCCGCGCGCTCGACGCCCTCCCCGCCCCGCGCGCCATGCTCGCCGACCTGCCCCTCGGCGCGACGCGCAGCGACCTCGTGACGACGTCGCGCCGCGAGGTCCGTGACGTCCTCGCGGGCGACGACGACCGTCTCCTCGTCATCGTCGGCCCCTGCTCGGTGCACGACCCCGAGGCCGCGCTCGAGTACGCGGGGCGCCTGGCCGCCGTCGCGCACGAGCTCGCGGACGACCTCATGGTCGTCATGCGCGTCTACTTCGAGAAGCCGCGCACGACCGTGGGCTGGAAGGGCCTCATCAACGACCCGCACCTCGACGGGTCGCACGACGTGCACCACGGCCTGCGCCTCGCGCGCGAGGTGCTGCTCGGCGTCCTCGACGCCGGCGTCCCGGCCGCGTGCGAGTTCCTCGAGCCGACGAGCCCGCAGTACATCGCGGACGCGGTGTCGTGGGGCGCGATCGGCGCGCGCAACGCCGAGTCGCAGGTGCACCGCCAGCTCGCCTCGGGCCTGTCCATGCCCGTCGGGTTCAAGAACGCGACCGACGGCGACGTGCAGATCGCGGTCGACGGCTGCATCACCGCGGCGAGCGAGCACACGTTCTTCGGCATGGACTCGCTCGGCCGGGCCGCCGCCGTGGAGACCGCGGGCAACCCCGACTGCCACGTCATCCTGCGCGGCGGGCGCTCGGGCCCCAACTACGGGGCCGACGACGTCGCGGCGGCGCTCGCGGTCGCACGCACCTCGGGCCGCGGCGGGGTCACGGAGCACGGGCTCGTCGTCGACGCGTCGCACGGCAACTCCGGCAAGAGCCACGTGCGCCAGGCGGAGGTCGTGCGCGAGGTCTCCGCGCGGCTCGCCGAGGGCGAGCAGGGCATCACGGGCCTCATGATGGAGAGCTTCCTCGTGGCGGGTGCGCAGAAGCCCGCGCCGAGCGGCCTCGTCTACGGGCAGTCCGTCACGGACGCGTGCATCGACTGGGACACGACGGCCGACCTCCTGCAGGAGCTCGCGGCGGCGGTCCGCGCCCGGCGCGCGCTCTGAGCGGTGCCCGCGGGGCGAGGACCCATCCGTCCGCGCGTCGGCGCCGAACCCAGGGTGTCCCGGACGGACCGGGACGGCGCTGGCGACGGGAGGTCGGGTGCCGAGAGCCGTGGTCGACGCGCCGCAGCGCGTGCGGGAGGCGCCCGTGCTGCACACTGACCGGGTGCCACCTCCCGTGACGACGAACCCGGCGGTCGACGCCGCCCTCGCGGCGTGCGCCGGCGGCGACCCCGCCGCGTTCGCGCCCGTCTACGACGCGCTCGCGCCGGTCGCGTACGGCACGTGCCTGGGGGTCCTGCGGGACCCGGACCACGCGGCGGAGGTCGTGCAGGAGGTGATGGTGGAGGTGTGGCAGACGGCGGCGCGCTACGACGCGACCCGCGGCTCGGCGCGGACCTGGGTCGCCACGCTCGCCCGGCGGCGCGCGGTGGACCGTGTGCGGGCCGAGCAGGCGCGCCGCGACCGCGACCAGCGCGACGTGGACGCCTCGACGGCCGCGGCACCGCGGGACGTGGTGGTGGAGGACGTCGAGCGACGTCTCGAGGGCGCGGCCGTGCGGCGGTGCCTGGACTCGCTCACGGCGACGCAGCGGGAGGCGGTCGTGCAGGCGTACTACGGCGGGCTCACCTACCGGGAGGTCGCGGAGCGGCTCGACGCCGCGCTGCCGACCGTGAAGTCCCGCATCCGGGACGGGCTCCTGCGGCTCCGCGACTGCCTGGGGGTGCGTCGTGGCTGACCCGACCACGCCCCGCGGCGACGGCGAGCACGACCGCCCGGACGTCCGCGACCTGCTCCCCGCCTACGCGCTCGACGCGGTGGACGACGTCGAGCGTCGCGCCGTCGAGCGCCTGCTCGCGGCCGATCCCGACGCGCGGCGCGCGCTCGACGAGTACCGCGACGTCGTGGCGGCGTTCGCGGTCGAGAGCGCCCCGCCGCCCGCGCTGCGCGACGCCGTCCTGGCCCGGGTGGCCGCGTCCGCGGACCCGGTCCCGTCCGCCGGGGAGAGCGCGGGGGGCGTCGTCGTCGACCTCGCGGCCGCGCGCCGCGCCCGCCGTCGGCGCTGGACCGGGCTCGCGGCGGCGGTAGCCGCGGTGGTCGCGGTGGCCGTCCCGACGACGGTCGCGGTCCGCGCGACGCAGGAGCAGTCCCGCCTGGAGGCGCGCGCGGACGCGATCGAGCGCATGCTCGCCGACCCCGACGCGACGATCCTGCACGGCGACGTGGCGGGCGGCGGGCAGGCGTCCGTCCTCGCGGCGGGCGACGACATGTACTTCCGCGCGTCCGACCTGCCGGACGCGGGCGACGACCGCGACTACCAGCTCTGGGTGGTCGAGCCCGACGGCGCCGTCGTCTCGGCGGGCGTCCTCGACGTCCAGGACGGCAGCACGTCCCGGCTCGTCCAGGGCGAGCCGGGCGTCGGCATGGCGGTGACGGTCGAGCCGGCGGGCGGCTCGGAGCAGCCCACGACGGACCCGGTGGTCGCGCTCGTCGGCTGAGCGCCGCGGCCCGGAGGGGTCGGGACGCGCGCGGGAAGACTCGTGCCGATCCCGACCCATCCACCCGGGCCAGCGCTCCGAACCCTCGGCATGAAGCCCCGCACCGGCGGGGCGACGACCCGAGGAGAGACCGATGAACGTTCGCACCCGCACGTCGTACGCCGTCGCCGGCATCGCCACGCTCGCCGTGCTCGGCCTGTCCGCGTGCAGCTCGGACTCGGACACGGGGTCCGACTCGACGACGACCGACTCCCAGTCCGACACCATGACGGACGACTCGACGTCCGACGACATGACCGACGACTCGACCGAGGGCTCGGACGACATGGCGGCCGACCCCGCCGCGAACCTCGTGGGCCCCGGCTGTGCCGCCTACGCGGAGCAGGTGCCCGAGGGCGCCGGGTCGATCACGGGCATGTCGACCGACCCCGTCGCCGTGGCGGCGTCGAACAACCCGCTGCTCACGACGCTCACCGCGGCCGTCTCGGGTGAGCTCAACCCGGACGTCAACCTCGTCGACACGCTCAACGGCGGCGAGTTCACCGTGTTCGCCCCCGTCGACGACGCGTTCGCGAAGATCGACGCCGCGACGCTCGAGTCGCTGAAGACGGACTCCGACACGCTGACGAAGATCCTCACGTACCACGTGGTGCCCGGCCAGCTCACGCCCGACCAGGTCGTCGGCGAGCACGAGACCGTCGAGGGCGGCACGGTCGAGGTGACCGGCTCGGGCGACGAGCTCATGGTCAACGACGCGGCCGTCGTGTGCGGTGGCGTGATGACGCAGAACGCGACCGTGTACCTCGTCGACTCGGTGCTCATGCCGACCATGTGACCCTCCCGGCGCGTCCAGAAGCGGGCGCGGTGGACCCGCGCGAGCGGGTCCCGACGGCCCCGACCGGACGGTCGGGGCCGTCGTCGTGCGCCCGGCGACGTGCGCTCGGCGCGTGGCGGACCCATCCGCGAGGGCCGCCGGTCCGAACCCCGGGCATGGAGACGCTCATCGTCATCGGCCTGCTCGGGGGACTCATCACGGGGATCTCGCCGTGCATCCTGCCCATGCTGCCCGTCATCTTCTTCGCGGGCGGCGTGCAGGGCGCGCGCACGGGGGAGGCGCCGTCGGGCACCGCGGAGACCGGGACGGGCGGCGTCTCCCCGGGGCTGTTCGCGGGCGTCCCGGACGCGGTCCGCGTCGGCGGTCGCCCGGCCGGGGCGCTGCGCGGCCGGGGTGGCCCGGTCGGCGCGCAGGAGACCGGGGCGCGCGAGGTCGCGGCGCGGCCGACGCGCGGCGGGACGCTCGCCCTCGACCTGTCGACGGGGGACCCGGCGGAGCCCGCTACCCCGGCCGACGGCGGGCCCGGGCGCCGCGCGTCGCGGCGGGCCGCGCGCCGCTCGTGGCGCCCCTACCTCGTCATCGCGGGCCTGGTCCTCAGCTTCAGTGTCTTCACGCTCCTCGGCTCCCTCCTGCTGACCGCGCTCGGGCTCCCGCAGGACCTGCTGCGCTGGGCGGGCATCGTCCTCCTCGTCGCGATCGGCGTGGGGATGATCGTGCCGCGCGTCGAGGAGGTCCTGGAGCGGCCGTTCCGGCGGGTCGCGGCGCTCGGGGCACGACGCGGCGCCGCCCGTCAGGACCGCGGGGCGTTCGTGCTCGGCCTCGGCCTCGGCGTGCTGTACGTGCCGTGCGCCGGGCCCGTCCTGGCGGCGATCACCGTGGCCGGAGCGACGGGGAACATCGGCCCGGGCACCGTCGCCCTCACGGTGTCGTTCGCGGTCGGGGCGGCGATCCCGCTCCTGGTCTTCGCGCTCGCGGGGCGCCGCGTCGCGGAGCGGGTCCGCGGGTTCCAGCGGCACACGCGCGGCATCCGCGTCACGGGCGGCGTCGTGATGATCGCGCTCGCGGGCGCGCTCGCGCTGAACCTCCCCGCCGCGCTCCAGCGCGCCCTGCCCGACTACACGGGCGCGCTCCAGCAGCGGGTCGACGAGAACGACGCCGTGCGCGAGGCGCTCGACCTCGGCGGGCTCGTCACCGACGAGAACCGCGAGCTGTCGAACTGCTCGAACGGCGCGCCCGTGCTGGAGGACTGCGGCACCGCCCCGGAGCTGCGCGGCATCGACACGTGGCTCAACACCCCGGGCGGCGAGGCGCTGACGCTCGAGGGGCTGCGCGGCAAGGTCGTGCTCGTCGACTTCTGGACCTACTCCTGCATCAACTGCCAGCGCGCGATCCCGCACGTCAACGCCTGGTACGACCGCTACCGCGACGTCGGCGCGGGGTTCGAGGTCATCGGGGTCCACACGCCCGAGTTCGCGTTCGAGCGCGAGACGCGCAACGTCGTCGCCGGCGCGCAGGACCTCGGCGTCACCTACCCCGTGGCCCAGGATAACGCCTACGCGACCTGGACCGCCTACCGGAACCGCTACTGGCCCGCGCAGTACCTCGTCGACGCCGACGGGACCGTGCGCCACATCCGCTTCGGGGAGGGTGGGTACGAGGACACCGAGCGCCTGGTGCGCGAGCTCCTCGAGGACGCGAACCCGGGCGTGGAGCTGCCCGAGCCCACCGCCGTCGGCGACACCACGCCGCAGGACGAGACGACGCCCGAGACCTACTTCTCCATCAAGCGCGTGGTCAACTACGCGGGCGAGCCGCGCTACGCCGCGGGGCAGCAGGACTTCACGCTCGCCGACGACCAGCGGCAGGACACGTTCTCGCTCGGCGGCACGTGGGACGTCGACTTCCAGGGCGCGACCGCGGTGTCCGACGACGCGCGCGTGCGCCTCGCGTACCGCTCGACCGACGTGTTCACGGTGCTCGGCGGCGAGGGCACCGTCACCGCCCGTGTCACGACGGACGGGCGGACCACGACCCGCGAGATCGACGTCTCCGGCAGCCCGACGCTCTACCCCGTCCTGGATGGCGACGGCCCGACGGAAGGGCTCGTCGAGCTCGACGTCCCGCCCGGTGTTCAGGTGTTCACCGCGACGTTCGGGTGATCGCGGGCCGGTCCGCGACCGGACGCCGGCGCCGCGCGCCGCGGTGTCGCAGGGCGGGTGTACATTTCCGGCATCTGCCGTGGGACGACCTGGTCGAGGACGACCGGAGCATGCGGCGAGCACCTCGCCGACGACGGCGAGCGGGTGATCGGGGGAGACGTGGGACGAACGACGCGGAGGACCATGGGCGCGCTGCTGGGCGCCGTGCTGGCCCTCTCCGGTCTGACGGCGGGCGCCGCCGCGGCGAGCGCAGGACCGCTGCCGGCCGGTGTGGTCGGCGAGGACGGCGCGCGCGTCGTCCTCGCGGGGGACGGCGCCGCGCGGACGGTGCTGCGGTCGGCGCTGCCGCGGTCGGCGTCCGGGTACGGGTTCACGGGCGGGCAGGCCGTCGGCGGGTGCGATTCCGGTCTCCTGTGCGCGGTCCTGGGCGAGACCCGCGTCGCGTGGGACTTCACGGACGCGATCGGCTCGGCGGTGCCCGCGGGCGCGACCGTCACCGGGGCGACGCTCCGGACGTCGGGCGTGCAGGGTGCGCAGTGCCGTACCGCGCCGGTCACGGCGCACGGGGTGGGCGCGGTGGTGCGGTCGAGCACGTGGGCGAACCACGCCTCGACGTGGGGCGCCGCCGTCGCCTCGGCCGCCTCGGCGGGGCGCTGCGACCGCTGGGGCGCGGTGTCCTGGGACGTCACCGCGCCCGTCGCGGAGGCGGTCGCGTCCGGCGGCCCCGTCGCGCTCGGCCTCTCCGGTGCACGGTCCGGGCTGGCGGTGCTCGGTGCGGGGACGGCGCTCGAGCTCGAGCTCGCGCCTGCCGCAGGGGCGACCGCGACCGCGCTCGGGACCGCGGACCCCGAGAGCGCGTGCGTGACGGGCGAGGGCCGCCCGGCCGTGCGGTCGAGCACGCCGACGCTCCGGGCGGAGCTCTCCGGCGAGGGGTCCGGGCCGCTCCTCGCTCGGTTCGCCCTGCAGGACGTCGCGACGGGCGCCGAGCTGTGGACGGCGGAGACGCCGCCGCAGTCCCCGGGGACGGTCGCGTCGGTGGTGGTGCCGTCGGGTCTGCTGCAACACGACGGCGTGTACTCGTGGGAGGCACGAGCGGCCACGGCGGACGGAGGGGCCTGGAGCGAGGCGAGCAGCTGCGAGTTCGTCGCCGACCTCGTGCGGCCCGAGCGGGAGCCCGTGATCACGCCCGTCGAGGGTGAGCCCGCGGTCTACCGGGAGGGTGCGACGTCCGGGGGTGTCGGCGTGCGCGGCGCGTTCGTGCTGTCCACCGACGAGCCCGGGGTCGTGGCGATCCGCTACTCGTTCGACTCGGACGCGCTCGACCGTTCGGCGGAGCCGGGCGAGCGGGTCGAGTTCACGCCGACGTCGAGCGGGAGCCACCGGATCTCCGCGCAGGCGGTCGACGCCGCCGGGGCGACGGGCCCGGTGCGCCTCTACCGGTTCTCCGTGGCGAGCGCGGCGCCGGTGCGCTGGGCGTTCTCCGAGGGCGCGGGGCCGGAGGCGCGAGACGCCTCGGGCAGCCGCTCGCTCACGCTCGCCCACGACGGCATGTGGGGTCGCGGTTACCTCGCGGACTTCGGCATGGACCCGTCGGACGGCGCGCTCGTCATCGCCGACGACGCGTCCGCCGCCTGGTCCGCGACTCCCGTGGCGCCGACGGGCGGGGCCTTCTCCGTCGGGGCGACCGTGCGGGCCGACGCGACCGGGGCGACGCGTGCCGCGGTGAGCCAGGCGGGTGACCGGGCGAGCGCGTTCTCCCTGGGCGTGCGGCACGACGCCGCGTGCGGGACGGCGTCCGGCACGTGCTGGGCGTTCTGGACGGCGGACGGCGACGCCGACGGCTCGGCGTCGACCGTCGCGCTCTCGGGCGTCGACGTGAAGCCCGGGGCGTGGGTGCGGCTGACGGGCGTGCGGGACGCCGCCGCGGGCGACCTGCGCCTCTACGTCTGCGAGATCGGCTCGGTGGACGACCCGGGCGCGGGCGAGACGACGCTCGCTGGGACTGCCGCGACCACGAGCCCGGGCTGGCCGTCGAGCGGTGCGCTCCAGGTGGGTCGGGCGCAGCGCGACGGCACGTGGACGGACCACTGGCGGGGCGCGGTCGACCGGCTTTCGGTCGTCGACGGCGTGCAGTCGGGGAGCCAGATGGCTCGGGAGTGCCTGAGCTGACGCTCCCGGGGTCCGTCGGCAGGCCGCCGACGGACCCCGCACCCCGCGTGCGTTCTCGTCACCCCGCCCACGCGGGCGCCCACGACCCGATCGTCGCGGTCCCGCCGCCGAGCAGGTCGAGGCCGTCCCCGACGCCGGGGATCCCTGCGAGCCCGACGACCGACTCGGGGTCTCCCGGGTGCGGGGCCACGAGCAGCGTCGTGACGAGCGGCGGGTCGTCCGCCGTCGACCCGCCCCGCCACGAGAGCGCGGCCCAGGCGGTGGCGCCCGGCGCGAGAGTGATCGGGGCGAGGCCGTCGTCGTCCGGCTCGAGGAGCACGTCCGTCTCCGAGCCGTCGTCGGCGACGAAGCGGACCGCGGGCGCGCCCGCGAGGACGCACTCCGCGGTGCCGTCGTTGCGGGCCGTGACGGTGAGGAACCGGCGCCCCGCCGCGGCGTCGAACCCGAGGGCCCCGAGCGTGAGGTCGCCGGGGGCGCACGCGCCCGCGGGGCGCGTCCCGGTCGTCGGTGCGGCGGCTCCCGCGACGAACCCGGAGCGCGTCGCGGACGCGCCGCCGTCGGTCGAGCCGTGGACCTGGTACGCGAGCACGGGTCCGGAGTAGGCCGCGCCGTCGAGCGTGCGCGCGACGACGGCCGCGTCGCCCGAGGTGATCACCGTGAGCAGGGGGTTCTGCGGGAACGTGTCGCGGACGGCGTCGTGCACGACCTGCGTCACCGCGGGTTCCGCGGCGACGTCGACCAGGAGCGTGAGCAGGGCGTCGTCGGGGACGGTGAGCCCGTCGCCGCCGTAGGTGCCGACGCCGGAGCCCTCGACGCCGAGGCTCGTCACCCCGCGGCCCTCGGCGCGCACGAGCGCGGCGGCCGGGACGAGGTCCCCGGCCGTGCCGACGTCGACCGACGCGGACCCCGGCGACAGGAACACGCGGCGCACGGGGTCGTGGGCGACGAGGCGCACGGCGTCGGCGACGGCGTCGGCCCCGAGGAGCTCAGGGCGTGGCTCCCCGGTGGCCGGGTCGACGCCGCGGTCGGTGTCCGCGCCGGGGCCGTGCGCGACGGCGAACGTCCCGCCGGCCGCGCCCGTGCCCTCGACGCGGAGCGACCAGGCACCACCGCCGGGCACGGCGGCGACGATCGCGCTCGCGTCGTCGGCGGTGCGCTGCGCCTCCTCGGGTGTCGGCAGCGGGCTGACCAGCGTGACGCGCGCGGACTCGCCCGCGGTCCCCAGGGCCTCCACGCCCGCGACGCCGGGCAGCGCCCGCAGCCGCGCCGCGACGGCCTCGCGGTCGCTCTCGGGGGAGGTCGGCGCAGGCGTCGCGCCGGGTGCGGGGGTCGTCGAGGCGACCGACGAGGTGGCCGGGGCGGGCTGCTCGGCCGCGGTGCGCAGCGCCGCCGGCCCGACGACGGCCGCCACCACCGCGAGGACGCCGCCCACGCCCGCGGCGGCCACCGCGACGAGGGGGCCGCGCCGTCGGGCCCGTGGCGGGGCCGTCCCGGCGCCGGGGTCGGTTGCGGGCTCGGGGGAGGGTGTGCCGTCGTCGTCCACGGCCGTGACCGTACCGGTCACCGCCACCGTGCGGGGTGGCGCGCCGACGTCCTCCCCAGGGTCCGCCCGGCGTCTTCACCGTGCCAGGGCCTACCCGGGGCGACGCGCGGGGGAACCGGTCTTTTCGGCGCATCGCCGGACGAGCCGGGCGCGTACCGGCCCCGCGCTTTTACCAGGACTCCTGCTGACGGGCAACATCTGGCATGATCCGGCCATGACAGTGCGGACGGCTGCGGAGCTCGCTGCGGTCGACGACCCGGCGTGGCCGACGCTCTCGCGCATGCTGGGTCGCGGCGGCGTCGAGGTCGTGCCCGCGCCGGCCTGGTCGCTCGAGGTCCTCTACCGGCTCCAGGTCACCGTCCGCTCGACCCTCGGCGCGCTCGCCCTGCACACCGGCGGGGTCCTCGTCGACGGCGGCTGGCTCCGGATCATCGGCGGGGGCGGGGCCGGGCTGCCGGACCTCGCGACCGTCAACGGCCTCGGCGAGCCGGGCGAGGACAGCGTCGCGCCGTCCGTCCTCGTCGTCGCGTACGACGTGCTCGGCGGCACGTTCGCGATCAACGGCGGCGGGCTCCCCGGCCCGCTCGGCAACGTCCACTACTTCGCGCCCGGCTCGCTCTCCTGGCTCGACCTCGGGTTCGGCCAGGCGGCGTTCCTCGAGTGGTCCGTGAGCGGCGGGACCGCCGAGTTCTACGCGCCCGTGCGCTGGCCCGGCTGGTACGACGAGATCGGCACCGTGCGCCTCGACGAGGGGCTGAGCGTCTACCCGCCCCTGTGGTCGGAGGAGGGGCGCGACGTCGCCCGGTCGTCGCGCACGCCCGTGCCGCTCGGCGAGCTCGTGGACTGGCACTTCGAGATGGCCGAGCGCATGGCCCCGGTCGACGACTACGTGCGCGACGCCGACGAGCACCTCGACGGCTACGGCGCCTGGCCTACGGACGGCTACCGGCCCTGAGCCCCGGTCACGCCCTGGTCATGCCGGGTCCGCGTCGAGGAGGTCGGCGCGCACCGTCCCCAGCTTGTCGGGGTTGCGCACGACGTCGATCGCGGCGACCCGCCCCCCGACGACCGTGAACGCGATCACCGTGAGCACGCCGGTCCCGTCGCGCAGGAGCAGCCCCGGTGCGCCGTTGACGTCGACCACGCGCACGGCCTCGGGCGGCCGGCGCAGGTAGCTGAGCAGCACGGGACCTGCCGTCCCCGCCCCGCGCACGGTGTGCCGCAGCGCGCGAACCTTGCCGCCGCCGTCGCCCCGCAGCACGACGTCCGGGTCGAGCACCGCGAGCAGGGCCGGCAGGTCGGCGTCCGAGCAGGCCGCGACGAACGCCTCGACGGCGCGCGCCTGCTCGGCGCGCGTCGTGGTCCCGCGCGGCCGCCCCGCCTCCACGTCCTTGCGGGCTCGCGCCGCGAGCTGGCGGACGGCGGCCGGCGAGCGCCCGACGACGTCGCCCACCTCGTCGAACGGCAGCCCGAACACGTCGTGGAGCACGAACGCGACGCGCTGCGCGGGGGAGAGGCGCTCGAGCACGACGAGGAGGGCCATGCTCACCTCCTCGTCGAGCGTCACGCGGTCGGCCGGGTCCGCCGCGTCGACGACGCCCGCGGCGACCGGCGAGGCGGCGCCGGGGGTCGTCACGACCGGCTCCGGCAGCCACGTCCCGACGTAGCGCTCGCGGCGCGCCCGCGCGCTCCCGAGCACGTCGAGCGCGAGCCGCCCGACCGTCGTCGTGAGCCAGGCCGCGAGGTTGCGGATCGAGCCCGCGTCCTGGGTGCGCAGCCGCAGCCACGCGTCCTGGACGCAGTCCTCGGCGTCGGACCAGGAGCCGGTCGTCGTGTACGCGAGCCGCAGGAGGCGCGGGCGCTCGGCCTCGAACGCGCGCGCGAGGTCGTCCGCGGCCGGGCCGGTCACCGGGCCGCCGCCCGCTCGGCGCGCTGCGCGGCGAGCCAGTCGCGGAACGTCGTGGTGCCGCGCACGTCGGGCTGCGGGTCGGTGAGGCCGCCGGCGCGCAGCGCGCGGCCGAGCGCGCCGGGGAGCGGCACCCGGACGGGGACGGCGCGCGAGCCGGTGGCGTCGCGCCAGGCGCGCGCCAGGTCGCGCAGGTCGACCACCTCGGGACCCGCGACGGTCGTGGTGCCGCCGAGCGGGTCGCGCACGGCCGCGTCGGCGACGGCGGCGCCGACCTCGGCGGCCGCGACCGGTTGGACCGGGGCGCGCAGCAGCGGCACGACGCCCCGGCGTGCCGCGGCCCCGAGCGTCGCGGCGACGAGCTCGTGGAACTGGGTCGCGGCGACGACCGTCCACGGCACGCCCCCGTCCGCGACCTCGCGCTCCTGCGCGACCTTGGCGGCGTAGTAGGCCATCGGCACATCGTGGCACCCGACCACCGACACGAGCACGTGGTGCCGCACCTCCGCGTCGCGCTCGGCGGCGAGCAGGCGCCGCGTGCCGTCGACGACCGCCGCGCGCACGTGCCGCAGCGACGTCGCGGTGTTGCTCGCGTCGACCACGACGTCGACGCCGTCGAGCGCCGCGGCGAGACCTGCGCCCGTCGTGAGGTCGACGGGGTGCTCCCGCGCGTGCCTGCTCAGCGCCCGCACCTCGTGGCCGCGCGCGGCCAGCCCCGCCACGACGTGCCGACCGACGGTTCCCGTCCCACCCACCACAGCGATCCTCATACCCGGACGACGACGCGGCGCCCCCCGATGTGACATCTCAGCCGCGGCGAGAGTTGTATACAAGTGCGCAGGACGTGTGGCACGATGGCCGGGTGACGACGACGCCCGAGCTGCGCACCGCCGTCGGGCCGTCCCCGGCGCCCGGCGACGCGGGCCTCGCACGCCGCCAGTCCGGTGCCCGCGCGGTCTACGACCTCCTGCGCGGCCGCATCATCGACGGCTCCCTCGCGCCCGACGCGCGGCTCACCGAGCCCGTGCTCTCCGCCGAGCTCGGCGTCTCGCGGACCCCGGTGCGCGAGGCGCTGCGGCTGCTCCAGGCCGAGGCGCTCGTCGTCGAGCTGCCCACCGGGGGAGTGCGCGTCGCGCCGCTCGACCTCGCCGACGCGCGGCGCGTCTACGACGTGCGCGCCCGCCTCGAAGGCCTCCTCGCCCGGGACGCGTGCGAGCGCGCCGCGCCCGACGACGTCGCGCGGCTCGCGCGCCTCGTGACGCTCATGGACGCGGTCCGCGACCACGAGGACGAGGTGCTGCGCATCGGCGCCCAGTTCCACGGCGAGATCGAGGCGCTCGCGGACAACCGCTGGGGCTCCGCGCTCCTGCGCCAGATCCGCGGCCACGTCGACCGGTACCGCGCGCTCGCCGCGCGCCGCCGCGTGGGCACCACCGACCACGTCGACGAGCACCGCGCCGTCGCCGACGCCGTCGCGAGCCGCGACGCCGCCGCCGCCGAGGCGGCGATGCGCGCACACATCGAGCGCAGCGCCGCCCTCGCGGAGCAGTCGCTGCGCGGCGCGGGGTCGGCGACCGACGACCTCCCCTGACCACCGCCCACCGCACGACGGAGACACCGATGCCGTACACCCACCACCTGCGCGTCTACCCCAGCGCGGAGCCGCTCGACCGCACCGACCAGCTCGCGTGGAAGCTCGCCGAGCTCGCGACCGACCCGGTCGAGGTCACGCCCGAGGTCGTCGACATGGTCGTCAACCGGGTCATCGACAACGCGGCCGTCGCCGCGGCCAGCCTCACGCGCGGCCCCGCCGTCGCGGCGCGCGGCCAGGCGCTCGCGCACCCGTACACCCCGGGGTCGACGGTGTTCGGCTGCGGCCTCGAGACCCGCACGAGCCCCGAGTGGGCGGCGTGGGCGAACGGCGTCGCGGTGCGCGAGCTCGACTTCCACGACACGTTCCTCGCCGCGGAGTACTCCCACCCGGGCGACAATATCCCGCCGATCCTCGCCGTCGCGCAGCACGCCGGGTCCGACGGCGCCGCCGTCGTCCGGGCGATCGCGACCGGCTACGAGATCCAGGTCGACCTCGTGCGCGCGATCAGCCTGCACCGGCACAAGATCGACCACGTCGCGCACCTCGGGCCGTCGGCCGCCGCGGGCATCGGGACGCTGCTCGGCCTCGACACCGAGACGGTGTTCCAGGCGATCGGGCAGGCCCTGCACACGACGACGGCCACTCGCCAGTCGCGCAAGGGCCAGATCTCCACGTGGAAGGCGCACGCCCCGGCGTTCGCGGGCAAGGTCGCGGTCGAGGCCGTCGACCGCGCGATGCGCGGCCAGACGTCGCCCGAGCCGATCTACGAGGGCGAGGACGGCGTCGTCGCGTGGCTGCTCGACGGCCCGGACGCGGCGTACGACGTCGTGCTCCCGGCCCCCGGCGAGCCGAAGACGGCGATCCTCGACACGTACACCAAGGAGCACTCCGCGGAGTACCAGTCGCAGGCGCTCATCGACCTCGCCCGCGCGCTGCACGACGAGCACCCGTGGCTCGCCGACCCCGAGAACGTCACGTCGATCGTCATCCACACGAGCCACCACACCCACTACGTCATCGGATCCGGCGCGAACGACCCGCAGAAGTACGACCCGACGGCGTCGCGCGAGACGCTCGACCACTCGATCCCCTACATCTTCGCGGTCGCGCTGCAGGACGGCGGCTGGCACCACGTCGACTCGTACGCCCCCGAGCGCGCGGGCCGCCCCGACACCGTCGCGCTGTGGGCCAAGGTCACGACGGCCGAGGACCCCGAGTGGACGCGCCGGTACCACTCGACCGACCCGGCCGAGAAGGCGTTCGGCGGGCGCGTGGAGATCGAGCTGGCCGACGGCGGCCGCCTCGTCCGCGAGATCGCGGTCGCCGACGCGCACCCGCTCGGTGCGCGGCCGTTCGGGCGCGAGCAGTACGTGCACAAGTTCCGCACGCTCGCCGCGGGCGTCCTCGAGGACGCCGAGATCGAACGCTTCCTCGACCTCGCGCAGCGGCTCCCGGAGCTCACGCCCGCGGAGGTGCGCGAGCTGACGATCGTCGGGCGGCCCGGTCTGCTCGACTCCGTGCCGACGCCGACCGGCCTGTTCGAGCTCGGTCGCGACGACGCCCTCGCGCACCCCGAGGTCGAGGGCGACGGGTTCACCATGCACGAGGCCGACGAGACCACCGAGGGAGAGGCGCGCTGATGCTGTACAGCCAGGTGACGCCGTCGGACAAGCGGCGCGCTTTCCGCGCGGCGCTGGACGCCGCGGCGACCACGGGGGAGCCGCTGCGGCTGCCGGGCGCGTTCAACCCGCTGTCCGCGCGCCTGATCCAGGACAAGGGCTTCGAGGGCGTGTACGTGTCGGGGGCCGTGCTGTCGGCCGACCTCGGCCTGCCCGACATCGGCCTCACGACCCTCACCGAGGTCGCGGGGCGCTCGCAGCAGATCGCGCGCGTCACGGACCTGCCCGCGCTCGTCGACGCCGACACCGGCTTCGGCGAGCCGATGAACGTCGCGCGCACCGTCCAGGCGCTCGAGGACGCGGGCGTCGCGGGCGCGCACGTCGAGGACCAGGTCAACCCCAAGCGGTGCGGCCACCTCGACGGCAAGGAGGTCGTCGGGCTCGACGAGGCGGCGAAGCGCGTGCGGGCGGCCGCCGACGCGCGCCGCGACCCCGGCTTCCTGATCATGGCGCGCACCGACGTCCGTGGCACGATCCCCGGCGACGCCGGGCTGCGCGCCGCGATCGACCGCGCCAAGGCGCTCGTCGACGCGGGCGCCGACGCGATCTTCCCCGAGGCGATGAAGGACCTGTCGGAGTTCGAGGCCGTCGCGTCGGCCGTGGACGTGCCCGTGCTCGCCAACATGACCGAGTTCGGCAAGTCCGAGCTCTTCACGCGCCGCCAGCTCGGCGACGCCGGCGTGCGGCTGATCATCTACCCCGTCACGCTCCTGCGGGTCGCGATGGGCGCCGCCGAGCGCGCGCTCGACGAGATCGCCGCGACCGGCACCCAGGCGGGGCAGGTGGAGGGCATGCAGACGCGCGCGCGCCTCTACGAGCTGCTCGACTACGCCGCCTACAACACCTTCGACGAGGGCATCTTCACCTACCGGCCCTGACGACCGGCCGGTGCCGCGCGCCCGTCGGCCGCGGCACCGGCATCTCCCCGCGACCCGTGCTGCACGAAGGAGTGACCGCATGACCACCACCGCACCGACCACCGACGCGCCCGAGATCCGCAGGGGCCTCGCGGGCGTCGTCGTCGACGTCACCGCGATCTCGAAGGTCAACCCCGAGACGAACTCGCTCCTGTACCGCGGCTACCCGGTGCAGGACCTCGCCGCGCGCCGCAGCTTCGAGGAGGTCGCGTACCTGCTGTGGCACGGCGAGCTGCCCACGCCGGAGCAGCTCGCCGAGCAGACCGCCGTCGAGCGGGCGCACCGCGCGCTGCCCGGCCACGTGCGCAACGCGATCCTCGAGCTCCCGACGACGTGCCACCCCATGGACGTCGTCCGCACCGCGATCTCCCAGCTCGGCGCGCACGACCCCGACGCCGAGGACTCCTCGCCCGAGGCCGAGCAGGCCAAGGCGGTCCGCCTGTGGGCCGTGCTGCCGGCCGCCGTCGCGCTCGACCAGCGTCGTCGCCGCGGCCTCCAGCTCGTCGAGCCGCGTGACGACCTCTCCTACGCCGAGAACTTCCTGTGGATGACGTTCGGCGAGGAGCCCGAGCCCGCCGTCGTGCGCGCGTTCGAGGTGTCGATGGTGCTGTACGCCGAGCACTCGTTCAACGCGTCCACGTTCACGGCGCGCGTCATCACGTCCACGCTGTCCGACCTGCACTCCGCCGTGACGGGCGCCGTCGGCGCGCTCAAGGGCCCGCTCCACGGCGGCGCGAACGAGGCCGTCATGGCGACGTTCGCCGAGATCGGCACCGCCGACCGCGCCGCCGCGTGGCTCGACGACGCGCTCGCCCACAAGCGCAAGATCATGGGCTTCGGGCACCGCGTCTACAAGCACGGCGACTCGCGCGTCCCCACCATGCGCGCGACGCTCGACGACCTCGTCGAGCACTACGGCCGCCCGGACCTCCTCGAGCTCTACACCGCGCTCGAGAGCGCGATGACCGAGCGCAAGAACATCCTGCCGAACCTCGACTACCCGGCCGGCCCGGCGTACCACCTCATGGGCTTCGACACCCCGATGTTCACGCCGCTGTTCGTCGCGTCGCGCGTGGTCGGCTGGACCGCGCACGTCATGGAGCAGCGCGCCGCCAACGTCCTCATCCGCCCGCTCAGCCAGTACGTCGGCCCGGAGCAGCGCGACCTCCCCTGACTCTGCCCCTGACTCCCGGCCCTGGCCCCCGCCCCTGCGCCGAACAGGTGGTCCTGGCGCGTCCCGTCCCCCGGACGGACCGGGACCACCTGCTCGGACCGCCAGGATCGCCTGGTCGGCCGACGGAGGGGGTCAGCCGACGAACGACTCCAGCTCGGCGCGGTCGGGCGGGCCGTCGCGGTGGATGAGGGCCTTGATCTCCTCCATGCGGTCCCAGACGTTGACGGCCATACCGGCCTCGACGCGGCCGTCCTGGAGCCAGAACGCGACGAGCTCGCGGTCCGGGACGGAGCCGGAGACCACGACCTCGTCGTAGGCGTCCGGGCCGGCGACGAAGCCGAGGTACTCCATGCCGACGTCGTACTGATCGGAGAAGAAGTACGGCAGCTCGGGGTAGGGGTCGGTCGCGCCGAGCATCGCGCGCGCGGCGTGCGGGCCCTGGTGGAGGGCGGTCGCCCAGTGCTCGACGCGCAGCGACCGCCCGTAGCGTGCCGAGGGCACGCTGGCGACGTCACCCGCGACGAAGACGTCCGGGTCGGTGGTCTGGAGGGTCGCCGACGCGACGACGCCACCCGTCGCGGAGTCGAGGGCGAGCCCGGCGTCCCGCGCGAGCTCGACGTTCGGGACCGCGCCCACGGCGACGAGCACGAGGTCCGCGTCGACGTGGGTGCCGTCGGCGAGGTCCACCCCCGTGGCCCGACGACCGTCGCCGGAGACGCCCGTGACCTGCGCGCGGCGGTGGAGGTGCACCCCGTGGTCGGCGTGGACCTGCCCGTACAGCTCACCCATCTCGGGCCCCAGCACGCGCTCGAGCGGGTGGGTCCCGAGCCCGATCACCGTGACGTCCAGGCCGAGCGTGCGGGCGGACGCCGCGACCTCCAGCCCGATCCAGCCGTCGCCGACGACCGCCAGCCGCCCGACGCCGTCGTCCCGGGCCGCGCGCAGCGCCGCGGCCAGGGCGTCGCTGTCGTCGAGCGTCCGCAGCTCGTGCACCCCGGCCTGGTCGCCGCCGGGCAGGGGGATCCGGCGCGGGTCCGAACCGGTCGCGAGCAGCAGCTTCTCGTACGACAGCGTGCGGCCGTCGTCGAGCGTCACGCGCCGCCCGGCGAGGTCGAGCGCGGTCGCCGCCGTCCCGGTGCGGAGCTCGACGTCGTGCGCGGCGTACCAGTCCGCTGCGAGCGGGAACACCGCGTCGCGCTCGGCCTCGCCGCGCAGGTAGTCCTTGGACAGCGGCGGCCGCTCGTACAGGCGGTGCGGCTCGCGCGCAATGACGGTGATCCCGCCGTCGTAGCCCTCCGCGCGCAGCGTCTCGACGGCCTTCGCCGCGGCGAGCCCTCCTCCGACGACGACGTGACGTCCAGCGCTCATGGCGACCTCCGCGGTGGTTCGGGACAGCGGACGGCCTCAGTCTCGCGCGAACCGGGGCGCACCGCCGGAGGAGCGACGGGCGGGAGAACGACGAGAGGCCCGGGATCCTCGCGGATCCCGGGCCTCTCGGCTGGTCGGGGTGACAGGATTTGAACCTGCGACCTCTTCGTCCCGAACGAAGCGCGCTACCAAGCTGCGCCACACCCCGGTTGCTGGCCCACGTGACGGTCGACGAGGAGACCTCGTCTTCCCCGCAGGAAGCCTGCCCAGAATAGCCGACGAAGTGCCGTGCCACGAAACCCGATCCCTGTCACCCCGCCGACACCCCCCCTGACCCCCCGACCCGCGCCCGTCGAGCACGGGGTCGGCGACCGAAAACCCGGGATCGCGGTCGCTGACCCCGTGCTCGGCGGAGCGGTGGTGAAGGGGGCGTCGTCAGCGCGACGTCAGGGTGAGCAGCGTGGCCTCCGGACGGCACGCGAACCGGACCGGCGCGTAGGGCGACGTGCCCGCGCCGGCGGAGACGTGCAGCCACGTCGAGTCCTCGCCACCCGCGGCGTCGGGGCGGGGGCCCGGCCAGCCGTGCAGGCCCTTGGCCCGCTTGCGGTCGATGTCGCAGTTCGTCACGAGCGCGCCGAACCCGGGCACGCAGAGCTGCCCGCCGTGGGTGTGGCCCGCGAGGACGAGCTCCGCGCCGTCGTCGTGCATCTGGTCCAGGACCCGCCGGTAGGGCGCGTGCGTGACCCCCAGCCGGAGCACGCCGCCCTCCGGCGGGGCGGCCGGAGCCTGCGACGCGGGCGCGGGGAAGACGTCGCGGTCGAGGTGCGGGTCGTCGACGCCCACGAGGTCGAGGCGGACGCCGCCGACGTCGAGGGCGTCACGACGGTTCGTGAGGTCGACCCACCCGGCGTCGCGCATCGCGCCGGCCATCTCGGCCGCGGGCAGGAGGCGGGCCTGCGACGCGAACGGCAGCCGCGCGTCGGGCAGGAGGTAGCGCGCCGGGTTCTTCGGGACGGGGGCGAAGTAGTCGTTCGAGCCCAGGACGAACGCGCCGGGCACCGCCAGGAGCGGGGCGAGGGCGTCGAGCAGCGGCTCGAGCGCGTCGACGTGCGCGAGGTTGTCCCCGGTGTCGACGACGAGGTCGGGCTCGAGCTCGGCGAGCGACCGCACCCACTCGATCTTGCGCCGCTGGGTCGGGACGAGGTGCAGGTCGGAGACGTGCAGCACCCGCAGTGGGCGCGACCCGGGCGGCAGGACCGGGACGGTCGCCTCACGGAGCGTGAAGAGCTTCGTCTCCACGTGCGCGTACGCGACGCCCGCCACACCGACGGCGGCCAGCGCCCCGAGCCCGCGCAGGACCCGGCGCGCCCCGTCGGCGCTCAGCCGTTCCCCCCGCCGCCGAGGCTCTCCAGCCACGCGCCGAGGTCGCTCTCGCGGCCCGCGCCGTTGCTGCGGTCCCCGCGGTCGCCGCGGCCGCCGTCGGCCTCGTTGTCCGGCTGGTCGTCGTCGGGCTGGTCACCGCCCGGCTGGTCGCCCCCGGGCTGCTGACCGCCCTGGTCGCCGCCGTCCTGGCCGCCCTCGGGCGTCGAGGGGGTGCGCGGCGGGGGCGTCGGGGCGTTCACCCGGCCCCAGTCCGGGTCGGCGAACCCCGGTGCGGGCTGGCCGGCGAGGATCTGGTTCATGTAGTCGCGCCACGTCGGGGCGGCGAGGCTCGACCCGTACCAGTAGGGGCGCGTCTTCCCGTTGATGGTGAAGCGGCCGTTCATCGGGACGTCGCTCTCGGCGTTGCCGATCCACACCGCGGTGACGACCTGCGGGGTGTACCCGATGAACCACGTGTGCGTGTTGTTGTTCGCCGTCCCTGTCTTGCCCGCTGCGGGGCGCCCGTCAGCGAGACCGTTGCCGCGGCCCGAGCCCTGCGTGATGACCTGCTGCAGCGCGTAGGTGACGGTGTTGGCGATGTTCGGGTCGATCGCTCCGGGCTGGCAGTCCGCGGTGGGTACGGGGAGCTCCTTGCCGTCACCAGCGACCACCTTGGTGATGGCGATCGGCTTGCAGTACGTGCCGCCCGAGGCGAACGTGGCGTACGCGGCCGCCATCTGGAGCGGCGACGAGTTTTGCGTGCCAAGGATCATCGACGCGTTGACGTTGACGTTGCCCTCGTCCTTGAGCATGGACGGCTGGAACCCGGCGGCCTTCGCGGTCTCCGCGATGCCGCAGAGGTCGAGCTGGCTCGCCATGGTGGTGTACGCGGTGTTCACCGAGTTGAACGTCGCCTTGAGGACCGACATGGAGCCCGAGCCGGGACCGTCCGAGTTGGCCGGGGTCCACTTCTCGTTGCCCAGGCGGGTGCAGCTCGCGCGGAAGTCGCGGTTGATCGTCCAGGTGCGCTTGTTGGCGCTGACCGTGTCGTAGAGCGAGTGGCCCTCCTTGAGCCACTCGGCGAGCACGAACGGCTTCCACGTCGAGCCGGGGGAGAACCCGTTCGACGAGCCGTGGGCCTGGTCGACGCTGTAGTTGACCGCGGTCGTGTTCGGCGCCGGGTCCTGCGTGTTGTCGTACGCCCGGTTCTGCGCCATCGCGAGGATCTTGCCCGTGCCGGGCTCGACGGTGACGATCGCGTCCTCGACCTGGCTCGGGTCGTCCGCCGGGACGGCGGCCGTCGCGTGCTGGTGAGCGGCCGCCTGCATGTTCGGGTCGAGCGTCGTGTAGATGTCGAGACCGCCACGGTAGAGCAGGGACTGCCGCTCCTCCTTGGTCTCGCCGAACACCGGGTCCGACATGATGATCTTCGTGACGTAGTCGCAGAAGAACGTGGCGCCGTTGTCGGCCGCCTGGCAGCCCGCCTCGAGCGGCTGGATCTGGAGCGTCTCGGCGATGGGCCTGGCGAGCCCGGCGTCGTACTCCTCCTTGGTGATGTAGCCCTGCTGGTACATCGTGTTGAGGACGACGTTGCGGCGGTTCTGAGCCTTCTCCGGGTCGGCCGTCGGGTCGTACGTGGACGGCGCCTTGGTGATCCCGGCGATCGTGGCCGCCTGGAGGTAGTTCAGGTCCTTCGCCGAGATGCCGAAGTAGTGCCGGGCCGCCGTCTCGACGCCGTACACGGAGCGCCCGAACTGCGCGATGTTGAGGTAGCCCTGGAGGATCTCCTCCTTGGTCATCTTCTTCTCGAGCGAGATGGCGAGCTTCGCCTCGCGGGCCTTGCGGCCGAGCGTGTCGGCCTTGGCCTCGTGCTGCGCCATGACGTCGTCGTCGCGCACGGCCTGCTCGATGAGGACGTTCTTCACGTACTGCTGCGTCAGGGTCGAGGCGCCCTGCGTCGAGCCGCCCGTGAGGTTGTTGACGAACGCGCGCGGGATGCCCTCGACGTCGACCCCGCCGTGCTCCCAGAAGCGCTTGTCCTCGATCGCGATGACCGCGTTCTTCATGGGCTCGGAGACCTGGTCCAGCGGGACGACGATGCGGTTCTCCGTGTAGAACGTCGCGAGCCGCGTCGTGCCGTCGTTCGCGTAGATGCGCGACTGCTCGGACAGCGGGCCCGGCTCGAGGTCGGCCGGCAGCTCGTCGAACACCTCGACGGCGGTGTCCGTCGCCGTGTTCGCCCCGGCGGCCAGCGGCACGAGGAGCCCGGCCGCGAGCACGCCGCCGACGCCGGAGACCAGCACGAACGCCAGGAAGAGGGCGACGAGCTGGTACGCGTTGATCTGCCGGCCGCGAGGACGCACAGGGGAAGCCATGGTGCCAACCCTACGGGAGCAACCCCGGGAGAGGCCCGGAAAGCCGCCTCTCCCGGGTGTGCGGGTTGTGTAAGCATCCCGGGACGGCGCGCCCGTCCGGCCGCGCCGCGTTCCGCGCCGTCCGACTACGCTCGCCCCATGGCAACCACGTGGGAGTACGCGACCATCCCCCTCATCATCCACAACACGAAGGCCGTCCTCGACCAGTGGGGCTCCGACGGCTGGGAGCTCGTCCAGGTCGTGACCGGCCCGGACGGCAACGGCCTCGTCGCCTACCTCAAGCGCCCCACCGGGGAGAAGTAGTGACGGGCGTCCCCGCCGGGACGGTCGCCGCGCGCCTCGCGGAGCTCGGGATCACCCTCCCGCGGGTGGCGGCGCCGGTCGCCGCCTACGTCCCCGCGGTGCGCTCCGGCCGGTACGTCCACACCTCGGGCCAGCTCCCGTTCGTCGACGGCGCGCTGCTCGCGACCGGCAAGGTGGGTGACGGCGAGGGCCTCGTCGCGCCCGCCGACGCCGCGGACCTCGCGCGTGTGTGCGCGCTCAACGCGCTCGCGGCCGTGCACGACGTCGTCGGGAACCTCGACGACGTCGTCCGGGTCGTCAAGGTGGTCGGGTTCGTGGCGAGCGACCCGTCGTTCACGGGCCAGCCCGGCGTCGTGAACGGTGCGAGCACCGTCCTCGGCGAGATCTTCGGCGAGGCCGGGGTGCACGCGCGCAGCGCCGTCGGCGTCGCGGTCCTGCCGCTCGACGCGCCGGTCGAGGTCGAGCTCGTCGTCGAGCTGGCGGACTAGCCCGCGACGCCCGCACGAGAACGGGGTCGGCGACCGGGTCCGTGAGGATCCGGTCGCCGACCCCGTTCTCGTCGGCATCTCGTGCGGCATCTCAGCCGGCGTGGCCGCTCAGCGCGCGCGGCGCTCCAGGCGGTCCATGTCGAGCAGGACGACGGCTCGGCCCTCGCGGCGCACCCAGCCGCGCGTCGCGAAGTCGGCGAGCGCCTTGTTCACGGTCTCGCGCGACGCGCCGACGAGCTGCGCGAGCTCCTCCTGCGTGAGGTCGTGCGCGACGCGGATGCCCTCGTCCGTCTCCTCGCCGAAGCGGGTCGACAGGTCGAGGAGCGCCTTGGCGACACGGCCCGGCACGTCGGAGAACACGAGGTCGGCCAGCGTCTCGTTCGTGCGGCGCAGGCGGCGCGCGAGGGCGTTGAGCAGGTGCTTGGCGACGCTCGGGTGCTTCTCGATCCACTCGACGAGCTGGTCGTGGCCGAGCTCGTAGATCACGGAGTCGGCGACGGAGCTCGCGGTGGCGGTGCGGGGGCCCGGGTCGAAGAGCGAGAGCTCGCCGAACATCTCGCCGGGGCCGAGGATCGACAGGAGGTTCTCGCGGCCGTCGTTGGAGCGGCGCCCCAGCTTGATCTTGCCGCTCGCGATCACGTAGAGGCGGTCGCCCGGCTCGCCCTCGCGGAACAGCACGTCTCCGCGCGACAGCTCGATCTGCTGCATCGACTCGAAGAGGGTGCGCGTCTCGTCCGCGTCCATCGTCGCGAACAGGGGGGCGGAGAGCACAACGTCGTCGTCCACGCGGGGTGTCCTATCGTCTCGTCCTCGGAAATGTTCCAGGACAAGTCTGCCCTACCGCTGCAACTCGGGTGTCAGGGGCGGCGGCTACGGTGGGTTTCGTGACCACCACCGAGCAGGCCCGCGCGCGGGCCCCGAAGCCCGAGTCGCACCTCGCGCTCGTGCGGCGCGCGCGCCGCACCAACCGTGAGCTCGCGGTCACCTACCCGGACGCGCACTGCGAGCTCGACTTCACCACGCCGCTCGAGCTGCTCGTCGCGACGGTCCTCTCGGCGCAGACGACGGACAAGCGCGTGAACCTCACGACGCCCGCGCTGTTCGCGCGCTACCCGGACGCCGCGGCCTATGCGGCGGCGGACCGCGCCGAGCTCGAGGAGATCCTGCGGCCCACGGGCTTCTTCCGGGCCAAGGCGCAGTCGGTCATCGGGATCGGCCAGGCGCTCGTCGAGCGGTTCGACGGCGAGGTGCCCGCCCGCCTGGAGGACCTCGTCACCTTGCCGGGCGTGGGGCGCAAGACGGCGAACGTCGTGCTCGGGAACGCGTTCGGCGTGCCGGGGCTCACCGTGGACACGCACTTCGGCCGCCTCGTGCGCCGCCTGGGGTGGACCACGGAGGAGGACCCGGTCAAGGTCGAGCAGGTCGTCGGCGGGCTCATCGAGAAGTCGGAGTGGACGATGCTCTCCCACCGGCTGATCTTCCACGGCCGGCGGGTGTGCTTCGCGCGCAAGCCGGCGTGCGGCGCGTGCACGATCGCGCGGTGGTGCCCGTCGTTCGGCGTCGGCGAGGTCGACCCGGTCAAGGCGGCCGCGCTCGTCAAGACGAGCTGAGCGCCTCGCGCGGACCGTCGGGCGAGGGGACGGTCAACCCGCGGGCCGCTGCGTCGTGGGGAGCCAGTCCAGGAGCAGGTCCGTCACGGTGCCCGGGGCCTCCTCGGGGAGGAAGTGCCCGGCGTCGTCCACGACCTCGAACCGGAAGTCCCGGGCGAGCGCGGCGCCGTCGGCGTCCGCGAGCTCGCGGCGCAGCAGCCCGTCGCGCGCCGCGTGCACCTGGAGGGCGGGGACCTCGACGGGGTGGCGGAGCGCGGCGAGGAAGCGGCGCCCGTCGGGCCGGGGGGTGGAGCGCACGGCCCAGCGCAGCGACTCCATCGCGGTGTGCGCCGCGAACGGGATGCGCATGACGGTGCGGTACGTGTCGACGACGTCGGGCGCGAAGGGCTGCGCGGCGCCCGTGGCGAGCACGTCGGCCACGAGGTCGCCGCGGACGAGCGCGCGCTCGGGCAGCGTCGGCACCTGGTAGAACGCGAGCTGGCGCTGCGCGGCGGGGGTGAGGAGCCGCCGGGCCGACGTGTGCAGGCGTGCGGGGTGCGGCGCGGAGAACGCGGCGACCCCGGCCGTCACGGCGGGCTGGAGCGCGGCCATCGCCCAGGCGAGGCTGCCGCCGGTGCCGTGGCCCACGACGACCGCGCGCCCCGACCCGAGCGAGCGGATCACGCCGGCGATGTCGCGCGTGCGTGTCGGGGCGTCGTAGCCGATCGGCGGCTTGTCGGACGCCCCGACGCCCCGCACGTCCATCGCGGCGACGCGGTAGCCCGCGGCGGCCAGCGGCTCGAGCTGGTGCCGCCACGCCCACCAGAACTGGGGGAACGAGTGGAGCAGCACGACGAGCGGCGGGCCGGGGTCCCGCACGCCGCGGTCCTCGGGACCGGCGAGCGCCACGTGGAAGCGGGCCCCGTTGGCCGGCACGAACTCGTGGCGCCAGGGGCCGTCGAGGAGGGCGGACGTGAAGTCGGAGGGGTCGGGCGTCACCCGGACGAACCTACCGGCGTCCCGGACCCGCTGTCGGCCGACGACCCGGAGCCGGCGTCGGCGGCGTCCGCTCCGGACGTCTCCGCGGCCGCCGC
The DNA here is from genome assembly GCF_002127155.1 of Cellulosimicrobium sp. KWT-B. Lineage (NCBI taxonomy): Bacteria > Bacillati > Actinomycetota > Actinomycetes > Micrococcales > Promicromonosporaceae > Cellulosimicrobium > Cellulosimicrobium sp. KWT-B. The sequence goes on along the minus strand of NZ_NEDO01000002.1, from coordinate 63,442 downwards.
GGGGCGGCGGTCCTTCGGCGGGTCGAACCGGTAGCCGACGTTGCGCACCGTGCCGATGAGCTGCTCGTGCTCCGGCCCGAGCTTCGCGCGCAGACGGCGCACGTGGACGTCGACGGTGCGCGTGCCCCCGTAGTAGTCGTAGCCCCAGACCTCCTGGAGGAGCTGCGCGCGGGTGAACACGCGGCCCGGGTGCTGGACGAGGTACTTGAGGAGCTCGAACTCCTTGTACGTGAGGTCGATCGGGCGGCCGCGCAGCCGGGCGGTGTAGCCGCTCGCGTCGATCGCGAGCTCGCCCGCCGCGATCTCCTGCGGTCCGTCCTCGGCCGGACCCCGCGCGGAGCGCTCGATGACGAGCCGCAGCCGGGCCTCGACCTCGGCCGGTCCGGCGCCCTCCAGCAGGAGGTCGTCGGCACCCCACTCGGCGGTCACCACGGTGAGCCCGCCCTCGGTGAGCACGAGCACGAGCGGGACCGTCAGGCCCGTGGCGTGCAGGAGCCGGCACGTGGTGCGGGCGGCGACGAGGTCGCGGCGCGCGTCCAGCAGCACGACGTCGGAGTCCGGTGCGTCGACCAGCGCCGACGGCTCCATGGGCAGGACCCGGATGCGGTGCGAGAGCAGGCCGAGCGCGGGCAGCACCTCGACGGAACCGCCAGTGGCGGGGGTGAGGATGAGCAGGTCGGCCATCCGGCACCTCCTTCCGGGTCGCGGGGCGCGGGCGGCGCCCCCGGGCGTCGACGCGTGGCGACCGGGCGGGACGGACCTCTACGGGGCACGCCACGTCGTCGGCCACGTCCGCGGTCCGTGGACGGTTACCGTATCGCGTGCCGGCCGCGCGCACGGTGCGTGTCTCACATCGCGCGCGTCCGCTCTCCCCGGCCGGTGACAGCGCTGCCCGGCAGCGACGCCGCGGCCCGCCCGCGAGACCGCCGCCCGGCCGCCGCGAGGGAGCCGGTGAGCGGCCCGTGGCGAGTCTCTGCGACACTCTGAGGCGTGCTGCACGACCCGACGCCCTCCCGCGACCCCCGAACGGGGCGCTGACCGCGTGGACCTCTCGACCCGTGCCGTCGTGACGGCATGCCTGGCGGCGGTCGTGGCCGTCGCCGCGTTCTTCGGCCCGCTGCCGCTCACGATCGCGTCGGGCGCGCTGGCGCTGGGCGTCGCGATCGGCTGGCCGCGGCTGCTCGACATCCCCGTCCACGGCGGGACCCGGGTCGTCATCGCGATCGCCGGGCTCGGCGCCGTGGCCGCGACCGCCGCGACGCACGGGGAGCCCGCGCTGCGCCACCTGCCCGTCGTGCTCGCGCTCTCCGTCGTCCTCGCGTTCGTCGCCGAGCTCCTGCGGCGCGACGGCCGTCCGCGCCTGGTCGAGTCGCTCATCGGCACGGTGAGCGGGATCGTCGTGGCGACGTCGAGCGCGGGCTGGATCGCCGCGGGGCGCACCGACGCCGGCGAGTCCCTCGTCGTCACGACGGCGGTCGCGCTCGCCGTGGCGTCCGCGGTGTCCGCGCTGCCGCTCGGCGGCTGGCTCAACGCCGCGCTGACGCTCGGCCTCGCGGTGCTCGCGGGCGGCGCCGTCGGCTACGTCATGCCCGACCTCGAGCTGCTCGGCGGCGTCTGGGCGGGGGTCGTCGCGGGCCTGCTCGTCGCGTCGCTGCACGCGCTCTTCGACCAGCTCCCCGAGCTGCGCGGCCGTCTGGGCGCGTTCTCGGCGACCGCCCTGCCCGTCGCCGTCGGCGGGACCCTGATCTTCGTCGTCGGCCGGGTGATCGTCGGGTGACCCCGTCGCCGCTCGCCGTCGTGCTGCTCGTCGTGACCCTCGTCGCGACGGCCGCGCTCGGCGTGTGGTGGCAGCGCCGCCAGGGCGTCGTGCGGGCCGCGCGGGGGAGGGGGCCCGCGTCGCCCGCGGCCGACGTCGCCGGGCCCGCGCCCGTGGACTGGGCGGCGCACGGCGTCGCGCTCGCGGAGCGCCGCACGTTCGTCCAGTTCTCCGCCGAGCTCTGCGCGCCGTGTCGCGCCACCGCCCGGGTCCTGCGCGACGTGAGCGCCGCGCACCCGGACGTGACGCATCATGAGATGGACGTCGACGACCACCTCGACCTGGTGCGAGCATTCGGCATACTGCGCACGCCGACCGTCCTCGTGCTCGACGCGGAGGGCCGGGAGGTCGCCCGCGCGAGCGGGGGCATGAACCGCGCCCAGGCGCTCGCGGCGCTCGCCGTCGCGGACCCGGGCGCGCGGCCCGCGAGCGTGCCAGGCAGCTGACCGCCGTCTCCGACGGCCCGACCGGAGGAGACCCGAGTGAGCGACCAGGCAGGCCCGGAGGCCACCGTCACCGAGCCGGGCGGCGCGCCCGCCGGCATCGACCCGCGCGGGCCGCGCGCGGGGGCGGGCATGACGGCCGTCCTGCTCGCCGTGGTGATCCTGCTCTGGACGTCGCCCGCGGCGCTCGTGCTGCTCGCGGTCGTCGCGGCGAGCTTCCTGCTCGGCACCGTCCGCGGCGCGCAGGGCACGTGGCAGGCGGCCGTCTACCGGCTGGTCCTGCTCCCGCGCATCGGCCCGACGACGGAGCGCGAGGACCCGAGGCCGCCGCGGTTCGCGCAGGCGGTGGGCCTGGTGATCACCGGTGCCGGGGTCGTGCTCGGGCTGGTCGGCGTCGCGGGCGCCGTGCCGGCCGCGGCGGCGCTCGCGCTCGTGGCCGCCGTCCTCAACGCCGCGTTCGGCCTGTGCCTCGGGTGCGAGCTGTACCTGCTGCTGCGCCGGGTCGCGCCGGCCCGCTGACGGCCCGGCGCGCGCCCGCCCGGCAGGCGAGCGCCCGCGGGCGCGGCTCGCTCAGTAGACGAGCGCCTGAGCACCCTCGCGCAGCGCCTCCTCGACGAACACCGCCGCCCCCGCGATGCGCACGCCGGGCAGGACGTCGTCGGCGGTGATCCCGCGGCGCGCCGCGCACTGCGTGCAGACGGTCAGCGTGCCCGCGGCGAGGACCGCGTCGAGCAGGTCGGGCAGCGGCGCCGCGTGCTCGAGCTCGAGCTCCGCCGCGCGGCCCGGCACCCCGAACCACGCCGCCTCGCCGGTGAGCCACACGCTCACCTCGACGCCCGCTGCGACCGCGGCGGCGGCGACGGTGAAGGCCTGGTTCGCGGCCTCGGGCCGGTCGAGCCCGGAGGTCGTCTTGACGACGAGCGAGCGGGAGCGGGGGGCGGCAGCGGGGAGCGAGGAGTCGGTCACGCGGCCGAGCGTAGTCCCGCGGGTGACCACGGCCACGGCGTGCCGGTGCCGTCCGGCCGGTAGGATCGCCCGCATGAGCCCGCACACTCTCGAGCTGATCTTCCTCGGCCTGCTCCTCGCGGCGACGGTGACCATCACGTGGTTCGCCGGGTACGTCGTCTACAAGCTCTTCAAGGGCCAGCGCTGACGTCGCCGCGCGGGGCCCGTCCCCGCGCGGGCGCCGCGCGCCGCCCGACTCCGAGAGGTGGTCGCTGATGCCGTTCGAGTTCCCCGAAGGCCTCGCTCCCGAGGTGTACCCGCTCGCCTGGCTCGTCGGGAGCTGGCGCGGCGAGGGCGTCGTCAAGTACCCGGGCATCGAGGAGACGCCGTTCGTCCACGACGTCGTGTTCGACCACGACGGCGGCCCCTACCTGCGCTACGAGTCGACGCTGCGCGTCCTCGACGCAGCGGTCCCCGAGACGGTGCCCGCGGAGGGCGAGTGGCCGGAGCGTGACGAGGCCACCCTCGACGCCGCGGCCGCCGCGTCGCCCGTCTGGTCCACGGAGACCGGCTACTGGCGCGTGTCGACGGACCGGCCCGAGGGCCTGGAGGACGACCGCCACCCGCTCGAGGTCCTGGTCGCCGACCCGGCGGGCCGCGTGTCGGTCTACCTGGGCGCCGTCGGCAACGGCCGCGTGGACCTGGCGAGCGACCTCATCGCGCGCACGTCCACCGCGTCCGAGGTCACGGCCTCGAAGCGGCTCTACGGGTTCGTCGAGGGCCAGCTCCTGTGGGTGTGGGAATTGGCGGCCTTCGGTCAGCCGTTGCAGTCGTACGCGTCCGCGAAGCTGACCCGGCGCCCGTCGGCCTGACGCAGGCCACCGGGCGGCGCGAGGGCCCGCCCGGCCCGGACGCGTCGACGAAGGAGGACCACCCGTGACCACCGGTTACACCAGCCCGCTCCTGTCCCGCCACGGCGCCGTGCCCGCGACGGGCCCCGACGAGGGCGTCGCCTGGCACTACGGCGACCCCACCGGGGAGCAGCGCGCGCTGCGCACGGGCGGCGCCGTCGTCGACCAGTCGCACCTGGGCGTCGTCACGGTCACGGGCCCGGACCGGCTGAGCTGGCTGCACTCCATCACGTCCCAGGACCTCACGGACCTCGCGCCGCGCACCTCGACCGAGCTGCTCGTGCTCTCGCCGCAAGGCCACGTCGAGCACGCCGCGTCGGTCGTCGACGACGGCACCACGACCTGGCTCGTCACGGAGCGCTCGCACGCGGCCGACCTCGCCGCGTGGCTGGACCGCATGAAGTTCATGCTCCGCGTCGAGATCGCCGACGCCACGGACGAGTGGGCCGCGCTCGGCGAGCCGGTCGACGCCGAGGGCGCCGAGGACGAGCCCGTGACGTGGCGCGACCCCTGGCCGCGCGTCCTCGCGGGCGGCACGCGGTACGGCCCGCCCGAGGACGAGCACCCGGGCCGCGAGCGCCCGTGGCGGCTCGTGCTCGTCCCGCGCGCGGAGCTGGCCGACGCCGTCGCGGCGCGCGAGGCCGCCGGGTGGCGCCTCGTGGGCACGTGGGCGAGCGAGGCGGCGCGCGTCGAGGCCTGGCGCCCGCGTCTCGCGACCGAGGTCGACCACCGGTCGATCCCGCACGAGACCGACTGGCTGCGCACCGCCGTCCACCTGCACAAGGGCTGCTACCGCGGGCAGGAGACCATCGCGCGCGTGCACAACCTCGGGCGTCCGCCGCGGCGCGTCGTCATGCTGCACCTCGACGGGTCGGGGCACCTGCTACCCGCGCCGGGGGCCGAGGTCACGCTCGACGGCCGCGCCGTCGGGTCCGTCACGTCGGTCGCGCGCCACCACGAGCTCGGGCCGATCGCGCTCGCGGTCCTCAAGCGGAGCGCGCCGGTCGACGCCGAGCTCCTCGTCGACTGCGACGGCGGCGCGATCTCCGCGGCGCAGGAGGTCGTGGTGCCCGGCGAGGGCGTCTCCGTCGACCGTCCGGCCGCGCGCGGCCCCGTCGGGCGCGGCGTCACGCCGCGCGGCGAGGGCGCACCCACGAGCATGCTGTGACGTCGGGGCCGGCGGGCGGGCAGTCCCCGGGGGCGGTCCGCGTCGCCCGGACGGCGTGGCGCCGGCTCCTCCTGCGGGCCCGGGTCCGTCAGGGCGCGTCGCGCGTGCGCGTGGCGCTGTGGCCCATCCTCCAGGCGTCGGCGGCCGCCGGTCTCGCGTTCGGCATCGCCCGGTACGGGCTCGGGCACACGGCCCCCTTCTTCGCGCCGGTCTCCGCGTGGATCTGCCTCGGCTTCAGCCAGGACCGTCAGCTCCGCCGCGTGCTCGAGCTCGCGGTGGGCGTCGCGATCGGCGTCGGCCTGGGGGACCTCGTGGTCCACGCGATCGGGTCGGGCTGGTGGCAGGTCGCCGTCGTCCTCGCGGTCTCGGCCCTCGCCGCACGCTTCATCGACCGGGGCGCGATGCTCACGACGCAGGCGGGCGTGCAGGCCATCGTCATCGTCGGGCTCCCGGCCGCGCAGGCGGGCGGCCCGCTCGGGCGGTGGACGGACGCGCTCGTGGGCGGCGCCGTCGCGCTCGCCGTCGCGGCGCTCACCCCGGGCGACCCGCGGCGACGCCCCCGTCTCCTCGGGGCGGAGGCGACGTCGGAGCTCGCGGGCGTGCTCGACGTGCTCGCGCGCGGCCTGCGGGCGCGCGACCCCGGGGACCTCGACGCGGCGCTGGTCAAGGGCCGGGCGTCCGAGGGCGCGCTCGAGGAGTGGCAGTCGTCCGCGTCGTCCGCGCGCGAGCTCGCGCGCGTGAGCGCGGCCGGGCTGCGGCACCGGGACGAGCTGGGCGGGCTCGAGCGGCAGGCGGTGCTCGTCGACCGCGCGATGCGCAGCGTGCGCGTCCTGGCGCGGCGCGCACGGCCGGTCGCGAGCGGCCCGGACCACCACGAGCTCGACGCCGTGGCGGACCTCGTCGCCCGGTTCGGCGCCGGGGTGCACGTGCTCGCCGAGGCCGTCGGCGCGGGGCGCGACCCGGCGGTCGCGCGCGAGGTCCTCCTCGAGGTGGCCCGCAGCGCCGACCCCCACGCGCTCGGCGACGGCGACTGGCAGGTGCAGTCGCTCGTGATGCTCGTGCGGTCACCGATCGTCGACGCCCTGGAGGCGGCGGGCGCGACGCCCGAGCAGGCGCGCGACGCGCTCCCCGAGCTCTGAGAGCGTTCGCACCCAGGACGACCGACCCCTGCACAGCGGTACCGCGGGCCGGTACGGTCGGGGCATGGAGGTCCCTGTCAGCGCGCTGCGCGCCGAGCTCAAGTCGTGGATCGAGCGGGCCAGGGACGGTGAGGAGGTCGTCATCACCGAGCGCGGCGTCCCCGTCGCCCGGCTGACCGGCGTCGCGACGGCGGACCTCGTCACCGAGCTCGTGCGCGACGGCGTCCTGGTGCCTCCCGCGGGGGAGCGCCCCGTGCACGCGGTGCCCGCGCCGGCGCTCGTCGCGGCGACGGACGGGGCACGTCCGGCGGGCCCCGACGGCCCGCGCCCGTCCGACGGCGCCCGGGCCGCCCGCGGCGGCGGGGTCGCGGCGCTCGTGCGCCGGATCCGGCGCTGAGGGGCCCGCGGTGGCCCTCGTCTACTTCGACGCGAGCGCGCTCGTGAAGCTGTGCGTCCCCGAGGCCGGCTCCGCGCTCGCGAGCCGCCTGTGGAACCGTGCGGACGTCGTCGTCACGAGCCGTCTCGCCGACGTCGAGGTCCGCGCCGCGCTCGCCGCGGGGGCCCGTGGCGGGGTCATCGACGGCCCGGCGCACGCCCGCGCGCTCGGCACGTGGGACACGCTGCGACCCGCGCTGCACGTGGTCGAGGTGTCCGGTGCCGTCACCGACCGCGCGTCGCGGCTCGTCGCCGCGGGGTCGCTGCGCAGCAACGACGCGGTGCACGTGGCGAGCGCGCTCGCCGTCGCGCACGACGACACGGTCGTGGCCGCGTGGGACCCGCACGTCGTGACCGCGGCGCGCGCCGCCGGGCTGCGCGTGGTGCCGTGGCCGCTCGCCAGACCGTAGGCTCGTGCCCGTGGGAATCTTCGGGTCGCTGCAGTGGATCGTCTACCTCCTCCTGTCGCTGGTCGTGTTCGGGACGCAGCTCTTCGCGCTCGTCGACGCGATCCGGCGGCCCGCGAGCGCGTTCACGGCCGAGGGCAAGCTGAGCAAGCCGATCTGGCTCGCGATCCTCGGCGTCGCCGCGGCGCTCGGCTTCCTCTCCATCCCGCTCGGCGGCGGGATCAACCTCGGCTTCATCGGGATCATCGCGGTCGTCGCGGCGATCGTGTACCTCGTCGACGTGCGTCCCCGCCTCCAGCCGTACGGGAACGGGCGCGGCAACGGGTCGTCCGGCCGGCCCGGCGGCTGGTGAGCGCCGCGGTGACCGACGGCGTCCGCACCGGGGTCGCGCGCGCCGCCGTCCCGCTGGCGGAGGTCGTGCGCGGCGACCTCGTGGAGTCCGTCCACACGGGGCACCTCGTGCTGCTGGAGCCCGACGGCGGCACGCTCCTCGAGCGCGGCGACGCCGGTACGGTCGTCTGGCCGCGCTCGAGCGTCAAGCCGTTCCAGGCCGTCGCGATGCTGCGGCACGGCCTGCGCCTGCCGCCGCGCCTCCTGGCCCTCGCGGCCGCGAGCCACAACGGCGAGCCCGAGCACCTCGCGGGGGTGCGCGAGATCCTCGCGGGCGCCGGGCTCGACGAGTCCGCGCTGCGCAACACCCCGGACCTCCCGCTGCACCCGCCGGCCGCGCTCGCGTGGCAGGAGGCGGGGAACGGCCCGTCGTCGATCACCCAGAACTGCTCCGGCAAGCACGCGGCGATGCTCGCGACGTGCGTCGTCGCGGGCTGGGACCCGCGCACGTACCTGGAGCACGACCATCCGCTGCAGGTCGCGGTGCGCGAGACCGTCGCGGAGGCGACGGGCGTCGCCGTCGAGCACGTGACGGTCGACGGCTGCGGGGCGCCGCTCTTCTCGACGACCGTGCGCGGGCTCGCGCGCGCGTTCGGGCGCCTCGCCGCGGCCCCGCAGCACGACCCGGGTTCGGCCGAGGCGGAGGTCGCGCGCGCCATGGCGGCGTTCCCCGAGATGGTGGGCGGCACGGGACGCGACGCGACCCTCGCGATGCGCGCCGTCCCGGGCCTGGTCGCCAAGGACGGGGCCGACGGGGTGTACGGGGCCGGGCTGCCCGACGGCCGTGCCCTCGCCCTCAAGGTGCTCGACGGCGCATCCCGGCCCCGCCCGGCGGTGCTCGCCGCGGCGCTGCGCCGTCTCGGGGCGCTCGACGTCGCGGGCGCGGACGCGTCGGCGCTCGACGCGCTCGGCGACGTGCCCGTGCTCGGCGCCGGGCAGCCGGTGGGCACCGTGCGCGCGGTGCTCGACGAGCCTGGGACGGACGCGGCGCACGACGCCTCGCAGGGCCTCTCGTCCGCCGCCGCGCGGCACGTCGACGGGGGACGGCCGTGAGGGCCGTCGTGCAGCGCGTGACGCGCGCGAGCGTGCGCGTCGTGGCCGAGGACGGGACGGCGAAGGTCGTCGGCGCGATCGACCGACCGGGCCTGCTCGCGCTCGTCGGCGTCACGCACGACGACGGCGACGCGCAGGTGGAGACGATCGCGCGCAAGATCGCCGAGCTGCGGATCCTCGCGGGGGAGCGGTCCGTGCTCGACGAGGGCGCGCCCGTGCTCGTCGTCTCCCAGTTCACGCTCTACGCGGACACGCGCAAGGGCCGTCGGCCGTCGTGGAACGGCGCGGCGCCCGGTCCCGTCGCGGAGCCGCTCGTCGACGCGGTCGTCGAGGCGCTGCGCGCCCGCGGGGTCGAGGTCGCGACCGGGCGGTTCGGCGCGCACATGGCGGTCGACCTCGTCAACGACGGCCCGGTCACGCTGATCCTCGAGGCCTGACGCGTCGTCGTACGGGCTGTCCCGTACGGGGCCTGCGTACGGAGGACCGCGTATCCCGCGCGGCGCGCGTGACGCGAAGAGTGTGGGAAGCACGTAGCCCCGCGGGCCCCGCCCACGGCTACGGTCGCTCACGTCAGCCGGTCGCTCAGGCCCCGCAGGAGGCCGCACCGCCGCGCGTCCGCGCGGGTCGGCGACCGACCTCGTCGACGAGAGGTCCTCTCGATGCACCGTCCTCGCCCGTCCGCCCCGCGCCGCGCCCGCGCCACGCGCGCGGCCGCCGGCCTCACCGCCCTCGCGCTCGCCGCGAGCGGGGCCGTCGCCGCCGCGACGACCGCCGCCGCCGCGCCGACCGCCCACCTGACCGCCACGACGGCGGCCACCGCCCCGACGCCCGACTCCCCGAACGGCGACGCCGCCCTCAACGGGTACCGCAACGTCGGCTACTTCATGTCCTGGGCCCCGGAGAACTACGGCTACACCGTGCGCGACTTCGTCGAGTCGGGCCAGGCCGAGCAGATCACCCACGTGAACTACGCGTTCGGCAACATCCACCCGACCGACCTCACGTGCTTCCTCGCGGACGCCCCGGGCACGCCCGAGCCGGGCGGCAACGACGGCGCCGGCGACGCGCAGGCCGACTTCGTGCGGGCCGTCTCCGCCGAGGACTCGGTGGACGGGGTCGCCGACACGCCGGGCCAGGCGCTCGCGGGGAACTTCAACCAGCTCCGCAAGCTCAAGGAGGAGCACCCCGACACCAAGGTCCTCATGTCGCTCGGCGGCTGGACCTGGTCCAAGTTCTTCTCGAAGGCCGCGGCGACGCCCGAGAGCCGCGAGAAGTTCGTCGCGTCGTGCATCGACCTCTACATCGACGGCAACCTGCCCGTGATCGACGGCCGCGGCGGCCCCGGCGCGGCCGCGGGCCTGTTCGACGGCATCGACGTCGACTGGGAGTGGCCCGGGGCCCCCGACTGGTCGCAGCACCCCGAGAACCACGTCGACCCGGTCAACGACAAGGCGAACTTCACCGCCCTGCTCGCCGAGTTCCGCAAGCAGCTCGACGAGCGCGGCGCCGCGCAGGGCAAGGACTACCTGCTCTCCGCCTACATCCCGGTGAGCCCCACCGTGGTGAACGCCGGCTGGGACGCCCCGACGATCTTCGACTACCTCGACTACGGCAACATGCAGGGCTACGACCTGCACGGGGGCTGGTCGCCGAACCTCGCCGGGCACCAGGCGAACCTGCACGACACCACGCAGCCCGGCACGATCTCGCTCGAGGACGGCATCGACCTCTACCTGTCGCGCGGCGTCGACCCCGCCCAGCTCACGCTCGGCATCCCGGCGTTCGGCCGCGGCTGGTCCGGCGTCGAGGCCGGCGACTCGAACGGCGCCTGGCAGCCCGCCGCGGGCGTCGCCCCCGGCACCTACGAGGCCGGGAACAAGCAGTACTTCGAGCTGCGCGACCACGGGATCGAGTACTTCGACGAGGTCAGCGGGGCCTCGTGGCGCTACGACGGCGACCAGTGGTGGAGCGTCGACACGCCGCGCGCCGTCGCGTTCAAGGCGTCGTGGATCACGGAGAAGGGCCTCGGCGGCTCGATGTTCTGGGACCTCGCGGGCGACTACGAGGACGAGCTCGTCGGCACGGCGGCCGACGTCTACCGCGCGGCCCCGGCCGGTCCGGTCGACCCGACCGCGCCCGGCTCGTGCTTCCCGGGCTGGGACCGCAGCACCTCGTACGTCGGGGGGCGCGTCGTCTCGCACGAGGGCGTGAACTACCGCGCCGCGTGGTGGGTCCGCACGAACGTCCCGGGCACGGAGAAGTGGTACCCGGCCTGGCGCGTCGTCGGCACCTGCGCCTGACCTGACGGTGCGGTGCGCGGCCTCGGCCGCGCACCGCACCGTCCGTCGCTCAGCGCAGCCAGCCGCGGCGCTTGATGTACGCGAGCGGGATGACGGCGGCGACGAGCGTCACGAGGACCGTGAGCGTGAACCCGTACGGCCGGTCGAGCTCGGGCATGTGCGTGAAGTTCATGCCGTAGAACGACGCGATGAGCGTCGGGGGCAGGAACACCGCCGTGATGATGGTGAAGACCTTGACGATCTGCGCCTGCTTGACGTCGAGCGACGTCATGATCGCCTGCTGCAGGTAGCGCACCTTGTCGTGCTCGAACCCGGCGTGCTGCTTCACGCCGTCGACGTCCGCGACGAGCGTCTCGACGAGCCCCGCGAGCACGGGGTCCGAGTCCGCGATCTCGCTGCGCAGGTGCCGCGCGGCGCGCGCGAGCGAGAGCTGGGACTCCTGGGCGCGCGACACGATCTCCTCGGCGCGGTTCATGCGCGTGATCGTGTCCTGCATGTCGCTCACCCCGATCTCCCGGCCGCGCGAGTCGACTCCGCGCGTGGCCTCGTCGATCTCGTCGGACATGTCCTCGAGCAGGTCGCTCGCGTAGGACACGACGCGGTCGGCCGCCTCGTTGAGCGCGTAGAGCAGCGCGTACGCGACGCCGTACGACGAGCCGATGAGCCACGGCGTGCGGCGCATGCGGGCGATCGCCTTGTCGAAGACGGCGTAGTGCCGCTGCGGCTGGGCCGTCACCACGACGTCGGCGGACAGGGCGAGCACGATGCGCTCGTCCACCACCCGGTCGCCGTCGCGCCGGGTCGCCGTCACCGGCAGGTAGACGTGCGCGTCCGTCTCCCAGACGCGCCCTCCGGCGGCCGCGAAGTCGACGCCGTGCTCGGCCGCGCGGGCCGCGGAGTCCGGGTCACCGACCGCGACCTGCACCCAGCGCGAGCGCAGGACGCGCGGGTCGAACCGGGGCGAGCCGTCGCCGTGCGCGCGGGCGTGCAGGTCGAGCCCGCCGCGCGCCGGGGCGGGCAGGCGGGTCTCCGCCCCGGGGGCGAGGCCCGGGGTCTCGGGCAGCATCGTCGTCATCACGCACCGCCGGCCGTGAAGTGCGCGGTGAGGAGCGCGGCGCAGATGAACAGGTAGAGCCCCACGGTGAAGGAGATCGACTGCCGTTCGAGGTTCGGCCGGCGCGTGCGGCGCCGCTCCTCGCGCGGGGCGCGCAGGGGCGTCCGGGCGGGGCGGGTCCGCACCGGGGTGGCAGGGGTGGTGGTCGGCGTGGTCGCAGGGGAACGCTGCGTCATGGTGGTCGTCCTTTCCGGCGGGCGGACGGCACGGGCGCGGCCACGGGTGGGCGGCGCGGGTGCGTCGGCGGGGGAGGTCCGGCGGCGCGCGCGGGGCGCGCGCGGAGCGCACTGGCGACCTCCCCGCGCGGGACGGACGACGGCCGGGGACGCAGGGACCTGCGTCGGCCGGGTTCAGGCGTCGGGTCGCGAGCCACGGGGGGTGAGCGCGCAGTGCACGGATCTATGACTGCTGCCGTCAGGCATGGGGCTCACCTCGCTCTCGTGGCGGCGGCGCCGGGGGCGCCGCACCCGGGTCGGGGCGCACGAGGGTCGTGGCCGCGACGGGGATCGAGGCCAGGCTAGCCCTCCGGGCAGCAGGCAGCAACCGTCGAGGTGCGGGCGTCGGCCCAGGTGGCGGCCGTGTGACGAGCGGGAAACGATGAGGTGATCCCTTGTTTACGGAGGGTTGTTAACATTTCATCCGGTCGACGGGCGACGAAGCCCCCGGACGGAGGGTCCCGACATGTCAGAACAGCAGGACTACATGGTTCCCGAGCCGGTCCGTCGCGCGGACTCGCGGTTCGCGCGACGGCTCGAGCGGCTCTCGTCCCGCGCGCAGGAGGTCGACCGCGCGCTCGCCGCCGTGAGCGAGGGCAAGGGCGGTCTCGTGTGGACCGCCGAGCACGGCATGGGCGCGAGCGCGACGCTCGAGCTCGTGTGCGAGGCCGTCGCGACGCACGAGTTCGCGCAGCCGACCGTCACGCTCCGCTGTCGCCCGCCCGCGGGCGTCCCCGCTCCCGGGTCGGCCGTCGTCTCCGTCGTGTCGCAGGTGTCGCAGCTCGCGGGCGGCGTGGTCCCCGAGCGGCTCACGCGGGTCCTCGAGCCGGTCGACCCGGGCTTCGGCTACCTCCCCGAGGTGGCGGCGGTCGCGCTCGCCGAGCTCCTCGTCGCGACGTTCGACGGCGCGACCGTCGTCCTCGTCGCCGACGACCTGCACCTCCAGGACGAGCTGAGCCGGTCGGTCCTCGCGAGCCTCGTGGCGCAGCGGCACGCGCCCGTCGTCCTGCTGGGGACGGCGCCCGCGGGCGCGCTCGACCCGTCCGCCGGCCCGTTCGAGCTGCGCGCCGTCCCGCCGCTCGCGCCGGCCGACGCGCTCCACCTCCTGCTCGTCGAGCGGCGGCTCGCCGTCGCCCCGCACGTCGCGGCGCGGCTCGCGCACCTCCTCGGCGGCAACGCCGCGGCCATCACGCAGACGGCGGCGCTCCTCACCCCCGAGCAGCTCTCGGGCGGGTCGATCCTGCCCGACCCGCTGCCCGCCGTCCCCGCCGTCCGGTCGCTCTTCGCCGGCCGGCTCGCCGCGCTCAGCGAGGCGGAGCGCCAGGCGCTGCTCGTCGCGGCGGTCGCCGTCGTCGACCGCACGGAGCTCGTGCTGTCCGCGACGGGGCTCGCGATGGAGCAGGTCCTCGACGGCCCGCTCGCGGAGCACCTCGTCCTCGCGGGCGGCCGCTTCGCGTTCGTCGACCCGCGCATGCGCTCGCTCGTCCACGCCGACGCGCGCCTCGCCGAGCGCACGGCGGCGCACGTCGCGCTCGCCGAGGCGCACCGGCGGGCGGGGGAGGAGGACGTCGCGGTGTGGCACTCGGCGCTCGCGACCCTCGTGGGCGACCCGGCGCTCGTCCCGGGCCTCCTGCGCATCGCGCGCCGGCACCTCGACCGCGGCGACGTCGTCTGGGCGCACGAGGTCGCGCGCGAGGCGGCGAGCCAGGCGGGTGCCGAGCACCGCGCCGAGGCGTTCGCGATCGCCGGGGTCGCGGCCCTGCGCTCGGGCCACGTGCAGGACGCCGCCGACTGGCTGCGCAAGGCCTCGCGGAGCGGGGACGACGCGCTGCGCGCGTGCACGCTCGGCCCGCTCGTCGCGGCGCTCACGCTCGCCGAGGGCCAGGTGCCCGACGACGTCCTGTCGCCCTACCTGCGCGGGGGCCGGCCGGACGGCCTCCCCCCGGACGCCGTCGCCGGAGTCGTGACGGGCGTGCTCACGGCGGCGCGGCTGCACGCCGAGCGGGGCGACGGCGTGAGCACCTCCCAGCTCCTCGACACCGCGACGTTCCTCGCGTCGTGGTGCGAGGACGACGCGACCCCGGCCCGTCTCGCGCTCGCCCGCTCCTGGGCCGCGGTGTTCGGGGTGGGGGAGCGCGGCGTCGTGCCCGACGTCGACCTGGGCCCGGACCACGAGGCCGCGCTCCAGGTGAGCCGGGCGCTCGGGCTCGCCGCCGACGACCGGCTGGACGACGCCGCGCAGACGCTCGCGAGCGTCGTCGCCTCCCTGGCCCCGGTGCGCGACGGCGGCCGGTGGTTCGACGGCCCGGACGCCGCCCTCACGCCGCTCGCCGAGGCGCACGTCCGGCTCGCGCAGGCGCTCGTGCACCTGTGGCGCGGCACCCTCACGCGCGCCGCGGACGAGCTCGCGGAGGCCGCGTTCCGGCTGCCGCTCGGCCTGCCGTTCGCGGGGATGGGCGTGGCCGCCGCGCGCCGCCTCGACATGATGACCCGGGGCGTCGTCGGGCCCGTCGCGACGGCGCTCGAGGAGACGTGCGCGAGCCCGACGTCGCGGCCCGTGCGCCTCGGCCTGCTCGTGGACCGCGCCATGGGCGCCGCGTTCGCCCACCACGTGACCCAGGCCGCGACGCTGCTCGAGCTCGCCGCGGAGCGCGAGCGTCCCGACAGCGCACGCATGCTGCCGCTGCCCGGGCTGGACGACGTCGAGGCGTGGGTCGTCGCCGGGCGGCACGACGCGGCGCAGCGCGCGCTCGCACGGCGCCGGGTCGACGCCAAGGAGCTCCCGCCGTCGCTGCGGTCGGCGACCCTTGTGCGGGCCGACGTCTCGCTCGCCGCGCCCGAGGACCTCACGGCGCCGCTCGAGCGGGCCACGCGCGTGAACCGCACGACCGCGTCGCCCTACGAGCACGCGCGGACGGACCTGTGCGCCGCGCGCGCCCTCGTGCGCGCGGGCGAGCTGCAGCGCGCCCACGGCCTGTTCCTGTCCGCGATCGAGCTGTTCGACGACGCGGGCGCGGACGCCTGGACGACGATCGCGCTCGACGAGCACGCCGAGGTGGTCCGCCTCCTCGGGGGCCCGGTGCCCGAGGACCTGACCGCGGCCGTGCCGGGGGTGCCCGGCGTCCTCGGCGGCGGGGCCGTCGTCCCGGGCGGCACGTGGCCCGCGGCCCCGCGGGCCGGGAGCATGCACGCCGCCCTCGGGGTCGCGCGCGCCGGCGTCGAGGCGCAGGCTGCGCTGCGGCCCGCCCCGCCGGACGCGTGCCGGCTCGCGGTGCGCGAGAGCGACGTGACGGACGAGGCGCTCGCGGAGCTGCGGGGACGGTGGGCGGACGAGCTCACGGAGCGCGAGCTCGACGTCGCGCTCCTCGTGGTCCAGGGGGCCTCGAACCGGGAGGCGGCGGACCAGCTCTACCTGTCGGTCCGCACCGTGGAGGTCCACCTCGGGCGCGTGTTCCGCAAGCTCGGGGTGCGCTCGCGCGTCGAGCTCACGGTCCTGGCGCACCGCGTGGGCCGCTGAGGCGGGGTCGATTCGGGGTCTCTCGTCGTCTTATGTCCCCTTTTGTCCTACGGGTCTTCCCCTACGCCGACCGCGCGGAGGAGCCGCGAACACTGCGGGAAGCGCGGATCACGCGCGGGTCCCCGCGTGGCTACGTTCGGGGTGACCTGAGGGCAGGGCGGCCCGGAGCACGGAGCCGCCGCAGCTCCCCGCACGAGCACGAGGCAGGACCCATGGACGTGTCCCTCTCCACCCGACCACCGCGCCCGGCCCGGCGGCGCGGCGCGCGCCTCGCGGCGCTCGCGACGGCGGCCGCCCTCGTCGGCGGCCTCCTCGCGGGCGTCGCGCCGGCGCAGGCGGCGCCGACCGCCACGGCGGCGGTCGGCAACCCCGGCGACAGCGACGTCAACGGCTACCGCAACGTCGGCTACTTCACCCAGTGGGGCGTGTACGGCCGCGCCTTCCCGCTGAAGACGGTGCAGGACTCCGGCGCCGCCGCCGACCTCACCCACATCAACTACTCGTTCGGCAACATCCACCACCAGAACCTCACGTGCTTCATCGCGAACAAGGCGCAGGGCACCGGGCCCAACGGCTCCGACGGCGCGGGCGACGCGTGGGCCGACTTCGGCATGGGCTACACGGCCGCGAACTCCGTCGGCGGCGTCGCCGACGCGTGGGACCAGCCGCTCGCGGGCTCGTTCAACCAGCTCAAGCAGCTCAAGGCGAAGAACCCGCAGCTGCGCGCCCTCATCTCGATCGGCGGCTGGACCTGGTCGAAGAACTTCTCCCGCGCGGCGGCGACGCAGGCGTCCCGCGAGAAGCTCGTGTCGTCGTGCATCGACCTCTACATCAAGGGCAACCTGCCCGTGATCGACGGCCGCGGCGGGCCGGGTGCGGCCGCCGGCGTGTTCGACGGCATCGACATCGACTGGGAGTGGCCGGGCTCGAACAACGGCGAGGTCGGCAACTCCGTCGACCCCGTGAACGACCGCGAGAACTTCCGGCTCCTGCTCGCCGAGTTTCGCAAGCAGCTCGACGCGTACGGCGCGCAGACCGGCAAGCACTACCTGCTCTCGGCGTTCCTGCCCGCCAACCCGGCCGACATCGCGGCCGGTGGCTGGAACGACCCGCGCATCTTCCAGTCGCTCGACTACGGCAACGTGCAGGGCTACGACCTCCACGGCGCCTGGGACCCGGCGCTGGCCGGCCACCAGGGCAACCTGTACGACGACCCGGCCGACCCGCGGGCCGCGAGCCGCCAGTTCAGCGCGGACAAGGCCGTCCAGGAGTACCTCCGCGCCGGCGTCGCCCCGAGCCAGCTCGGCCTCGGCCTCGCCATGTACGGCCGCGGCTGGAAGGGCGTCACGTCGTCGCAGCCGTGGTCGGCCGCGAACGGGGCGGCCCCCGGCACGTGGGAGGCGGGCAACGAGGACTACGACAAGCTCCGCACGCGGGGCCAGGACTACTACGACCCGACGACCGTCTCCGCCTGGCGGTACGACGGCGACCAGTGGTGGAGCTACGACAACGCCCGGTCGGTGGCGGCCAAGGCCGAGTACATCGACCGGCTGAACCTGGGAGGCGCCATGTGGTGGGACCTGTCCGGCAACCACGACGGCACGCTGCTCGGCGGCTTCACGGACAAGGTCCGCACGCTGCCGGCCGGTCCCGTCGACGGCACGAGCGGCCCGACGAACCCGCCCACCAACCCGCCCACCAACCCGCCGACGAACCCCCCGACCACCCCGCCGACGGACCCGACGGCCTGCGTGGCCGCGTGGTCGGCCGCGACGGTCTACACGGGCGGGGCGACGGCGTCGTTCGAGGGCAAGAACTACCGCGCGAAGTGGTGGACCCAGGGCGACCGGCCGAGCGCGGGCGGCCCCTGGGAGGCGACGGGCGCGTGCGGCGGGACCACCCCGACGACCCCGCCGACGACGCCGCCCACGAACCCCCCGACCACGCCGCCCACGACGCCGGGCACGTGCACCGCGCCGGCGTGGTCCGCGACGGTCGCCTACACCGGGGGTGCGACGGTCTCCTACCAGGGCCAGTCGTACCGCGCGAAGTGGTGGACGCAGAACAACGTCCCGGGTGCGGAGCAGTACGGCCCGTGGCAGGCCCTCGGCGCGTGCTGACGCCCTGCCGCCCCTCCTGACGGGGCATCACCGGGGCGGCCCGCGGGTACGGGGAATCCCGTACCCGCGGGCCGCCATCGTGTGGTTCTCCCGCATCTCGACCAGCCCTCGCGCTCGTTAGCGTGAAGGGGCCGACGAGGACCTCCGCAGCCCTCCCCAGTGGGTTGCGGGGCTCCTCCGACCGTGAAAGGCGGTCAGCGTGCCCGTGCGTCACCGAACGACCCGACCCCGCACCTCCCGTCCCCTCCCGCCCTCCGCCCTGCCCGTGGCCCTGACGGCCGTGCTCGGCGCCGCGCTCCTCGCGGGCTGCACGAGCGGCTCCGACGACGCCGGGGCGGCCGTCGACGGCGGGTCGGGACCCGCCCAGGCCGAGGACCACGGCTCGCACGGCGACCACGCCGACGCGGGCAAGGTGCCCGTCGGCCCCCTCCAGCTCCCCGGCGCCGACTACTGGTCGGTGCTCCAGCCGGCCGACGGCGTCACGCAGGTCCGGGCGGGCGGGTGCCCCGAGGACGCCGCGTGCCCCAGCTTCGAGGTGCTGACCGGTGCGGCGCTCGACGGCGTCGACCCCGCGACGGCGCTCCTGCCCGACGGCGCCACGTGCCCCGGGACGGACGCGCTCGCGGCCCGCGCGGTCGGCGACCCCGCCGAGTCGGACGTCGAGGTCGCCGGCACGCCCGCGACGCTCGCGCGCTGGACGCTCTCGTGCGTCGACGAGGCCGGGGCCGAGGTGCGGACCGTCGAGCAGCTCCAGTGGTACGTGCCCGACGCCCCCGGCGGTGCCGTGCTCGTCGTCGACCGCTGGGCGTTCGAGGGGCTCGAGTCGCGCCTCGCCGCGGGAGGCTGGGCGTCCGCCTGACGGACCCCGGCCCGCACCGACGACGGCCTCGCACCCGGGAGGGTGCGAGGCCGTCGTCGTGCACCCGGCCGTGCCGGCGGCCGGGTCAGCCCTTGCGCGTGCGGCGCGTCAGCAGCACGACCGCGGCGCCCACGGCGGCGAGCCCCGCGGCGACGGCGGCGTACAGGCCCACGGTCGCGCCCGTCGTCGCGAGCGACGAGGACGACGAGCCGGTCGCGACGGTGCGCGAGACCTGGGAGGCCGTCGTGGTCGTCGTGGGGTTCCCCTGTCCCGGCGGGTTCGTCGCGCAGTTCGGCGACGACGGCGGGTAGTCCACGCTGACGACCGTCTCGGGGTTGACCTGGAAGAGCACCTGGACGCTGGGGCGCACCCAGTCGAACTCGTCGCCCTCGACCCACTGCCCGTCGACGAGGCTCCAGCCGGGCCAGTCGGCGCCGCGGCCGTCCGCCCCGACGACGGCGCCGGGCCACAGGACGCGGCCCTGCAGGGGGAGACCGGACTGGACGACGTCCGCGCCGCCCGGGTTGAGCCACGTGATGGTCGCGGTGTCGTTGTCCGTGCCGGTGACGGCGATGGCGTACTCGAGGTACGGGACGTCCCCGTCGCAGACGGGGGACAGGGTGGTGAGCTCGATCGTCGGCTCCGGCACGTACGTGTCGTCCTCGGCGGCTCCCGCGACCGGTGCGGTGAGCAGCACCGCCGTCGCGGCTGTAGCGGTGACGGCCAGCGCGCGGCTCCCGGCGCGGCGTCCTCCCGACGTCTTCATGGTGATTCCTGTCCGTGGGCGGGAAAGGCTGTTCGTGGAGAGGGAGCCGTGCCCCGAGGTCCCTGATACGTGCAGGTGCCACACGTGCGCGAGGTGTTTCCGTCCTGCCAGGCTAGCGAGGCGGGCGCCCGAGTTGGACGCTTGTCCAGGGTGAAAAAAGGGCGGTGCGCGGAATCGTGACCGCGCCGTGACGCGACCCGCCGCGGCTCAGCCGCAGGGCGCGACGTCGACCGTGCGCAGGCCCGGCTGGGTGGTCGTGGGCGTGCTCCACACGTCGAGCGAGGTCGCGGCGGCGGTCCCTGCGTCCCGCGGCGTCGTCGTCGTGAACGACAGGGTCGTCGACTGCCCGGGCGCGAGGTCGAACATCGCGGAGAGCGCGCCGCGGCCCGCGACGTCGCCGGGCTGCGCCGGGAGCGGGGCGTCGTCGCGGCGCAGGCCCGACACCTGCCCGTCGCGCGGCGGGTAGAGCACGACGAACGTGCGCGTGACGCCCGGCTCGACGCCCGCCGTGCCGCCGGCGGTGACGTACCAGGGCAGGCTCGTCGCGGCGTCGGCCGGGGCGGACGACGCGAGGTCGACCTCGAACGTGTCCACGCGGCCCGCGGCCGTGCACGTGCTGCCCGCGAGCCGCACGTCGCTGCCGAGGTAGACGCCCATCTTGCCGCCGGTGCCGTCGTTGAGGAACACGCCGACCGAGCCCGCGGCCTGGTCGGCGGTGTCGATGTCGCCCGCCACGACCGTGCCCGCGAGACGCTCCTGCTCCGCCTCGTGCGCCGACCACAGCAGCACGCGGTGCTCGTCCGCGCCGCGCACGAGCGCGTCCCGCGCGACGGCCGGGTCGGCCCCGCCCGCGAGGAACTCCTCCAGGACCCGGGCCGCGACCGCCGCGAAGAACGTGTCCGTCTGCTCGCCGGGCTCGAGGCCGGCGTACGCGTCGGAGAGGAGGGTCTGCACGACGTTGCCCGCGTCGAGGTGGACCGCGCCGCCGTCGACGTCGACGGTCACCGGGCCCGTGGCCTCGAGCAGGTAGGAGAGCGCGACGGGGTCGGTCGCGACCACGCCGTCGACCTGCTCGCCCTGCGCGCGCTCCCACATCGTCGACGCGAGCGCCGCGGTCGTGGGGAAGTCCGGCGTCAGCGGGGTGTCCTGGAGGTAGCGGCCCACGCGGTCCGTGAAGAGCTCCTCGACCCCGGGGTCGAGGGGCAGCACCGGCTCGTCGAAGGACGGGAAGCCGACCGTCGAGGCCTGCTGCTCCAGCGTCACCCTGCCCTGGTCCGCCGAGATCACCGCGAGCGCGCCGGGGATCCCGCCGGCGGCGCGCAGCTCGGCGTTGTTCAGCGCGAGGACGAGGTAGCGGCGCGGGCCGTCGGCGCCGAGCATCGCGGGCGCGAGCGCCGTGAGCCGGTCGGCGGTGCGGACCACCGGGCGCAGGTCGTCGGTGCGCGCGACGAGCGCGGCGTAGGGGCCGGCGACCTCCGCGTGCAGCGCGTCGCGGTCGACGGTGGCGAGGCGCGCGTCGATCGCGTCGAACGCGTCGGCGGCGCGCGCCACGGTCGGCGCCGCGGCGACGAGCGGTGCGAGGTCGACGCCGTCGCCCGTGAGCGCGAGCCCGTCGCCCTCGACGCTGCCGAGGGTCTGCGTGAGGGACGGCAGCACGACGGCCGCGAGGTCGTCGGCCGTCGCGGCGGCCACGGAGAAGGCCCGCACGTCCTGCCCGTAGACCGGCAGGTGCGCGGCCAGGGACCACAGGGGGCCGTCGGTGTGCGCCCGTGCGGACGCGGTGAGGGGCTGGACCCGCTCGAGCGCGGCGTCGGCGGCCGCGACGTCGCCGTCCCGGAGCGCCTCCTCGGCGGCGGGGACCTCGTCCAGCGCGCGCGTCAGGGCGTCCCGCGCGGCGAGCGCGTCCCGGGCGAGGAGCCCGGCGCACACGACGAGCGCGACCGCGAGCAGGATGAGAACCCAGCCCAGCCAGGCCGCCCGGCTCCGCCGACGGCGGGGGTGGCGCGGCGGGGCGGCCCGCTCCGTCGTCGTCATGCCTCTCAGCGTAGGGGCCGGGGATGGCAGGATCGGGGCCGTCGCGGGTGAGGTTCGGGTGAACCGCGGGGCGTGCAAGGAACGCGCGTCCCGGGACACAGAGCGGTTGACAGCCCGCCCCGCCGACGAGGAGCCGCCGTGACGACCGACGAGGGCAGTGACGAGACCACCGAGGCCGCCGTCCACGACGAGGCCTGGTTCGCCGCGCTCTTCGCCGCGCACGCGACACCGCTGTACCGCTACTTCCGCCGGCGCCTGCCGAGCGCCGTCGGGGGCGTCGCCCCCGACGCCGACGACCTGACGGCCGAGGTCCTCGCGACCGCGTGGCGGCGTCGCGACGACGTGCCCGACGGCGCCGAGCTGCCCTGGCTGTACCGCACGGCGGGGTTCCTCCTCGCCAACCACCGCCGCAAGGCACGGGCCCTGCCCGTGGCCGAGGTGCCCGAGCGCCCGGACGACGGCGCCGACGTCGAGCACGTCGTCGTGCAGGACGACGAGGTGCGCCGCGCGCTCTCCGCGCTGTCCGACCGCGACCGGCGCATCCTGCTCCTGCACGCGTGGGAGGGGCTCGGCGGGGCGGACCTGGCCGCCGTCCTCGGCACGTCGCGCGGGGGCGCGGACGCTGCGCTGTCGCGGGCCCGCGCGCGCCTGCGCACGGCGTGGGCGGAGCAGTCGGCGCTCGCGCAAGAGACCGGCGCCTGAGGACACATCACGGGTAGACCCGACCGGCCGCACCTGCGCGGTACGGCCCCTGCGGCACCTGGAGGGCGACATGACCACCCGAACCCCCGAGCAGCCCGACGAAGCGGACCTGGAGCGCCTGCGCGCGGCCGACCCGGCCGCGGACGCGACCCCGGACGCCACGGCCCTGGAGGCCGCGGTGCGCGACCGCGTCCCCGAGGCGTTCGCCCGCCCCGCGACGACCGGCCCGGGCGCCGCTCCCGCGGAGCTCCCGGCCGCGGCCGGCCTCGCCGGGGCGGACGGCCCGACGGCCGCGCTCGTCGACGAGCTCGCCGAGCGCCGCGCGCGCCGGCTGCGCCGTCGGGCGCCGCTCCAGGTGGCGGCGGCCGTGGTGGGCGCGCTCGTCATCGGGACGGGCGGCTACGCGCTCGGCGCCGGCGAGTGGGGGACCGCGGCGGGCGACTCCGCCGCGGAGAGCACGGCGCTCGCGCCGATCCGGCTCAGCAGCGCGGACGCGCCCGCGTCGGCCGACGCGCCGGCGGGGGCGGACGCCTTCGCGGGCGGTGCCGCCACCGAGGAGGGCCTCGCCGCGAGCTCCCGCGCGACCGCCGACATGGCCTATCCCGGGGGCTGGGGCGGGCGCACCGTCTTCCACGCCGAGGGGCTGTCGTCGGACGGTGCGCGCGCGGACGCGTGGGCCTACGACGCGGCGGGCGTGTTCTCGCAGGAGACGGCGCGCCGCGTCGCCGACGTCCTCGGGGTCACGGGCGAGGTGCGCGAGGAGTACGGGTCGTACGCGGTCGGCTCGGCCGACTGGACGGGGCCCACGGTCTCGCTCCAGCCGGACGGCCTCGCGAGCGTGAGCTTCAACGACCCGGCCAAGGACCCGTGGGGCTGCGTCGTCGTGACGCCGATGCCCGCCGAGGAGGGTGACGCGGTCAGTCCGTCCGCCGAGCCGGGCACGTGCGAGGAGGCCGACCACGGCGCCCCGCCGAGCGGCGCCGAGGCCGGCGACCGGCTGCGCGAGGTCCTGGGGTCCCTCGGCCTCGACGCCGACGGCTACGAGATCGCCGCGGAGGAGCAGCCCGTGGACCAGGGCGTCCCGCGCGCGACGACGGTGACGGCGGCCGAGGTGGTCGACGGGCAGCGCACCGGGACGCAGTGGAGCGCGACGTACTCGGGTGCGGGGCTCGCGTCGCTGTACGGGAGCCTCGCGCCGCGCGTCGCGATCGGCGCGTACGACGTCGTCAGCCCGGCCGAGGCGGTCGAGCGGCTCGGCGACCCGCGGTTCGGCGGGGGCGGGATGATCGCGTGGGCCCGCGAGGACGTGCAGTCCCTCCCGGAGGCCGCGTCCGAGCCCGAGGCCCCGACGGTCCCGCCCACCGTGGGGGAGGGGGCGCGGTTCGCCTGGCCCGTCACGGACGTGACGATCACCGACGCGCGCCTGGGCCTGGCGGTGCAGTACCAGCCGGACGGCGCGGCCGTGCTGCTGCCCGCGTACGAGCTGTCCGACGCGGACGGGAACGTCTGGTCGGTCGTGGCCGTGGTGGACGACCAGCTCGACTTCGCGCCCGCTGCCGGGTGACGGAGCACGACCCGGCGGTCGGTATCGTGATACCGACCGCCAGGTCGGCTTCGCCTGCGCGCTTTTGCACGTTGCAAGCATCCGAGGTCGCGAAAGTGGCCACGCTTTTGATTGACCACCGACAAAAGTGTGGTTAGGGTCGCAGCAGACCGAGCGCCACCGGGTCGGAGAGCGAGCAGAGCGACCCTCTCCCGGGGTGTGCGGTCCGACGGTGGCAGGGAGGCCATCGTCGTCGTGATCGGCGGCGCCGCGGCGTCCGCCGTCGGAACGGGAGCAACGATGCACCACTTCGCCCCTGACGGATCGTCGGACCGCCCCGCCCCGGACGCGCGCACCGGGCTGTGGCTCGTCGGCGCCCGCGGCTCGGTCGCCACCACCGCCGCCCTCGGCCTCGCGGTGATCGCCGACGGGCGCGCGGAGCCGACCGGGTGCGTCACCGCGGGCGAGCCCTTCGCCTCCGCCCCGCTGCCTGCGTTCGGCGACCTCGTCGTGGGCGGCCACGACATCTCCGACGTGTCGATGGTCAAGCGCGCCGAGCTGCTCGTCGAGGCCGGGATGATCGCGCCGCGCCTGCTCACCGCCGCGCACGCCGCGCTCGAGCGGGCCGACGCCGAGGTGCGTCCCGGCTACTCGGCCCACCCCGCCGAGGGCGCCGCGCGCGAGTCCCAGCAGGCCGCCGCGGAGCGCCTCGCCGCGGACATCGTGGACTTTCGCGAGCGCCACGGCCTCGCGCGCGTCGTCGTCGTCGACCTCGTGTCGACCGAGCCGCTGCCCGAGCCCGCGCCCGAGCTCTCCGACCGCGACCTGCTGCGCGCGGCGCTCGCGGACCCGGAGCGCGCGGTGCTGCCGCCGAGCTCGGTCACCGCGTACGCCGCGCTGCTCGCGGGCGCCCCGTTCGCCGAGTTCACGCCGTCGGCGAGCATGCACCTGCCGGTGCTGCTCGAGCTCGCGGAGGAGCGCGGCGTGCCCGTCGCGGGCCAGGACGGCAAGACCGGCCAGACGTGGCTGCGCACGATCCTCGCCCCCGCGTTCGGGGCCCGCGGGCTGCGCGTCCTGTCGTGGGCGGGGGCCAACCTGCTCGGCGGCGGGGACGGCGCCACGCTCGCCGACCCGCAGGCGGTGCAGAGCAAGCTCGTGTCCAAGTCGCGCGGGCTCCAGGACCTTACGGGCAGCGACGTCACGCCGCTGCACATCGACAACGTGCCCGACCTCGGGGACATCAAGGTCGCGTGGGACCACGTGCACGTCGAGGGCTTCCTCGGCTCGCGGCTCACGCTGCAGACCACGTGGTCGGCGTACGACTCGATGCTCGCTGCGCCGCTCGTGCTCGACCTGGCGCGCCTGCTCGCGCTCGCGGACGCGGCCGGGTACGCGGGCCCCGTCCCGGAGCTCGGGTTCTTCTTCAAGGACCCCTGGGGCAGCGGCATGCACGACTTCGCCGCGCAGACCGTCGCGCTGTCCGACTGGGTCCGCGAGGCGACCGCCCGGGTGGGCGGCGACGCGACCGCCGCGGCCGACCGGTCGTGACGGGCTCCCTCCACGACCACCTGGACCTCGTCCGCGCCCCCGCGGTCCTCTCGGTGGTCGGTGACACGCTCGCGGGCGCGGCGGCGGCCGGGCACGCGCTCACGCCGCGCCGCGCGCTCCTGCCCCTCGCCTCGGCGTGCCTGTACGCGGGCGGCATGGCGCTCAACGACTACGCGGACCGGCACCTCGACGCGGTTGAGCGGCCCGAGCGGCCGATCCCGTCGGGCCGTGTGACGGAGCGCCGCGCCCTCCAGGTCGCCGTCGGCCTCACGGCCGCGGGCGTCGGTCTCGCCGCCGCGGGCGGGGGAGCGCGCGCGCTCGCCGTCGCCGTCCCGCTCGCCGCGAGCGTGTGGACGTACGACACGGTCGCCAAGGAGCGCGCGGCCGGTCCGCTCGTCATGGCCGCGTGCCGCGGGCTCGACGTGCTGCTCGGGGCCGGTGTCGGGCACCTGCGCGCCGCGCTGCCGACCGCCGCGGGGATGGCCGTGCACACCGCGGGCGTCACGTACCTGTCGCGCGGCGAGGTGCACGGCACGACGTCGTCCCTCGCCGCGGGCGTGGCCGCCGCCACCGCGGTGGGCGGGGCGGTCGTCGGCGCCGGCGCGGTGCGCCGCGCACGGCCGGCCGACGGCGGCGCGAGCGGCCGGGCGCGCGTCGCGACGGCGGTCGCCGGGGTCGTGGCCGCGGGCGCCTACCTCGCGACGTGCCTGCCCCGGCAGGTCGACGCCGCGATCACGCCGTCCGCGCAGAACGCGTTCGCCGCGACCAAGGCCGGGATCCGCGCGATGCTGCCGCTGCAGGCGGCGTGGTCCGCGCGCGGGGGGAGCCTGGCGTCGGTGGGGGTGCTCGCGGGCGTCGAGGTCGCGGGCCGGCTGCTGCGCCGCGCGGGGCGGGCCCCGGGCCGTGCCGAGATGAGCGAGACGTGAGCGCGCCCGGCACCGCCGGGGGCGCGATGCCCTTCACGCTCGGGTACGGCACCAACGGCTTCACCGACCACCCGCTCGACGTCGCGCTCGACGTCCTCGCCCACGAGGGGTACGGCGCCGTCGCGCTCACGCTCGGCTTCCCGCACCTCGACCCTTTCGCGGACGGCTGGGAGGACGAGGCCGCGGCGCTGCGCGCACGGCTCGCCGCGGCGCGCGACGGTGCGGGGATGCGCGCCGTCGTCGAGACGGGCACGCGCTTCCTCCTGGACCCGTTCCGCAAGCACCGCCCCACGCTCGTGGACGTCGAGGCCGACGCGCGGCTGCGGTTCCTGCGCCGCGCGGTGGAGATCGCCGCCGTCCTGGACGCGGAGTGCGTGTCCTTCTTCTCGGGGGTCCTGCCCGACGACGTGACCCCCGCCGAGGGCTGGACGCTCCTGCGCGAGCGCCTGCCCGCGCTCGTCGACCACGCGCGCGACCACGGCGTGCGGCTCTCGCTCGAGCCCGAGCCCGGGATGCTCGTGGAGACGGTGGGCGACGCGCTGCGGCTGCGCGACGAGCTGGGCGGCGACGGCGGCGACCTCGCGGACCTCGGGGTCACGGTCGACGTCGGGCACTGCCTCGTCGTCGAGCCCGACGGCGTGGTGGGCGCGCTGCGCGCGGCCGCTCCCTATCTCGCGAACGTGCAGCTCGACGACATGCCGCGCACCCACCACGAGCACCGCCCGTTCGGCGAGGGCGAGATCGACCTCCCGCTCGTGCTCGGCACGCTCGCCGACGTCGGGTACGCGGGCGTCGCGGCGGTCGAGCTGCCCCGCCACTCGTACGACGCCCCCGGCCTCGCGCACCGCAGCATGACAGCGCTGCACCGCGCGTGGGACGACCGCCCCCACCACCCCCAGGAGGTGCCATGACCGAGACCACCCGCCCCGACGCCCGCACGGCGGACGGGACCGCCCCGGGCGAGCGCTGGCTCGCCGAGGCGCGCGCCGCCGTCGTGCAGGACCCCGCGGCCGCGACGCGCGCGTTCGCGCTCGCGGGCCGCCAGGTCGGCCGCGCGCCCGTCCGCCCGGACACCGACCCCGCGGGGGTCGTGCACGGGACGGTCGACGACGCCGCCCGCGCCGACCTCGTGGTCGCGCTCGCCGAGGGGGCGGGTCGTGGCGGGGCCGACGGCGAGGCCGCCCTCGCGGCGCGGCTCGCGGACCTCTACCAGCACGGCGACACCGCCGAGCGGCGGGGCGTCCTGCGCGGTCTCGACGCCCTCACGGAGCGCGGTGCGCTCGCGGAGGACGCCGCGCCGTCGGTCGTCGCGGTGGGCCGGGACCTCGCCGCGGACGCGCTCCGCACGAACGACCAGAGCCTCGTCGCGGCGGCCGTCGGGCCGTTCGCGGCCGCGCACCTCGACCCGCACGCGTGGCGCCACGCCGTGCTCAAGCTCGTGTTCATGGGCGTGAGCCTCGACGCCGTCGCCGGTCTCGACGACCGCGCGGACGACGAGCTCGCCCGCATGGCCCGCGACTTCGCCGCCGAGCGTCGCGCCGCGGGCCGCGTCGTGCCCGACGACGTCGCCCGCCTCGCCCCTGACGTCACCACCGGGAGGACCGCCTGATGCGCATCTTCGACCCCCACATCCACATGACCAGCCGCACGACCGACGACTACGAGGCCCTGTACGCCGCGGGCGTGCGCGCGCTCGTCGAGCCGGCGTTCTGGCTGGGCCAGCCGCGCACGAACGTGGGGTCGTTCCTCGACTACTTCGACGCGCTCCTGGGCTGGGAGCGGTTCCGGGCCGCGCAGTTCGGCATCCGCCACCACGCGACGATCGCCCTCAACCCCAAGGAGGCGAACGACGCGCGGTGCCGCGAGGTGCTCGACGAGATCCCGCGCTACCTGCTCAAGGACGGCGTCGTCGCCGTCGGCGAGGTCGGGTACGACTCGATGACGCCCGAGGAGGACGAGGTCTTCTCGCGCCAGCTCCAGATGGCCCGCGACGCGGCGCTGCCCGTGCTCGTGCACACGCCGCACCGCGACAAGCTGTCGGGGACGCGCCGCACGCTGGACGTCGTGCGCGAGTCGGGGATCGCGCCCGAGCACGTGCTCGTGGACCACCTCAACGAGACCAACGTCGCGCTCGTGCTCGACGCGGGCGCGTGGGCCGGGTTCTCGATCTACCCGGACACGAAGATGGACGAGGACCGCATGGTCGCGATCCTCCAGGAGCACAGCACCGAGCGGATGATCGTGAACTCCGCCGCCGACTGGGGCCGCTCCGACCCGCTGAAGACGCTCAAGACGGGGCAGGCGATGCTCGCCGCGGGCTTCACCGAGGACGACGTCGACCGGGTGCTGTGGCGCAACCCGGTCGAGTTCTACGGGCAGTCGGGCAACCTCGTGCTGGACCCGGTCCCCGGGTTCGTCGAGGGCGACCTCCCCACCCCGGGCGTGGAGTTCGAGGGCTCCTCCGTGCTGCGCGGCGCGCGAGCGTAGCGCGGGAGGGCACGACCATGCTGCTGTCGTACTGCACCAACGTCCACCCGGCCGAGCACCTCGACGGGGTGCTCGACCAGCTCGTGCGCTACGCCGCGCCCGTGCGCGAGGCCGCGGGGCTCGACGTGCTCGGCGTCGGGCTGTGGATGCCGGCCGTGCTCGCGCACCGTCTCGCGGGCTCGCCCGACGACCGCGTGCGCCTGCGGTCCGTGCTCGACGAGCACGGCCTCCAGGTCCACACGCTCAACGCGTTCCCGTACGGCGGCTTCCACGCCGACGTCGTCAAGCTCGACGTCTACACGCCCACGTGGGCCGACCCGGAGCGGCTCGCGTACACGCTCGAGTGCGCCGAGGTGCTGGCCGAGCTCCTGCCCGACGGCGTCGCCGGGTCGATCTCGACCCTCCCGCTCGCCTGGCGCGAGCCGTGGACGGACGCCGACGACGACGCCGCGACGCGCGCGTTCGCCGCGCTCGGGGAGGGCCTGCGCGACCTGCGCGAGCGCACGGGCACGGTCGTGCGCGTCGCGGTCGAGCCCGAGCCGGGCTGCGTGCTCGACACGGTGGACGACGTCGTGGCCTGGCTCGCGGCGCGCACGGGGCCGGACGTGCCGGCGGACCGGCGCATCGACCCCGAGCACGTGGGCGTGTGCCTCGACACGTGCCACCTCGCGGTGTCCTTCGCGGACCGCCGCGCGGGGACGGCCGCGACGGTGCGCCGCATCACCGACGCGGGCCTGCGGGTCGTCAAGGTCCAGGCGTCGGCCGCGCTGCACGTCGCGGACCCGGCCGGCGACGCGGCGCGCGCCGCCGTCGGTGCGTTCGCCGAGCAGCGGTACATCCACCAGGTGCGCGAGCTCACCGCGGCGGGCGACGTCCTCGCCGCCGACGACCTGCCCGACGCCCTGGGCGGCGCGCTGCCCGCGGAGGGACCGTGGCGCGTGCACTTCCACGTGCCCCTGCACCACGAGCCCGCCGCGCCGCTCGCCGCGACGACGGACGTGCTGCGCGCGGCGGTCGACGCCGTCCGCGCGGCGCCGCACGGCGACGAGGCCCACCTCGACGTCGAGACGTACACGTGGGCCGTGCTGCCCGAGGGGGCCGCGACCGACTCGCTCGTCGCCGGCATCGCGGCCGAGCTGCGCTGGGCGACGACCCACCTCGCCGCGACCCACCTCGTCGCGGCGCACGACGTCGCTGCCGCCGGGACGGCGCGCACCGAACCGCCCTCGGGGCCGACCGCGGACGATGCCGCGGCCGACCCGGGAATGACCAGGAGGACCGCATGAAGCCCGTGCTGCTGCTCGACGTCGTCGGGCTCACCTCGACCGCGCTCGCGCACATGCCGCGACTGCGCCAGCTCGCCGCGAGCGGCTGGCAGTCCGAGCTCGCGACGGTGCTGCCCGCCGTGACGTGCAGCGTCCAGTCGACCATGCTCACGGGGCTCAGCCCCGCCGAGCACGGGATCGTGGGCAACGGCTGGTACTTCCGCGAGCTCGGCGACGTCTACCTGTGGCGCCAGCACAACCGCCTCGTCGAGGGGGAGAAGCTCTGGGAGGCCGCGCGCCGGGCGCACGGCGAGTACTCGTCGGCGAACGTCTGCTGGTGGTACGCGATGGGCATGACGACGGACGTCACCGTCACGCCGCGCCCGATCTACCACGCGGACGGCCGCAAGTCCCCGGACGCCTACGTGCGCCCGGCGGCGCTCCACGACGACCTCGTCGGCCGGTTCGGCGAGTTCCCGTTGTTCACCTACTGGGGCCCGACGGCGGACATCACCTCGTCGCGGTGGATCGTGGACGCGACGCGGCACGTGCTGCGCACGCACGCGCCCGACCTCACGATGGCGTACGTCCCGCACCTCGACTACGACCTGCAGCGGTTCGGGCCCACGTCGCCGCAGGCCGACGCCGCGGCGGCCGAGCTCGACGCGACGCTCGCGCCGCTGCTCGACGACGCCGCGAACCAGGGCGTCACCGTGCTCGTGGTCTCCGAGTACGGCATCGCGGACGCCGACCGGCCCGTGCACCTCAACCGCATCCTGCGCCGGGAGGGCCTCCTCGAGGTCTACGTGCAGGACGGCAAGGAGCAGCTCGATCCCTGGACCTCGCGCGCGTTCGCGGTCGCGGACCACCAGGTCGCGCACGTGTACCTCGGCGACCAGCAGGACCCGGCGCTCCGGCGGCGCGTCACGGACCTGCTGCGCGGCGTGCCCGGCGTCGACGAGGTGCTCGACCGCGAGGCGCAGGCGCGGTACGGGCTCGACCACGAGCGGTCGGGCGACCTCGTCGTCGTCGCGGAGCCCGGCGCGTGGTTCACGTACTACTTCTGGCTCGACGACGCCCGCGCGCCCGAGTACGCGCGCGGCGTCGACATCCACCGCAAGCCCGGCTACGACCCCGCCGAGCTGTTCTTCGACCCGGCGGACCGGCTCGCGAAGGCGAAGGCCGGCCTCAACCTCGTGAAGAAGAAGGTGGGCCTGCGGTACGCGATGAGCACCGTGCCGCTCGACGCGTCGTACGTGAAGGGCTCGCACGGGCGGCTCCCCGACTCCTCCGCCGACACGCCGCTCGTGATCTGCTCGGACGCGGAGGTGCCGGCGTCGGTCGCGGGCGTGGTGGAGAGCGGGTCCGGGCAGGTCCCGGCCGCCGCGATCAAGGGCCTGGTGCTCGAGCTGCAGGGTCTCGGCGTCCGGGTCTGACGAGCGATCGCTACCGGGCGAGGCGCTCGTCGAGCCAGTCGAGCACGCGCTGCTCGACGAGCGCCCGTCCGAGGGGTTCGCAGTGCCCGCTCGCGCCCTCGTCGTCGCTGAAGGTGACGAGCGCCGCGCCGGGGACGAGCCCGGCCAGCCGCTCCGGCTGGCCGGGCCAGAACTGCTCGTCCTCCGGGCTCGTGACGAGCAGCGGCGTCGTGACCTGCGCGGCGACGTCGGAGGCGTCGTACCGGCGGACCTCGCGCAGCGTCGCGGCGAACCCCTCGACGCCGTACGGGCGAGCGCGGAACCGCCACGTGCGGGCGGCGCCCTTCGACAGGCGCAGGCCGAGCGCCATGTCGCGGTCGAACGCGTGGTCGTCGCCCTTGTCCAGGAACTTGAGGAGGCTCTTCGGCACCTCGCGCTCCCACGAGGTGGCCACGTCGACGACCCCCGGGTCGACGACGGCCGCGGCCGGGCGGTGCTCGAACGCGAGCGCGCGCGTGACCCAGTAGCCGGCCTGGCTGATCCCGTAGACCGCGACGCGGTCGGGATCGACGTCGGCCCGCCCGGCGACCGCGTCGAGCACGGGCGTGAGGACCGCCTCGAAGTCGGGACGGAACGGCACCCCGTGCTCGAAGAGCATCGACTGCTGGCCCGGGCCGTCGAACACGAGCGCGTGGTACCCGCGGCTCACCGCCCCGGACACGACGGCCGACCACAGCGCCGGCAGCGAGCCGTCCGAGCCGTTCACCGCGAGGACGACGGGCCCCCGGGCCCCGGGGTCGACGCCCGGGGCGCGGAAGAAGTACCCCGGGAGCGTTGTGCTCTCGTAGGGGATCGGGAAGCGCTCGACCTCGAGGTCCACGAGGTCGACCCAGCGGTCCCACGCCGCCCGGTGCTTGCGGAACGTCGGCAGCAGCGCCGCGTCGTCCTCGAGCCCGGACACCGCGTTCACCGCGACGCCGAGGTAGGTCGCCGCGCGCAGGTACGCGGAGGCGGCGCTCACGCCGTGCCCGCGCGCCGCGCACGACTCGCCGGTCGCGGCCAGGCGGTCGCCGAGCGCGTCCCAGGCGCGGAACCACGCGCGGTGGTCCGTGCCGACGTCGGCCACGGCCGCGAGCACCTCGCCGACGTCGGCGGCGCCGCTGAACGCGGCGCCGAGGACCGTGCGGATCTCGAAGTCGAGGTCGGGGTCGTGGGAGAAGCGTCCGGAAAGGCTGCTCCGGTGTGTGCCGTGCCCGGTCATGGGGTGCCCCTGCCGTCCTGGGAGGTACGGAACCCCACCCAGGCTAGGAGCGGTCGGGCGCTGGCGCGCGGCGAGGGACGGACGCGCGTGGTCGTGCGCGGTCGCTGCGGGGGTGCAGGACGGCGGGTCAGGCGCGGGTGACGGCACCCACGACGAGCGTCGCGACGACGCCCAGCACGAAGACCGCGGAGCACAACCCGCCCACGACCCGCGCTGCGCGCAGCCCTGCGGGGGCCGGCGCGTCGCCCGGGTCGAGGAACCCGACGAACGCCGACCCGGCGTACGAGGGCCGGATCGGCACGTGGAACTGGCGGACGTCGTGGTCGGTCAGCGCCGGCGGCGGCTGGTGCGCGAGCGCCGCCTCGACGCGACGGCGGCGCAGGCGACCGACCTGCAGCACGTACCCGGCGAGGACGCCGTACTGGCTGAGGTAGAACAGGCCCAGCGCGAGCACCGTCGTCCCGAGGCAGACCCCCGTCGCGGACCGCATCGACACCAGCAGGGCCACCCCGCCGGCGGTGAGCGCGGCGCCGAGGAGCAGCCACAGGGGCAGGACGGCCCAGGAGCCCGAGCGGTCGTCGGCGTACGGCGAGGCGGGCTGCGCCGGACGGCTCGAGTCCGCGAGCTGGTCCGCGAGCCGGCTCGCGGACGGCTTCTCGTCTTCCCACCAGGCCATCGGGCCCCTCCCTCGTCGCGGGTCGTCACCTGCCCCGGAACGCTAGCCGCCCGCGCGCCGCCGCTCCATGGGGAGCGGTGCCCGCCTAGTCGTCGTCCTCGTCGTCGGGCAGCGCGACGAGCAGGTCCAGGTGCAGCCCGAGCACCGTGCCGTCCGCGGCGACGGTCCGCACGAGCGGGTAGAAGCCGTCGCCCCAGCCGGAGTGCGCGAGCACGACGTTCTCGCCGTCCTGCGCGCCGGGCAGCAGGATGTTCGCCGCCCCCTCGCGCAGGTGGTCGGGGGAGTCCGTGAGCGCGAACCAGCTCGTGTCGGTGCCGTCGTCGAACACCTCGTCGTACCAGTCGCCCTCCGGCATGAGCCGGGCGACGGCGTCGGCGTCGGCGAACGCGACCGTCCCGGCGTCCACCGGCACGCCGTAGGCGGCGCCCGCCTCCGGCGGGCCGTCCGCGCCCTCGGGGACCACGGGCTCGACGGCGGCCACCTCGCCCTCGGCGAGCACGACGCTCAGGTACGCCTCGCGCAGGTGGGAGCCGTCCTGCTCGTCGGAGACGTCGGCGACGGTGACGCGCACCGGGTACCGCCCCGGCTCGACCGGCACGACGAGCCCGTGGCCGAGCAGCGTGAACGGGTCGGACGCCTCCAGGCGCCCGCTGGGGAGCACGAGCTCGCCCAGGTCGTGGACCGTGAGGGTGTAGTCGGGGCCGTCGGCCGCGCCCGTGCCGGCGGCGGGGCCGGGGCGCAGGGCGAAGAACGTGTCGGGGGAGGGGAAGTCGCTCACGCCCGCGAGCGTAGCGGGCCGCGCCCACGCGGGCGGCGGGGCCACCGCGCGACGTGCGGCGGAGTCGGGCAGGAGGGCGGTACGGCTGCAGCCGTCACATGACAGCGACGAGCACGCCGGTCAGTCACGCGTGCTGACGTCGTGCAGGACGAAGGTGGCGAACCCCAGCTCGCCTCGTGCGCCGCTCAGCCAGGCGTCGCGATTCCCGCGTGCGGTGGCAAGCGCCTGGTCGCGATCCTCGGTCGTCGGGGCCTCCCGCACGGCCCAGTCGACGAGCGAGCCGGTCCAGCTGAAGTGGTAGTCGTCCCACTCGGCCACCGTGCTGACGTGCCCGTACGACGGCTCGAAGCCGTGCTCGCGGACGGCCTGCACGAAGCCGACGAGGTCGGGATAGGCGTCGGCGGAGAGCTCGAGCGCTGCCAGCGCAGAAGCCGACGGGGAGCCTTCCCAGATGCTGTCGCCGACCAGCGCCTGGCCACCGGGGCGCAGGCGCCGCCGGACAGCGGCCAGCATGTCCTCCAGCCTGCCGAAGGCGTGGCTCGCACCGACGCACAGCACCACGTCGAAGACCCCGTCGTCCCAGGTGGCGGCATCCGTCTCGATCCAGCGCACCCGGTCGCTCAGCGTCCGCTCCTCGGCACGCCGGGCGGCAGAGGCCGGGAGCATGTGGTCGATCCCCACGCCGGTGGTCCCGGGGTAGGCGAGCAGCAGCTCCTGCAGCCACTCGCCCTCGCCGCACCCGAGGTCGACGGCGCGGGCGCCGTCGCTCGGGCTCAGCCAGCCGACCAGCTCGCGCAGCCGCTCGGGCGCCACCGGCGCTCCGATCGGATGGCGCCGGTGGGCGATGTCGAAGATCTCGGAGCGTTCCACCTCGGCGACGCTACAGGCCACCGCCTGCCCGCGCCGACGCCGTCCGACGAGCCGTCACCCGTGGCTCACGCAGCCCTGGACACGCCGACGGCGCCCGGTCCGTGGGGACCGGGCGCCGTCGGGCGGTGTCGCTCGAGCGTCCGCGAGGGGCGCTCAGGCGGCGGGCGTCACGAGCAGCTCAGCGCCTCGTAGTCGGCGTCGTAGGTCGTGGTGACCTCCTCGCCGTCGATCTCGGCGGTGAGCGTGGCCGTCACCGAGCCCGCGTCGAACGACGCGGCGCGCGACGAGAACGACCGGTAGGCGTTCTTGCCGTCCTTGACGTTCGGGAACGTCTTCTCGCCGTACGGCGTGGTCACGACGACGTCGGCCGTCGCGCCCGACTCGTTGAGCACGCGCACCGCGACGTGGGCCTTCCCGCCGAGGCAGCGGGCCTCGGCCGTGACGGTCGCGTCGACGACGGCGGACGTCGTGACGTCCACGGTCTGCCAGCGCGAGGTCGGCGTCGCGTTGTGCAGGTGCAGCAGCAGGAGCTTCCCGCTGCCGACCTCGACCGCCGACTCCGAGCGGTGCACGGTGATCGGCGCGTCGTCGGCCCCGACGTACACGAGCTCGCCCTCGCCCCCGAACCAGTAGGCCGGGTCGTACGGGTCGGCGGTGAACGTCTCGCTCGCGTCGACGAGCTGGTCGGCGGCCTGCGAGTACGGCGAGTACGTGAGGACCTGGAAGGTCGGCACGTCTCCCTCCTCGATGCCGAGCGACCCGATGCCGACCGGGATGACGACGACGTTGTTGTCGAACACGGAGGTGTCGACGTCGCCCCAGACGGTGTTGACCGGCTGCTGGTCGATGACGTCGCCGGCGTCGTGCTCCGTGCCGTCGGGGTCGGTCCAGTCCTTGAGCGTGTACGTCACGGCCAGCGTGACGTCGATCTCGGTGTCGAACTTCACCGCCGCGACCTCGAAGTCGGCCGAGCCGTCGGAGTCGACGTCGACCTCGACCGCGGGGATCGAGACGGAGCCGAGGCTCGCCCACTCCCCGTCCATCGCGACGCCGATGCCCATGAAGCCGTCGGCCGGGTCGCCCCCGGCCGCGGCCTCCTGCGGCGCCGTGGACGCGAAGCCGACCGCGCGCACGTCGGCCGCCGCGATGGCCGACGCCGAGGCGCCCACCGCCGCGTCCGCCTCGAGGCGGGGGCTCGTCGTCTTGAGCTCGAACGGTGCGACGAGCGACGTCCAGCCGCCGGAGTCGACGCCGCGGCCGTCGAGGTCGAGCTCGGCGGTCGTCGCGGTGCCCGGGAAGGCGACGGGCTTGCCGGACAGGTCGCTCACGAGCCGCGGCGAGGCCTGCACGGGGACGCGCAGCTCGCTGCCGCCGTCCGTCGGGGTGAGGACCACGCGGCCGCTCACCGAGGACACGAAGTCGCGCGGCACGCCGACCCCGGAGTCGGCCGACGACGTCGGGTCGAGCTCCTTGGCGAGCGTCGCCGGGTCCGCCGTGAGGGTCACGGTGACGACGGTGCGCTGGCCGGCGGGGACGGTGATCGACGCGGGCGCGACGGAGACGGTGGCGCCGCCGGCCGTGCTCGACTGCGTGAAGCCGGTCGAGTACGTCTTCGGGGTGTCGCCGGTGTTCTGCACCGTCACGGTCTTGCGGACCGTCACGGGGTCCGCGCCCACGGGCACGACGCCGAACGCGACGGACACCTGGTCCGAGTCCTGCGACGCGTAGGCGAGGGTCGTGTTCGTGGCGGCGTCGACGGCGTCGACCCGGCCGGAGCCCACGCGCTCGGGGCCGTACGCGGTGCCCGTGCCCGAGGGGCCGGTGAAGACGTCGTGCGTCGCGGTGTTCATGACCGACGCCTTGACCTCGGCCGGCGCCCAGCCCGGGTGGGCCTGCTTGACGAGGGCCGCGATGCCCGCGACGTGCGGGGTGGCCATCGAGGTGCCGGACTTGATGCTCGCGCCGACCAGGCGGCCGGACGCGACGGACGCGATGCCGGTGCCGGGCGCCGCGACGTCGGGCTTGGCGACGCCGAGCGAGCCGTGCACGCCGCGCGACGAGCCGCTGTTCAGCGTGTCGCCGATCTCCGGGATCGAGACGAACGACGACAGCGCGAGCGACGGGCCGACGGTCACCGTGACCTCGCCCGCCTCGATCGCCGGGCGCAGCGCGGCGTGGCTCGGGCCCGTGAGCTGGGCGCCGGGGATGCCGGGGTTGCCCGCGATGCCCGCGACGAACGACGACAGCTCGGAGGACAGCAGCACGCCGACGGCGCCCGCGGCCTCCGCGTTGTTGAAGCGCGCGGCGCTGCCGCAGGCGCGGGTCGCGTCGTCGTCGTCCCAGTAGAGGAACGCGATCTTGCCCGCGACGGCCGCCGCCTGCTCGGGCGTGAACGGGTCGCAGCCGGAGAAGTCGTCCGCGACGAACGCGACCGGGGCCGTGACGTCCGCCGTGCCCGCGTACGCCTGGGAGTTCTGCGCCGGGTACGTACCGGCGAGCGACTCCGGCGCCTCGACGCGGACCGCGTCGAACGTCTGCGTGTCGCCGACCGAGTTCGCGACCGTCAGCGCGGTGCGCGCGTTGCCGGGCGAGCCGCCGACGTCGGTCACGTCGCCCGCGTTGCCCGACGCGATGACGGACAGCGTGCCCAGGCGCGAGAGCTGGTCGATGAAGAGGTTCTCCGGGTCGTCCGCGGGCGAGCCGTCGGAGCCGAGGGAGAGGTTGACGATGTCGAGGCGGTCGGACAGGTCGCCGTCGCCGTTCGGGTCGGCCGCCCACTCGAGCGCGTCGACGACGACGCCCGTCGAGCCGCCGAGGTCGCCGAACACCTTGAGCGCGTAGATGCCCGCCTCGGGCGCGGAGCCCGGGCCGACCTGCCAGTCGGAGATGTCCGTGAGCGTCGAGTAGTCGCCGTCGAACGTCTCGCCGTCCGCGGTGACGCCGTACGCCGCCGTCGTGCCGGCCACGTGGGAGCCGTGGCCCGAGCCGACCGAGTCGAGCGAGTCGATGGGGTTCTCGTCGGGCGTCGGCACGAGGGTCGTGCCGGGGACGGTGCCGCTCGCGTCGTAGTCGTACCCGGCGAAGTCGTGGCCGCCGAGGAACTTCAGCTCGTCGTACGTGCCCTCGGGGACCGGGCCGGTGCCGCGGTCGCCGTAGGCCTCGTCGAACGCCTCCTGCGTGCCGGGGCCGCCGAACGCCTTGTGGGTGTAGTCGACGCCGGTGTCGATGATGCCGATGCGCACGCCCTCGCCGGTGAGGCCGGTGCTCTGCCACGTCTCGAGCGCGCGAGTGAACACGTCCGTGCCCTTGTTCGCGGGCTTCTTGGGGATGATCCGGTAGACCGTGCGGACCGAGGCGTCGCGCGCGAGGTCGCGCACGCGGGCCGCGTCGCCCGTGACGACGACGCCCGCGACGAGCGTGCTCGTCACCGACACCTGCTGCGGGTTGCGCGCGCCCGCGCTGCGGGCGGTCGCCTGCTGCGGGACGACGTCGTCCGCGAGCTGTGCGACCTCCTGCGCGTTGGCCTCGACCTCGTCGGGGCTCGCGCCCTGCGCCGTGAGGTCGACCGCCGACGGCGCGTCGAGCTCGACGAACGCGGTGACCGTGCCGGTCGCCTTGGCGAGCGACGGCGCGACCTTCTCGGTCGGCTCGAGGGACGCGCCCGACTGCACGCCGAAGGCGTTGCCGGGGTCGGGCGGCGGGTCCGCGGCGGCAGGTGCGGCGGCGGCCGCGACGACCGCGAGGCTCGCGGCGGCGGCGGTCAGTGACACGGGTAGAGAACGGTGCTTCATCGACACTCATCTCCCCGGCAGTGCCGGTTCGGCGAAGGGTTCGTGGATGGGTCCTTCCCAGCGGTCTCGCCCGGGTGGGACCGAGGCCACCCGAGCACGGTAACCAACGACCGCCCGACCTGCCCAGCGGCGGGGGACCTCCGCCGGGCCCCGGGGGACCGTCCGCCCTACGATGCGGGCGGGGTCACGGGACGTGGCCGTCCTGTGGGAGTCCCCTTCCCGCGTCAGGTCCACGGGGTGCGAACCCGGGGGCGTGGCCCACGCAGAAGGAGAACCATGACCAGCACTCCGCTCCGCGCCCTGTCCGCCGGCCTCGTGGCCGGTCTCGCGCTGGTGGGCGCCGTCGCCGCCCCGGCGCTCGCCTCGCCGTCGGGCGTCCGGGCCGCCCCGGAGGACGACCTCGCGGCGGTCCGGCTCGCCGACCAGCCCGTCGCGACCGGCGAGAGCTGCGCCGTCGAGGCCCAGCCTCTCCTCCCCGGCGAGGACCCTGCCGCGCTGCTCGCCGCACCCGAGGTGTGCTTCGGCTCGTTGGAGGAGGCGCTGGAGTTCGTGTCCGGGGACGAGGTGGCGCCGTCGCGCCTCGCGCGCGCCACGCGGGCCGACGTCGACGGCCTCGTCGGCGAGCTCAACGCGACCACGACGGCGGGCCCGCGGGCCGCGGCGGAGCGGGCGACGACGGCCGCGGCCGGCTCGATCGTGCTCGGCGTGCTGTGGCGGGACCCGAGCTACAAGGGCGCGTCGAAGGTGCTCTACGGGTCGGGCACCAACGGGTGCCACACCGGCTCGACGTACGGGTTCCCGAACCTCGCGAACCTCCTCATGAACAACGTCGTCTCCTCGGCGTCGACGTACGCCGGGTGCTGGGTGACGCTCTACGACTCGTACTCCTACGCGGGGACGAAGAAGAACTGCACGCCGCACTGCGCGAGCCTCGGCTCGTTCGACGACCGCGCGTCGTCGGTCGTCTACCGCCCCGCGGGCAGGCTCGGCTGAGCACGCCGCGTGACGCAGACCTCACGCACCCCGTCCCGGCGGGGCGCGGCGCGGCGGGTTACGGTCGGGGCACCGGGTCCTGCCCGGGACCCACGACGTCGAAGGAGATCTCGCATGCCCACCCGTATCGCACGCACCGCCTGGAACGGCGGCCTCCAGGACGGCCAGGGCCAGGTCGAGCTCACGAGCTCGAAGGTCGGGACGTACGACGTGTCCTTCCCGCGTCGCGCCGCCGACGACGCGGGCGGGGTCACGAGCCCCGAGGAGCTCATCGCCGCCGCGCACTCGTCCTGCTACGCGATGCAGTTCTCCGCGCTGCTCGGTGAGGCCGGCGCGACGCCCGTCTCGCTCGAGGTCACGGCGGAGGTCACCCTCGCGCCGGACCCGGCGGGCGGCTTCCAGATCCCGGAGATCGCGCTGACCGTCCGCGGCGAGGTCGAGGGCATCGACGCCGCCGGCTTCCAGCAGGCGGCGGAGGCGGCCAAGGCCTCGTGCCCCGTCTCGAAGGCGCTCGCGGGCGTCCCGACGATCACGCTGGACGCCACGCTCGAGAGCTGACCCCGGCACCGACGACGGACCCCGGGCCGCGCACCGCTGGACGGTGCACGACCCGGGGTCCGTCGTGTCAGGGGCGTGGTGCCGCGAGCGGGTCCGGTCAGCGAGGGAGGAGCGGGGGCGAGGACGTCCCGGCGCCCGCCCGGATGCCGTCGACGAGCTCGGCGAGCGTGTCCTTCGCGCCGTGCACGGGGCGCCAGCGCAGCAGCTCCGTCGCGAGCTCGGTGTCGAGCACGGGCACGCGCATCGCCATGTCGAGCCAGCCCTCGCCGACGGGCGCGAGGCGCGCGCGCCACGCGACGGCGACGGCGGTCCGGGCCGTCGCGTAGGGCACGGTGCGCAGCGAGCCGTCCGCGACGACGTCGGCCACGTCCTGCGCCGTGAGCACCGTGGGGTGGGCGACGTTGAACGGCCCGGGGTGCCGGCCCACGACGATCCGCGCGTACGCGTCCGCGAGGTCGTCGGCGTGCACGACCTGGAGCCGCAGGCCGTCGGGCAGCGGGACCGCCGGGAGCGGGTCGCGACGCAGCACGCGCGTGCCGAGCGGGCCGAGGAAGTACCGCGCGATCTCGGAGCCCGCGTCGCGCTGGAACACGAGCGCCGAGCGGACGCGCGAGACGACGATCCCCGTCTCCCGGTCGAGGTCGTCGAGCAGCGTCTCGACGGCGGCCTTGTCCTCCGAGTACGACGAGCCCGGGACGCCCTCGACGGGCCAGCCCTCGTTCACCGGGGTGTCGCGCGCGTCCCCCGCGTACGGGGCGGGGGAGTAGGCGCCGACGGACGACGCCACGACGACGTGCGCGACGCCCGCCCGCTGCGCCGCCTCGACGACGCGGCGCGTGCCCTCGACGTTGACGCGCCGCAGCCGCTTGCGGTCGTGGCTCGGCTGGATCGCCCACGCGAGGTGCACGACGACGTCCGCCCCCGCGAACGCGGCGTCGAGCCGCTGGTCCGCGTCGGAGGCCGCGACGTCGGCGTACCGCCAGGTCGCGACGTCGTGCGGGAAGCGCACGGTGCTCGACCCGTCGGCGCGCGGCACGCGCCGAGCGACCGCCACGACGGACGTCACGACCGGCTCCTCCGCGAGCCGGCGCAGGACCGCCGTGCCGACGTTCCCGCTCGCTCCGACGACCACCACGCGCATGCGCTGCCTCCCGACCTCGTCCGCTGCCCGTCGCCCCGACGCTAGCCCGCCGCGGGCGAGTTCGCCCGGGCGATGGCCAGGACGGCGCCGCGCGCGGGCTCGGGGAGCTCGGGCACGAGCACGACGGCGCTCGCGAGCACGAGGCTCTCGATGTCCGCGCGGCTCAGGTCCCCGCCGCCGAGCCACGCGGCCGTGACGTTCTCCACGAGCGCGACCCAGCCCGCGGCGAGCAGCCGGAGACGGGGCGTCGTGGGCAGCGCGTCCGTCGTGGTGGCGCTCACGGTCGAGGTCAGGCGCGCGACGAGGCTGTCGCGGACGCGCGCGAGCGCCTCCTGGGTGGCGTCGTCCTCGGCGAGCACCCCGCGCCACAGGTCCTGCCAGACGAGCCGGCGCGCCTCGACGGCGTCGAGGTAGGAGGCGACGGCGAGCGCCGGGCGCTCGACGAGGGGACGATCGTCCGGTGCGACCGTCGCCGCCTCGAGCTCCGCCACGGCCTCCAGCGCGACGGCCCGGCGCAGCCCGGCCGTGGACGCGAAGTAGTGGAAGACGAGCGCCTTCGACGCCCCCGAGCGGGCCGCGACGGCCGCCGGGGTCAGGGCGTCGAGGCCGTGCTCGTCGGCGTGGCGCGCGGCCGCGTCGAGCAGCTCGCGCCGTCGGTCGGCGGGCTCGCGCCGTCGGCGGGCGCCGCCCGGCCGGGCGCGCACGGAGCCGTCGGCGCCGGAGGGGCCGGCGGGGGTGGGCGTGCGAGGCATGACACCGTTCTACGCTGTTGTTGACCGCGAGTCAACAAGAGGCGTAGCGTTGTTGACCGTGAGTCAACGGCGCCCCGGGGCAGGCCCGGGACGCCTCGGAGGGGAAGAACCGGATGCAGATCACGCTGACGGACGTGCGCGTCGACGGGCGGCGCGAGCCCATGCTCGAGCCGATGGACCTCGCCTGGTCCACGGGCGAGTGCGTGCTCGTCGCCGGGGAGCCCGGGCACGGGCACACCGCGCTCGCCCTCGTCGCGACAGGCCGCTTCGACCCCTCCGCGGGGGAGGTCCGCCTCACCCCGGCGAGCACGCCGTCGCACCGCTCCGGTCGCCCCGCGCGCGGCGCCGCCGCGACCCTGCGCGACGTGACCGCCGTCGTCGACGTGCCCGGCATCAGCGAGCCCGACGACGCCCTCACCGTGGCCGACGTCGTCGCCGAGGGCCTCGCGCTCGCCGGCCGCCGCTCGCTGCCCACCGACGTGACCCGCTGGCTCGCCGACCACTCCCTCACCACCGACCGTGCGCGACGCCTCGACCAGGTGCCGGGGGTCGTGCGCACCGCCCTGCTCGCGGCGCTCGCGGCCGAGGACCCGGACGTCCGGTTCCTCGTGCTCACGCTCCCCGACCGGCACGGGGGAGAGCCGTCGGGCTGGTGGGAGGTCGCGCAGAGCCTCGCGGGCGCCGGGTACGGCGTGCTCGTGCAGTGCACGCGCGCCTCGGCCCGCGACCTCGGCGTGGACCTCCCGCCCGCGCGCGGTGCGTCGATCCACCAGCCGCCGGCCGTCGTGCTGCGCACGCGCCCCGAGCCGCCGCGCGACCCGGACCCCGCGCCGGACCCGGACCTCGCGCCGGACCCAGACCCTGCGCCGGACCCCGACCCCGCGCCGGGGCCGGACCCCGCGCCCGAGCCGGACCCGGCTCCCGAGCAGCCCGTCCCCGCCGCCGCCCCCACCACGACCGACGAGCCCGCCGCCCCGCACGACCCCGAGGAGGACCGATGACCGCGATCCGCCTCGGGCTGTCCGAGCTGCGCCGCCTCGCCGCGGGCACGCTGCCCCGCCTCGCGATCCTCGCGATGGCGCTCATCCCCACGCTCTACGCGGGCCTCTACCTGTTCGCGAACCACGACCCGTACGACAAGCTCGACGAGATCCCCGCCGCGCTCGTCGTGCTCGACGAGGGCACGACGACCACCGACGCCCAGACGGGCGCGACGACGCGGCGCGACTTCGGGCGCGACGTCGCCGACCAGCTGCTCGACGACGGCGGCTTCGGCTGGGTCGAGACCAGCCAGGTCGACGCCGAATACGGGGTCCGGTCCGGCCGGTACGACGCCGCGCTCGTCATCGGCCCGACCTTCTCGGCGGACCTCGCGTCCGCGGGCGAGTTCGAGCCGCAGCAGGCGAGCCTCACGCTCATCACCAACGACGCGAACAACTACCTCGCGCGCACGATCGCGGACCAGATCGTCGGCAAGGTGCGCGACTCGATCGCCGAGCAGGTGGGCACGGAGGCGGCCGACACGTTCCTGCGCGGCTTCGCGTCCATCCACACCAACCTCGCCGACGCCGTGGACGGCGCGGACCAGCTCCTCGACGGGTCGACGCAGCTCCGCGACGGCCTCGTCACCGCGGACGACGGCGCGCACACCCTCGCCGACGGCGCGGGGCAGGCCGCCGACGGCGCCGAGCGTCTCGACGCGAGCACCGGGACGCTCGCGGACGCCGTCGGGCAGCTCGACGACGGCGCGGAGGCGCTCGCGTCCGGGCTCGGCACGCTCCGGGGCGCGACGTCGTCCCTGCCCGCCCAGACCCAGCAGCTCGCCGACGGCGCCGCGCAGGTCGCGGACGGGAACGCGCAGGTCGCGCAGTACGGGCAGCAGGCGGCCGCGGCCGCGGGCGAGGTGCTCCCGACGCTCGACACGATCCGCGGCGACGTCGACGCCCGGCTCGACCAGCTCGTCGCCGACGGCGTCATCGACCGG
Organism: Cellulosimicrobium sp. KWT-B; assembly: GCF_002127155.1. Classification (NCBI taxonomy): domain Bacteria; kingdom Bacillati; phylum Actinomycetota; class Actinomycetes; order Micrococcales; family Promicromonosporaceae; genus Cellulosimicrobium; species Cellulosimicrobium sp. KWT-B. Next base: position 19,120 of record NZ_NEDO01000002.1, on the reverse strand, counting down.
GCGACCGCGGACCAGGTGCGGGCGCAGGTCGGGCCCGTGCTCGACCAGCAGCGCGAGCAGGTGCAGGGCGCCGTCGACCAGGTGACCGCCGCGTCCGAGAAGCTCGACCAGCTCGCCGACGGGTCGCGCCAGGTGTCCGACGGCGCGGCCCGGCTCGCGGGCGCGACGCCGCAGCTGACCTCCGGCATCGCGAGCGCCGCCGACGGCGCGGACCGCCTCGCCGACGGCACCGGACAGCTCGCCGCCGCGACCCCGCAGCTCGTGGACGGCGTCTCGCAGCTCGCCGACGGCACGCGCCAGGTGTCCGACGGCGCGACCTCGCTCGCGGACGGTACGTCGCAGCTGCGCGACGGCTCGGGCGAGCTCGTCGACGGCGTCACGCAGCTCCGCGACGGGCTCGCCGAGGGTCTCGGCCAGGTGCCGGACCTCGACGAGCAGACCCGCCAGGACACCGCCGAGACCATCGGCAACCCCGTGTCCGTGCAGACCGACGCGCTGTCGTCCGCGGGCACGTACGGCGGCGGCCTCGCGCCGTTCTTCCTGTCGCTCGCGACGTGGATCGGCGCCTACGTGCTCTTCCTGCTCGTGCGCCCGCTGTCGTCGCGGGCCCTCGCCGCCGGGAGGTCGGGCCTGGCCACCGCCCTGGGCGGGTGGCTCACCCCGGCCGCGATCGGCGTCGTGCAGGTCGCCGCGATGTTCACCGTGACGAAGTTCGCGCTCGACATCGACCCGGTCCACGGGGTCGGGACCGCGCTGTTCCTCGTGCTGGTGTCGGCGACGTTCGTCGCGATCCTCCAGGCGCTCAACGTCTGGCTCGGCGCCGCGGGCCAGTTCCTCGGGCTCGTGCTCATGCTCGTCCAGCTCGTCACCGCGGGCGGCACGTTCCCCTGGCAGACGATCCCCGAGCCGCTGCGCTCCATGCACCGGTTCCTGCCCATGACGTACGCGGTCGAGGGCCTGCGCCAGCTCCTCTACGGCGGGAACATGGCGACGGTCACGCGCGACGTCACGGTGCTCGTCGTCGTGCTGGTCGCGGCCCTGGCCCTGACGACGGTCGCCGCCCGCAAGCAGCGCGTCTGGACGATCAAGAAGCTCCAGCCGGAGCTGGTCCTCTGACCTCGACGCCGCGTGGTCCTGCGCCGAGCAGGCGGTCTGGGCTGGTCCGCGGTGTCTGACCAGCCATGACCGCCTGTTCGGCCAGCCGGGAACGCCTGGTCGGCGGGTCACGGGGCGGACAGGCCGGAAGGTGCGGGCGCGGGGGGTGCGACAATCGCGACGTGTCCGCTGAGATCGACGCCACCCCGACCCCCGCCCCGCAGCACCACGGGAACGGCTCGCGGCGGTCCGGCTCCCGCGCGACGACGTCGCCGGAGGCGGAGCACGCCGCTGCCGTCCGCGAGGCCGAAAGGGCGGCAGACGCCGCGCGCACGGCGCTCGCGGACGCGCTGCGGACGGTCGTGCGCGGCACGGTCGACACCGCGACACGCCGCCGCGCGGAGTACTCGACCGACGCGTCGAACTACCGCGTCGTGCCCGAGGCCGTGGTCTACCCGCAGGACGCGGACGACGTCGTCGCCGCGCTGGACGTGCTGCGCGAGCTCGAGGTGCCGGTCACGGCGCGCGGGGCGGGGACGTCGGTCGCGGGGAACTCGATCGGGCCGGGCGTGGTCCTGGACTTCACGCGGCACGTGAACCGCGTGCTCGACGTCGACCCGGAGGCGCGCACGGCGCGCATCGAGCCGGGCGTCGTCATGTCGACGCTCCAGCAGGAGGCGGCGCCGCACGGGCTGCGGTTCGGCCCGGACCCCTCGACGCAGAACCGCGCGACGCTCGGCGGCATGATCGGCAACAACGCGTGCGGGCCGCACGCCGTCGCGTACGGGCGCACGGTCGACAACGTGCTCGCGCTCGACGTCGTCGACGGCCGCGGGCGCCGCTTCACGGCCGGCAAGGGCGACCCGACGTTCGCGGCGGTCCCCGGCCTGGCGGAGCTCGTCCGCGAGAACCTCGCGCTGATCCGCACGGAGTTCGGGCGGTTCGGGCGCCAGGTGTCGGGCTACTCGCTCGAGCACCTGCTGCCGGAGAACGGCTCGGACCTCGCGAAGGCGCTCGTCGGCACCGAGGGCACGCTCGTGACGATCCTCGAGGCCACGGTGCGCCTGGTGCCGGTGCCGTCCAAGCCGACGCTCGTCGTGCTGGGCTATCCGGACATGCCGTCCGCGGCCGACGACGTCCCGACCTTCCTCGGCCTCAGCCCCCTCGCGGTCGAGGGCCTCGACGCGCGGCTCGTCGACGTCGTGCGCCGCGCCAAGGGCGACGCGTCTGTGCCGCCGCTGCCCCCGGGCGCCGGCTGGCTCATGGTCGAGGTCGGCGGCGCGACCCCCGAGGAGGCGATGGCGAACGCGGAGGCGATCGTCGCGGCGTCGGGCAGCGAGGCCACGATGATCCTGCCCGCGGGCCCCGAGGCGACCAAGATGTGGCAGATCCGGGCCGACGGCGCGGGGCTCGCCGGGCGCACGCCCGCGGGCGAGCAGGCGTGGCCGGGCTGGGAGGACTCCGCCGTCCCGCCGGAGAAGCTGGGCGACTACCTGCGCGACCTCGACGCGCTCATGGCGCGCTACGGCGTCGACGGCCTGCCGTACGGGCACTTCGGGGACGGGTGCGTGCACCTGCGCATCGACATCCCGCTCGAGGCGTCGGGCTCGGTGCTGCGCACGTTCATGCTGGAGGCGGCCGAGCTCGTCGCGAAGTACGGCGGCTCGCTCTCGGGAGAGCACGGCGACGGCCGCGCGCGCTCGGAGCTGCTGCCGGTCATGTACAGCCCCGAGGCGATCGCGCTCATGGAGCGGTTCAAGGCGCTGTTCGACCCGCAGGACGTCATGAACCCGGGCGTCGTGGTGCGCCCGAGCGCCGTCGACGACGACCTGCGCCGCCCGCACGCGCACCCGCTGCTGTCGAAGGTCGGCGCGCCGGGGACGCCCGGGACGAGCACGGCCGCGCCCGCGAAGGTCACGAAGATCTCGCGTCGCGCCGGCTACCAGGGCTTCTCGTTCGCGCACGACCACGGCGACATGACCCAGGCCGTGCACCGGTGCGTCGGCGTCGGCAAGTGCCGCGCCGACACCAGCGCCGCGGGCGGCTTCATGTGCCCGTCGTACCAGGCGACGAAGGACGAGAAGGACGTCACGCGCGCCCGCGCCCGCGTGCTCCAGGAGGCGGTGAACGGCACGCTCGTCGGCGGTCTCGCGGCGCCCGAGGTGCGCGAGTCGCTTGACCTGTGCCTGTCCTGCAAGGCGTGCTCGAGCGACTGCCCCGCGGGCGTCGACATGGCGCAGTACAAGTCCGAGGTGCTGTACCGGACGTACCGCGGCAGGCTGCGCCCCGTCGACCACTACTCGCTCGGCTGGCTCCCGGTCTGGGCGCGCCTCGCGACGGGCATGCCGCGCCTGGCCAACAAGCTGCTCGGGTTCCGGCCGCTCGCGAAGGCGGTCCTGTGGGCGGGCGGCATGGACACGCGCCGCTCCATGACGGAGTTCGCCGAGGTGCCGTTCCGCACGTGGTGGAGGCGCGGCGGCGCGACCCAGGGCGTGCCCGGCCTGCGCATCGGGCAGCAGCCCGGCCGCCCCGTGCGCGACGAGCGCCCGAAGGTCGTCCTGTGGACCGACTCGTTCAGCGACAACATGTCGCCGGGCGTGCCGCAGGCCGCCGTCAAGGTGCTCACCGCGGCGGGGTACGACGTCGTCGTGCCCGACGAGCAGGCGTGCTGCGGCCTCACGTGGATCAGCACGGGCCAGCTCGACGGCGCGCGCAAGCGCCTGGAGAACCTGCTGTCCGTGCTCGGCCCGTACGCCGTGAACGGCATCCCGATCATGGGGCTCGAGCCGTCGTGCACGGCCGTGCTGCGCTCCGACCTCGTGGACCTGTTCCCCGACGACCCGCGCGCCCAGGCGGTCTCCGCCGCGACGCGCACGCTCGCCGAGCTGCTCACCTCGGTCGACACCGCGCCCGGGCGCGAGTCCGGGTGGCGCGTGCCGGACCTCTCGGACGTGACCGCCGTCGTGCAGCCGCACTGCCACCAGCACTCGGTGATGGGCTTCGCCGCGGACGAGCGGCTGCTGCGCGACGCGGGCGCGACCATCAAGGTCCTCGCCGGCTGCTGCGGTCTCGCGGGCAACTTCGGCATGCAGAAGGGCCACTACGAGACGTCGGTCGCCGTCGCGGAGAACGCGCTCCTGCCCGCGCTGCGCGACGCCGCCCCCGGCGACGTGTACCTCGCGGACGGGTTCTCGTGCCGCACGCAGGCCGACGACCTCGCCGGCGTGCAGGGCAAGGCCCTCGTCGAGCTGCTCGCCGAGCGGCTCTGATCGTCGCGGGCGGCCGGGGTGCCCGACGGCGCGCGATCGCCCGGGGCGGCCGTCAGCCGCGCGCGGGGTGCACGTCCGTGATCGCGTAGCACTCCTCGTCGTCGATCGCGCGCGGCACCGGGTCGAGCGTGAGCGACGTCGGGTAGCCCAGCTCGTCGTCGAACGCGACGTCGGTGACGTCGTCGTGGCGCTCGTCCACGAGGTCGAGGAACCCGTCGATCGTGCGGCCACCGCTCTCGACGTAGGACTCGGGGGTCGTCTCCAGGTGCGCGAGGCTCGCGGAGACCGCGACCACCTCGCCGCCCGCGACCTCGACGTCGAAGTCCCCGACGAGGTGCCGCTCCCCGCACGACGACGTGAGCGTGAACGCGTAGTCGTCGTACCCCGCCGCAGCCCACCGGTCCCGTGCGTCCGCGAGCCCGGCGACCGGCCCCTCGGCGCTCGCGGGCGCGCACCCGGTCACGAGCGGCGCGACGACGAGCGCGCCCAGGGCGAGCACCGCCGTCGTCCAGGACGGCCGAGCGCGGCGGTGCGACGTCTTCTCCATGCCCTGCTCGTGTGCCGGCTCGGCCCGGTCTTGCCGTGCCTCGCACGTCCGGGCACCGAGGTGCGGTCCGTCGACCCCGGCGCGAGCATGGCAGGGGAGCACCACCGCGGGCGGTGCTCCGTCCACGTCGTCGGCGGTGAGGGGCAGGCCATGTACTACTCCAGCGGCAACTACGAGGCGTTCGCGCGGCCGCGCAGGCCGGAGCGGACGGACCGGCTCGGGTCCGTCCACCTGGTGGGAGCGGGCCTCGCGTCGCTCTCCGCGGCGGGCTTCCTCGTCCGCGACGGCCAGGTGCCGGGGGAGAAGATCACCGTCTACGAGCGGCTCCGGCTCCCCGGCGGCGCGCTCGACGGCATCAAGGAGCCGCGGCGCGGGTTCGTGATCCGTGGCGGGCGCGAGCTCGAGGACCACATGGAGTGCCTGTGGGACCTGTTCCGCTCCGTCCCGTCGATCGAGACCGAGGGCGTCTCGGTCCTCGACGAGTTCTACTGGCTCAACAAGGACGACCCGAACTTCTCGCTCCAGCGCGTCACCGAGGACCGCGGGAAGGACGCGCACTTCGACAACCTGTTCCGCCTCGACGAGAAGGCGCAGAAGGAGATCACGAAGATCTTCCTCGCGCGCCGCGAGGACATGGAGGGGAAGTCGATCGAGGACGTCATGTCGCGGCACTTCCTCGACAGCCAGTTCTGGCTCTACTGGCGCACGATGTTCGCGTTCCAGGAATGGCACAGCGCGCTCGAGTTCAAGCTCTACCTGCACCGGTTCATCCACCACGTCGGCGGACTGCCCGACCTCTCGGCGCTCAAGTTCACCAAGTACAACCAGTACGAGTCGATGGTGCTGCCGCTCACGCGCTGGCTCATGGACCAGGGCGTGACGTTCCGGTTCCACGTCGAGGTCACCGACGTCGACTTCGACCTCGCCCCGGACCGCAAGGTCGCCACGCGGCTGCACCTGCTGGACCACGCGGCGGCCCACGAGTCCGGCGGGGCCGCCGTCGAGCGGACGATCGACCTCGGCGAGGACGACCTCGTCATCGCGACCATCGGCTCGCTCACCGAGAACTCCGACAACGGCGACCAGCACACGCCCGCGCGCCTCGACACGGGGCCCGCGCCCGCGTGGGACCTGTGGCGGCGCGTCGCGGCCAAGGACCCGTCGTTCGGCCGGCCCGACGTCTTCAGCACCGACATCCCGCTCACCAAGTGGCAGTCCGCGACCGTCACGACGCTCGACCGGCGCATCCCCGAGCACATCGAGCGCATCTGTCGGCGTGACCCGTTCAGCGGGAAGGTCGTCACGGGCGGCATCGTCACCGCGCGCGACTCGGCGTGGCTGATGAGCTGGACCGTCAACCGGCAGCCGCACTTCAAGGCGCAGTCGCCCGACGAGATCGTCGTGTGGGTCTACGGCCTGTTCGTGGACACCCCGGGCGACTACGTGAAGAAGTCGCTCCAGGAGTGCACGGGCGAGGAGATCACGCAGGAGTGGCTCTACCACCTCGGGGTGCCGGAGGCCGACATCCCGACCCTCGCCGCCGAGGCCGCGAGCTGCGTGCCCGTGATGATGCCGTACGTCACGGCGTTCTTCATGCCCCGGCACGCGGGCGACCGGCCCCAGGTCGTGCCCGACGGCGCCCGCAACTTCGCGTTCATCGGCCAGTTCGCCGAGACCACCCGGGACACGATCTTCACCACCGAGTACTCCGTGCGCACCGGCATGGAGGCGGCCTACCAGCTGCTCGACCTGGAGCGCGGCGTGCCCGAGGTCTTCAACAGCACGTACGACGTCCGCAAGCTGCTCGCCGCGGTGAGCGCCCTGCGCGACGGCGAGGAGCTCGACATCCCCGGGCCGCGGGTCCTGCGCGACCGGCTCCAGAAGAAGGTGGACGCCACCGAGATCGGCGAGCTCCTCGCCGAGTTCAGCCTCCTGTCCCACGACGAGTAGCGGCACGCACCGCGTCGGCGAGCCGGGCGACGGCGTCGTCGACCCGGGCGTCGGCGAGGTTGCCGTACCCGAGCACGAGGGTCGTCGACCGCTCGGCGGGGCGCACCTGGTAGCGGCGCAGGTCGACGACGGTCACCTCGCGCCGCGCGGCCTCGCGCACGACGTGCGCGGCGTCGGGCGCGGGGTCGTCCGGCGAGCCCGGCAGGGACAGCAGCGCGTGCATCCCCGCCGCGATGCCGCGCACCGCGGCGCCGGGCAGCTCGCGGGCGAGGGCGTCGAGCACGGCGTCGCGACGGCGGCGGTAGCGCCCGCGCGCGGCGCGCAGGTGCCGGTCGTAGCCGCCGGACGCGACGAGCCGCGCGAACGTGAGCTGGTCGACGGTGGACGGGGCCGCCGTCGGGCCGTGCGGTGCGGCAGCGCGCGCGACGGACTCGCGCCAGCGCGCGGGCACGACCATCCACCCGACGCCGAACGCGGGGCTCATCGTCTTGCTCACCGAGCCGAGCAGCACGACCCGGTCGGGGTCGAGCTGCTGGAGCGCGGCGACGGGCCGGCGGTCGTACCGGAACTCGGCGTCGTAGTCGTCCTCGACGACGACGCCGTCGACGTCCCGCGCCCAGGCGAGGACGGCCTCGCGCCGCTCGGGTGCGAGCGCGGAGCCGGTGGGGAACTGGTGCGCGGGCGTGAGGAGCGCGGCCCGCGCGCCCGTCCGTCGGGACGCGTCGACGAGCGCGCCGACGTCCGCGCCCCCGGCGTCCACGGGGACCGGGACGGGGGTGAGACCGGCGCGCGCCGCGACGTCCCGCAGCACCGACCAGCTCGGGTCCTCGACGAGCAGGTGCGTGTGGCCCGCCTCGACGAGCGCGGCGGCGACGCGCGCCATGCCGTCCGTCGCGCCGCGCGTCAGCACGACGGCGTCGTCCGGCCCCGTGACGACGCGCGCCCGGCGCAGGTGGCCGGCGACGACGGCGCGCGCGTGCGGGTGCCCGGCGGGGGAGGGCTGCCCGAGGTCGTCGTTCGACGCCGTCCCGCCGGACGTGCCGAGCGCCTCGCGCGCCGCGCGGAGCCACGCGTCGCGCGGGACGTGCCGGAGATCGGGGACACCCGGCGCGAGGTCGAACCGGGCGCGCGCGGCGTGGGTCCTGCCGGTGTCGGTCCGCCCGGCGTCCACGACGGCGCGCGCGGGTCTACCGTCCGCCGCTCGTTCCTCGCGGCTCCCGTCAGGCCCGCCACGACCCGCGCGCACCGTCGTTCCCGCCGGGCTCGTGGGCCGCTCGCCCAGCGCACTCGTTCCCCTCGGGCTCGTCGATCGGGCGCCGGCTGCGGCGGAGACGCGGGTCGCGGAGCCGGTGCGCGCCTCGAGGAAGCCCTCCGCGACGAGCTGGCCGTACGCCTCGGTGACGACCCACCGCGACACCCCGAGCGACTCGGCGAGCTGTCGGCTCGGCGGCAGCGCTGCGCCGACGGGGACGCGGCCGGCGTGCACGGCGTCGCGGACCGCGCGCTCGAGCCGCTCGACGCGCGACCCCGGCCCCGCGCCCAGGTCGAGCAGGGCCTCCCAGGCGAGCGCCGCCGTCGTCCCCGGAGGCGCCGCTCGGGAGGAATTGGTCTGGTCCACGGCCATGGCATCGGACCGTACACCCGTGCCGATGCCTCCCTAGCGTGGAGCACGTCACCGAGACCACGGGTCCACCACGGACCGCTCGGACCGCCGACAGACCCAGGGAGACCACCATGCGGTACCGCACCATCGGCGACGGGCGCACCTCCTTCGAGGTGTCGACCCTGTGCCTCGGCACGATGAACATGGGCACGCTCGTCGACGAAGAGACGTCGTTCGCGATCCTCGACCGCTACCGCGAGGCGGGCGGCACGTTCCTCGACACCGCGAACAACTACAGCTTCTGGGCCGACGGCCACGGCCGCGACAGCGAGGACCTGCTCGGCCGCTGGCTCGCGAGCCGGGGCGCGCGCGACGAGGTCCGGATCGCGACGAAGCTCGGCGCGGCCAAGAAGGACCCGGCCCTGCCGCTGCAGAACGTCGAGCCGACGAACTTCCAGGGGCTCGGCGCTGATGTCGTCGCGGACGAGGCGCACGAGAGCCTGCGTCACCTCGGGGTCGACCACCTGGACGTCCTGTACGGGCACGTCGACGACCACGGGACGCCGCTCGCCGAGACCGTCGGCGCGTTCGGCAAGCTCCAGGCGGAGGGCGTCGTCGGCATCACGGGCATCTCGAACGTCGCGCTGTGGCGCGTCGTCGAGGCGCGCGAGGAGGCGATGCGCCAGGGCGTCGCGCCCTACGGGCTCGTCCAGCAGAACTACACCTACGCCTACCCGACGCCCGAGACGGGCCGGCACAACTGGGCGTCGTACGAGCTGCTCGACTACGCGGCGTCCACGGGCGTCGAGGGCCGCCCGCCGCTCGCCGTCACGGCCTACTCGCCGATCCTCCAGGGCGCGTACGTGCGCCGGGACAAGCCGCTCTGGGACGGGTTCGACCACCCGACCACGCGCGAGCGCATCCGCCTCCTGCACGAGGTCGCGGGCGAGCTCGGCGCGACGCCGAACCAGGTCGCGCTCGCGTGGCTCCTCGGCGGCGAGCACCCGGTGGTCCCGGTCGTCGGGCCCAGCACGGTCGAGCAGCTCGACGACCTGCTCGGCGCGGCCGACCTCGAGCTCGACCCCGAGCTGCGCGCGCGCCTCGACGCGGCGTGAGCCGGCCGAGCGGCCCGGTCCGGCGCACCGACGTCGGGCCGGGCTGCCACGATGGGCCGATGCCCACCACGACCGTCGCGCGCATCCGGCCCGACGACTGGCGCGAGCTGCGGGACGTCCGCCTGCGCGCGCTCGCCGACGCCCCGTCCGCGTTCGGCTCGACGCTCGCGCGCGAGGCCGCCTTCCCCGACGGCGTGTGGCGCGAGCGCGCGGCGCAGGGCCGCACGCTCCTCGCGCGGACGGCCCTCGACGACGGCCGTCTGGCCGACGGCGACCCGGCCGGGGGCGACCGGTCGCCGGGTCCCGTGGTCGGGATCGCCGCGGTCGTCCCGTCGTCCGACGACGCGACCGTCGCCGAGCTCGTGTCGGTGTGGGTCGAGCCCGGCGCGCGGGGGAGCGGCGTGGCGGCGTCGCTCCTGGCGCGCGCCGACGACCTCGCGGCCGGGCTCGGCGCGCGCACGCTCGCGCTCTGGGTCACCGCGACCAACGCCCCCGCGCTCCGGCTCTACGAGCGCGCGGGCTTCGCGCCGACCGGCGACACCCAGCCCCTCCCGAGCGACCCCCGCCTCGTCGAGCTGCGGATGACGCGGCGCGTCGCCGGGTAGGGTGCGGGGACCTGATCCCGGACCGTGCCGAGGGGGCCACGTGGAGTTCCAGGACGTCGTCCGACGCCGGCGCATGGTGCGCCGGTTCACCGACGAGCCGGTCGACCCGGACGCCGTCGACCGCCTGGTGCGCAACGCCGTCCGCGCGCCGAGCGCGGGGTTCGCGCAGGGGTGGTCGTTCCTCGTGCTCACGGAGCCCGACGACGTCGCGCGCTTCTGGTCCGCGACCTCGCCGGAGCAGCCCGAGCGGAGCATGAGCGCGTGGCTCGCCGGGATGCGCACCGCGCCCGTGCTCGTCGTGGTCCTCACGTCGAAGGACGTCTACCTCGACCGGTACGCCGAGGACGACAAGGGCTGGGCGGACCGCGACGAGAACCGCTGGGCCGTGCCGTACTGGCACGTCGACGCCGGGATGGCGGCGCTGCTCATGCTCCAGACCGTCGTCGACGAGGGGCTCGGCGCGTGCTTCTTCGGCGTCGCGCCGGGCGAGGTCGGGCGCCTGCGCGCGGCGTTCGGCATCCCGGACGCGTACGCGCCGACGGGGGTCGTCGCCGTCGGGCACCCCGCCGACCGGGCGGCCACGGGCTCGCCGCGCCGTCGCGCGCGCAAGCCGCTCGACGACGTCGTGCACCGCGGCCGCTGGGGAGGCCGGTCGTGACGGGCTCGCGGGCGGGGGCGCTCGCCGTCGGGCTCGCGCTCGCCGTCCTCGGCGCGGGAGCGTGCACGGGGAGCGCGACGCCCGAGGACCCGACGGGCGTGGCGTCCGCGACGCGGACGGACCGGCCGCCCGCCGAGGTCCCGGCCGACGACCCGACCGCCTCGGGCGACCCGGAGCGGCCTCCGGGTGGCTCCGACGAGCCGACGGCGGGCGCCTCCGCCGGGCCGGGGGAGGCGCCCACGGCCGCTCCGCCCGAGGTCACGATCCTCGGCGGCGCGGCGGGCGCGACACCGCTCGTCGCGCGGTCCGGGTGGCAGGTCGTCGGTGCGAGCGGCGCGTGCGTGCTGTCGTCACGTGCCGCGGCGGACCCGGTGGCACCGACGGCGGGCCCGCGCGACGCGTCCGCCGCCCTCCTCGCGGAGACGGTCGCCGCGGACGGCGGTGACCTCACGGCTCCCCGCGACGTCCTGCTGCCCCTCCTCGCCGACGGCGTGACCCGCCAGGGGGTGAACGCCGCGGCCCAGGACTGGACGGTGGCGACCCCGCGCGGCGAGGTGCGGGTGCGCGGGGCGGCGCGCGTCGTGAGCGTGCCGACGTTCGAGGGCGACGCGTCGACGCAGTCCGTGGTGCTCGCGCTGGACTGCGCCGGGCCGCTCGACGAGGGCGCGTGGCAGCGCCTCCTCGCCGACGTGCGGGCCGGCCTCGCGGCGCCCGCCGAGGAGCTCGCTACCTGGCCGTCGTAGCGGGGCGGCGGGTGCCGGGTCAGGCGTCGTGGTCGCGCAGCGCCGGGACGTGCAGCCCGACCGCGGCCCGCACGGGCGGGGCCAGCTCGCCCCAGTCCTCCAGCGTGTCCAGGTCCACGGCGGTCCCGGGTCGCTGCACGACGACGGCCCGCAGCCCGAGCCGCTCGGCCTCCGCGACGTGCGCCGCGCGGCTGCCCGTCCCGAACTGAAGACGGAACCCCTCGCCCCGGGCACCGTCGTCGGGCCGAGCACGAGGTTCCCGGCGTTCTGCGCCGCTTCCCGACAGCAAGGTCGTGCTCGACGGCGCGGAAGCCGGGTGGTCGAGGACGAGCAGGTTCGTGCCCGCGCCGACCCGGTCCGTCGCGACGACGACGGGGGCCTCCTCGGCGAGCAGCGCCGCGACGTCCGCGGTCGTGAGCGCCGGGAGGTCGGCGTGCGCCACGAGGAGCCGCACCGGGCCCCGGGCCGCCGCGCCCTCCGCCGCTAGCTCCCGGCCCAGCTCCACCGCCGCGTCCAGACCGGGCCGGTCCGCGGGCTGGAGCACGATGCGCAGGCGGTCGGCGTCGGCGGTCAGCAGGGGCAGGTCGTCGGACCCGGCGTGCGCCGCGTCGGCGGACTCGTCCACCACGACGTCCCGCAGCGCCCGCCACGTGAACCGCGGGTCGGACGTCACGACGACCACGCGCTCGACGCCGTCGCTCGCGAGCAGCGTCCCCACGACGTGCCGCGCGAGCACGCCGATCAGCCTGCTGCGCGACGCGGGGTCGAGCACGTGCGCGAGCCGCGACTTCCCCGACGACCCGTCGCGCAGCGGCACGACCGCCACGACGCGCGCCGGGCCCGGGGCACCCGGGCGAGGGCCGCCGTCGGGCAGCACGAGGTCACCCACGCGCGATCCCCGCCGTCCGCAGCAGCGTGCGCGCCAGGCGCTCGCGGCCCTCGGCGCCGCCCATGACCGTGTCCGTCACGACGACGTCCATCCCGAGCTCGCGGACGGCGTCGGCGAGGTGCGCGTCGTGGTCGTCGATGACCATGACGTCGACCAGGCCCACGTAGAGGCGCGCGACGCCGAGCGCGGAGACCTCGTGCCCGAGCGTCGTGAGGATCTGCGCCGCCGGGCCCTTGAGCGCGCGACCGCCCACGATCGGGCTCACCGCGACGCGCCGCGCCGACGTCCCGGCGAGCGCCTCCCGCACGCCCGCGACGCCCAGCACCGGCTCCACCGACAGGAACGGGTTCGACGGCGCGACCACGACGACGTCGGCGCCGGTCACCGCGTCGAGCACGCCGGGCGCCGGGCGCGCGGCGTCGATGCCGTCGTAGACGAGACCGAGCACGTCGTCCGCGTGCCGACGGCCCACGAAGTACTCCTGGAACCCGAGGCGCCCGGCGGGCGTGTCGACGAGCGTCGCGACGCGGTCGTCGGTGACGGGCAGCACGCGCGCCCGGACGCCGAGCGCGGACGTGAGCTGCGCGGTGACGTCGGACAGCGGCGCGCCCGCGCGCAGCCGGGCCGTCCGCACGACGTGCGTCGCGAGGTCGCGGTCGCCGAGCGTGAACCACGTGTCCTCGCCGAGCCGGCCCATCGCCTCCAGAGCCGCGTACGTCTCCCCGACGACGCCCCAGCCGCGCTCCTCATCCGCGAGCCCGGCGAGCGTGTACGTCACGGTGTCGAGGTCGGGCGAGATCCACAGCCCGTGCAGCTCGACGTCGTCCGCGACGTTGACGACGACCGTGAGGTCCGTCCCCGCGAGGTCCAGACCGTGCGCGAGGCGGGCCCCGCCGACCCCGCCCGCGAGCACGGTGACGCGGTCGGTGCGGTGTTCTGCTGTCACGACGACGAGCCTACGTCGGAGCACGGTCCCCTCGGGGAGCGCCCGGTGCCCCGGCCCGTGACGCGGCGCCGTGCCACGATGGACCCATGGCCGTCTTCGCCTTCTCCGTCGCCCCGCTCGGTGCCGGCGAGTCCGTCGCGGACTCCGTCGCCGAGGCCGTCCGCATCGTCCGCGAGTCGGGCCTGCCGAACCGCACCACGTCGATGTTCACCGAGATCGAGGGTGACTGGGACGTCGTCATGCCCGTGATCCAGCGCGCGACCGAGGCCGTCGGCGCGGGCGGTCACCGCGTGTCGCTGGTCCTCAAGGCCGACATCCGCCCGGGTCGCACGGGCGAGCTCACGGGCAAGGTCGAGCGCGTCGAGGAGCGGCTCGCGGCCGAGTCGGAGGACACCGGGCACGCCTGACCAGGCGGGTGACGCCCGGGCCGGAGGGCGGGGCCGGACGGCCCTTGCGCACCGGTTCGCCCGCTTCGAGGGACTTGACCCGCCCCCGTAGGCTATGGCGCATACGCCCCCGCCCAGGTCGCGTTTCCGCAGCTGCAGGAGAACCCCCGATGCCCCTCTTCGAGGTGGACGCCGAGCGTCCCGTACTGGTCCAGCCGCCCCAGCAGGCAGGAGCATTCGGGACGGACGCGCAGCGGGTGGTGGACGGCAACCTCGAGGGACTGCTGGGCGAGCAGATCTTCCCGGTCGCGCACGGCACGTCCGACGACGAGCCGCACCTCCTCGCGCTCGACGCGGCGGGGCTCCCGGTCGTCATCGAGGTCACGGCCGAGCTCACCGAGGAGGCCCTGACCGCGGCGCTCAACCACGCGGGCCGCGCCGGTCGCCTCACGCGCGCCGAGCTCGCCGCGCGCTACACGGGCGGCGCGTCGCGCTTCCAGCAGGACGTCGCCGCGTTCTACGACAACGTGCCCCTCACGCGCTCGCAGGCGACCGCGCGCGCCACGGGCGCGCGCCTCATCGTCATCTGCTCGAGCGCCGCGCCCGCCATCCAGGACGCGCTCGACTTCCTGCGCCAGCCGGGCTCGCCGGTCGCGGTGCTGCGCCTCGGCGTGGTCCACGGGGCCGACGGCCGCCGCTTCGTCGACGTGTCCCCGCTCGCGATGTCGCGCGACAACCCCGCGCCACCCGCGGCACCCGAGCCCCCACGGGGCCGTGCCGTCGCCCCCGGCTCCGACTTCGCGGACGGCGTCGCCGTGGGCCGAGCCCTGACCGGCAAGTTTCCCGTGGTGACGCGTCAGGCCGCGAAGTCCCGGGCGGAACGTCGCCGGGCCGCCGAGCTGGAGCCCCGCACCACCTACGGCGTCGCGCCGTCGTCGGCCGACGAGACGGGCCAGCTCGCCCCGCTCACCGCGTCGGGCGAGCCGCGCCGCGCCGAGCCGCCCGTGCTCGACTTCGTGCCCCTGGACGACCCGCTCACCGCGCGCACGGCGCCCGAGCCCGCGCCGACGGCCTGGGCCGACCGCCGCCCGGTCGAGAGCGCCGACGAGGCACCGGCCCCGCGCACCTCGATCCTCACGCGCGAGTCGATCCGTACCCGGGAGTCGATCCGGACGCGCGAGTCGTACCTCACGCACGAGTACGGCGACCAGCGCAGCCCGGCGCAGGAGCGCCCGTACGACCCGCTGTCGTACCACCCGCCCGTCGACCTCGGCACGGGGCCGGACCTCCCGTCGCCGAGCCGCGACGTCGCGCCGGTGCCGTCCCCGCCCGCGGCCGACCTGCCGCTCGGCCCCGAGGACGACCCGGACCTCGTCGCGCTCGCCCGCGCGTTCGGCGCCCCGCGCCAGCTCGTGTGGTCGCGGCCCCGGCGCGGGCAGCGCTTCGAGGCGGTGCTCCAGCCCGACGGCTTCATCGAGCTGTCCGACGGCGCCCGGTTCCGCCACCCGGACCTCGCCGCGGTCGCGGTCTCCGGCACCCACACCGCCGACGGCTGGAGCGTCTGGCGCCTGGGCACCGACGACGGCCCCACGCTCACCGACGCCTTCCGCGAGCACACCGCCTGAGCCCGCCGGCCGGGACCGCGCCCGGCGTGAGACGGGAGAAGTGGCCCCTGGCGGACTCGCCGCGGGGGCCACTTCTCGCATCTCGTGCTGGCGACGAGACCGTCCGCCGGGTGACCCGGGGCTGGAGGGCCGGGCCGAAGCGCTCCCGTGCTCAGTCGGTCGTCCGCACCATGGTCCGGATCCCGACGGCGAGCCCGACGGCGGCCGTCACGACGGCGGCGACCCACCCCCACGCGACGGTGGAGGCCGTGAGGTCGCCCGCGAAGAGCGCCCGCTCGGCGTCGACCACGTAGCGCAGCGGGTTGACGTCGGACGCGACCTGCATCCAGCGGGGTCCGGTCTCGAGCGGCAGGAGCATGCCGGACAGGATCATGAGCGGGAAGACGAGCGTCTGCTGCACGACCCAGAACATCCAGTCCTGCTTGCGGACGGCGAGCGCGAGCGCGTAGCTGAGGGAGCCGATCCCCACGCCGAAGACGGCGAGCAGCACCAGCCCCACGACGGCGCCGGCGGGGTGCAGCTCGAAGCCGAACGGCAGCATGACGAGCACCACGACGACGGACTGCGCGACGATCGGGACCATCTCCTTGAGCGCGCGCCCGACGAGGAGCGACGCGCGCGACAGCGGCGCGACGAGCATCCGCTCGTGCGCCCCCGTCTGCAGCTCGACGAGGAGGTTCGCACCCGTCGTGGACGTCCCGAACAGCGTCGTCATGACGAGGATCGACGGCACGAACCACTGCCAGACGTTGCCGCCCAGGACCTCCTGGCCGGTCGTCGTGCCGCCGAGCGACCCGACGAGGAGCGGTCCGAACAGCGCGAGGAAGACGATCGGCTGGACGAGCCCGAAGAGCACGGAGAACGGGTCGTGCAGCACGGGCCGCAGCTCGCGCACGAGCACGATGCCGGTGTCGCGGGCGAACGCGGCGAGGCCGCGGCGTGGGGCGTGCGCGCGGCTCGGTGCCGTGCGCGGCGTGGTCGGGGTCGTGGTGACGGTGCTCATGCTGCGGTCCTCTCGGTGGGGTGGGCGTCGGCGCCCGTGGTGGCGCCCGCCTCGCGCAGGCTGCGCCCGGTGAGGGCGAGGAAG
Source organism: Cellulosimicrobium sp. KWT-B (assembly GCF_002127155.1). Lineage (NCBI taxonomy): Bacteria > Bacillati > Actinomycetota > Actinomycetes > Micrococcales > Promicromonosporaceae > Cellulosimicrobium > Cellulosimicrobium sp. KWT-B. Next base: position 2,602 of record NZ_NEDO01000002.1, on the reverse strand, counting down.
ACGTCGTCGAGCGTGGGCCGGCGCACCTGGGCGGTGTCGACGGCGATACCGGCGGCGTCCGCCGCGCGCAGCAGCCGGGGCAGGTAGGCGTCGCCCCGCTCGGCGCGGACCTCGAGCGCGGGTGCACTGCCGGGCCGGGCTTCCGGCCCGGTGTCGGGCCCGGCATCGGGCCCGACGGCGCCCGCGTCCTCGGGCGTGCGGGCCACCTCGCGGAAGCCCTCGACGCGGCGGGCCAGCGCGGTGAGGTGGGTGACTTCGTCGTGCGCGCGCCCGCCCGACGGCGCGAGCGTCACGAGGACGCGGTCCCCGGCGAGCTCGGCCTTGAGGTTGGCGGCCGTGTCGTCGGCGATGACGCGCCCGTGGTCGACGACGACGACGCGCTCGGCCATGGTGTCGGCCTCGTCGAGGTAGTGCGTCGTGAGGACGATCGTCATGGGCTCGCCCGTCGTCGCGCGGGAGTCGTCGCGCATCCGCAGGACGTGCTCCCACAGGTTCGCGCGGTTGTGCGGGTCGAGACCCGTGGACGGCTCGTCGAGGAAGAGGAGCGACGGCGCGTGCACCAGACCCATCGCGACGTCGAGCCGACGGCGCTGCCCGCCGGAGAGGTCGGACACCTTGCGCGTGCGGTGCGCCGTGAGCTCGAGGGAGTCGAGCAGCTCGTCGGCGCGTCGCCGGGCGGACCGGCGGTCCAGCCCGTGGATGCGGCCCTGGCTCGCGAGCTCGTCGACGGCCCGCTGCGCGTGCCCGGCCCCGTTGCCCTGCCCGACGTACCCGATGCGGTGGCGGACGGCGTCGGGCGCGGCGACGACGTCGTGTCCCGCGACGGTGGCGGTGCCCGACGTCGGCCGGGTCAGCGTGGTGAGCATGCGCAGGGTGGTCGTCTTGCCGGCCCCGTTGGGGCCGAGGACGGCGACGAGCTCGCCCGGCGCGACGTCGAGGTCGATGCCCCGCACGGCGTGCACGGTGCGGCTCTCGTCCCGCCCGACGGCGAAGTCCTTGGTCAGTGCTCTGGTCCGGATCACGGTGCTCCTCCTGGGGTGCGGTGCGTGCGTCGGGAACGACTCTGCTCCGGGTAGCGGACAGGTCCGGTCCTCTACCTTGTGCGACGCTGGAGCCATGCTCGAGACCTCGGGACGACTGCTGCGGCTGCTCTCGCTGCTCCAGGCGCGCCGCGACTGGCCGGGGGCCACGCTCGCGGAGCGCCTGGAGGTCAGCCCGCGCACCGTGCGGCGCGACGTCGACCGGCTGCGCACGCTGGGCTACCCGGTGCGCGCGACCAAGGGCCCCGACGGCGGGTACCGGCTCGACGCCGGGGCGGACGTGCCGCCGCTCCTGTTCGACGACGAGCAGGCCGTCGCCGTCGCGGTCGCCCTCCGCACGGGCGCGCTGCCCGGGGTCGAGGACGCCGCGGCCCGGGCGCTCGCGACCATCCGGCAGGTGATGCCCGCGCGGCTGCGGACGCGCATCGACGCACTGGAGGTGACCGCCGTGCCGGGGCGCCGGGAGCAGGAGCTCCCCACCGTGCGTCCCGACGTGCTCGTCGCCGTCGGGACGGCGGCGACCGAACGGCGCTTGCTCCGGTTCGACTACGACGGCGGCACCGGTGAGGTGCTGCGCGCGCCGGGGGCTCCGGAGGGCGCGGGGTTCCGCGCCCCGCGGCGCGCGGAGCCGCACCACCTCGCGACATGGGGTGGGCGGTGGTACGTCGTGGCGTGGGACCTCGATCGGGAGGACTGGCGCACGTTCCGGGTCGACCGGATGGTCCCGCGCGAGGGCACGGGGGCACGGTTCGCGCCGCGCGCGCTGCCGGCGCCCGACGTCGCGACGTTCGTCGTGGAGCGGTTCGCCACCACCAGCTACCCGGTGCGCGGCACCGTCGAGCTCCACGCGGACGCCGCGACGGTGGCGCGCTGGGCGGGCGCGGACGCGGTCGTCGAGCCGGCGGGGGAGGGGCGGTGCCGCCTGACGACGGGCTCCTGGTCCTGGGGCGGGCTCGCGGCCCGGTGCGCGATGTTCGACGTGCCGTTCGACGTCGTCGGGCCGCCCGAGCTGCGCGACGCCGTGCGCGTGCTGGGGGAGCGCGCGCGAGCGGCGGCGAGGGGTGAGACGGGTCACGAGGGAGCGAGTTGACCTCCTGGCCCGCGACCCCGTAATGTTCTCGAGGTCGCCCGGCAGGGAGGAACAGACACCACGGCACAGCTCTTCGGAGCAGATGCGAAGTGGCTGGTCCCCCGGGCGAAACTCCCACCAGATTTCTCGGAGCACAGTGCTGCGCCGTGAGTGCGGTGGGGGTGTCTGGATCAGGTACATTTCTGAACGGAAATCCGGTTTTCACCGGTCCGGGACGAACGGCCGGGTCTGGTAGGATTCAGAACGAAGGAAGCGCCCCGCGCAAGGGCCTCGGGAACGAGGTCGGAGGCGGTGTGTGTCGGTTGTTTGAGAACTCAACAGTGTGCTTGTTAGTCAATGCCAAATTTTTTGTCCCTGTGGCATGGCTGGCCTGGTTGCCCGTCGGGTGGTTGGGTTGGTTGTGTCTGGGATTCCTTTGGTTGATTTCGGAAGATGATGTCATCTTTCGTGTTGATGCCAGTTTTGTGAACCC